>JAZRST010000091.1:0-70300 GCA_045651625.1 Acutalibacteraceae bacterium | reverse complement strand
GAATAAAAGCACCTGAGGGTGAACTTATTACAGAGGCAACCTTCCTCGTTGGGCCCGACGAAATTTATTTCAGAATAACCGTAGAGTCACATGACGGGAAAAGGGCTTGGACAAATGCGTATTTTGTTGATGAGGTTATCGGATGAAAAACAGCATTAAAAGGCTATAAGCAAAAAGAATATCGCGAAGCTCTCATTCGCGACAAGCGAGCACTCCTTCTTCCCAAATCTTTCGGCTGCCGCTCACAGAGATTTTTACCGAGAGCATTTCGAGAAGTTTTCAGACAAGAGATTTTCAAGTCTTATGGAGTTTTTTGAGCTTCCGATGCACAAGGCGTTAAAGCATTTTTCGACAGGACAGAAAAATCAGTTTGAGGTAATTTTAGCCCTTTCTCAGGGAGCTGATTACATTTTTATGGATGAGCCCTTTGCAGGAAACGACGTTTTCAACCGCGAGGATTTCTATAAGGTGCTTTCGGGCATTCTCAATGAAAACGAAACCGTTATTCTCTCAACACATCTTATTGAAGAGGTGTCGGACTTTATCGGCCGTGCAATTCTTATCCGTGAGGGTGAAATTATCGGAGACAAAACTGCTGAGGCTCTTGAAAATGAGGGCAAGTCCCTTATGACTTATATAAAGGAAACCTATCATTACCGCCCCGACAGAGTAGGAAAGGCTCTTTCAGACATTATGGGTGAGGAGGTGTGACTATGAAGAGAGTTCTGTGCTTTCTTTTGGTGCTCCTGCTTCTCGGTGCCTCTCTCGTTACGGTTACGGGCGTTGCCCTCGTGAAAGAGAGTGATAACGTTACCTTTACCGTTATTGATGAATGGGGTGACAGAAGAAATCTTCAGGGTGTCACCGCAGATATGGAGTTTACTCATAACGAAAAGCTCAACTGGAGCGTTGAGTTTACTCCTCTGGGGGAAACTAAAACGGAATATGAGTATAATACAATAGTGTCAAACAAGGGTGAAGCCTACAGGCTTTACGGCATCACCAATGCAAATTACAATCTTCTGGATCTGAAAAACGATAACCGTCAGCTGAAAAGCGACATTGAGACTCTTAAAGGTGAGGTTATGAAGGACGGAGATATCCGCACAATGACAATCAGAATGAAGGATTATTTCGAATATTATCCCGTGAATTTTGATTTTTCCGTGGATGAAATGTCCCTTTCATGGAGAACGGCAATGGGCTACGATGACGTCGGCAGCTACAGCTATTCGGGAATATCCTACAGCCGCGGAAACAGCTTTCTCCAGGCAATGAGAGACTTTCTGAAAATTCCCGTGCACGAAGATGACGTCCGTGAAATCCGCATACACAGGCACGAGGGCGGTACCTATTCCTACGGCGGTGCCTATTCGGGAAGCTTCGATTTCGATTTTTACAATGCAGTATTTTCCGATATGCTCTATTTTACCTTCAGAAATGAAATAACAAAGCATGATCAGGGGGAAGAAAAGCGTGTTGTTGATACGTCGCTTATTCCCGGCGGCTACGGTATATATGCTCTGCCCTTAACGGAGAATGACGTAAAATACGAGGAAATGAAAACCGTTTACAGCATTCCTGCAACATCTACCGTCAGGGCGCTTATGAAGGATGAGGAAAGAAACGAGCTTTACCTTACCCTGCACGAAAACGGCAGATATGTCCTGCACGTTATTGATATTGCCACAATGACGGACATTTCCGTGGTTGAGCTTTTCGATTTTTACGAGGATGAATACGTATCGGTAAATCAGAATGAGGATTTCTTTGTGTTCATAAAAAACAGCGTTGATTTCAACGTTGTTAAAAGAAATGACGACGGAAAATATGAATCGGCTCTTACGGGTGCAATGCCGCCCGAAACTATAGCCGACAGAGATTATTTTTCAGGCAACAGCCGTTTTGCCTTTGACGGTGAGAGGCTCGTTGTGCTTGTAATTGAGGAGCCCGGGTATGAAGAAATATGTGTCCTGACAATTCAGCCCGACGTTATGGTCTTCACGGAAGACGGGCTACAGTATTACTGCAAATGGCTTTGCTCTCTCGGTGAGCCTGCAGTCCGCTGGCCACAGTTTGTCTACAAAAAATCAGATTCCGTAAGAATAAATAATACTGAAAAATGAAAAATGGGGGTTCCTGCAGGAACCCCTTATTTTTAGCTTTTAATTTCCTCTGTGCAGTCTTATAACCGTAACACTGTACTGAGGCATTGTGTAGTTGAACTGTGAGGAGATTCCGTCAATTGTAAATTCCTCGATTTTGCAGTCCTCCTCGGCACCTAAGATGTTGTCGTTTCCGAGGTCGTCACCCTTCATCTGCTGAACGGTAGCAGTAGCTTCAACTGCCGTTTCTCCGAGGTCAATTGCAACTGCCTTTACGTCCCCCGTCACGTTTACGAGCTTTACTATAACGTCACCCGTGTCATCGGTGCTGACAACGCTGTAGCACTCGGCGTAAGCATCGTCATCAAAGTCGTATTCGAAGTGCAGCTCACCGTCAATATAGCCTCTTACCAGCGTGCCTGCAACCTCAATTTTAATTTCATAGGTTCTTCCCGTTTCAACGGTGAAATCTGTGTTTGTGGCAAAAATTTCGGACTTTATTCCGTTTTCTATCTTCTGGACAACGCTTCTCGTGTTGCCCCAACCGCCGAGATTCCAGAAATAATTGTTGCCCGTATTCTTTACGCCGAAGTGGATAAGGAAGCCCTCTTCACCGTCTGTTTTCGTAGCTTCAAGGGTGTAGGTGTAATCCGTCCACGTGTCGTCGCCGAAGTAAGCAACGCTTCCCGTATCACTGTATTCCATCCAGGTATCAAGCTGATTCAGCTTTCCGTTCTTGATTTTCCAGTCTCCGCCCGTGGGTGTTTCCCAGTTCCACCACATATTTTTA
This sequence comes from Acutalibacteraceae bacterium, assembly GCA_045651625.1. GTDB lineage: Bacteria > Bacillota > Clostridia > Oscillospirales > Acutalibacteraceae > RUG806. Next base: position 67,405 of record JAZRST010000091.1, on the reverse strand, counting down.
ATGGAGAATTTGTCCTTAGCGAGGGTTTTTCCCGTTTTGTTGTCAGTTACGGTAAGGTTATCGAATTCAGCAGAGGTGTACCACGTGCCGACACCGACCTTGCCCGTGATGTCACCCTCGTCAATCTCCGCACCCGAAAGCTCGTGTGAAAGCACCTTTGTGCCCTGATTGGTGCTGAACAGCTTCTGTGCATAATAGCTGATTGAGCCCGTTACCTGATGATTATTGAACCATATAAGGTCGGGTGACCAGTGTGTAGCCGTAAGCTGTCCGAAAAGGGGAGCGTAAGCCGCCATTTTTACAATGTCACCGTTTCTTTCAAGACCCGTCATATATGCGGCTTCTGCGAGTGCCGCTTCAAGGCGGTTTGATCTTGCTGCATACTCACCTAAGAATACGTTCAGTCCGCCGCCGTACATAGTATCGGTCATTTCCGTGAAATTACGCTTGTAGTTGTCTTCATCGTAATAATCGGCATTTCTTAAGAACCATACGGGGTCGTTGTAGTAATGCTGATCTGTTGCCCCTGCAAAATCAAGGACGTTTTCGGAGATCATTTCCGTGAGCTCATTTTTTGCATATTCGTAGGAGGGAAGATACTGCGCACCGCTTGTTGCATCGTCCGTGCCTGCTGAATATATAAGCTCAAGTCCCTCGTATAATTCGGGATTTTCAGCCTTCGCCTTGTTGAATTCCTCTAAGAATGCGGAATATCTTTCAAAATAAACCTCGCCCTCGTTTTCGTTGCCGATACAGATATACTTGAGCTCAAAGGGCTCCTCGTGACCCATAGAAATTCTTACCTTGCCCCATACGGTGCTTTCGTCACCGCGGCAGAATTCAATAAGGTCAAGCATATCGTCTATATAACGCTGAAATTCGGGAGTGTACATTTCCACGGGGCCCTTGCCTCTCATCTGACAGAAAAGTCCGCAGTTAAGAACGGGTACACCGATAGCACCTATATCCTCTGCAAGCTGGAAATATTCATAGAAGCCGAGACCGTAGCTCATAAAGGAGGGAAGAGGGTCATCGGTTGCCGCAATATTTGTCCAGAGATTAATGCCTTGTTTTCTTGCTGCAACATCACCGTAGGTGCCGTTGAAGAGAAGAGGCTCACGGTTTTCGTCAACACCTATTGAATCCTTCCAGTCATAGGCAGAGTCATCGTCGTAGCCCTCAATTATACATCCGCCGGGGAAGCGCAGGAATTTCGGCTGAAGCTCCTCGAGCATTTCACCTAAATCCTGTCGCATACCGTTTTCTCTGCCCTTGAAGGTGTTTTCGGGGAACATTGAAATCATATCAAAGCACACTTCACCCTCGTCAATAAGAAGCTGAAGGGTCACACCCTGAGTAGCGGTGACGGGGGAGGTAATTGTGAGAGTGTATTTGCTCCACTCCTCGGAAATTTCGTCAATAAGAATTTTTTCTGCCTGCACTTCACCGTTTACTGCAAGGCGCACCGTGAATTTTCCGCTGTAGTCTTCGGCTTTTGCATAAAATGAAATATTATAATTTTCATTTTCCTCTACAGCAATTCCGTCAAGGAAGCCCCTGTTTTCGATGCCTGCCTTTCCGGCAGAGGTATTTTTTATCACAAGGTAGTTGGTGTTATTTATATTAAGGTAGTTTTCCGCATCGTCCTTTATGACCTCGTTTACCGCTTCTCCCACAGTGCTCCAGCCGTAAAGCTGGTCATCTACGGCAAGCTCCGTATACTGGAAGGAGCGGTTTACAACCATTTCTCCGTAAAGACCGCCGTCTGCGGCAAAATTGATATCCTCAAAGAAAATGCCGAAAAGAAGGTCACTTATATCGTGAATTTCATCCTCGGGGTCAATGCTGAGGGTGTAGTCAGCCGCTGTCTCACTGTATGCAAAAATCTGATTTTCGGGAAGGGGCTCGGTGGGCTCGGTTGTACCGCCTGAAAAGCCTCCGAGTCCTACAAAAAATGCAGTGATGCTTGCAATGATACCTCTTATAAAGCTTAAAATGTCGTATTTCATAAGAAACTCCTTTGCTGTTATATAACAATATAATAAACAAATTACATATTTCAGTCAAGTAATGGATTGTAAAATTAATTTTCCGTTAATTCTTTCAATTATGTTGAAAAAAAGGTGATAAAGTGGTATTATGCTGTATAGTGTATTCTTGCGGAGGTTTATAATGGCAGATTTCAGATGGTTCAAGGTTGATACGGCGGCAATAATGTTTTCCTCGCTCTCCGATAAGAGCTGGGGAAGAACCTTTCGCTTCAGTGCATATTTTAATCACGATATAGACCCCGCGGCTCTCAGAAGAGCTGTATCGGACCTGAAGCCCTATTATCCTGCCATTTATGCTTATCTCAGAAGAGGCTTCTTCTGGAATTATCTCGTTGAGTCGGAAAAGCTTCCCGAAATAGCCGAGGAAAAAAGCTTCGGTATGAAGCCCATTGTCCTTCGAAAGGACGGTACCCCCGATTTCAGGATAACCTACAAGAAAAACAGGATAAATATAGACTGCTCCCATTCTCTCGGTGACGGTAAGGGCATTATTATATATTTCAAGGCGCTTCTTACCCGATATAATGAGCTCAGAAGGGGCGAAGCAGGTGAATACGTAACGGAAGAGGATGCGGCTCTCAATGTTGCGGATTCCTTCGGCGATTACTACGTAAAGGGCGGAGAAAGGGCAAAGGACAAAAGTCAGAAGGCTTTTCATTTCCCCGAGGAGTATGAGGAGGGTGTTACCCGTCTTCTCTTTGCAAGAATGAGCACAGAGAGGATAAAGGAGCTTGCCCACAAGGAAAAAATGACGGTTACGGAGTATATGACGGCAATTCTTATACTCGGTATTATAAAAAGTCAGGAAAAGCCTATAGCTCATCCCATAACAATTGCAACTCCCGTAAGCTTAAGAAGATTCTTCCCCACAATGACACTTAGGAATTTCACCGTGCAGACCTTCGTGACCTTCTGTCCCGAGGGCAGGCAGGACGTAAGCCTCAGAGAAATTCTTGATGCCACAAGAGGACAGCTGAAAGCACAGCTGAGACGTGAGGAGCTGCAGAAAACCATAAACAAATACGGCGCTCTTGTGAATAACCCCGTAATAAGAATAGTCCCCAATTTCATCAAGCAGCCCGTTATGCGAGCAATGCAGAAAAACACCCACGCAGGTGTTACCACCATATTTACAAATTACGGAGCCTGCAATCTGCCCGAAGCTCTTTCTTCCGACGTGGAAAGACTGCAGTTTGTAAACGGTGACACAAGACGCTACGGTCTTGCCGTTACCTGCTCGTGCATCGGCTTCAGAGACGTGCTTTCTCTTTGCTTTTCAAGAGCAAACAGTGATACTGCGTGGTATGATGCCTGTGTGCGGATTCTTGAAGGTGAGGGCATAGCCGTTACAACCGACCTTATTGACGGCTTTGAGGAGAAGACCGAAAAGCCTTCCGCCAAGGAAAAGCTTCCCCTTACAAGGGAAAGAATCAAGGCCTTTTTCAATTTATAATAAAAAAAAGAGGTAACACTTTTGTGTTACCTCTTCAATATTGCATAAGCTTATCTGATAGCACCCTTGCAAAGAACTGTTTCGGTTTCGATTTCTTCACCGTTTTCGTCCTTTGTTTCAATCTCAAGCTCCCAGTAGGGTACGAATACGTCGTAAGTCTTACCTGCTTCAATTGAACCTGCGCCGATGATGTCGTACTTTTCAGCTGTTGTTTCGTCTGCTGTAACAACGCAGTCGTCGTCACGCTCAATGCCTGCCTTGTAGCAGTACTTGAGGATTCTGCCTGCGCACTTTACGTACTTACCCTTCTTACCCTTGAAGGAAGCGATTTCGCCGAACTTCTTAACGAAGGACTCCTTGAATTCCTTGTTGTCCTCAAGAGCATTAACTCTTTCGTACCAGCCGTCAAGGATTTCGTCCTTTCTTTCTGTTCTGCCGGAAGCAAGAATGAAGAGAGGCTCAAGAAGGTCTGCAAAAACTTCTGCATTGTCGCGAAGACCGAGGATGATATTCTTCTTGTCGGAGGGCTTCATATCATCAGCACTCTTCTTGCCCTTGTTTCTGAAGAAAAAGAAAGCAAAAACAGCACCTGCGCCTGCGAGAGCGGAAAGCACGCAAATTAATATAACATCGTTTAAGAAAAGCATATAACTATCTCCTTTAATGAGTTTTCCGGACACAAAAACACCAATTTATGTCGGTAGCCTCTGTTATTATATATAAAATAATCCGCTTTGTCAATAAGATATAAGACAATATGACACAATTATGTAAGACGTCTTCTGAGAATATCGCCCTCGTGAAGCTTGTGGGGGCAGAAAATATTGACCTTTTCCTGCACAAGATGGGCACTTTCTCTGTCTTCACCGTCTGCACCCTTTATTGAAGTGATTTCAAAGGACATGCCGATTGCCGAGGGGGAAAGAATTTCAAGGGTATCACCCACGTCAAATCGGTTTCTCTGCTCAACGAGATATCTGTTGTCACCAAGGTCCTCCAGAACTATGCCGATAAAGGAGCAGGTCTGGTGGTAAAGCCCGTCGTTGTTGGGATCTGCCTTTGCTTCACCGAAATAAAAGCCCGAGGCAAAGGGACGGTGAGAAGCGCAGTCAAGCTCTGCTTCACATTCCTCAAGGCTTGCCGTGCCGTCCATAAAATGACGGTAGGCATTCACAACCGTTGCCACGTAATAGGGGGATTTCATTCTGCCCTCGATTTTGAAGGATTTTACTCCTGCATTTTCAAGTCTGTCAAGGAATTCTATTGCTTTGAGGTCGGTTGAGCTGAGAACTGCCGTAGCGCCGTCCTCTTCAATTACGGGAAGGAACATATTCTGTCTTTTTTCTTCCATAAGGTAGTAATTCCATCTGCAGGGCTGAGAGCATTCGCCACGGTTTCCCGAGCGGTTTGAAAGGAAGGAGCTGAGAAGACAACGTCCCGAATATGCCATACACATAGCACCGTGTACGAAAACCTCAATTTCCATATCCTCGGGGATTCTGCCCTGAAGAGCTTCAATCTGCTCCATCGTCATTTCTCTGCCGAGGACTACTCTTTCCGCACCCATTTTATGATAAACCTCAATGGTCTTGAAATTCTGGGCGTTTGCCTGAGTTGAAATATGCACGGGAAGAGCGGGGCATTTTTCCTTTATTTCCGAAACTGCACCGAGATCAGATACTATTACGGCGTCAACTCCGATGCTGTGAAGGGTATTGGCATAGTCGCCGAGAGCCTCAATTTCCTCGTTCTGCGCAAAGCAGTTTACGGTAACGTACAGCTTTTTCCCTCTTTCGTGGGTGTATTCCACTGCCTTTTTAAGGTCCTGGAAGGAAAAGCCTGCACCCGATGCACGAAGCTGTAAAAGGGGACCGCCGCAGTAAACGGCATCGGCACCGAAATATAAAGCGGTTTTCAGGCTTTCAAAGGAGCCTGCAGGGGCTAAAAGTTCAACGTTCATAATTTACATCCTCAGTAACAAAGTTCATATATGATAGCGGCATACATTTTTGCTGTGAGAAGCAGCTCGTCAATTACCGCAAATTCGTCTGCGCCGTGTATTCTGTAATCCGTGCCGTGGAATTCTATTCCGAAGGCAACACCGCCGGGAATATCGTGGACGTAGGTACCGCCGCCGATTGAAAGGCACTTTCCGGGAAGACCCGTGTATTCCTCGTAAACCTTAAGTGCGGTTTTTATTACGGGTGCATCCTCAGGCACGTAATGTACGGGAATCATAGAAGGATCTCCCTCAAAGGCAAAGCCGTTTTCCGAGAAGGTCTTTTCTGCCACAGCCTTTACGTTTTCCTCGTTAGCGCATAAGGGACAGCGAAGATCAAGACTTCCCGTAAATACGCCGTTTTCAAAATGAAGAACACCGAAATTAAGGGTAAGTGCACCCGAGGTTTCGTCGCTCATCTTAACACCGAGGGAGGCTCCGTCCGTTTCCTTGTGAGGGAAGAGCTTTTCCAGTGCACGGAAGGAATCGGTTGCCTCGTTTTTTGTCAGGGGAAGAGCGTTTATAAGGGAAATAAGTGCGGTCTGTGCATTGTTTCCCGATTCGGGGTGTGCCGCGTGGGCAGAAACACCGAGGGAGGAAATTTCAAGAAGTCCGCCGTTTTCCTCCGAAGAGAACTGAACGCCCGTTTTTGCACTTGTTTCTTCAATTGCCTTTTTGGCTTCCTCGGCAGTAATGCCCGAAAGAATAACCCTTGACTTGCAGGGAACTATGTTGCCCGTGGTGCCTCCGAGGAAGGCTGCTACGGTCTTTTCACCGCTGTTTTCTGCGGTTTTTCTGAATTTCGGAGCAAATCTGCCCTTTTCGAGATTTATAAGGGGATAATCTGCATCGGGGGAGAGGGTAAAGGGAAGCATTTCTCTTTTTCTGAAATAGTAGTCCATATCCTCACTGCCCGTCTCTTCACCACAGCCCATAACAAGGCGGACACCCTTTTTCGGCTCGCCGAAAAGCTCACGGACAGCCTTCATAGCGTAAAGACAGCAGAGCATTGCCCCCTTGTCGTCTGTGGTGCCTCTGCCGTAAGCCTTGCCGTCAGCTATTTTCATATTGTAGGGCTCGTATGTCCAGAAATCACCCTCGTCAACTACGTCAAGGTGAGCAAGGAGCATAAGCACGGGGTCTTCACCGTAGGTGATTTCACCTGCATAATTTTCGAAATTTATAGTATCAAAGCCGTGTGATGCGGAAATCTTTACGGCCTCCGCAAGAGCTTTTGCGGGACCCTCACCGAAGGGCATACCCTGAAGGGGTGCCTCACGCACGCTTCTGATGTCAACAAGACTCTTCAGGTCCTTAAGAAAATCCTCACGCTGAGAATCAATATATTCAGAGATTCTGTTTTTCATAATAACCGCCTTTTCAGTTTTCAATAAGTGATTTGAATTCTTCTTCGTTTATAACCCTGATGCCGAGCTCCGTAGCCTTTCTGAGCTTTGAGCCTGCATCCTCGCCTGCCAGAACAACGCTTGTTTTCTTTGAGACTGAGGAGGAGGTTTTTCCTCCGAACTGCTCTATAATTGCCGAGGCTTCATCCCTTGTGTAGAGAGAAAGCGCACCCGTAAGAACAAAGGTCATTCCCTTGAAGCGTTCATCCTTTATTTCGGAAAGATTCTTTGTGTTAAGACCTGCATTTGTAAGTCTTTCAACGAGGCTCTTCGTCTGGGGAAGTGAGAAATATTCCGTTACGGCATCTGCCATAATTCCGCCGAAGCCCTCAATTTCAAGAAGCTCTTCTTTTGAAGCCGGCATAATTTTCTCTAAGGTGCCGAAATGCACGGAAAGAAGCTTTGCCGCTTTTTCGCCTATGTGGTTGATGCCCAATGCGAAAATAAGCTTCGGAAGGTCGTTTTTCTTTGATTTTTCAATAGCCTCAAGAATATTTCTTGCGGATTTCTCACCAAGTCCCTCAAGACCTGCAATATCCTCAGCCTTCAGAGAATATATATCGGCAACATCACGTATCATTCCCTTTTCTGCAAATACCTCAAGTATTGCTTCGCCGAGTCCCTCAATATCCATTGCATCTCTTGAGCAGAAATGGATTATAAGGCGCAGCACCTGAGCGGGACATTCGGGATTTTTGCATCTGTGGGCAGCCTCACCCTCGTCACGGAATACAGCCGCACCGCAGGAGGGACATTTTTCGGGGAAGCGGAAAATCTCGTTTCCCGAATGGGTCTTTACTCCTACAACCTCAGGGATAACGTCACCTGCCTTGCGGACGATAATCGTATCTCCGAGTGCTAAAGAAAAGTCCTTTATTCTGTCTTCATTGTGAAGGGTAGCACGGGAGACTGTGGAGCCTGCAAGAAGCACGCTGTCAAACACTGCCGTGGGGGTCAGCACACCCGTTCTTCCTACGCTTATTTCAATGTCACGGAGGACGGTTTCCTTTTCCTCGGGGGGATATTTGTAGGCTACTGCCCAACGGGGGAATTTTGCCGTACTGCCGAGACGCTTTCTGCCTGAAAATTCATTTACCTTTATAACCGCACCGTCAATGTCAAAGGGAAGAGAGCTTCTTATTTCTCCTATTCTCGTAAGCTCCTCCTTTGCCTTTTCGATATTCTCGCAAAGGGTATAGAAGGGCACCGTCACAAAGCCCAGCTCCTTTAAGAAATCAAGGGAGCTTTTGTGGCCGGAAAAATCCGCCCCCTCATACTTTTGTACGTTGAAAACAAATATGCTTAAATTTCTTTCTGCCGTAATTTTCGGATTCTTCTGTCGAAGGGAGCCTGCCGCCGCATTACGGGGATTCTTGAAGGGGATTTCTCCTGCCTGCTCCTGCTTTTCGGCAATGCTGAAAAAGACCTCCTTTGACATATAAACCTCACCTCTTACGGTGATGTCAATGTCCTTGCGAAGCTTCAGGGGGATTGATTTTACGGTTCTGAGATTTTCTGTGATATCCTCACCCGTGTTTCCGTCGCCTCTTGTTGCACCCTTTATGAAAATTCCGTTTTTATACTGAAGTGAAACTGAAAGACCGTCAATTTTCGGCTCAACGACAAAGGAACAGCCCTCAACCGTATCCGTAACCCTTCTGCACCAGTCGTCAATTTCATCGTAGCTGAAGGCATCCTGCAGGCTTTCCAGCTTTACCTCGTGAGGCACGGGCTCGAAGGTGTTTTCAACCTCACCGCCTACTCTGTGATTGGGGGAATCCTCGCGGACAAATTCGGGATACTGCTCCTCAAGAGCCTTAAGGTCTCTCTGAAGCATATCGTATTCATAGTCACTGACGGGACTTTCGTTTTCAACATAATATTTATATGAAAAGAAATTCAGCTTATCACACAGCTCGTCAATTTTCAGCCTTGCTTCTTCTCTTGTCATTTCAATTCTCCTTAATTTCAATCCACTGTCCTAAGTGGTCGGATACAACGTCGGTGGTTGTTCCTCTGTCAATAATTTCGATGTCCTTCGACGTAAAGATGTAGTCGATTTTGATACGGGGATTGTCCGACGGGAAGGTAAGAGTCTCCGTATCCGAGCAGCTGTATTTTTCGAAAATGGGCTTCAATTCGGCACTTTCGGGAGTGCAGTTGAAGTCACCCATAATAATGCACCTTTCTTCGGGTGCTACGGACAGAATAGTTTTAACTGCATTTTCTCTTTCATCAAGATTAAGTCCCATGTGGGTGACGATGAAGGTATATTTTTCTCCCGCATCAATCACAGCCTTTATTACTGCACGGGATTCGTACATTTCGGAGCCCTTTTTCGGTGAGGGGTCGGGAATTTTAATTGTTTCTGCCGAAATTACGGGATATTTACTTAAGAATGCATTTCCGTAGGGTGCAACACCAAGCACGTTTATAGCTTTACCGAAATAATGGCTCATACCCGTAAGTGCTCCCAATTTTTGTGCCTGAGCGGTGTAATCCTTGATAAAGCCCTTGCCTCTTACCTCGTTAAGACCGACAAAATCGGCGTTGTAAGCTAAAATCTCCTCTGCAAAATCCTCAAAGCAGATTTTCTTTGTTCTGTAATTCATACAGTGAAGAATGTTGAAGGTCATTATTTTCATATTATCACCCTTGAAAAAATTTGATTTATGTAGTAAAATTCAGGCTATGAAAGAATTTATTATAACAAAAAATGATTCAGATCAGCGCTTTGACAAATTCATCACCAAAACCGTACCCCTTCTGCCTCAATCCCTTTTATACAAGTACCTGAGACTCAAAAGAATCAAGCTCAACGGTAAGAAAGCGGAAATCTCCACAAGGCTCAAGGAAGGCGATATAGTCCAGATGTATATAAATGACGAGTTCTTTGCCCCCAAGGAAGAGAAATATTCCTTTTTGGGCGCAGGCAAGGAGCTGAGTATCGTATACGAGGACGAAAATATCCTGCTTCTCAACAAAAAGGTGGGTCTTCTTTCCCATCCCGAGGAGGGCGAATATACCGATACACTCATAACGAGAGTTCAGCGCTACCTTTACGAAAAAGGGGAGTATGACCCGAAAAGCGAGGCATCCTTTGCACCTGCTCTTGCCAACCGTATTGACCGCAATACCTCAGGTATCGTTATGGCGGCAAAAAATGCGGAGGCGCTTCGTATTCTCAATGAAAAAATCAAGCTTCGTGAGATAGAAAAAAGATATCTCTGTATTGCTATCGGGAGATTCCCGAAAAAGAAGGGCGTTGCCGAGGGATATCTTGTAAAGGACGAAAAGAAAAACACCGTAACCGTCCATAAAGAAGCCGTCAAGGGCGGAAAAAGCATAAAAACGGGCTACACCGTAATTGAAACAAGAGGAGATTTATCCCTTGTTGAGGTTGAGCTTTTTACGGGCAGAACACATCAGATAAGAGCGCATCTTGCTTCATTGGGCTGTCCTCTTTTAGGTGACGGAAAATACGGCACCAACGCTCTCAACAAAAAATACGGCGGCTATAAAAAGCAGTGCCTTTGCTCCTATAAAACGGGCTTTACCTTCAAGACGGATGCAGGAATCCTTAACTATCTCAAGGATAAGTTCTTTGAGGTGGATGACGTGTGGTTCCGCACGGCATTTTTTGACGGCACCTTAGTTTAATTCGTTGAACAAGGCCTTACAGCCCTTATATATACATTCATAAGCTTCCTTGAATTTACCTGTGTACCAGGGGTCGTCAACGTCCCCTCCGCCGCAGTAGTCAAGGAGCTTTTTTATTTTATTGTCCCTGTCTTCACCCAACATCAGGGCAATATTTCTCATATTCATTTTATCCATTCCGATTATAAGGTCAAACTTATCATAATCGGCTCCGGTAAGTCTTCGGGCGGTCTTGCCCTCGGGATTTATTCCGTGAAGAAGGAGCTGCTCCCTTGCAGGAGGATAAACGGGATTGCCTCTTCCCATAAAAATCTCATCCTCGCTTGTGGCGGCAGATTCTATGTAAAACTCATCTTCCTTACCGCTTTTACTTACCATATCCTTGAAAATAAACTCTGCCATAGGGCTCCGGCAGATATTTCCGTGACAGACAAAAAGTATCTTAGTCATAATTTCTTTCCTTTAATTTTTCTGCAATAAGGCTTACACAGTCTTCGGGAGTTCTGCCCGTGCAGTCTATTGTAAAATCTGCATATTTTTCATAAAGGGGGCTTCTTTGCGCAAAAAGCTCAGGAATTCCCGTATCCTTGCCCATAGCAATTCCTCTTGTGGTAATGTCGCCCAGTCTTCTGATAAGCTCGGGCAGGTCAACCTGCAGATATATGATAATTCCGTTTTCCTTCAGCTTCTCCATAGCTTTTGCCCCGTAAACGGCACTGCCGCCCGTTGCAATAACGGAATTCAGAAAGCTCTGCTTTAATATTACCTCTTCCTCAAGGCTTATAAAATATTCCGTGCCCCTTTCGCTTATTATGTCACAGAGGGCTTTTTTTGTTTCCTTCTGAATGAGAAGGTCGGTATCCGTAAAATCTGCAAGGAGCGTCTTTGCAAGAAGCACTCCCACGGTGCTTTTCCCTGCTCCCGGCATACCGATTAAAATGACGTTATGCATATATATCACCAACTTAAAATTATAGCATATATATATAAATATATCAATAAAAAAGAAAAATCCGCAGAAAAATCTCTGAATTAGTTTTTAGTGAAGAGTGAATAGTGAAGAGGTAAAAATGTGAAAAAGCACTTCGAAAGAAGTGCTTTTTTTGGTGTGAGTGTTCATAAGGGGTTATTCTTTACTTATTTTATTCATTATAGACTATTTCATTATTGACTACAGCACTGTAATCATTACCATATTTATCAAAAACCACTATCATTACTGGAACATCAAATTCCAAAAAGATATTTGTAAGAGTAGGATACACTTCTTTAAGAATATTGTTAGACACATCAATAGCCACGAAATCAACATATTCGCTGTCACTTGCTTCTGAGGACATTGTTGCTTTTACTATATAGTAATATACACCATTAACTTTTTCGTAACTGCCGTCATAATAGCAAAAAGCGAAACTTTCTTTGCTCCATTCAACAAGAAGTGCATCAGCCTCCATACATGCATCATCAATAGTTGCTTTTTTAGCGCCACAACCAACCAAAGAAACGCACATAACAACAATCAAAAATAACGCAACGAACTTTTTCATTCATATCATCCTTTACTAATATTTGCGGACTAAGTTATGAACACCCCTATAAAATACCACATTTTTTATCTCCGCAAAATAAAAAAGTGCGCCAACCGAAGCCGACGCACATAAAACGCAAACTCCGATTGTCGCTACACAAACTGAAATAGAATAAGGGTATCAAAACCACAACTACTTCGTGGAGTATGCATTTTTAACAAAACTCATAAAGTAATTGTGATACAAAAGGATATAGATATCCCTTTAAAAAGAAAAAGAGATACCGCTATTCTAATTATTCAGTTTGTGTAGCATAATCAGTATATCATAACAGTATGCATTATTTCAATACTTAAATAAAAATCCCATCTGACAGCTTTGCAGTTAAACTGAAAGTGTCATAGGGGGTTATATGTTTTATTTTTTAAAAAAGAGTATTCACAGGAGAATCCTTTATGAATACTCAATATGGCGCGGTGATAATAACAGTGTTTGTTTTTATCACGGCAAAGCCGTGTATATCATCAATTCCGTGAGGAATTGTATATCATCAGCTTCGCAGAAGCTGTATGCCATCAAGCCGACAGAAATACACACCTGAAGGTGTGATGATATACAACAACGGCTTGCCGTTGTTGATGATATACGAAGGGATAACTCGCAAAAGACGAGTTATCCCTTCAATGATATACCAAGCCTGTCGGCTTGGATAAAAAAATTCCAAGTCCGAAGACTTGGAATTTTTTGGAGCTGGTGACGGGAATCGAACCTGCAACCTGCTCATTACGAATGAGCTGCTCTGCCATTGAGCCACACCAGCAAATATATGGTAAGTGGTATTATAATACAAAAAAAGCAGGATTTCAAGGGGTAATTTGCAGTTTTAGGAAATCTTTACCCTTTTATTAAGAATTGCTTAAGCCGATTGATTATTTGCGGGCTTTAGGGTAATATGATATCGGTGATAAAAATGAAAATTATAAGACTGCTTAAAATTTTAATCGGCGCCGCAGGCTGGGTATGGATGTTTATACCCGTTGCTTTCAGCGGAATCCTGAACATAGGAAACGGTGCGGGAATGCTGTTTTTCGGCTGTCTGTTTCTGTGGGGCATTTTTCAGGACAGGCTTATTGAAAAATGCAGGACCTGCAAACGGGCAAGGGCTTTAAGAGGTGTGCTGATAACGGGTTATGTTGCATTCACACTGCTTTTTGCCGCTGAAAGCGTGCTTCTTGCGAATGCAATAAATGCAACGCCTCCCTCAGATGCAACGCTTATTATTCTCGGCTGTTCGGTAAAGGGTGAGGAGCCGAGTCAGATGCTTCGTCTGCGCATTGAAGCGGCGGCGGAATTTATGAAGGAAAATCCTGAAGCAACGGCTGTGCTTTCAGGCGGTCAGGGCCCCGGTGAGGACATCACGGAGGCGCTTTGTATGTACCGCGAGCTGACAGCAAGAGGAATTTCCCCCGACAGACTTTATATGGAAGGGGAATCCACCAGCACAAGAGAAAACGTTGCTTTTTCAAAGGAGATTATCCTGAAGGAAAATCTTAATACCAAGGTCGCCGTTGTGTCCAACAATTTCCATCTTTACAGAGCATCGCTTTCCGTTGCGGCAGAAGGACTTGAATTTTATTCCGTGCCTGCATTTACTCCGTATCCCCTTCTCGCAACCTACGTTATGAGAGAATATCTTGGAATCGTTGCTCAATGGGTAGCAGGATAAAAAGCAAAACCGCCTCGTGTGAGGCGGTTAATTTTTGTGCTTTATTAAGAGAAAAGACCCTTGATCCAATCGATAATTGACTGGAAGAAATCTGCGATTTTTTCAAAGATTGTCTTTTCAACCACAGGCTGTTTTTCTGAAACGTCGGTATTGCATACGTCGCAGAAGCCGTCAGTGTCTGCATCGCTGTGACCGGTTGCAGGGATTTTTTCAGAGTCTGTTGCACCGCAGATGCTGCAGAGTAAATCCTTGTAGCCGTCCTTTGTGCAGGTAGCATCCTGAGATGAGCCCTTCATAAAGGAGTGGCCGAAAGCAGGAGTTGTTTCGTCAATTTCCTCTGCGCAGAGTGTGCAGATACCCTTGATGCGGCCGTTTTCAGTGCAGGAGGGCTCAGTTGAAATTGAGAGATCAAGTGTGTGATAAGGGATGCTTTCAAGAATGGGATATGCTGCGTGGTGGGAATTTATTGTCCATACAGCTTCGAAATCAAGTGCTGAAAGAGCGCTTTCATCTGTAAAATCTGCTGTAGTAACACCGGTTGTGTTTACGGCTGAGCCTGAAAGAACAGCCTTGGTTGCCTTTTCGCTGTTGTAGTAGCTGTCAGCTACAGTGCACTGTGCAATAGCACCGATGCCGCCTGCTGTGCTGTTCTTTGCTGTTACGGCAGCTGTTGCAACACACTTTTCTGCTTTGCCCTCAAGTGCGAAGCCGAAGATACCGCCTGCATATTCGCCGTTAGCAGCTGTGTCGCCGGTTGCGATACAGTTTGTGATTTCGGTCTTTGTCGCATAGCCTGCAATACCGCCTGCGAAGGAGCCGGTTGCGGAAACAGCACCGTTGTTCATACATTCTGTGATAACTGCATTATAAGCAACACCTGCGATACCGCCGGTTTTACCTGCATTCATATCGTTTGTGGAGATTTTACCTGTGTTCTTGCAGTATCTGATCACACCTTCGGTGAGACCTGCAATACCGCCGAGATTTGTCTTTGTTGCATTGACTGCAACTGTGTTTGTGCAGGAAATAACAGCACCGGTTGAGTAGCCTGCAATACCGCCTACGTTTTTAACACCGTATGTGTAAGCATTGTTTGTACAGTCAGTGATTTCACCGCTTGCAAAGCCTGCAATACCGCCGCAGTATTCGTCGAAGCCGCCAACGGTTGATTTGTTTGTGGTTGTGCAGGAATCAATCTTTCCTTCTTCAAGATAACCTGCAACACCGCCGGCATAAGTATCGGCATATACAAGAGCAGATACGTTACAGCTTTCAATCACTGTGTCCTTTGCATAAGCTACAACTGCGCCTGCATAGTCAGTTGCACGGAAGCTGCCTGAAACGGTAATGCCTGAAATTACGGCACCGTCAGTGTAGCCGAAGAGACCTGCAAAATCCTCTTTTACGTCAAGTGCAGAAATAGTAATGTTGTTACCCTCGAAAACACCCTTGAAGGGAGTTTCCTCCGAGCCGATGGGAGCAAAGCCTGCATTTACGGCAATGTCTGCATCAACAACAACGAATTTACCGCTGAAATCGTCGCCTGCTGCTATCATACCTGCAAATTCATCGAGCTGAGCTGCAGTGCTGATAACGTAAGGGTTAATTTTTGTTCCGTCGCCTGAAAGCTGGGCTGCGGATGCAGTGGTGCACATAAGACAAACGAGAACAAGGGAGAGTGCAGCACTTATGATTTTTGAAAGCTTGTTTTTCATATTGGTCCCTCCGGAAGAGATATAATATTTATACAGAATAATTATACAATAAAAATATTAACAGTGCAAGAGGAATTTATTGCCCTGAAAATCCGAGAATAGTTCTTCCTCCGTAGAAATAAGCCTGAGCAAGGAAGGTTGCCATTTCCTCGGCAGGCACCGTCATACCGTCGTACATCCAGAGAAGCACCGTCTGCCACATTGCAGAAACCGCAAAGCAGGTAAGATAGCGTCTCGGATCATCAGCGGGGAACACCTTGTCTGAATCAGGCACGTGCTCAAGAAGAGCATCCTTTATTTTGTTTGAAAGGAAGTTGTTGGGGTCGTTGCTTACAACGAATTTGCAGATATCCTCATGCTCCTTGCAGAAATTGAGGAAGCGGAGAAGATATTCCGTGAAATCCTCGACTGTCACAAAGCTTGCCTGAGGAGAAATTACGGTTGCCTCAAAAACCTCAAAGATATCGTTCTGGATCTGCATCATCATATCCGCAATATCCTTGTAGTAAAAGTAGAAGGTAGAGCGGTTCACGTCGGCTCTTTCCGTAAGCTCTTTTACGGATATTTCATCAATGCTTGCATTGTCAAGAAGCTCAAAGAGACATTCCCTGAGAACCTTTTTTGTTCTCTTTACGCGTCGGTCCTCGTTTCTTTTTACCTTGGATTCTCCCATAGTATTTTACCTCCTGTATGATATCAAACATCTGTATGATATCAGACTATAAAGCGTATTTTATCAGACAAAAATGCCGAAATCAACGGATATTGTGTAAATTTACAGGGGTGCAGTATAAAAAATAAAGGACTTTTTTCGTGTAAAAAGCATAAAATTACGAAAAAATTAACTGTATTGTTGAAAATTTCAGGGACAGACCGTATAATTCTTACAGAACGAAAAAGGAGGAATTTCTGTGAGTTCCCTTAAAATGTATAATTTTTCTCCTGCAGTCAGAGGAAGAGTGCTGCCCGAGGGCTTTTCTGTTGTGAAATACAGCGGAGAGAAGGATATTGACGCCTGGGTTGAAATCTGCTCCGACGGACTCGTTGACCCTGCCACCGCTTATGAAAGATTCAGAAGAGAGCTTACCGAGCTTGACGGTCCCGATCCCGTAAGAGATACGTATTTCATTGAAAAGGACGGCAGAAAAATTGCAACCTATACCGCCGTGCCTGATATGTGGAGCACGGGAATGGGATATATTCATATGGTTGCCGTAAAGTCCCAATTCAGAGGACTTGGGCTCGGAAGCTTCATTGCTGACGACTGCCTCAGACGTCTTACGGAAATCGGCAAGGACAAAATTTTCCTTCTTACGGGAGACAGCAGACTTTCCGCTCTTGCAACCTACATAAAGGCAGGCTTTAAGCCCGTAAACTACATTGATGATGAGGGCAAGGATATGGTTGAGCGCTGGCAGAGCGTGGTGAACAATCTGAAAATTCCTTCTCTTATGCTTCTTGACGACGAGGGAAGGCCGTATAAAGAGCTGAAATGCGAATAAAAAACAAACAATAATTCAAGGGTACCTGTCTTAAGCGGCAGATACCCTTTCCGTTTTGTATTTACATCATTGTAAGAAGCTTTGAGAAGATTTCGTTTGCCGCTGTGTCCTTGGACATAAGAGGAAGCTCTGTTTCTCCGTCCTTCGTTATCATTGTGATAACGTTGGTTTCGGTACCGAAGCCTGCACCCTCTACCCTGAGATTGTTGGCGCAGATCATATCAAGATTTTTCTTTATAAGCTTCTTTCTTGAGTTTTCAAGAAGATCCCTTGTTTCCATTGAGAAGCCGCACAGAAGCTGGCCGTCCTTTTTGTTTTCACCGAGATATTTCAGAATATCGTCCGTTCTTTCAAGCTCTATTGAAGCGTCGGAGTCACTCTTCTTGATTTTGTCCTCGGAGACAGACGAGGGTCTGTAATCCGCAACGGCGGCTGCCTTTACGATAATGTCGCAGTGTGAATATTCCTTTACAGCCTCGAACATATCCCTTGCGCTCTTTATGTGAACGGTGTTGATGAATTCGGGGTCGGGAAGCACGTCGGAGCCGGTAACGAGTGTTACGTCTGCGCCTCTTCTTGCGGCGTTCTTTGCAAGAGCATAGCCCATTTTTCCCGTTGAGTGGTTTGTAATGAATCTTACGGGGTCAAGAGACTCCTTTGTTGCGCCTGCCGTTACAAGCACGCGAAGCCCCTTCATATCCTTGGGAAGAGCTATTTCGTTTATTACGCTTTCAAGTAATTTCTCGGGAGCGGGAAGCTTTCCTTTGCCCGTGTCTCCGCAGGCAAGTCTGCCCGAATCGGGAGTGATTACCCTCCAGCCGTATTTTCTGAGAATTTCTATATTATCCTGCGTTACGGGATTTTCGTACATTCTTGTGTTCATTGCAGGGGCAATGATTTTCGGACATTCAGCCGCCAGCACGCAGGAGGTGAGCATATCGTCGGCAAGTCCGTGTGCCAGCTTTGCAATTACGTTTGCCGTTGCAGGTGCAATAATAAGAGCATCTGCCCTGCCCGAAAGGGAAATGTGGGGAATCTCCGTGCCCGAGTCCTTGTCAAAAACGTCCGTGTGCACCTTGTTTCCCGTAAGAGCCTCAAAGGTAAGGGGGGACATGAATTCCATAGCACCCTTCGTCATAATAACGTTTACGTCAGCGTGCTGTTTTACTAAAAGAGAGGTAAGCTCTGCCGCCTTGTAGCAGGCAATACCGCCCGTTATACCCAGTATTACGGTTTTTCCTTTAAGCATAAAAATCTCTCCTTTCCTGAGGAAATTATACAGATAATTTCAGAGTTTGTAAATACCCTGCAGAAAAACAAGGCTGAAAACTGCATAAAAAACTTGCAATTTTATTATGCAGTATATATAATGGAATCGGAAAGTAATAAGGTTTCGCCGATGTACCCTCGGGATATCAGGCACAATAACCGCAAATTTCCCCCATTCCGTAAATGCGTTGTATCATTCCGAACAGCAGCAGGAGGCTCGAATTATGAAAAAAAGAAATAGAAACGAAAAGGTAAAGGATCAGGTTATCTTAGCCCTCTTTACGGCAATTGTATTGCTTCTGGCCTTTACTCCCTTCGGACTTATTGATCTTCCGATAATAAAGGCTACGATACTGCACGTGCCCGTTATTATCGGTTCTGTTGTTTTAGGCCCGAAGAAGGGTGGCTTTCTGGGCTTTGTCTTCGGACTTACCAGCCTTATAAAGAATACCACGGCACCCAGCCTTCTTTCATTTGCCTTTTCTCCCTTTATACCTCTTCCCGGTGTGGGAAAGGGAAGCATCCTTGCAATTGTAATCTGCTTCGTGCCGAGAATACTCGTAGGCATCACCCCTTATTTCACCGTAAAGGGTATTGAGGCGGTTGTGCAGAAGCTTTCGGGCAGAAAAAACAAGGCAATCCGTTCCGTTGCAACCACTGTTTCTGCAGTTGTGGGTGCATTTACAAACACAATATTCGTTATGGGTATGATATATCTTTTCTTCAAGGAGCCCTATGCCGCGGCAAATGCAATTCCCGTTGAAACGGTGCTTTCCGTAATTCTCGGAATCGTGGGTACAAACGGTGTACCCGAGGCTGTTGTTGCCGCTGTTATTGTAACTCCTGTATGCATCGCCCTTGAAAAGGTTATGAAAAGACTGAATATGGGGAGTGAGGGGAAATGATTCTTGCCGTTGATATCGGTAATACGAACATCTGTGTAGCAGGCTTTTCCGACACTGATACCCCCGTTTTTATAAAAAATTATCCCGACAGCCGTTTTCACAGCTCAGGAGAATTTCTTGCCGCTCTGAAAAGCGATATCACTTATGAGATAAGCGGTGCGGTGCTGTGCTCCGTCGTGCCCGTTCTTGCCACTATGGTAAGGGAGGCTCTCAGTGAATTCGTGCAGGGTGAGATTCTTGTGATTGATTCCGAATTCAACGACGGGCTGAGAATTTCAGGCTACGACAGAAGAAGGCTCGGAAACGACAGAATTGCGGATATGACCGCAGTAAAAGAACTTTACGGCACACCCGCCGTTATATTTGATATGGGTACTGCGAATACCGTTTCCGTTCTTGATAAGGACGGGGTATTCATTGGCGGTATGATTATGCCGGGGCTGGGGCTCTCAATAAACGCCCTTTCCTCAGGTACTGCTCTTCTGCCCGGAATAAAGCCCGCACAGCCTAACTCTCTTTTAGGGCAGGATACGGTTTCCTCAATAAACAACGGCGTTATATTTTCGGGCGCCTTTGCACTCGAGGGTATAATTTCCCGTGTTGAGGAGCTTCTTGGTGAAAAGGTTTCTGCCGTTGTAACGGGAGGCGCCGCTAAATTCATTATTCCCCAGTGCAGAAGAAGAGTGATTTACGATGAGCACCTGCTTCTTAAAGGTCTCAGGATTCTCTATGAAAAGAAGCTGAACGATGAAGGCATCCGATGAAATAAAGGTAAAGGAAATAGCCCGTAAGGCCGAGGCTGTCGGCGGAAGGGCATATTACGTGGGCGGTTTTGTCAGAGACCGCCTTTCAGGTTTGCCTACGAAGGATATTGACGTTGAGATACACGGGGTTTCTCCCGATTGCTTAAGAGAGATCGTTTCCTCGGTCGGCACCGTTCTTGAAATGGGAGAAAGCTTCGGCATTTTTTCGCTCAAGGGCACTGATATTGACATTGCAATGCCCCGAAAGGAAACTGTTACGGGAAAGGGACATCGGGATTTTCAGGTTTCGGTTGACCCATTTATAGGTGTGAAAAAAGCCGCCGCAAGAAGGGATTTTACCGTAAACGCCCTTATGGAGGATGTGCTTACGGGAGAAATAATCGACAGCTTCGGCGGACTTGACGACCTTAAAAGCAAGGTGCTCCGTCACGTGACGGACGAAAGCTTCCCCGAGGATCCTCTGCGTGTGCTTCGTCTTGCGCAGTTTGCGGCACGCTTCGGCTTTTCCGTTCACGAAAAAACGAAGGAGCTCTGCAGAACCATAGATTTATCCGCTCTTTCAAGAGAAAGAATTGAAGGGGAAATGAAAAAGGCTCTCCTGAAATCAGAAAAGCCCTCCGTTTTTTTTGAGGTTTTAAGGGACGTTGACGGGCTCGGCTTCTGGTTTCCCGAGCTTCAGAAGCTCATAAATCTTCCGCAGAATCCTGCTTTTCACCCCGAGGGTGACGTGTGGGTACACACTATGCAGGTGCTTGACCGTGCGGTGTCCTTCAGGGAAAGGGTATCGGAGCCCTTTTCGTTTATGCTGTCGGCACTCTGTCACGACCTGGGAAAAATTGAAGCCACAAAGGAAATTGACGGGGTAATTCACGCCTATGCCCACGAAAGCCTCGGCAGCCCCGTAATAAAGGCTTTTCTTTCCCGCATCACGGGGGACAAAAGCGTTATGAATTACGTGCTCAATATGTCCCTTTATCATATGAAGCCCGGTGTTATGGCAAGGGCAGGTTCGTCACAAAAGTCATTCAATAAGCTTTTTGATGACAGCGTATGTCCCTCTGATCTTATCTGTCTTGCCCTTAGTGACGAGGGCGAAAGACACGAAAATATTGAAAATATCCTTTCGGAAAAACTGAAAAATTTCAATGAGACAATGGCACAGCCCTTTGTTCAGGGAAAGGACCTTATTAAGGTAGGTCTTAAGCCCGACAGAAGCTTTTCGGAGATTTTAGCCTATGCACATAAGCTGCGACTTGCAGGGGTCGGAAAGGAAAGCGCCCTGAGGCAGACTCTGGCATTTGCCCGTAAAATAAAATAACCGATGAAAAAAGGGAATGTAGCTTTTACATTCCCTTGATTTTATTATATAGGAAATTGCTCGCGATGTGAGCAAATTTGCATATAATTCGCCTGCGGCGTATTGAATGACGCAAGCTTATTGAACAAGAAACACCTACAGCCCCCAAGATTGGGGGTAGGGGGTTGATAAATCGTAAGATTTTCCTTATTTTTCAAAGACAGGATAGGTTCTTCTGTAAAGAGAGTTTATTTTTCTGAAATATTCCTTGTCCACGTTGTCTATTGTATCCTTAGTCGTGCGGTAGCGCCAGTTTTTCTCGGGTACTCCGGGGATGTTCATACGGGCATCGGAGCCGAAGCCGCACATATCCTGAAATGCTATTATTGCCGTGTTGGAGGAGGATCTCCATACGGCTTCAATTATTTTACGGCAGGACTGAGACTGATAACCGCCGTCACCCCAGTTGCTGCCCGTAAAGCCAGTGTATTCGAGAGCGAAGGCACGCTCCTTTTCACTTGCCTCCCACAACCAGCCGAGAAGCGTGTTGTTGTCGTGGGTTCCGCAGTAGTTTACGGAATTTATGGGGGTGTTATGGGGCATGTGAAGTGAATCTCCGTCAGGCTCAAAGCCGAACTGAACAACCTTCATTCCGGGGAAGCCCGTGTCATTGAGAAGCTTCGGCACGTCCTCACCGAAAATGCCTAAATCCTCTGCAATAATGGGAAGCTCACCGAAGGTCTTCTTTACCTTATTGAAGAGCTTCATACGGGGACCCTCAACCCACTTACCGTTCTTTGCGGTTTTGCTGTCGGCAGGGATTTCCCAGTAGGAGGCAAAGGCTCTGAAATGGTCGATTCTTACACAGTCGTAGGTTCTGAAGGACTGCTCAATACGCTTCAGCCACCACTTGTAGCCGTCCTTTTCCATATACTCCCAGTTGTAAAGGGGATTTCCCCACAGCTGTCCGTCCTCCGAGAAGTAATCGGGAGGACAGCCTGCAACCGCCTTTGGCTTCAAAGTGTCTTCATCTATTAAAAACTGTGCCGTGTTTGCCCACACGTCGGAGGAATCCATTGCAACGTAAATGGGCATATCGCCTATGATTGCAATGCCTTTTTTGTTTGCATAGTCCTTGATTTTTTTCCACTGGGTAAAGAATACGTACTGAGTGAATTTGAAGAATGCGCATTCCTTTTCAAAATTTCTTCTGAGTCTTCTTGCGCTTTTGTAGTGTGCATATTTTTCGTCCCATTCCCACCAGGGAGCATCGTTATGAAGCTCCTTGAGAGCCATAAAAAGGGCAAAGTCGGGAAGCCAAGCATTTTCCTCGGAAAATTCCCTTACCTTTTCCGCAAGCTCGGGAGAGATGTTTGAGAATGCAGTTTTCAGAAGCTTCATTCTCTTTTTGAGTGCAAATTCATAGTCTGCAGTGTAGGGTGAACCGGTATATACGTTTTCTTCATACTGCTCTCTTGTGCAAAGACCCTCCTCATATAAACTCTTCGGGTCAATGAAAAGGACGTTTCCCGCAAAGGCAGAGGCTGAGCAGTAGGGAGAGTTTGCCTTATCCACGGGATTGAAGGGCAGAACCTGCCAGTAGCCGAAATTCATTTCACTGAGTTTGTCTGCAAAATATCTGCAGTTGTCGTCAAATACTCCGATTCCGTAGTCGGAGGGGATGGTTGAGATGTGCATAAGCACACCCGAAGCTCTGTTTTTAAGCATTGTATCAAGTTCCTTCTAAAAAGTAATTGTGCCTATTTTAGCACATATAGTTTTTATTGACAATATATTTTTTTGTTGTTATTATTAATTATATACAAAAAATGTATGTCGAGGGGTAATTCGTTATGCTTAATGACAAAAAATACAGACTTTCCTTTACTGAAGAAGCAGAGAAGCTTGTGGGACAGATGTCCCTTAAGGAAAAGGTCGTGCTTCTTGCAGGACATTGCAAATGGTATCAGAGTATGGGTATCGGCTCGTACAATTCCTTCCCCTACGGTGCAGGCGGTAATGAAAGGCTCGGTATTTCACAGATGCTTTTCTGTGACGGTCCCAGAGGCTGTGTAAGCGGTCAGTCCACCTGCTTCCCCGTATCAATGGCGAGAGGTGCCACCTTTGACCCTGAGCTTGAAGAGAGGGTCGGAGGTGCCGTTGCAAAGGAAATAAGAGCAAACGGCGGTAATTTTTACGGCGGTGTCTGCATAAACGTGCCCTATAATCCCGGCGGAGGAAGAAGCCAGGAGACCTATGGTGAGGATTCCGTGCACATAGGAAAAATGGCATCTGCCCTCGTTAAGGGTGTGCAGGATGAGAGTGTTATTGCCTGCATAAAGCATTTTGCCTTCAACAGCATGGAAAATTCACGCTTCTGGGTGAATATCACCGCAGATAAAAGAACGGAAAGGGAAATCTATTTCCGTCATTTCAAGGAGTGTATCGATGCAGGTGCAGGTGCTGTTATGAGCTCCTATAACCGTTATCTCGGTCATTTCAACGGTGCAAACAGATATCTGCTCAGAGACGTGCTGAAGGGCGAATGGGATTTTGACGGCTTCGTTGTGTCGGACTTCTTCTTCGGTCTTCATAATACCTCAAAGGGTATGAATGCAGGTCTTGACGTGGAAATGAACATAAGAAGAAAATACACCTACGGCAACATAAAAAGAGCGCTTAAAAAGGGTAAAATCACAATTGAACAGATAAATGAAGCAAGCGTGCGTATAGTAAGAACAATTCTTGCCGCCGAAAATGCAAAGGGTGACAGAAGCTATCCAAAGGAGCTTATTGCCTGCAAGGAGCATATTGCCCTTTCTAAAGAGGTTGCGGAGAAGAGCATCACCCTTATAAAAAATGAGAACAAGCTTCTTCCCCTTGACAGCACCGGGGTGAAAAGAATTGCCCTCGTGGGCAATCTTGCAAAGGAGGAAAACATCGGTGACAACGGCTCAAGCCAGGTGCATCCTCCCTACATAAAGACCGTAGAGCAGGCTCTCAGGGAGAATTACGGAAACATAAAGGTTGATTTCGTACCCTCGGGTGCGGTGTCCGCTAAGAAGGATGTTATAAAGAATGCCGATGCAGTAATCTGCGTTGTGGGAATGAAGCACTCCGACGAGGGTGAGTATATAGTTGTTATCGGCGGTGACAGAAAGCATTTAGGTCTTAAGAGAAAAGAACCCGAAATGCTCCGTCAGGCAGGCGCACTCAATAAAAACACAATTGCCGTTGTTATGGGCGGTAATATGATAAGAGTGAATGAGTGGCAGGACAGCGTGAATTCAATCCTCTTTGCATACTATCCCGGTATGGAGGGCGGAACAGCCATTGCAGATATTATTTTCGGCAAGGTGAATCCCGGCGGAAAGCTTCCCTTCGTTATCGGCAGAAGGGATTCGGACTTCCCTCAGGTGAAGTGGCTTTCTCTTCAGCAGGAATACGGCTATTACCACGGCTACAAAAAGCTTCATAAGGACAAAAAGGAAGAGGATTATTCCTACGGCTTCGGTCTTTCATACACGGATTTTGAAATTTCAGAGCCTGTTTTAAGTGAAATCACTGACGAAACGGCTGAGTTTACCGTAAGCGTGAAGAATACGGGCGACCGTGAGGGCAGTGAAACGCTTCAGCTGTACGTGGGCTATGAAAACAGTGCTGTTGACCGTCCCGAAAGAGAATTGAAGGACTTCAGACGAGTATATCTTCCCGCAGGTGAAGAGGCTCAGGTAAAGCTTACCGTCAGAAAGAGTGAGCTTTCATACTACGGTGAAAAGGGCTTTACGGAAGAGGATATTGACTATATTGCATACGTCGGAAATTCCGAAAGGGATGCAAGAGACCACAAGCTCAATTTCAGATACAGATAAAAACGGAGATTTATGAAAAAAGCTGATTTTTCTCCCGACAGATATTTTCGGGAGCTTTACGAAAACAGACCCTTCCCCTTTGAAAATAAGACGGCAGATGAAATAAAAATCACGGCGCAGTTTATTAAGGAAAATGCAAAAAATGCCTTCGGGCTTGAAAAAATTCCCAATAAAGTTAAAAAGCTTTCTCCCGTGGTGCTTCATTCCGAAAAGCGCAAGGGCTACGGGATAAAAACGCTGAGTGTTGAAATCTGCAGAAATCTTAATATGCTCTGCTACGTCCTTACTCCCGAAAAGAAAAACGGTACGGGCGTAGTGGCGGTCTGCGGTCACGGCTACGGTGTAAGGCATATTATCAGGCAGGCAAAAAACGGAAAATACAGAAAAATCGACTTTTTCGATAAATATCAGAAGAATTTTGCCGAAGCTCTTGCCTTGCAGGGCAGCACCGTAATCGCATTCGAGCCTGTAGCCTTCGGTAAGGCAAGGCTTAAAAAGGATATGAAAAAGCCCTTTTACATCTCCTCCTGCGAAACGGTGTCAATGCACTCTCTGATGTACGGCTTTACCACGGCGGCACTGAGAATTTATCAGGCGCAGTGCTGTATTGAGCTTCTTTGCGAGGAGGGGCTTTCCGATATCGGCATTATGGGAATTTCGGGAGGCGGTCTTGTTGCTCTTTACACCGCACTTATTGACGAAAGAATTGAAAAAACCGTTGTTTCGGGTTACGTCAACACCTTCGGAACAAGTGTACTTGCCCGTTGGCATTGTACGGACAATTACGTGCCGGGGCTTCTCGGTATCGGAGATATGTATGATTTTGCAGCTGCCCTTGCACCCCGTCCGCTTCTTCTTGAATGCGGAAAAAGGGATAAGCTTTTTCCCCTTGAGGGCTCGGAAGAGGCAATAAAAAGAATATCCGCGGTGTACGAAGGTCTTGGCGCAAAAGAGAATTTCAAAGCCGACGTACACGAGGGTAAGCACGAGATTTCGGGAAGGCTGTCCTTCAGCTTCTTCGGAAAGGATGAATAAGAATGAGAGAATTTATTTTCGGCACGGACTGGTGGACGGACTGCGACGACCTTGCGGCTATGAGAATATTTCTGCGCGCTCACAAAAGGGGAGAGATAAAGCTTCTCGGTGTGGGAATAAATGCCTGTATGGATTTGTCCGTGGCTTCCGTTGACGGCTTTATAAATCTTGAGGGCGTAAAAGATATTCCTATAGGAATTGACCTTAAAGCAACTGACTTTGAGGGCACACACCTTAAATATCAGAAAAATCTTGCCCCCTTTGCAGTGAATTATAAGAAAAATGAGGATGCAGAGGATTCGGTACGCCTTTACAGACGCTTACTTTCAGAAAGTAAAGGGGATGTCCATATTGTTGAGGTCGGATTCCTGCAGGCTTTTGCAGATCTGCTTTTGAGCGGTCCTGACGATATTTCCCCCGAAACGGGACTTTCACTTGTAAAAAACAAGGTTAAAAAGGTCTGGGTTATGGCAGGAAAATGGGATGAAGAGGGCGGAACGGAGCACAATTTCTGCAATAATCCCCGTTCAATCAAGGGTGGCGAAGTATTCTGCCGTCTGTGCCCTGTGCCGGTAACGTTTTTGGGCTTTGAAATCGGAATTCAGGTGGTTTCGGGAAACCGTCTTTCACACAGCGATTTTCTTTACAGAGGCTTCTCCGATCACGGAAGTGAAAAGGGCAGATATTCATGGGACCCTATGACGGCACTTATGGCTCTTATCGGAAATGAGGAAGAGGCAGGCTACGATACCGTAACGGGAAAAGCCCGTCTTGATGCGGAAACCGGCAGAAACTATTTTACCGAAAACGAAAACGGACTTCACAGGTACGTTAAAATGAAATTTGCTCCCGAATATTACTCGGATATGATAAATGCACTTATTGACTGAGGTGTTTTATGAAAAAAACTCTTAAAAAAGCATTCATAATAATTTTTTCTCTGCTTTTATGCCTTGTGCTTGTAGCAGGGGGAGCGCTTTTATATCTTATAAAGCCCACCGTAACCTTTGATTTTTCTTCTCAGTCGGAGCTTACGGGCAGAGCATCGGGCTTCTTATACGGCTTTGCAGAGGATGATATTCCCACAATGGAAATTGCCGAAAGCATCGGAATAAATTCCCTTGCCACAAAAACTGCAGGCGGACTTCAGCACCCCATAGGTGACGTGAGGGACGTTTCCGATACGTTTTTATCTGCAGGCGGCGAAATGCTGATGGTATATACTCAGGATATGTACGATACCTGGTACTATCAGCTTGATTCCCTTCCCGAGTACAACGAAAAGGTAAGAAAAACCGTTACGGAAATGGAGAGCTCCTCCTACCGTGACAGCCTTGTTTATTGCATATACAATGAAATGGATAACGGTGCATGGCTCGGTAGCTTCTGGGAGGAAGAGAACAGATATAAATTCTATGATGCCTGGAAGGAAACCTATAATCTCGTAAAAAGCATCAACCCCGAGGCTGAAATTGCAGGTCCCGGACACTGCGGATATAATTATGATTTTATAAAGGAATTTCTTTCTTACTGCAAAGAAAACGACTGCCTTCCCCAGGTTGTTGTATGGCACGAGCTCAGCGATCAGTCAATCTATTGGATGGAAAGCAATTTTGAGGGCTACTATTCAATCTGCGAAGAGCTGGGAATTGAAAGACTTCCCGTCTGCATTTCCGAATACGGACTTATGAGCACAAACGGTATTCCCGGTGAAAGCGTGAAATGGATTTCCCGTCTTGAAGCTGAGGATGCCTACGGCTGTGTTGCCTATTGGCGCCTTGCGAATAACCTTTCCGATACCGTGGCAGACGACGTTACCCCAAATTCGAATTACTGGGTATATAATTTTTATGCTAAAATGAAGGGCAAGGAGCTGGCAACCGAGGAGTGGGATATGATGCACTCCAATATCGGCAACTGGCTCAAGGGCAAATATCCCCTTATGAATAAGGGCTTTATAGCACTCGCTTCCTATGACGAAGCGGAAGAAAAGTTTTACGTTCTTACGGGCGGAAGTGAGAAGGACAGTAAAATCGTTATTGAAAATCTTGACAGCACCTTTGCAAA
The DNA here is from genome assembly GCA_045651625.1 of Acutalibacteraceae bacterium. Lineage (GTDB taxonomy): Bacteria > Bacillota > Clostridia > Oscillospirales > Acutalibacteraceae > RUG806. The sequence continues at coordinate 39,155 of JAZRST010000091.1, read as the reverse complement.
CGGAGATAAATTCAACGTCAGAATATGCTATGTTGATTACAAGGGGCTCGGCGGTGCGGTGCTTAAACCCGCGTTCTGCGAAAAGAAAAATGTCACGGTAAGAAACGGAAGGCTCTCCTTTACTGTGCCCTGCGAAAGAGAATCTCAGGCATTCTTTATTGAAATTACAAAGGGAGCAGGGAAAATCTATGAAGGCTCCATAAATACCGTAAGATACGAGGCGGAGGAAGCCGTGCTTCCCGAAGGACTTTCAGGTACGGATGCCGTAGCCTATTCCGTAAGCGAGGGTAAATGCGTCAAGGGAATCACAAAGGATACTCCCGTTACCTTTAATATCCGTTCTTCCGAAAAAGGCACCTACAGGTTTGATATGGTTTATTCAAACGTCAATACGGGGGATTCGGGCAGAAAATGCATCGAGGTTAAAGTTACCGTGAACGGCGAGGAAGAAATTATAAGATGTCGCTCTACCATAAAAGAGGACTGCATGGAATGTGTAACCTTTGATGTTGAACTTAAAAGAGGTAAGAATACTGTTACCGTATGCCCTGTGAATGATGATATTTTCGGTCTTGATTTTATAGACGCGACAAATACTATGCATATTTATGATATTTATTCCGAAAAACTTACCTCCCGTAACGTTAAGGAAGAAAATGCTTATTCACTTTTTGTTCCCTTTGCCGGACATTACAAGCTTTGCGACCTTACCGATGACAGAGAGATAACAATAAACGGTGTGAAAATCAACGGTGACGGTGACGGAATTTTCTATTTCGGCAGAGGCTATAACAAAGTAGTTCTCCCCGAGGGTGTGACTTTTTCATCTGCCGAGTTAGTCCTTACGGATCCTGAGAAATTCACTCCCGATGATGTTACTCTTACAGGTGAAGCTAAGGTCAGTGAGGATATGAACACCTCTACGGGAAAGCATATCGGCTGGATATCCTCAGAGACGGACAGCGGAATTGAATTTAAGGTAAATGCAAGGGAAGAGGGTTATTATGCATTTACCATAGAGTACGCCAACAATGAAGAGGGCGGATATCACGACTATAATGTTGACCTTGTTGAAAGATATATAAGTATTTCCGTTAACGGTGAAAAGCAGGGCAATTTCTTCTTCCGCAGCACCTACAGCTGGGACTATTACAAGACAAAGACTGTTGTGCTGAAGCTTACTGAGGGTGAAAACGTAATATCATTCACAAACGACGGCAGCTACAGCTTTAATAACAAGGTAACTTACGCTCCCGATATCGGCAGCATTATAGTCTCTCCCGTAAGATAACCCGAAGGATAAAGGAGAATCAGTATGATAGATTTCAGTAAATCACTTTTTGAAAATGCAAAAAACGGACCTCTCGTGTGCGCACACCGAGGTGTGTCGGGCGCGGATATCCCCTGCAATACCATGTCAGCCTTCAAGGCAGCATTGGAGCAGGGTGCAGATATAATTGAGCTTGACGTTTCAAAAAGCCGTGACGGAAAATTTTACGTTTTCCACCCCGGAATGGAAAAGGCGCATCTGGGCATTCCTATGCTTCTTTCCGCTCTTTCCTCAAAAATCATAAATAAGCTTCATTTCCTCAATCAGGACAACGTTCCCACTGTATGTGAAATAAATACCCTCGAGGAGGTGCTTACCTTCCTCAAGGATAAATGCTATATCAATATTGATAAATTCTGGATTGATATTCCCGGAATCACTGAAATAATCAGAAAAACGGGTGTTGAAAAGCAGGTTATCGTAAAAACAGATACCACGGAAAAATACCTGAAGCAGGTGGCTCAGCACGCTCCCGATTTTATGTTTATGCCCATCGTTTCCAAAAAGGATGAGGTTACGGACAGACTTGTGGCAGAGGGAATCAACTGCATAGGTGCCGAGGTAATTTTCAGGCTTGAAAGCGACGAGGTCTGCAGTGACGAATATATAAAATCAATGCACGAAAAGGGCAGAATCGTATGGGTAAATTCCATTGTCTATAATTACAGATCCGTGCTCAGTGCAGGTCATACCGACAATATTTCCGTAACGGGCGAAAAAGAAAGAGGCTGGGGCTGGCTTATTGACAAAAAGTTTGATATAATACAGACAGACTGGTGTCTTATGCTTAAAAACTATATTGAAGAAAGAAGGGCTAAGTAATATGAAAAAATTTACCGCAAGCCTTCTTGCACTTATGTTTATCTTCCTTTGTGCCTGCACATCAGGTACCGCAGGTGAAGAAACAACCAATGAAATCACAACAAAAGAGCCTGCAACCCTTCCTCCCGAGGCTACTACCGCTGACAGTCTGCCTGCCGAAGAAGAAATTGAGCCTGCCCGTGTGCTTACCGTATACTTCTCCCATCTTGACCCCATAGAGGGTATTGCCGGACGCATAAAGGAAATCACGGACGGCGGAATATTGAGAATTGAAACCGAAAAGATTTATCCCGAAAATGAGGCGGAGCTTGTGAAATTCGTGGCTGACGAGCATCAGAGAAATGCCCGTCCGGCACTTAAAAATGCTCCCCCTGACCTTTTCAGCTATGATATTGTTTTCCTTTGCTTCCCTGCCTGGGACGGAACAATTCCCATGGCGCTGTGCACCTTCTTAGAGGACTACGATATGAGAGACAAGGCTGTGATTCCCGTAATTTACGGCATGGAAAATCAGCTTATGCAGGCAATGGCAGATATACACGCCGTTACTCCGCAGACAATGCTTATAAACGGCTATCAGATCAATACTTTCTCCGCTGACTTTGATGCTGAAATGAAAGGTCTTGAAGCCTGGGTTAACTCCGTGCTTTACGGATAATAGCTGATTATGATAAGAAAGGAACCTCCGTCTGAATGGCGGAGGCTCTGTTTTTTATGTTCTGTTTCAGCAGGTTGAGTTAAGCTTTTCAAGCCCCACTGCAACACGCAGAATTGTTCTTGCATCTGAGGAGGTAAGCTCGTTGTCCTTATCAATGTCACCTCTTGACACGAGGGAGACGGTAATTTCCTCAAGTCCTACGGAAGCACGGAGAATTATTCTTGCATCGGAAGCATCAATAGCTCCGTTTTCATCGGCATCTCCGAGCACGGGAGTTGAATAAACGTATTCAAAAATATCTCTTACCCTGCCGAAACGGTCGGTTTCTTCCTTACAGCCGTAAGCACAGATAAGAAGCTGACGACCGTCCTTTTCCGCAAAGGCAACAAGGCATTTGCCTGCGGCGCTTGTTGTGCCCGTTTTGAGTCCGTGGGCATAGGGATAATAATGTTCACTTTCGGGGTCAAGAAGCTTATTTGTATTATACCAGTCTATCCATTCTCCCGAATAGAAATAGAATCTGCTGTAATGTATGTTTGCAATTGAAGCAATTATTGCATTATTAAGAGCGGCAACTGCAATTTTTGTCATATCCGAGGCAGTTGAGTAATGATTTTCGTTGTCCCAGCCCTCGGGATTTACAAAATACGTATTTTCACAGCCGAGCTTTCTTGCTTCCTCGTTCATAAGGTTGCAGAAGTAATCAACGGCTCTTTCATAGCTCATATCAGGCTGACCCGAGTGCTTTCTTGCCGCGTTTACGGCTACGGTATATGCCGCGTCGTTACCCGAGGGAAGCAGAAGCGCTGCTATAAGTGTTCTTACCTTCAGCTTATGGCCGGGCTGAATAAGACAGACGCTTGAATTGGGCTTTCTGAGGTAAATTTCCTGACCGACGGTTATTACGTCATCGGGCTGAAAGACGGATAAGGCAACAAGGCAGGTTATAAGCTTTGTTGTGCTTGCAACGGAAATCTGAGTGTTTTCATTTTTTCCGAAAAGCATTTTGTCTGCCGTCATATCATAAACCGTAATTGCCTTTATATTTCCGCAGTAGGAGTTTATTGCTTCTTCAAAGCCTGTCATTGCAAATGCAGGTATAAGAGTACCTGACATCAGCGCAAGGCAGAGAATACTCACAAGGAGTGCTTTTACATATTTTTTCATTTTCTTTCTCCGATATTCCTTTTTACGACAGAAAGTATAGCATATCGGAGAAGCATTATCAACCGTAAATGGAAATGAATTAATTAAGAATTGTTAAATTTCTTATTATAACGGCGTTTTCGGATTTTCCGTTAAGCGTCTTGTAGGCGGAAATAAGTCTTACCACCGAGCAGACAATAATTCCTGCGCCTGCAAGCGCGGGGATAATAAAGGTAAAGGCAAGAAGTGCCGAAATTGCCGTAAGGGAAGCCGTTATGACTGTGATTTTCAGGCTTTCGTTTATATGGAATTTAAGATAGGGTGAGTTTTTGTCCGTGATAAGGGCAAGAATTATTCCCACGATACCGAGAAGGTATATAAGTACCGCAGTAAGTCTGTATTCCTTAACCTCGGTCCCGGAGAAAAGAGCGGATTTATCCCATTTGCTTTTTTCGGATTTTTTCGCATCCTCCTCTTTTCTGCTTTTTTCCTTTTCCTTCTCCTCCTGCATCTGCTTTTTTATTGCTTCAATTCTCTTTTCCTGCTCCTTCATCTGCAGATCAATCTGCTTTCTGTATTCTGCGAAGGGGTCGGTCTGAGGTACGGGATTGTTTTTCGGGTCGCTTCCGTCACAGCTTCTGCCGCAGGTTGGGCAGATTTCAAGGTTATCCTCACATTCAAAGCCGCAGGTATTGCATATCTTCATTTTTTCATCATCCTTTCTTTTCCTTAATTCTACAACCCGAAGGGAAAGGATTCAATACACTTAAGGAAATCTTAAGAATCACATAATCTCAATTTCAACTCCCGTGTAATAATGCCTGAGAATTTCCTGCCAGGTGTAGCCCTCCTCTGCAAGATAGTCGGCTCCGTACTGTGAAAGCCCTGCCCCGTGACCGTAGCCTCTCGTGGTCATTGAAACTCCGTTCTTGGTTATTGCAAAGGTAACGGCAGATGAGCGAAGAGAAAAAATATTCCTGATTTCTGCCCCCGAAAAATCCTTCCCGCCGATGCTTACGCTTTTTAGGGTGCCTGCTTCCGTATAGGTGCTTTCCCCGAGCCAAAGAGTTATGTCTTCACCGAGCACGGCTCCGTTTTCTTCTGCCTTTTCCCTGAATTCATCAAAGGAAAGTGTTGTCGTTGCTTCATAGCCGGGAGCCAAGGGATCTCCGGGGCTTTCAACGCTTACAAGATAAGGCACGGCAGAGCCCCATACGTTTTCCGCATTTTCCGTAAGTCCCGTGCTCATTGAGTGATAAACGGGAGTTATAAGCCTGCCGTTGTAGGTTATTGAGTAGTCAATTGCCTTATCCACGGCACGGGTCAGCTTTTCGTAATAGGCTTCCGTATTCCCGTTCCAACGCTCCTTCATCTCCTCCTTTGTGATGAAGGCCTGATGCTTTTTCGGGTCGGTGGAAATCACGGCACCCTGAAGCTCTTCATCGCCCTCGGACTGCATTTTAAGTCTTGCAAGGGTTGCGGCGGCGCAGGCGGCTGCACTGAGTGCCTCCTCGTGAAATTCCACGGGCATTTCGGCTGCAACCACTCCCGTTATATATTCCCTGAAATCCATAGTGACGGCAGTGCTTTCCTCCGCTAAAAATACTCTTATGGTATCACCGTTCGCCTCGCTTTCTTCGGAGGGCTTGTCCGCTATAGCCCCGTAGGTCACGGGCGGAACAAGTGTAATGAGCAGTGCGGAAATAAGGGTGAGAATCAGCAGGTTTTTCATCTTTTCCACCTTTTTGAAAGTATTTTTTCACAGAGAAGCCCCACAGAAAGGGACAGTATTCCCGTAAGCCACACGGGGATCAGAACGGAAAAGGGCTCCGTGCTTCCCGCAAGACGGCGAAGGGCGGCGATGCTTGTGGGAATAAGCGTCAGCGATGCAGAATTTATAACAACAAAGCGCACGGTTTCGTTATCTGCCGCAGTGTTTCCCGACTGTGCCCTTATTCTTCTCATTGCTTCAATTCCGAGGGGTGTTGCGGCATTGCCCAGCCCTAAAAGATTTGCCGTGATATTACTGCAGACGGCTTCCCCTGCAGGGGTACCGTGATATGTCGGAAAAAGAAGCCTCATAAGAGGGGAGAGGAGCTTTTCAATTTTTTTATGAAGCCCCGATTCCGTCATAATTTCGGTTATTCCGTTCCATAAGGCCATTGCTCCGAGAAGCTTTAAGCCGATTGAAACAGCATTCTGTGCACCCTGAAGAATCCCGTCGGAAAGGGCGGCGCCTCCTCCCGTAAGAAGGGCCGTAACAAAGGAAATAATAACAGAAAGGGCAAAAATATAATTCATCATAGTAATTGAATATGCCCCGCAGTGAAAAAATATTACAGGTGAAAAATATTGACTTTTGTGGGAAATTATGGTATTTATTGTCTGTAAAACAATAACGGAGGAAGAATAAATGAAAGCCACGGGTATAGTAAGAAAATTTGACGAAAACGGAAGATTTGTTATTCCTATGGAGCTTCGTAAGCAGCTCAGCATGAACACTCAGGACGATGCCGTTGAGGTATTCGTTGAGGACGATATGATTATTTTGAGAAAGTATGAGCCCTCCTGCGTTTTCTGTGCAGGCATGGAAAATCTTGTGGGCTTCAGGGATAAAAAGGTCTGCAAAAAGTGTGCAGAAAAAATAAATATCCTTTTTGAAGACTGAGACTATGGAAAAAAGTAAAAGAAGATGGTCTATGCTCGGGGTGATTTTTGCCCTTGCAGGACCTACGATATTCGAGCAGTTTATGCAGACTGCCGTGCAGTATATCGATACTGCAATGGTCGGCTCCCTGGGTACCTCCGCCACTGCGGCAGTAGGAGCCACAACAACGGTAAACTGGCTTGTGGGAAGCACGGTGTCTGCCGTGGGTGTCGGCTTTCTTTCGTATATTGCAAAAAAGCACGGCTCGGGAGATCTTTCTGCCGTAAGGCGCGCTTCCGCACAGAGTGTGCTTGCAGTGCTTGTGACGGGCATATTTTTTACGGTGCTTACTCTTTCAGTGAGTCCTGTTGTTCCCGTGCTTATGCAGGTTGATGAGCCCATAAGAGAGCTTGCCGCAGAATATTTCTTTATTCTTTACACCCCTATGCTTGCCCGTGCCGCCACAATAATTTTCGGTACGGTGCTTCGTGCCGTGGGTGACACTAAAACGCCTATGTATGCAGGCATTGCGGTTAATATAGTGAACGTAGTGCTGAATTTCCTGCTTATTTACCCCACAAGGGAAATTTTCGGAATAACCGTTCCCGGTGCGGATATGGGTGTTATGGGAGCCGCCGTTGCAAGCGCAATAGGCTTTACTGTGGGCGGTATCATAATTACCTGCGCTTTATGGAAGCATCCGCTTCTTTCACCGAAAAAGGAGTCGCTTAAGCCCGACAAGGAAATTCTCCGTCCCTGCCTTAAGGTCGCATTTCCAAATATGCTTCAGCGCTTCGGCACCTGCCTCGGCTACGTTGCCTTCGCTTCCATGATAAACTCACTGGGAGAGGTGGCAACTGCCGCACATACAATTGCAAATACTGTTGAATCCGCATTTTATATACCCGGCTACGGCATGCAGACAGCGGCGGCAACTCTTGCAGGCAATGCCCTCGGTGCAAGGGACAACAAAAAGATGAAGGAATTCGCAGGAATGACCGTTTTTTCAGAGGTTGTTCTTATGATAATTTCGGGCGGACTTCTTTTTATCTTTGCGCCCTTTATGATGGATATCTTTTCAGATTCCCCCGAGGTTATAGAGCTCGGCTCAACGGTTCTTCGTATGGTTGCCGTATCGGAGCCCTTCTACGGTGTTTCAATTATTATAGAGGGTATGATGCAGGGTGTGGGCAGAACTGTAAAGCCCTTCGTCTATAACATTATAGGTATGTGGGGTATAAGAATCGTGGGTACGTTTATTTTCATTCAGTTCTTCTCGGGCGGTCTGATTTCTGCCTGGGGCTGTATGATAGCTCACAATATGTTCCTTTTCGTGCTGTATTTCATTCATTGGGTCAGCGGAAAATGGAATCCCCTGAACGCTAAGAAAAAATCTGCTTCATAATCCCATGCTTATTGCTATAAATAAAAAAAGAGAAGATTCGCAAAAAAGCGAAGCTTCTCTTATTTTTTATTCAACTGTGATTGAATCCTCAAGAATCGTTGTTCCGTCAACGTTTACTGTTTTCATTTTTATTTCGCCGTTTTCCAGGGTGATTGATGATGCAGCCCAGGTAAAATCAGCATTCTTACCACCTGCAATGAATACGGAAATTGCATCCTTTGTAAGGGAGCAGCGGTGGTGGTGGCCGCCTACGATAAGGCTGAAGCCGAGATTCTTAAGGGGCTCCTCCCAGTTTTTGCCGAAATGCTCAGCGAGTGTGGGATCGTGGCTGAATACTATCTTGTATCTGCCCGTGAAGTCCTCTGCCTTAAGAGAATTTATCCAGCTGAACTGCTTTTCTCTGTAGGAGCTGAAATCCACAAGACCGCTGTATTCAACGTGGTCGTCCTCCTTGTCCTCGCCGGGGTCAAGCACGATGGCTGAAAGACCGCCGAAATCAATGGTGTAGTAAAGCTCACCCGTGTTCGTGGGAAAATACTGAAGCAGCTGAGATGCATATTCGCCTCTTGTTTCGTGATTGCCTCTTGCATAGGCTACGGGGTATTCACCCTTTGTGATGGATGCTGCATAGCTGAGCACGTGGTCTGTAAATCGGCTCTTACTACCGAACTCGGAGCAGATATCTCCGAGATAGACCATCATATCGTATTCTTCCGTGAAGTATTCAAGGGATTTATTTACGTTGTCCATCCTTTCGTGTATGTCGGTGATTGCAAGAAGCTTTATTCCGTCTTCCTTTTCCTCTCCTCTGAAGCTGATAGGCTCACTTTCGGTGCTGCCGCCCTTTATTGCGGTATAGCCGAGCTTATATGCCACAAACTGAGAGCCCACAACGTAGGTGTTGCTTCTGAGCTCCTCTTTGGGAACGATAATCTTATGGACTGTATCGTGGGTTGAAATCGTACCCGAGGTCGTATCCCATATTATCCTTTCTTCGCCGTTTACGGTGTACTTTACGTAGCCGCTGCCCTTGAGTGACGTTACGAAAAGAACGCAGTAGTTTTCGTCGCCCATATCAAAGACAACGGGCTCAACCTCTATTTTCTGCGGTAAGGTAAAAAGTGATACGGCAATTCCGCCTGCAATAAGAGCTGTGACAAGCAGAATTAGACCTGCTGCAATTGCGATTTTCCTGAACATAGGTATCTCCTCCCTTTCAGAACAAATTTATCAAAAAAAATATATCAAGTCAATAAGCCATAATTGACATATTTTAGGTGAGAATATTATGTAAGTTTATTATTGAATTAAGATTTTTACTGTGCTATATTATACTTGTGAAATTATGGCAGCCGTTTACGGCTGTTTTTATGAAAGGACGATTTTACTATGGCTGAAAACAGACTTATCGGCGATTATCCCGTAATCGGTATCCGCCCCTGTATTGACGGAAGAAGAGGCCCCCTTGACGTAAGAGGCTCTCTTGAAGAGCAGACAATGAATATGGCAAAAACTGCCGCAAAGCTCATTTCCGATAATCTTAAATATTCTAACGGCGAGCCCGTAAAGGTTGTTATTGCCGACACAACTATAGGCAGAGTTGCAGAGGCTGCAGCATGTGCCGCAAAGTTCAAGAAGGAAGGCGTTGACATAACTCTTTCCGTTACTCCCTGCTGGTGCTACGGCTCCGAAACAATGGATATGGATCCTATGACAATCAAGGGCGTATGGGGCTTCAACGCTACAGAGCGTCCCGGTGCTGTTTACCTTGCATCAGTTCTTGCAACACATGCACAGAAGGGTCTTCCCGCATTCGGCATTTACGGTCACGACGTTCAGGATGCTGACGATACATCAGTTCCTGCTGACGTTCAGGAAAAGCTTCTCCGCTTCGCACGTGCTGCTGTTGCAGCAGCATCAATGAGAGGCAAGTCATATCTTCAGATCGGTTCAATCTGCATGGGTATCGGCGGCTCTTCAATCAGCCCCGAATTCATCGAGGAATATCTCGGCATGCGTGTTGAATCAGTTGACGAGGTAGAAATCATCAGACGAATGTCAGAAAACATCTATGATGAGGCTGAATATCAGAAGGCTCTTGCATGGACAAAGGCTAAGTGAAAGGAAGGCTTCGACAAGAACCCCGAATTCGTAAGAAAGTCCCGTGAGCAGAAGGATGCAGACTGGGAATTCGTTGTTAAGATGATGGTTATCATCAAGGATCTTATGAACGGCAATCCCAATCTTCCTGCAGGCTGTGAGGAAGAGGCTGTAGGTCACAACGCTATTGCAGCAGGCTTCCAGGGTCAGAGACAGTGGACAGACTTCTATCCCAACTGTGACTTCGGTGAGGCACTCTGCAACACCTCCTTTGACTGGAACGGCGCAAGAGAGCCCTACATCCTTGCAACAGAAAATGATGTTCTCAACTCAATTTCAATGCTCTTCATGAAGTTACTTACAAACCGCGCTCAGATGTTCGCTGACGTTCGTACCTTCTGGAGTGATTCAGCTGTTAAGCGTGTTACAGGCTACGATATCGAAGGCAAGGCTAAGGAAGCAGGCGGCTTTATCCATCTTATTAACTCCGGTGCCTGCTGTCTTGATGCATGCGGTGAGGTTAAGGACGAAAACGGCAATCCCGTTATGAAGCCCTGGTATGAAGTAACAGAGGAAGACATCGATAAGATGCTTGCTGCTACAGAATGGGCACCTGCAGACAACGGCTATTTCAGAGGCGGCGGATATTCCTCAAGATTCCTTACCCGTGCTGAAATGCCCTGCACAATGATCAGAATCAACCTTGTTAAGGGTCTCGGACCCACAATCCAGATTGCAGAAGGCTACACAGTAAATCTTCCCGATGAGGTTTCCGATACACTCTGGAAGAGAACTGACTACACATGGCCCTGCACATGGTTTGCTCCCAACTGCACAGGCGAAGGTCCCTTCAAGTCAGCTTATGACCTTATGAATGCATGGGGTGCTAACCACGGTGCTATCTCCTACGGACACATCGGTGCTGACCTTATCACTCTCTGCTCAATGCTCAGAATCCCCGTAGGTCTTCACAACGTTCCCGAAGAGAAGATCTTCCGTCCCGCTTGCTGGAATGCATTCGGCACAAAGGATCTTGAAAGTGCAGACTACAGAGCTTGTGCTGCATACGGTCCTCTTTATAAATAAGCTTTTGTGAAAATAATAAATACCTGTCACTGTTACAGTGGCAGGTATTTTTTTGCTGTTATCAGGGAATTTAAGCAATGTTCCCGTTTTTGTCAATTTTTATAATCTCGGAGGCTTCTTCTGCTTCAAAAGTAAAGGACCATATTCCCGTGTCAGGGTCGAATTCATTGTACTGCTCCTTGTTTTCACCTACAGCCAGCTTTTTTGCAATTTCAAGGGCTTCCTCGCGGAAAAGCATTCCCTCTGCTATATGAAGGGTCGAGAAAATTGCCCTTAAGTCGTCCTCATAGGTATGCCACCATAAAGCGTCTGCATAGTTGTGAATCACGTAAAAGCCGGGGGTGTCATCGAAAACAATATAGCTGAAGGTGGAATCCCCGTCGTATATGCCCATTGATGCACTGTAGCCGTTTACCGGGATTTCTTCCGTTCTCAGACCCGTACCGCATACACCGAAGCCATCCGTAAAAGCAATCGTTACGTTGTTTTCGGCATCTTCTTCGTGAAAGAGGCTGATTTCGAAGCCGTTCGTAATATCAAAGCCGTCGTTTTCGGTTTTTGTTGATTCGTATCTCCAGCCCTCGGGAATCAGAAGGGATACGTTGGCATTTTCAGTGGTGATGCTGACCCTTTCGGGGTTATTCATTACTTTTTTGCCGTTGAAGAACAGCTGAAGAAGAGAATCCTGAACGTCACTTTTCTTAAGCTCGGTTATAATTCTGTGATACGCCATATCGCAGGTGCCGGTTTCAGGTGTGATTGTCTTTATATGGATGCTTATTTTTCCTTCTGCTTTTATTACGTCAGTGACCTTATGTGTGTTGCTTCCGCTGCCCTCCTGCACGTGTGCTATAAAAAGCAGACTGCTTTCAAAAAACTCATCCGTATATTTTTCCGTAGCACTGATAAAGTCTTCATTGATTCCGAGCTCAGTGTCTTCTTTGTAGGCTTTCAGCTCGTCGGTATTTCGGATGACGTCATACTGCGGAAAGGTGAGTGCTTCCTCTGAGAACGCTGAGGGGAGAGCCGTCTTTATGTACTGCGCTTCAAAATCAAGCTTCGTTTCACTGTTATCGGGCTCTTGCGAAATCCAGCCGAGCTCAGTCATTGAAGAAATTACCTCCTCGGGAATGTCCGAAATGCTGCCGTCCCCCGTTTTTATGCAGAGCCTGCAAAGAGTGGAGGCAGGGTAGCTTTCCGCAATTGCGCCGTGAATCGCAAGCACCTTGTCACCTGTTTTCAGCTCAGGCAAGGCACCGCCTTCACCGTAATCCGAAAGCCTTACGGGTGAATTGCCCTTTATAAGAAAGCAGGTGCCGTTTTCGGTGACAAGCACGTGACCTGTGCTGATACTGAGACTGCCGTTTATTATAAAGGAGCCTGCAGATATACCGAGGATAAATACGGCAAGAATTACCGCTACCGTAATAATTATTTTCTTTTTCATATAATTTCCTCCCTTTTTTCGGTCTTCATTATATAAGACCCTGAAACTGCCCGTAATGTTGCACTTTTTCCGGAAAAATTTCGTTTTCCGTGTGCATAAGGGGCTCAGACTGAAAAACTGCCTGAGCCCCCCGCTATATTCTGTTTTAGTGTACGGGCGTGAGATATACGTCGCAGGTGCAGTTCTTTGCCTTGTTGTAGTCCGAGAAAACTGCATAAAGCTTTACCGTTTCACCCTCAAGACCCTCGGGAAGATTGATGAAGAAGGTGTTGTTCTTGTCCTTGTTGAGAACTCTGTGCTCCCACTGATTAGCCTTGTATTCGGGTGCTCTTTCGGGGAAGCCGAAGAATTTACCGCCGATTTCTGCAACGCAGTAAACACCCTCCGTGCCGTGCTCACCCTCAATTGCAACTGCAAGACGGGGAAGCCTCTTGTAATCGGGCAGTGTGATTTCACCCGAAATTACTGCTCTTGTCTGCTTGTAGCGGTAGTGTGCCTGCATATTGCTTGCAAGGGGAGTCTTCAGTGTGATTTTATTGTTATCCTTTATAAGTCTTACGGCAAAAATTCTGTCAACGGGATGGGCAATACGGATATATCTGAGAGAGTCGCTGACGGGATATGAGGATATCATTTTCTTGCCTGCAAGCTCGTATGTGGTATGCACGGTAAAGCGGATAATTTCTTCCGTGTATTTTTCTTTCTCGGAAAGCACTACGTCCTGAGAGGTCTTCCAGCTCTTGAGGTCACGGGAATATTCCGCTTTAAGGGGTACGGACTGAATTTCAACCTCTCTTGTGGGGTAGTCGGCAGAGAAAAATTCAATTTCAACACTGTCACAGCTGATTTCTTCACCGAAGTCAACTCTCAGACAGCCGTTTTCGATCCGAAGATTATTGTCGCAGTATGTTTTTGACTGTGAATCGAAGAATGTGTCCTCTCTTCCGTCAAACATATTCTCTGCTTCAAGACCTCTCAGCTTATAAAGCTTCTGATTGAAGAAGGCATCTCTTGCTCTTTTTACCTCGGGGATAGCAGTGTCACCCGAGCGCAGAAGGCTTCTTTTCTCAAGACAGTCGTTATTTATTGCAAACATTGCATTTTCGTAGAGGAATTCACCATTAGCGGGATTTCTCTCAAGGCTTCCGAGAGAGCCTATTTTTACGGGAGCCTTTTCCTTTACGTCGGTTTTTTCTCCCGTCATAAAGAAGAATTCTTCACCGTTTTTATAAAGTAAAATATCTTCCTTGTCTGCCGTGAGAAGCTTTACCTCTTCAGGTGTGCCGTCGGAGGATTCCTTTATTATTCTGTATTCGCAGTTTTTGAGCATCGGCTCTGCCTCCTCAACCGTTGCAACCTCAATAAGCGTTGCACGGAAGGGCATAAGAGAAAGCGTTACCCTATCGCCGTAATTGAAAACTCCGAGATGCTTTTCATAGGGATGATGCACGTTTACGACTAATTTTTTATCAGTGCTTATGCCGATTTCAGAGTCTAATTTAATTGTAACGGATTTTTCACTCCAGGAGTTGTTGCCCGTTGAAATAAAGCGCTTGGTCTCTGTGCCTCTCGAGCAGGCATTCTCTCCGTATGCCTCGGGCAGAAGCATTCCGTTTACGAGAATGGGAGCGTTTCTCTTATGAAGATTATATACACGGGCAAGCTCGGGAAGCTCGTCGTCTCTCATAAGCCAGGGGTTGCCGTAGGTTTCGGGCGCTAAAATAAGTGAACGGTTGAAGGCCTGATATATAAGCTCATCCTCAAAATAATCAATGCAGGAGGAAATGCACACGCCGTGGTCCTCTGCAAGTCTTTCAAGGTTATCAGTATGACCTCTTCCGAACATAAAGCCTCTGTGGTGCATACAGGTGTTGTTATTTCCCGAAAGAACGTCCACATAAGTTTCGTTGCCGTTCCATAAATATGTAGTGATATGCTTTTCAGCCTCGTAAAGATTCAGTCTGTGGTTAAGCACAATAAGATCGGGGGAGTATTTGCGGCATTCCTTGAGCATATCTGCAAAAAGCTCAGCCTTTTCGGGACGCAGATGACCGCATACACCGTCCAATTTAAAAAGAGCGAAGCCGTGGTCACGGCACAGATGCACGAAAAATTCAAATCTCTCTTTTTCGGTTTCTTCATCATCACCGTAGCCGTCGGGACTGCCCCAGAGACCCATTCGGATGCCTGCTTCCTTTGCCTTTTCGACTACCTTATTATATTCGTCGGGATACTGACCGCGGAATTTTTCACCGTTTACGTTGCCGTAGCCCTCACTTGCCCCGTCGAAATTTCCTGCATCCCAGGCATAAATTTTAATCTCCATGCCGTAGGTATCCTTAAGGTATCTGAAGAAATCAAGATTTATAAGGGTATGCTCCTCGGTGGAGCCCTCGTTTGTGTTGTTTATCCAGGAAAAATACTGGGGGACGGAAGGGGTGAGGTTATCTGCACCTGCATCCTTTGCTGTTTTTACCATACAAAAATCCTCGCTTTCCCGTGTTTTTTAAGTTTTGGTAACACAGATTAAATAATTGTTACAGAAACGAAAGATTTGTTTTCTTTTGATTTTCAAAGTTATATAATGTCCCTCGGATTAAGAGGAAAATATTTTTTAGTGAAAGAGGAAAATATGAAAAAACTGAAAAACAGATTTCTTCGTGAGTTTCGCCTGCTGAGAAAGGAGCTGCCCACGGCGGAGTATATATGCTGGTGGCTTCTTCGTGCTGCAATGCTTACAACGGCAATTGTTTTCGAGCTGACGGATGAAGCGGAATATCAGAGAAATCTGATACTTCTGAACACACTTGCATCCTTTACTGTGCCAATACTCAGGTTTATTTCTCCCGAAAGGCTTTTTACCTCGAAAATATCCTTCAGAACACAGTCTTACATAGATATTTTCATTCTGTCGGGCTCGTTTTTAGGGCATGGCCTCGGCTTTCTCGGAGAGGTACCCGAGTACGATAAGCTGATGCACGTTGCCGCAGGCGGTATCGTAGTATTTATCGGTGCTGAAATAATAAAGACCTTCAAGGGCTACGAACACCTTACGCCCGGTATCAAAACCTTTTCGGGCGTCGGCTTTTCCTTCATAATTATAGTTGCCTGGGAGCTTATGGAATTCTTCGCCGACTGGTTTATTACCGGTTCGCAGAATCAGGGTTATAATATACTGCCCGATGAAGCTATGCTTTTTGTGAAAATTTTCGGAATGCCGAAGAATATGCCGGCACAAGCACCCGTATATGATACCAATGCCGATATGTTCTATGCCGTAATCGGCTGTGCAGTATGCGCCGTGCTTCTTTACTGCTTTCTTCGTAAAGGAGAAAAGCACAGTCAGGAAAAAGCGTCTGCGGGAGCATTAAAAATCTGATATTTCAATCACCTTCAGGGTAGTGCTTTCTACCCTGAATTTTATTTTATAGTCTGAAAATTCGAAGGAATATATCCTTTCCGGATCATCGTGGTAATGGGGTCTCGGATCCTCCGAAAGAATCCGCTGAAGATTTTCAAGATGCACGGGCTTTACGTTCTTTTCGCAGTCGTTTTCAAAGATAACCTCAAGGTTGTTATCCATAACCTCACCCGAAAAGCCGCTTTTTGCCTGAGGATAGGAATCTGCGAAGGGCAGATACGGCTTTATATCAAAAACGGGAGTGCCGTCAAGAATATCCGCACCCTTTACGTATATTACGGGTGCATCCTTGCAGTCGTAATCGATTCTTTCTATTTCAACTGCCGAAAGTCCTAAATTGTTTGGTCTGAAGGGGGAGCGTGTTGCAAAAACACCCATTCTCACGTTACCGCCGAGCCTCGGAGGTCTCACGGTGAGAGAAGCCGTTTTATCCTTGTTTTCAGAAAACTCCCATATAAGCCACAGATGGGAATATCCCTCAAGACCTCTTACGGCATCTGCTGAACGGAATTCGGGACAGAAAACGATTTTACCCGTTGTTTTCGCAAGTCCGCTCTGACGGGGTATTCCGAATTTCGAGTGAAATTCCGTGTATATGTGTGCTACGGGAAAAATTTCTGCCACGGATGCTTCTCCTTTCAGTCTTCAATTACTGCCATAGCGTGAATATCCACAACGGGCACGGTGAAAAGCACCCTGCCGTTTTCGTATGTGAAGGGTATTTCTTCCTTTTCGGGTGCAAGATAAACCTTCGACGGCTCAGCGTCAAGTTTTACCTCGCATTTTACGTTGTAAAGGGGAACGGTGTCCTCAATTACCTCGGTGCTTCTGCCTCGTACTGTTGTGTGGGCAAAAAGAAGGTGAAGAATACTTCTATTTTTTTCCTCCTGACGGGTAAGTGTCATAACCGCCTTATCGGGAAGGCTTACCTTTACTGTTGCTGTATCACCCATAAGTCTCTTTACTGTGTCTGTGAAGATTTCCTTGAAGCAAAGGTGACCGAGCTCGCCGTATGCCGAGAAAATGCTCCAGGAAACGTAAGCTACGTTGCCCTTTATGACAACTGCAGGGAAGCGCTCCTCTTCATTATTGGGAGCGTGCATGTGAGAGCAGAAGCGGTCTCTTTCTCTGTTGAAGAAAGGATTTTCTCTTAAAGCTGTGACCTCGCAGTCAACCGCTTCGATTTTATAGGAATCACAGCGCATAATATATGCCGTGTCACCGTTTACCGTGGGGAACAGAGGTACGAGATACGTGGGGGAGAACTCGTTTCTGCCCGTAAATTCAGCACCCGTATCAAGAATGAAGGATCCGTCCCTTACGATGCTTTCACCCGATGCCAGCACCTTACCGCCCTTTGCAGTAAAGTCGTTGATTTTTTCAAGCATAGCATCGGAAACGATGCAGTCGTCGGGAAGAATAAGAAGCTTATAGCCCGAAATGTCAGCGGTTTCGTCGATGAAATTATATAAAAGCTTATTTTCAAGAAGCATACGGTTTGCGCCTATATCGGCTCTTGCTTCTCTGATATTTGCTGTTGCTTCAACGCTTAAAACCGCAATATCAGCCATATTTACGGCACCGTTTATCCACGGCTCTCTTTCTTCTATTCTCTCATAGGCTTTTCCGATAAGGGAATATGTTGCGGGATTCATTTCACCTGAGGAGTGAAGCTGATCGCCTATAGAACAGCCTGCTCCGTTCATAACACTGAGCGCTGTTTCATATATAAGTGCATTGGGATGCTTGAAGCCGCCGAATTCACCCCAGCTCTGATGGAATTTTCCCGTCATACCGAGATATTCCTTATTACCGAGGGTTCTTACATAAGCTGCTGAAAGGGGGAAATGGTCATAGCCCCAGCCGCCCGTGGGAAGGCTTTCGAGCTCTAAGTGTGTATTCTTATTGATAAAGGTGTGATTTCCCTTGGGAATATGTCCGCTGTTATGGAAAATTGTGGCGGTGTCACTATATTTTCTTACAGATGCATTTATTGCATCCATATATTTATTCTGGGTTATAACTGCAAATTTTTTACAGTCTTCGTTATTGTCGGAGTCAAGTCCCAGCTGCTTCATATCGTTGAGACAGTTTTCACAGTAGCAGATTTTTGCGGAAATAATGTCAAGGAAAATTCCGCAGGGATTATACTTTTCCATAACCTCTTCAACCTGAGAGCATAATACATCAAGATATCCGGTATTGAAGCAGAGCTGATGAAAATGAGTTCCGTTGTGATTGTCAAGAACATCTTCTTTGTTCTTTGAGCATATCCATCTCCATTCGGGGTGACTGTCGTAAGCCTTTTCATCTAAGCCTGCGGAAATGTAAACGGGGGCATTGACACCTGCCTCCTTGCAGGCTTCAAGCTGTGCACCGAGAAGGTCAAAGGAAAGGCCGGGATGCATTTCGTTTGCCTCGGTGGGATGATAGGACCAGCCGTGATGGCATTTTGAAAATACGGTTATTGAATCAAGGTGTCCGTTTTTAAGCTGAGAAATGAACTGCTCCTTTGAAAATTTCTCGCCTACCTTAAGGGCACCGCTTGTATGAAAGTCCAGATGTACCTGACGGTTTCTCATAGTTTAATCTCCTTTATTATGAATTGAGAGGAGGGGATAACCCCTCCCCTTGGCGGAACGTCTGTTTATGTCCGAGTCTTCAACGTTACGTGAATAAGCTCAGGACGGTTGTTTATTCTTATGGGGAAGGCGCTGTTGCCGATGCCTCGGCTTACGACCATTGTTGTGTTGTTTTCAGTATGTACCCCTGACCAGTATTCCGGAAAAAAGCCCTCCGTGGGCATATAAAGACCGCCGAGATAGGGAATTACGAACTGACCGCCGTGAAGGTGACCTGAAAATACAAGGTCCTGCTCCTTTTCGACGTAAACCGAGAAAACCTCGGGTCTGTGGGAAAGTGTGATTGTAAACAGCTCTTCGTCGTAAACGACCTCGTCTATTGCATTTGCGATTGAAATATATTTATCCTCTTTGCCGTAGAAGGTGGCGTCGTCAATGCCTATAATATTTATTTCTTCACCGCCGATGCTGATTTTTGCGGAGGAATTGCGAAGCACCCTGACACCGAGCCGTCTGAGCTCGGATTCGAAGGGGTCGTATATCTCGGGGATTCTTGCCTCGTGGTTGCCGGGGGCAAAATATACGGGTGCAATTTTTACAAGCTCCTCGGCGAATTCAAGGGAAATCTCCGGCTTCGGTCTTCTTGAATCAATAAAGTCTCCCGTAAGCACGATTATATCGGGGGAAAGCCTTTTTGCTTCCTCAAGAACGCTTTCCTTCAGAAAGTCGGAACGGGGATTGTGAAAATCGGAAATCTGTACCACCGTAAAGCCGTCAAAGCTTTCGGGAAGCCTTTCATCCGCTATTTCATATTCCGTCACCGTCAGCATATTGTTCTGATAGGTACAGTAAAGGGAAATGGGGATAAGAAAAACAAGGGTCAGCAGTACGGCTGTGATTTTCTGCTTTTTCGATAATTTTTTCATCAGTCAATGCGCATTGAAATGTCAAATGCCTTTACGGAATGGGTAAGCGCGCCCATTGAAATGATGTCAATACCGGAGGAAGCCTTTTCTCTGATGTTTTCGGCTGTGATGTTACCCGAAGCCTCGGTAAGGGCTCTGCCGTCAATATAGCTGACAGCCTCCTTCATCTGTGCGGCTGTCATATTATCGAGCATAATGATATCTGCTCCTGCCGCTACAGCCTCCTTTACCTCGTCCATATTTCTTGTTTCAACTTCAATTTTTACGGTGTGACCGATTTTTTCGCGGAGTGCCTTTACGGTTGCCGTAATACCGCCGCCTGCATCAATGTGATTGTCCTTGAGCATTGCGCAGTCGGAAAGATTGTAGCGGTGATTTTTTCCGCCGCCGCAGGTTACGGCGTATTTCTGAAGAGCTCTGAGACCGGGAAGGGTCTTTCTTGTGTCGGCAATGCTTACGCTTGTACCTTCTACAAGCTTTACACATTCATTTGTAGCGGTTGCAATGCCCGACATATGCTGAAGCAGGTTGAGAGCCGTTCTTTCACCCTGCAAAAGCATTGAAGCCTTCCCCTTCATTGTTGCAATGAGGTCACCGTTGGAAACGCTGTCTCCGTCCTTTTTGTAAAGTGTGAACTGAACGTCGGGATCAAGAAGAGTGAAAACTCTCATAGCAACCTCGATTCCGCAAAGAACACCCTCGGCCTTCGAAACGAATTTTGCAGTTGTCACTGCAGTTTCGGGAATAACGTAGGCCGTTGCGGTATCAAGATAGTTTATGTCCTCCCTGAGGGCATTTTTTATAACGTCGTCAATATAAAACTGAGGTAATAACATATTTATCTCCTTTGTATGAGCGGATTATCTTATACTTTTTCCTCTGCTTCTCGCAGAATGATGTAAGCGCAGGTGGCAAGGGAAAGTGCCTCAAGGTATTTTGTGGTCTGGGCATATTTTGCACCCTTGAGTCTCTTTAAGATGTTGTCAATCTGCTTGAGACCGAAGCGCACGGCACCTGCATCGGGAAGCACGAAGTATGCTCTTTGCATAATGCTTCTGATTTCGGTGATTATTCCTTCGGGAAGGGGAGCGCCCGAAAAGTCGTTTGAAACGGGAAGCTCACTTACCTTTGCAAAGCCGTTGAGCATACATCTCTTTATATCCTCTGCGGCTCTTCTTGAGAAAACGAGAGCCTCAAGAAGTGAATTGCTTGCAAGTCTGTTTTTACCGTGAACGCCCGTATTCGCACATTCACCGCAGGCATAAAGACGGGGTACCGTCGTTTTGGAATCGATGTCGACCTCAATTCCGCCCATAAGGTAGTGCTGGCAGGGGAAAACAGGGATAAGATCCTTCGTGATATCCACACCGTACTGTCTGCAGCCCTCGGAAATTGCAGGGAAGCGCTCTCTCAGGAAATCCGCATCCTCGTGGGTTATATCAAGATAGAAATTATTGCTGCCCGTTCTTCTGCTTTCAAGAATAATTGACTTTGAAACAACGTCACGGGGGGCAAGCTCAAGTCTTTCGTCGTATCTGTCCATAAAGCGTTCCTTATGGCAGTTGAGAAGATATGCTCCTTCACCTCTTACTGATTCGCTGATTAAGAACTGCTCACCGTTTTCGGAGTTGAAGGCTGTGGGGTGAAACTGTATGTAGCTTAAATTCTTTATCTGTGCACCTAATTCGTAGGCAATACGGATGCCGTCACCGGTTGCGGATTTGGGATTCGTGGTGTACTTATACACTCTTCCCACACCGCCCGTGCAAAGCATACAGTAGCTGCAGAATATGCTTGAGTATTCTCCGTCGCATAAAAGGTCGGCACGGAAGCCGCTTCTTACTCGCACAAGACGTACGAGTACGGTGTTTTCCTTGTATATGATGTTTTCCTTCTTCTCAACCTCGGCAAGAAGACCTCTTACCATTTCGGCACCCGTACAGTCCTTGTAGTGAACGATTCTTCTGCGGCAGTGACCGCCCTCAAGGGTCATATCAAGCTCACCCTCGGCATTTCTGTCAAAGCGCACGCCCATATCCATAATTTTTCTTACGTCATCGGGACCCTCGCTTACGAGCACCTCAACGCTTTCGGGGTCGTTTTCGTGTCTGCCTGCAATGAAGGTATCCTTTATATGCAGGTCAAAGCTGTCATCCTCGGGATTGAGCACAGCCGCCACACCGCCCTGAGCAAGGTTGGAGTTGGAGGTGGTTTTTGAATATTTTGAAAGTATCATAACGCTTGTATCGCTGTCAAACTGCAGGGCACCGTACATACCTGCAATGCCTGAGCCGACAACAAGCACGTCAACAACGTTTGTATTATTTCCCATTTTTCGTACCTCAGCCGAGTCTGAGCATTTTGTCAATGCTGTGCTTTGCTTTAACTCTGAGCTCTTCGGGAAGCTCAATCTTTTCTCCGCCCTCACCCTTCAGTGCGGCAAGGATGCTTTCGGGAGTTGTGTATTTCATATCCTTACAGGTAAGCTTTTCGGGACAGAGGCTGTAAAGCTTCTTTTCGGGGTATTTCGGAATAAGATAATCTGCAACGCCTCGCTCCGTGCCGATTATTACGGGCTTTTCTGAGGCTAATGCAAAATCTATAATTTCAGCTGTGGAGCCTGCCATATCAGCGTGCTTCACAACGCTCTTTTCACATTCGGGGTGCACCGCAAGAAGTGCCTCGGGGTGCTCAGCCTTTGCCTTCAGTATGTCATCCTCAGTGATGGTCATATGAATGGGACAGTAGCCGTCCCACAGCACGATATTCTTTTCCGGGAAATGCTCCTTTACGAAGGAGCCTAAATTTCTGTCCGGAATGAAAAGAATTTCGGGGGCGTCAATTTTTTCAACAATCTTCAGTGCGCTTGAGGATGTGACACATACGTCACATTCTGCCTTAAGAGCGGCTGTGGTATTGATATAAGCCACAACCACAGCACCGGGATTTTCCTCTTTGTACTTTCTTACTCTTTCGGGAGTAATCATTTCAGCCATCGGGCAGGTAGCCTCAGGCACGGGGAGAATAACCTCCGTGTCGGGGGAGAGGATTTTTACGCTTTCCGCCATAAACCGCACACCGCACATAATAACCCTTTTTGCTCCTGCGCTGAGGCTCTTCTTTGCAAGTGCAAAGGAGTCCCCCGTAATATCCGCAAGCTCAATTATTTCGGGATTCTGATAGGTATGGGCAAGAATGACGGTGCCCGTTTCCTCTTTGAGCTTTTTGATTTCATTTACAATGTCTTTGTTCATAAATATCCCCCTTTTCAGGAAATTGCATTGAGCTTTATAACAAGGGTAAAAGCACCGTCTTCAACCTTTGTCAGCATTTCGCCGTCGTATTTTTTTGCGGTGCTTTCAATACTTTTAAGACCGAAGCCGTGATTCAGCACGTCCTTTTTTGAGGTTGCATAGGTGTGCTGATTTATCTTTACCGGCGTTTCTGTTATCGGATTCGATACGGAAATGACGCTGTAGGTTTCATCTCCGTGCATTTTGAGCTTTATGTAACGCTTGTCGGGGTCCTCGATTTTTCTGTTAGCTTCAATGGCATTGTCGAGTGCATTTGAAAGAATTATGCACATATCAACGGGCTTTATGCTGTTTTTCTCCATATTCATAACGTCGTAATTTGTTGTTATGCTGTCGGACTGTGCCTCGTAAAGCTTTTCATTGAGAATGGCATCAACTGCCGACATGCCCGTAATGCGGATGTATGAGGATTCGTCGATAATGCCGTTCATCTCTCTTATGTATTTTTTTATTTCCTCAACGTTGCCGTTTTCTGCAAGAATACTGAGAGTCAGCATATGGTTTTTTATGTCGTGACGGAAATTTCTTGTGCGGTTATAGGCATTTTCAAGATTTCTGATGCCCATCTGCTGCTGATTTATCTGCGCCGTCAGAAGGTCGTTTTCACGCTTTATTCCCAGCTGTCTCTGATTGAGCCAGAAAAGCACGAAGACCACCACGTTTATTATGATGATGCCGATGCAGGAAATATAGATATATGCCTTTATCTGCTGATTGATATCGTAGCTTTCAATTATGTACTGGAAAACGGAGAAGGTGATAAGCGTAACCGCAGGAACGAGAAGAAGGCTCAGCCATATTCTCAGCACGGAGCTTCCTTTTCCGAAGCCCTTAAGGATTACACTTAAAAGCACGGAAAGGGGAATCAGCGTCACGTTCGTAAGGGTAATTCTTAAAAGTGAGCCGAATGCCGTGGTGCCCTCGGGATTAAAATTCATCTGTGCGGAGATTGTTCCGTAAAGCAGATTTGAAACAAGCACCGACACGGTAAGAAGAGAAGCGAAAATAACGATTGCCTCAATTTTGTGCTTAAGTCTTCCCGAGAACAGCACTATAAGTATTCCTGAAAGCAATACCCCTTCAACGAGGTATTTCCAGTAGCCGATATCCGTATATTCCTGCAGGAAAATTACAAGGCTTGCAGTCAGCACAAAGGCAACGTAGTCTGCCTTTTTTACCTTGGGACGAGGCTTGAAAAAGTTGTTTGCAAGAATGAAAGCAAGCATAATTTCAAACACCGAAGAAAATATTCTTGCGGTGTTGAGTATTATGTCCTGATAGTTTTCCGAAATAAATTCAAGCATAGTTATCTCATAGCCCATAAGAAGGCTTCGTTTGTTTCCTTTGCACGTCTTTTGCTGACGGGCACGGTTTTTTTGTTGGTGAGTGTCAGCTCGTTCACCTTTATGGATGCAATTTTCTTTGCATTCACAAGGAAGGACTGATGACAGCGGACAAAGTCCTGCTTTTTCAGCTGCTCCTCAATATCGTCAAGCTTGCCGTAGAAGGAATATTCCTCGTTGACGGTAACAATATTTATGATTCTTTTGTCGCTTTCAAAGTAGATTATGTCACGCAGCGGCACGCTTACGGTTTCCGATGCCTTCTGGAAGGTAAAGCGTACCTCGTTTGATTTTGTAAGCTCTGCCAGGCATTCTCTGAAAACACCTGCGAAGCCGTGAAGAAGCTCAGGCTTTAAGATATAACGGAAGGCTCTTACCTCATAGCCTGAGAAAACGAATTCGGCGGAGGCAGTAACGAAAACTATCATTACCTTGCTGTCGATTGAGCGGATAAGCTTTGCGGCAGTCATTCCGTCGCATTTCTTCATTGTAATATCAAGAAGAATAAGGTCAAAGGATGCCTTGCCCTCCTTATAAAGGTCGCACAGAGGCTGTCCGTCGTCAAAAACCGAAATATTTCCCTCTATATCGGCTTTTGCAAGACAGTCAGTCACTGATTTCTTCAGAAAATCGCATATATACTTTTCGTCATCGCATATTGCAATATTAAGCATCTTTTTCTCCCTTTTTACGGAAAATCACAAGCTTGCTTGCCACGAAGTTGAAAATAACAACAAACACGGCAACAAGAAGCTTTGCAACAAGGTCGTTAAGGTGAAGTACGTTTACTATGAGTGCAAAAAGAAGCTCCTCAAAAAGAAGGAAGGATATAACTCTTGCACCGAAGAAGGAGATTATTTCTCTTAACAGCACGGCGGGCTTCCACGTGCTGCTTTCAAATACGAACAGCTTGTTTGTAACAAAGGCAAAGAGAACCGATGCTACCCAGGCAATGCCGTTCATAAGAAGAATCAGCTGAAAATCGAAGGAGCCGATGCTGAAAAGGATTTTCTCCTCATAGCTTTCTCCTGCGAATATTCCGAGAAGCATATATGTCACGAAGTTTACGACTGTGGTCAGCACTCCGAAAACGAGATATGACACAATTTCATACTGCAGGAGCTTTTCCACGCCCGGAATTTTAAGAAGCTTCTTAAAAAGGGGCACGGAAAAGATTTTATTGTAGATTTTTTCGTAGATTTCTTTAAGCTTCATTTTTTTATTCCTGTACTGCTGAGCCTACACGGTTTTTTGCAGCCTCGTATTCTGCTTCAATGTCACCGAGATGTGTGTAATTGTCAGCCTGCTTTACAAGCTTTTCTGCATCAAGGTAAGGCTTTGCGGCACGGTTGAAGTATGCGTGGCGGTTCATTTCTTCCTTGATTCTGCCCTGGAGAGTCTTCTTTTCGCTCTTGAGGGAAGCAATCTTCTGTGTTGCTTCTGCCTTTTTTACGGAATCCTTGAATTCCTTGGATGCGGAAAGCTCAAGATAAAGGCTCTTCATTTCTGCATTGATTTCATCTTCACGGTCATAAAGTCTGTCAAGCTCTGCAAAGTCGGGCTGGACAATCTCTGTTACACCCTTGAAGTTTTTCTTTACGGCTGCCACAGCGGTAAGCTTCTTCTTTGCATTTTCAATTGCAATTTTTCTTATTTCTTTTTCGTCCTTTGAGGTTTTGGGCATTGACTTTGCAGCTCTGAGCTCTTCTTTTACGTTGTGCTTATCCATTGTAAGAATTGCATTTATGCCCTGTGCGTAGAACGCACTTGCTTCTGCATATTCAAATTTACCTGCAGGTAAGCTGAAACGGTCAAGCTCATCGCAGACAAATTTTGCGATTTCAATTTCACTGTTGTGTTCGGTTGCTGCTTTATAAGCGTTCTTTGCTTCAATTTTAAGAGCGGGATTCTTTTCCTTCTTATAGGATTTTTTGTCTGCTTCCATAGGAGCGGCATTTACCATTGCACGGGCTTTTCTGATGATTTCTATACCCTCTACAAGGACTTCATCCTTGGAAACCTTGTTGCCGAAGTCTTCAAACATAGCTCTTACCTTGAGTACACGTACAACGGACTTCTGCTTGATTTCGTTGAAATCGTACCAGAAGAAGGGGATAACGTTCATAAAAGCACCGACAGCCGCAAGGATAATAAGTACCTGAAGGAGGTTAAGAAGAATTGAGGGGTCATAAAGTGCACTTGTTGCATTTGAGTAGTTGTCCTGACCCTTTGCGAACTGGTCAGCGAGTATCTGACCGACCGTCATACCGTCGCCTAACATTCTGTTGAGAATTGAGGGGTCGGAGGTAACCTTGAGAGCATTTACGTCCGTAAGACCGCCTTTTTCATAAACAATGGGAAGAACACTGGAGGTTGCAAGTGTGATTACTGTACCGATTGTGGCAACTGCAGAGAACATACCGTCGATTCTTTCGCCGGTCTTGTACTGCTGATAGTCACGGATGTCTGCCTGAATTGCAGGGTTGAGGATGTGAGCAAAGGAGCCCATAAGAGCATTGAGCCACAGACAGCCCATTACGAGCCATATTGTGAGATGTGAAATTTCCTGACAGGCAGGAAGCATCATAAGGATAAATACCACGTTGAAAAGATTTGTTACAACAAGAACAGCCTTTTTGCCCCATTTCTTGATTGCAAAGGGCGCAAGAAGCATACCCCAGAGAGAAGCGTTACCGTAGACTGTTACGATAAGTGCATATTCGTTACTGTTGCAGGCTCCGCCGTAGTTATAAAGCCAGGCAAGAATGTTCGAATAGGAAGCTTCAAGGAAGCCAATCCAGCCTGCAAGGGAAATAACCCAGAAATACTTGTTCTTTGCAACAGCTCTCAGTGCATCAATAAACTTGATCTGAACAACATGAGATCTTGCCTGAACGATTTTTTCCTCGGTCTGAGTGTAAACCAGAATACAAAGAAGAAGACCGAGAACCGTGAGAATGGGATAAAGAAGTCTGTAAACACGGATGTCAGTGGTGTTTGTGTGGAAAATGTTACCTGCAATAAGAGGGGTGAACAGATTTACAACTGTGGGAGCAAATGAATATACAACGCTCTTTATTGACTGCACGTTTGCTCTTTCCTGAGAGTCGGGAGAGAGAACGTGAATAAGGTTTTCATAAGCATCGTAGAAGAAATAATAGAAGAAGTGAAGAAGCAGGTTTATAACGAAAATTATTGCACATTTTGCAACGTAAGCCTTGCTTTCACCGAAAATTTCACCCTGCAGGAAGGAAATTTCAGAGAACTTTCCGTAGGGAATCCATACCATTGCAAGACACAGAAGTGCCGAGGGCACTGCCATTGTAAGTATGTACGGACGGTATTTACCTGCTTTGTTACGGGTGTTGTCAATGATGCTTGCACGTATACCCGTAAGGGGGATGTTTGCAAGAACGCAGATGATATACATCAGGTAAACGTGAGTGGGCTTTACGCCGAGTGTCATTGTGAGAAGGGTATTGTTTGCGGAAAGAAGACAGGCAGTGCCGAGGGTTATGATCATATAAGCACCCATACCGCCCACGGAATAACCGAAAATACCCTTGTAAGGAACATATTTGCCGGGGGCAGGCTTGTTCCAGTGGGTAAAGATGTCTGAAATCAGACCTTTTGCTGTGTCTACAATTTTCATATAATTACTCCCTATAATAAATAGTTAAATTAATAATAACATAACTGTTTTGATAATTCAATCAGTTTCGGGTAAATATATATAAAAGTTTTTTGAAAAAATCCTTTGATTTTGTCTTATTTTATGTTATTATTAAACTTGGTGATATATTATGTACAGAAAATATGCTGAATTTGCAACGGAAAAGGCAGTGGAGATTTTAGCTGTAGATTCCCCCACGGGATATACTGCCGAAGCCGCGGAATTTGTAAAAAAAGAGTTTGAAAAGCTCGGATGCCGCGCATTCATAACCGAAAAGGGCGGAGTTGCCGCTGACCTCGGCGGAAAGGACGATAAGAACGCTCTTCTTCTTGAGGCGCATCTTGACACTCTCGGCGGTATGGTTGCCGAAATCAAGGGAAACGGACGCCTCAGAATAACTCCTCTCGGCGGTCTTAACGGCTTTAACACCGAAGGTGAAAACTGCCGTGTCATTACAAGAAAAAACGGGGTGTATGAAGGTACCTTTCTTCTTAAAAATCCCTCTATTCACGTAAACGGTGAATTCAATAAAACCGACAGAAGCTTCGGGAATATGGAGGTTGTCCTTGACGAGGACGTTAAAAATGCCGATGACGTAAAGGCTCTCGGTATTATGAACGGTGACATCGTGGCATTTGACACAAGAACGGTTGTGACGAAATCAGGTTATATCAAAAGCCGTTTTCTTGATGATAAGCTGAGCGTGGGTGCAATTCTCGGCTTTGCCCGTCTTCTTAAGGAAGAAAATATTGTTCCTGAGAGAAAAATCTACCTTCACGTAACAGTTTTTGAAGAGGTCGGTCACGGCGCCGCAGCAGTTCCCTTTGACGGTATAACAGAGGTGCTTTCCGTTGATATGGGCTGTATCGGTGATGGACTTGAATGTACCGAAAAGCAGGTTTCAATCTGCGCAAAGGATTCGGGCGGCCCCTATAACTATTCAATGACCACAAGGCTTATTGAGGCTGCCGAAAAAACGGGAGCCGACTATGCCGTTGACATATATCCTCACTACGGAAGTGACGCCGAGGCAACGCTGCGCGCAGGTCACGATTTCCGTCACGGGCTCATAGGTCCCGGTGTGTATTCCTCCCACGGTTATGAAAGAAGCCATATAGACGGAGTTGAAAACACAATCAGATTGCTTGCAGGCTTTGTAGGCTGAAATTCGTAATTTGTGATTTGCAGGAAGAAGAGATAAGGATGAATATTAATTTTTGCGTTCCCTGCCTTCTCGGACTTGAAGGACTTATTGCCGACGAGCTCCGTGAAATGGGAGCTGAAAACGTAAATGCCGAAAACGGCAGAGTGCTTTTTTCGGGTGACGAGCACATTCTGGCAAGAGCCAATATCTGCTCACGCTTTGCAGAGAGAATTTTAATCGTTGTGGGTACCTTTGAGGCTCACTCCTTCGAGGACCTTTTTCAGGGCACGAAAAAGCTTCCCTGGGAGCAGTGGGTCGGCAAGAAGGACCGCTTCCCCGTAAAGGGCTATTCTCTCAACTCAGACCTTTTCAGTGTAAGTGACTGTCAGTCAATTATCAAAAAGGCGGTTGTTGAAAGACTGAAGACGAAATATGCCATCCCGTGGTTTGAAGAGACGGGTGCTCTTTATCAGATTCAGTTTTCAATTATGAAAAATCAGGTAACTCTTTATATTGATACCTCGGGTAAGGGACTTCACAAAAGAGGCTACCGTCCCGATGCAAATGCCGCTCCCCTCAAGGAAACGCTGGCGGCATCCCTTTGCAGAATCTCTCAGCTGAGACACTATCATTCTCTTTACGACCCTATGTGCGGCTCGGGTACGATTCTTATAGAGGGTGCTCTTATGGCGCTTAACATTGCTCCCGGACTTTACAGACGCTTCACAGCGGAAAAATGGAGTCAGTTCCCTCAGGAATTGTGGATGGAGGAGAGAAGAAGGGCAGTAAGCCTTCAGCGTAAGGATATTGATTTCCACGGCTACGGCTACGATATTGATCCCGAGGCTCTTGCCATTGCAAAGGAAAATGCAAGAAAAGCAGGTGTAGATAAATATCTTACCTTCACGCTCCGTGACGTAAAGGACTTCGAGCCCGAAACCGAGCGAGCTACCGTTATCGTGAATCCCCCGTACGGTGAAAGACTGCTTGACGTTGACAATGCAAGAAAGCTTTATAAAACGATGGGGCAGAGATTCAGCCCCCAGAAGGGCAGAAGCTATACTATCATTACCGCTGACGAGGAATTTGAAAAGGCATTCGGCAGAAAAGCCGATAAGCGCAGAAAGCTTTACAACGGCATGATAAAATGCCAGGTTTATATGTATTTCAAATAAGTGAAGTGAGGAGAAAATTATGGATACTTCGCAGATTATAACCTCTGTTGTTCAGATGCTTCTGGGCCTTGCGTTTTTCCTTTTCGGAATGAACGTAATGAGCTCGGATCTTGAAAAGCTTGCAGGCGGAAAGCTTGAGGTGCTTCTCAAGAAATTTACAAAAAATCCCTTGCTCGGTATCATTTTTGGTGCACTCATAACAATTGCGGTTCAGTCCTCATCTGCCGTAACGGTTATGCTTGTGGGCCTTGTAAACTCGGGTATAATGCAGTTTGCGCAGACGATTTTCATTATTTTCGGCGCGAATATCGGCACAACGCTTACGGCGTGGATATTGTCTCTTTCGGGAATAGAAAGCGACAATATAGCAATGATGATGCTCAAGCCCGAAAACTTTTCTCCCATACTTGCCTTTATAGGTGTTATATTCGTAATGTTCTCCAAAAACTCCAAGAGAAAGAGCCTCGGCTCCGTTTTCGTGGGCTTTGCGGTGCTTATGTACGGTATGGAATTCATGGGCTCTGCTATGGATCCCATTAAGGATATTGAGGGCATTGAAAACGTATTTATTCAGTTCAACAATCCCTTGTTCGGCGTGTTCATCGGTGCAGTTATCACTGCCGTTATTCAGTCCTCTGCGGCATCAGTCGGTATGCTTCAGGCACTGGCACTTACGGGACTTATTGACTTGGGAATGGTAATCCCCATCGTTATGGGACAGAACATCGGTACCTGTATCACTGCCGTAATTTCCGCAGTCGGTACAAACTCAAAGGCAAAGCGTGTTGCCTTCTTACATACGGCACTTAACGTTATCGGTACTGTGGTTTTTACTGCTGTTTTCTGGATTGCGGACACAGCCTTCGATATAGCGCTTTTCAGAGAGCCTGCAACCGCCTGGAGCATTGCTCTTGTTCACTCCATATTCAACGTGGCTCTTACCGTTGTGCTTTCTCCCTTTGCAAAGCCTCTTATCAGGCTGACGGAGCTCTGTGTGAAGGACAAGGATGCCGAGAAGAAGAACAACGTTCACCTTTTCTCTATGGACGAAAGACTTCTTGCGACACCCTCAGTTGCTGTGAGTGAATGTAACAATATCACAGTAAAGATGGCAGAAACGGCTAAGCAGATGATAATTACATCCTTTGCCGCTATGTGTGAATACGACAAGGAAACGGAGGAATGGCTTCAGCTTCAGGAGGAAATCCTTGATGCTTATGAAGACGATATCGGCTCCTTCCTTGTGAAGGTTTCCGCGCTTTCTCTGTCTGAGGCAGACTCAAGAAAAACGGGACGTATGCTTCACGCTATCGGAAACTTTGAGCGTCTCGGTGACCACGCACTCAATCTTCTTGATTCGGGCAAGGAAATGCACAGCAAGAAGATTACCTTCTCCGCTCAGGCTTATGATGAGCTTACCGTTCTGACGGATGCTCTTATTGAAATTATCACTCTCACAAACAAGGCTTATGCAGAAAACGATGCAGATCTTGCTTCCCGTGTTGAGCCTCTCGAGCAGGTTATCGACCGTCTTACCGAAAAGGTAAGAAAGAGACATATCGACCGTCTCAAGGCAGGCGAATGTACAATTGAGCTTGGCTTTATCCTTTCCGATATTCTCAATAACTGTGAGAGAATTTCCGACCATTGCTCGAATATAGCCGTTGCGGTTATCGAATCTGCAACTGACGGCTACGATGCTCATAATTACCTGAGCTCTGTCAAGTCAGGAAACGAGCTATTCGACGAGGAATTCAGACAGTATAAGGAAAAATACAGATTACAGAAAAACGCATAAACCCTTGAAAAATAAGGCTCCGCAACCGATGTAAGCTTTGGTTGCGGAGCTGCTTTTTTTGTTGTTTTGCAGAAAAAATCCCCTGCGAAGCCGTATCCGGAGGCAGGGGCTTATATTTTTATTTCTTCGTTGCCGCAAACCAGTAGTACACGGGAATTGCGAGAAAAACAAACCATGCAGGGTGCCAGAGATTGAAAAGAAGACCGAGTATCAGGAATATGATTACGGCGTAAAGATACACGGGTAAGGTGAGAAGCATTTTCTTTTCCGTTTTCTGCAAAAAGGCAAGTGCGGTTATGTAGTAAGCAGGGATCGCAAGAAATACAAGCCAGGTGGGATGCCACAGCTTTATTGAAAATCCGATTGCAAGATAACCGATGATTGCCACAAGGAAAAACGGAAACTTAAGAAGCTTTCTTCCGAAGGAAGGAAGGTCGGCAAGCTCCTTTTTCAATGCTCCGTAAAGCTTCTTGTCGGTGATATCTTCCGTCGGCTCTGCGACCTCCGTGTCACTGTAAAGAAGGCTTTTCTCTTCGGCTACGGGCATGCTTTTTTCTGCTTTTTCGATTATCTCTTCCGCTGACAGGTCTCCTAAGATATCGTCAAGAGATACGCAGTATATTTTCGAAAGCGACAGCAGATTTCCCGTGTCGGGAGAAGCCTCGCCTCTTTCCCATTTTGAAATTGCCTGACGGCTTACTCCTATTTTTTCTGCAAGGGCTTCCTGCGAAAGTCCGTTGTGCTTTCTCAGTGCCGTTAATTTGTTTGCTGTAAAAAGATTCATATTTTCCCTCCGTTTTTTCGGTTGCGGTGAAAAATGTAAGCTGAAGTATATATTGAAAACCGTATATGTAAACTGCAGTTGGTGTTTTTTTGTTTCCTTACGGGGTAAACTGATATTGCGACGGAAAAGGAATTCTGTCGGATAATCAGAATAAAAATACTTTATCAGGAGAATATAAAATGAAACTTAAAAACACAGAGCACTTCGGAATACAAAGAAAAATTGTTGCCAATATGACAAGTGAAAGCTGGAGAAGCATTCCCCACGTATCATATATCTATGAAGCGGACGTGACGGAGCTTTTTTCCTGCTATAAGGAAATGAATTCGGAATATAGCACAAGGGTCACCTTCAATACTCTGATTCTGAAAATCATAACCGAGGGTCTTAAGGCCGCACCCGTAATGAATTCGCACATCAATTTTAACAGAAGATTGGTCAGAGGTCAAATAAATACTTTTGAAAATATAAATATTTCCATGCCTGCCATTCTTCCCGACGGCAAAATGATGACGCTGAATTTAAGGAATTTCGAAAACCGTGACCTTGACGAAATGACGGCTTATATTAATGATGTTACGAGAAGAGCGGAAAATACAAATCTTGAGGAGGCACTTTTTTCCGTTTCCCTTCACGATACTCTTGAGGGACTTAAAAAAGGCAGAGTCATAAAAACCGTGTACAGGCTTGTGGGCTCGAAAACGGGAAAGCACCGGGTAAAAACCTTGTCGGGAAAGGCAAAAAAAGAATACGAGGCAATCCCCGAAACCGAAAGACTTACCTTCCGTGACCTTGAGCAGGGCACCGTTACCGTATCAAATATCGGCTCCGCTTACCTCGGACAGAAGGGTGCTATGGCGCTTCTTGAAATTATTCCTCCTCAGGTGTGTGCCTTCGGTGTGGGTGCCGTACAGAAAAAGCCTGCCGTGACTGAGGACAATAAAATTGAAATCAGGCAGATTCTTCCTATCTGTATTGCCTTTGACCACAGAGCCCTCGATTTCGGTGAGGTGGCACCCTTTATGCAGAGGCTCGATGAAATTTTTGAAAATCCTGAAATTATCTTCAGCTGGCGAAGTGAGCAGAGAAAGCTCAGACGTGTAACTGCATAACAAATAAAGGGTACTCTGCAGCAGGTACCCTTTTTCCTTTAGTTGAAGCGTGTTGCATACTGACAGCGTCTGCACATTTCTTCGGCGCATTTATTCTGCGAAAAGCCGTCGTAAATTGCTTTTGCTCTCGGGGACGATACAATATCCGTAAGCTCTTCACTGAAGAGATTGCCGAGGGGGATGCTGCCGTCCGCATCAAGACAGCAGGGAACAACCGTGCCGTCGGACAGCACGCCGATATGATCGCGAAGTCCCATACAGAAGTGCACGTCCTGAGCGGGTGCTTCATTGTCGGGCCATACGAACATATCCGCAAATTCAAGATAAAGCTTTTCTGAAAGTGAAAATCCCCGTCTGTTCTCCTTAAAGGAAAACTCCTTCTGCAGAAGAGAGATTATCTCTTCATTCAGCCGGTTTTCACCCTTGCCGTTCCAGAGGCGAAGCACACATATGGTTCCCTTCTCCGTAGCCTTCCGGCAGAAGCTGATTACGTCACCGAGATAGTCCTCAAGGGACACGTCCGTTTCGTTTGCCTCGTAGGAATGAAGGGAAAAGGTGATTTTATAGGGCGCACAGCCGAGAAGCTCCTCCTGACGCTTTTTAATGAGGAAACCGTTGGTTGCGACGGTCGTTCTGAAGCCGAGTCTTCCTGCAACCGCAAGAAACTCACCCAGAAGCGGATGAAGCAGAGGCTCTCCCATAAGATGCAGATAAAGATATTCCGTAAAGGGTCTTATTTTCTCTGCAAGATACGTGAATTCCTCTGCGGACAAAAACTTCTTCTGCCGTTTTGTCTTATGGCAGAAGAAGCAGTCAAGATTACATACGTTTGTTATTTCAAGATAAACCTTTTTGTACATAAATCAGTCTATAAAGTTGAAGTGTTCCTTGTTTTCTTCCATGAATTTCTCATAAACCCTGTCAACAAGGTCCTGATCGTCAATGCCCATATAGGAGTCACAGTCGCTGTCAAGCTCCTCAATAACCTCAAGGATATGAACCTGAGCGTTATCGCCCTCGGGGAGAAGTGCTGCATAGTTTATTCCCTCGAATTCAACGTATCCGAGGATTTCAAACCTTTCTACGATGCCTTCCTCGTCAACAAATTCACAGAATTCAGTCTTTACTGCCTCGGGAGCATTTTTCTTATTGTCCTTATTCTTGCTATTACTCTTGTTCTTGCTCATAATATCTGTTCCTTTCGGGATTATTTACAGTGTAACGTAAAGATTTTCAAGACCTACAGATGCACGGAGGATGAGTCTTGCGTCATTTGCCGATATAGCATCGTTGCGGTCAGCATCACCTGCGAAGAAGGTCATTCCGCTGAGCTTCGTAAGACCGACTGCCGCACGCAGTGCCTGCCTTGCATCGTTTGCGGTGATGATTCCGTTTCCGTCAATGTCACCCTTGCTGAAATAAGGGGAGATGTTCAGCACGAACACCTCGGAAAATTCCATGTATGTGACGCTTATGTGCTGTGTTCCGATAACCGTGAGATCGGGTGTGCTCATTTTGTAGTCGGTTACGTATTCAAAGGTTTCGTCGGAATAAACAAGTCTTACTCTGATTCCCGAAAGGTCGATTTCCTCGCCCTTAAGGAAATTCAGCGAAAAATTCTGGGGATAAACGAGGGTGATTTTTTCGGGAACGGCTATGGAATATCTGAATTCCAGGGTTACGTGCATCCCGCCGAAGTAAACGTCAACCTTGTTTCCGGGACCTATTATAAACTGTGAGGGGTCGCAGACCGCTTCGCAGCTGTAGTGATATATTTCCTGCGTTTCGCCGTTATCGTAAGCGGCTTCAAGCACAAGCCCGTCAAGGGCAGGTATTTTTTTGTTGTCGTAAACCGTAAGATTATCGGGCTGTTTCTTTATAGTAAGGCCAACAAGCCGTCTTTCGGAAACGCTTACGGTAAATTCCGTGAATACGTCGGAATATTTATAGGTGACCCTGATTTTGTGTGTACCCTTCGTAAGGGCAGAGCCGTGCATTTCACCGTGACAGCCTTCAACCGTGAAATCGGGGCTTTCTGCAATCTGACTGTAGGTGCATTCCTTAGCCTCACCCTCAGTGAAGCTGCAGGCTATAATAAGCTCAGTCAGGTCAAGGGGCTGATTTTCCATATACGTGCTTTGGGGCATATTCTTTACTGAAATACCCGTAACGGGAAGTCTTTTTACCGTAACGGTGAAGCTGTCCGAATAAGTGCTTACTCCGTCGGGGGAATAGGATACCGTAACAGCTTTTGTGCCGGGCACCTTCATTTCGGGAGCATATACGGAGTAGCCCGTAAGGGGTGTCTCCTTGCCGTCCTTGGTTAGGCTGACAACCTCAAGGCCCGTAAGGTCAAGCTCCTCCTCGCCGTCAACATATTCCGTCTTTACGGGGAGCTGCTTTATCTTTATTCCCGTGATGCTGTCGTCGGGCACGGGCTCAGTCAGAGGCTCAAGCGCACCTAATTGCACCCAGCCCGTAATGCCGTCCTTGGGAATATAGGTCTTTCCGAAAAGCTCGTTTCTAATTTCCGTTATTTCAATAACGGTATTTTTGGTAAGCTCTGCGATTTTTTCTGCCGTAATACCGGGGGAAGCAAAAACGCTTATAACCTCACTGACAACAACGTATCTGCCCGTTCCCGAGGCAAAGCACAGGGGCAGGAAGGCAAAAAGCATTGCTGCTGACAGTATTACCGAAATTAATTTTTTCATTTTATATCATTCCATTCAGGGGAGAATTCCGTTTTCAAGGAGAATGTCGTAAAGACTGTCAAGACCTACTGCGATTCTCAGTGTGGTTCTTGCGGTTTCTGAGGTGATGATTCCCGTGCCGTAGTAATCAACACGGCTGAGCTTGTCGTTGTCCGGCTCCTCAAGGCCTACAGCAGAGCGAAGAACGTATCTTGCATCTGCGGCTGTGGTTTTGCCGTCCCGGTCGGGGTCACCGAAAAAGTTATCCCTGATATACTGCTCTCTTTCGGCACGCTTGATATCCTCAAGCTCCTTGTCGCTCTGCCATTTTGCATAAAGGAGTCTGTCGCCCGTTTCGTTTTTTCCGATTTCCGTTACGGGACTGCCCGAAAAATCTGCTGTAAGATACCAGCCTGCAAAGGTGTAGCCTACGGCAGGGGACTGGATGCTGTAAAGCCTCGCTCCCGTGCCTACTGTATAGGAAACGGGATTCTTCGAATTATCCGCTCTGCCGAAGGGGTACGTGATGTCCGTTGTCAGCACGTAATTTATTTCATACTGCATCGGGATAAAGTGTGCATAAAGGGTGATTTTTTCTGTTCCTGCAATGATTTTTCCTATTCTTGTGCTGCCGTCCGAGGACCAGCCGTCAAAAATATATCCCTTTCTGTGTGCGGCAAAAAGAGAAATATCCTCATTAAGTGCTTCACTGAAAACAAGGGATGTTCCCACGGGAATTGCGCTTTTGCCGTCTGTCAGCAGTGTTGCTCTGGGGGATTCTCTGTAAATATATACGGTTGTTGTGTCTTCTTCAGCGTAATTTTCCGATGCCATAATGACCTTAAGGAAAATAATGCCGTCGTCGGAAAACGTGCTGAGCTCTTCTTCCGTGAGGTATATTTTGTCCTCTGTAATTTCTCTTACTGCCTTTTTGCCTTCATTATCGGTGCTGATTTCAAGATAAAGCTTCGTTTCGTAGCAGAGATATTTTTCGGGAGAGGCAAGAAGAGCCTCTTCACTCTTGTACTGCTCCAGTGCGACGTCGTAAATTGCTTTTCTCAGCTCTTCTGCAAGCTCAAGCGAATGGGTAATACCCGCGCACAGTCTGCCGTCTGAGGCTATAGTAAAATCTGCGACCGCGGGGGCAGGGGTCAGCTTGTCCTGACTTTCAAGTGCCGTTGAGTGAACCGACAGTGACAATATTAAAATGAAGCATAAAAGCAGAGCCGAAAATCTTTTCACCGTCTGTCCTCCCGTAATAATCTGATACAATTATATATGTAAAGAATATTTCAGTCAACAGCAAATATTTTCCGCTTCTCTGAATGTTGACAAAAGAAGCGCTATGCTGTAAATTGATAATAAGAACAGAAAGCGAAAGGAAGTCCTTATGAAAAAGTTTATTTCTCTTGCAATGACACTTGTACTTGTGCTTTCATTTGCCTCTTGTATGAAGGTAAATATCGTGCTTCCCGAAAAGGAGCTCGGTGTGAATACGGGTACAGTCGAAAATACAACCGGGGCGCCTCAGGAGATAGTGACTCTTCCCGAAATCACCACCTCTCCTGCAGAAAACACAACTTCAGCCCCCGAAATCGTTACTCAGGCACCCGAGGCTGCCACCTCTGCTCCCGTGAGCAAAACTCCCCTCAATATGTCAAAGGCTGAGCTTCTTGAATGGTTCAATCTTAGCCTCAACAACGTAAAAGAGGGTATGCCGGGCTTCAAGCGTGCAAAGCAGACCACGGTTGCCGATATTGTCCTTTCCAATCAGCTTGCCAATACCCTTGTAAGCTTCGTAAAGGGGATGCTTCTCTCCGAAGAGGTTGAGGAAAAGACAGCAACAAAGGGTCAGTCCTGCGTTGAAATTATGTCTCCCGACGGTGAAAGATACGTCTCCCAGCTTTCAATGGCAGACGTGAAGGATATCTCCGTAATGGCTCAGGGCACGGGCTATGCCGTAACCGTTACTCTTCCCGATGCAGTGAATCCCACAAAGGAAGAGGGCGCTTATGCGAAAATCTTCAACTTCATCACCGTTAATGACGTTATGAATACCTACGCTCCCAAGGTAGGTGCTACCGTTGCCCGTAATAACGTAAAGGTTACCTACTCCGGCTGCAGTGCAAAGGCCGTGATTTCACCCGACGGAAAGGTTGAATCCTACAGCACCTACGTTACCTGCGTGGTATCTCTCAAGGATGCAACAGTCAAGAAGGGTGTCACAATAAGCACCGACGTAGAGTTTACTCTCGTTTCCACAACGGACTATACAAATTTCGCCTATTAATTACAAAATTGTATATTTTATCCGCAGTAATTTTATCAAAGTTACTTGACAATTGATTTCCGATGTTGTAAATTATGTATGTATTGCATACTGATTTAACGTGTGCAGAACATTATAACGGCTGATGCCGTATTTATTGAAAGGGGTATACACCTAATGAAGAAAAATGCTTTAAGAGTAATTGCTCTTGTTCTTGTTGCAGGTATGCTTTTTGCTTTCGCTTCCTGTACTCAGGAAATTCATGTTCGTTTTGTTGACA
>JAZRST010000090.1:0-21085 GCA_045651625.1 Acutalibacteraceae bacterium | reverse complement strand
TGCAATCTGAGCAGAGAAGGTTGCTGTGTAGTAGTAGCCTGTGAAGGTACCGACCTTTTCAACACCGCCGATTTCAAGAACAAGGGGAAGAGTGTTAACGGTGATGAACATATTAGCGGCACCGCCGAGGATAAGAACGGGGTAAATGAGGATTCTGAGGATGCCGGTTACGGAATCAACAGTCTCAACAATAGCATCAAGTGCGATTACAAAGTCCTCTGTTCCCGTTTCGAGAACGTCATTTGCAACGGTCACGATTTCATCATAGATGCCCTCACCAAGCTCAGCTGTAAGAGTTGCCTCATAAGCCTCGTAGTAGCCCTTGACTGTATCTGTCATTTCTTCGCCTGCCTTGTAAGAGAGGAAGCCTTCAATGCTGAGGATTTCGTCCTCTGCAAGTGTTCTGCCCTCGTCCTGAGCAGCAGCACTTACCTGAGCGTTGTATGTATTTATGTTTTCGTCAATAGCAATGTATGCATTGTTTACCGTAACGTAGTTGTTGATTGAAAGGCTCTTGCTGCCGAGCATACCTACGAATACACCGAAGAATACGATGAAGGCTGCAAGGAAAACTGCAAGACCTGCCATGATGGTCTTCTTTCTGCCCATCTTCTTGCCCATCTTACCTGCAGGAATTGCGGCTGCACCTGAGCATACTGCGAAGATAAGCATAATGAAGGTTGCCTCGGAGGTAATCATATGAAGGATTTCCTGAGCAAACAGTGAGAAGAAGGTTGTGATAGCGTTTGATGCGCAGAAAAGGAAGAAAAGTGTACCGAGCATAAAGATAAGGCTCTTTCTTTCACCCTTTGAAAGCTTGATAGCCTTAAGCTCAGCCTTCTTTTTCTTAGCCTCCTCCTTCTGTGCCTTTCTGAGTGCCTTGTCGTCAGCGTACTGATTCATTTCGCCCTTGAGTCTGATGCTTGTGTCCTCCTCCTTAACGAAGAAAAGAAGCACGAGCATTCCGACAATCATAACAAGTGCACCTACCAAGAAAACGTAGGGGAAGGAAACGGTTTCGTCTGCTGTGATTTCAGCCTTGCTGTAGCCTGCAATAAGTGTGCAGAGTGCAATACCGATTGTACCTGCAACCATACCTACTGCACTGCCCACGCCGCCCATAAGATTGATTACGGCGTTACCCTCGGAGCGAAGGTGGGGAGGAGTAAGGTCGGGCATAAGTGCAACAACGGGAGCTCTCCATAAGGACATTGAGAATACGAAGAGGATAACCGTTATCATTGTAAGGGGAAGCTGAATGCTGCCTGAGGTGTTGAGGGCAACAATGGGGATAAGTGCGAAGAGTATTGCCGAAATGGGAGCACAGCTTACGATGAAGGGACGGCGCTTACCGAGCTTTGAATGGCAGTTATCGGAAAGCTTACCGAAGGTAGGCTGGAAGATAACACCGAAAATGTTATCGAAGGTCATTATAATACCGATGAAAAGGGGAACGAGAGAGAAGCCGCCTGTTGCGGAAATTGCGACCTGTCCCTGAGCCTCGGCAAATTTGCCGATCCACGGAATTGCCTCTGCGAGAGAATTACTGAGATTAGTGATAAATGCACTTTCGGAAAGAATTTTGTTGAGAATCTTTGTGATATAGGGGTCATAAATTGCCCAGGCGATTGACGTTGCAAGGAAACCGAAGCCTGTAAGTATGGTTTTCTTGATGTCAAGCTTGCCGTTTGATTTGACGTTCATTAAAAGGCACTCCTTTTATATTATAGCTTGAATATTCAATACATTAAAACGGGAACCCGTTTATTCATTTTTTGTCGTCCAGAAATCGAACTCGTCAGCACCTCCGTTCTGTGCTTCCTCGCGCTGTCTTCTGATGTCAGCAAAGGCCTTGTCATCCTCTTGAGTATCAAAGGAGGAGAAGAAATCATCCTTATAAAGAGTGGATGCACCGTCTGTTTCGGGCGGTATGAAGGTCGCCTTCAACGGATCGCTTTCCGCATCCTCTTCTTTTTTGCTGAGATCATATTTAGGCGGGGGAGCCATTTTTTCTTCGTTTGCGAAAAGGGAGAATTTATTTGTCTTCTTCTCCTTTTCGGCAGGTGCTTCTTCTGCTTCTTCATTTCCCGTAAAGGAAAGTCTTTCAAAGAAGCTCATTTTTTTCGGAGCCTTACGGGCAACGGGCTTTTCGTTTCCGTCATCCGCAAAAAGGTCAAGAATATCGTCTGTTATGGATACGGGCTTATCATCTTCTTGGGCATCCTCTTCGGGCTTGATTTTAGCAAAATCAACCACCACGGGAGGTTCTGTGTAGGGTGCGCCCTGCATTATCATCTGTTCACCCTCGGTGTCATTTGCGGCTTCGTCTGCCGTCTTTTTGCCTGATGAGCCGAGAATTTTTCTGATTCTGCCTGCTGTTTTCTTCTTCGTGACAGCCTCTGAGTCCTCGCTGTCAAAAATATCGTCCTCTGAGAAATCGTCCTCAGCTTCACCGTCATCGGAAATTTCAGCTGCTTCAGCCTCGTCAGCCTTTTCAGTGTTTTTCTCTTCCTTTTCGTCGTACATGTCGAAAAGCTCCTTATCGTCGGAGGAGGTGCTTGCTTTAAGCTGGCTTACAAGCTTTTCGGGGATAACGATTTTCTTCTTCACGGCACTTGCCGCCATAAGAGGAGTCACCGCAAAGCTTAAAAGCACCATGCAGACCTGCAGGAAAATTACGGGCCAGCCGCACATAAGTGAAAGTGCGCTCGTTGCGGTAAGAAGAATACCTAAAAGCATACCTGCGAAGCTTGCCGCCTCACAGAGTGTCTTTGAAATACGTCTGAATTTTTCAAGCTTCACGGCACCCTCAATGGTACGGGAGAAGGCTTCGAAGGAGTCGGAGAATACAATGCCCGTATCCTCGCTGTCCGTTACCGTGTTCTTGTTCTTTATAAAGTCCTCGTTGGCATCCTTCTTCATAATGCGGAGCGATTCTCTGGGAAGACCGAGAACGTCCTCGCCGAATTCCTCGTTGATGTTGGGATCAAGAATGCTTATGAGTATGTTTGCGCCGTTAGCGGCAAGTGAGCGGAGGCTCTTTGCGGCACCTGCGTGGCAGGAATATTTTACTGTGAAAACAGCCGCGAAATGTCCTTCAATAGCAAGGAAAAGAGGCTTTGTGTTTTCTTCAAGCACAAAGGGCACTGTGTTTTCCTCGGGAAGCTCAACGTTGTGGTTTACAAGAAGCTGCTTTGTGCCGAGAAGCACTCTGCAGTCGCTTATCCACGCGGAAAGACCAAGCTTATCCTCAATGCTTAAATCCTCAACCTCGGGATATCTGTCCTCAAGACCGCCCGAGAAAACGGAAAATGCCTTGCCAAGCACTCCGCCTGCCCTGGCTGAAATTACTGCCGCACAGAATTCTGCCTGACCGGGAGCCACGTTTTTACTGCAGGAGGAGGAAACGACCTCTGCAGAGAAAATATCCTCACCCTTGAGAATTATATCGTCAATGCAGTAGAAGCTGTATGCATCGTTATAGCTTCCTACGAAGGAGGATTTTACGGAAAGGGCATTGTTTTCTGCTGAAAGAGCAAAGCCCGTAAAAATAAGACAGCTTATGGGGAAGGAGAATGCCGAGGTAAGCGTAAAGCAGCCCAGTGCATAAACGGCACTCCTTGTTATTATAAGTCCTATAAGTCCTGCAACCACGGATGCGAGAGCGGATACCACGACGATACGTGAGGATACCTGACCTGCAAAGGCGGCAGATGCGCTTCTTTTAAGGAAGTTTGAGATGAATCGGGTCTTACCCGTGTAAACAACGTTTGTTTCGGTTGTGTTTTTCTCTCTGAGAAGCTGGGAAATCAGTGCCTCGTCGGAGATTTTTCTCAGGTAGCACTTATCACTTGTGGTGCCTACTGCCTTGAAGCAGTGTCTTGTGCTGTCAAGATAGAAGGACTTTGCCGCAAGCATTGATGCGGAGAGTATTATAACTGCACCCGTAAGCAGGTGGTATTCGCTTTCGGTTTTAAGCTGTGTGAAGAAGGAAGCAATATTCTGACAGAGAGCACCCGCGTACATAACGAGAAGTGCGCTGTCGGTTT
Source organism: Acutalibacteraceae bacterium (assembly GCA_045651625.1). GTDB lineage: Bacteria > Bacillota > Clostridia > Oscillospirales > Acutalibacteraceae > RUG806. Next base: position 17,036 of record JAZRST010000090.1, on the reverse strand, counting down.
TGGGTCTTACCTTAAGAATTGAGAAGAGACCCTTTTTCAGCTCGTCCTTCACTATCACACCCGATGCAAGAAGACAGACGAGGTTTACGATGTTGTAAGCCACGGCAGAGCCTCCGAAGAGTGTGAAGAAGCCGTTGTTCATTTCTGCGGAAATGCTTGCCGCAAGGTTGATTATAAGAAGGATAATGCCGATAATTCCTGCAACGAATGCCTTGATTATGGTGCTCTTTCTTGCTTCTATAAGACGGGAGAAGATTTCCTTGCGTCTTGAGGGATCCTGATATTCCTCTTCACCCACGGGAGTGAAGTCCGTATCAAGATGCTCGAATTTTTCACGGATTTTAAGAAGGAAGGAGGGGAGCTGTAATTCCTCTCTTGTGGGAGAGAAGCTCTTGTCCTCGCTTTCACCCGTTTCGGAGGCGGCCTTCGTCCAGAATCGGAAGCTGTTGATTCTCTTTTCTCTTACCTTTGAAAGCTCCTCTCTGAGAGCCTCGTCGTCGGAGGTGATGTCGGGAAGATTTTCGTTGTCCTCTTCCTTGAAGCCCTCCATTGTGAGCTGGTCGTCATCGGGAAGATTGCCGTCGCTTGTCTTTGCGATTTCTCTTAAAAGCTTACCCTTTTCCTGAAGGGGCTTGGTTTCGTCGGAGGAGACCTCCTCGGGGATTTTTTCAAGAATTACCTTGGGCTCAAGGTCCTCTTCCTCCTCGGTCTTTACGAGAGAGGGGATGATTCTTGTCTGCGACTGAGCCGTTGCGGCAGGAGTCGCCTTTTCGGATGCGGTTTTTCTTGCGGCATCCTTTTCCTCGTCTCCTACGGGGATAATCTTTCTTTCTCCGTCACGGGGAGCGTGATTGTCGGAGTATGTATTTGTTTTAGGTGCTTCCTCAAGCACGGGCTTCTTCTCGGGGATGCCGGGCAGAAGTCTGTCGGTATATTTTGTTGCCGCCGTGGGGACGTTCTTGTCGGAGCCTCCCTTGACGGAAATGAATTCGGCATCGTTCTTCTTTATAAAACGACTGCGGGGAATGCTGTCCGATGCTGCTTCGTCGGAAACGGGGATTTCTTCCGTAACAGTCGTTTCCTCTGTCTTTTTTTCAGCTGTCTGCTCCTCAGCCGCGGGCTGTTCTTCAACGGGCGCCTCAACGGGAGCTTCAACGGGAGCATTTCTTACGGGGATAATATCCTCTCTGTCGGAAAGGGAGGCATCCTCGTTTTCGGACTGCACCTTATTGAACATTTTCAGGAATTTATTGTATTCGCTCATATTTTCTCATCTTTCCCTTTTCAGATTTATCGTGTAAGCGATGCTTCAAAAATAAGCACTGCGGCGGCAACGGAAGCGTTGAGTGAGTTTACGTTACCCTTCATGGGGATTGAAAGCACCCCGTCGCAGTTTTCCTTTACAAGCCTGCTGACACCTGAGCCCTCACCGCCCACAACAAGAGCAATTGCACCCGAAAGGTCAGCCTTTCTGTAGGGGGTGCCGTCCATATCCGCACAGTAGACCCAGATTCCCTTTTCCTTAAGGTCCTTTATTGTGTTTGTAATATTCTTTACTCTTGCAACGGGTACGTACTCAAGTGCACCTGCCGAGGTTTTTCCCACTATTCCCGAAAGGCTTACGCTTCTTCTCTCGGGGATAATAACACCGTGTGCACCTGCGGCATCGGCAGTTCTTATTATTGCGCCAAGGTTATGAGGGTCCTCAAGACCGTCACAGATAACAATAAAGGGAGCCTCGTTCTTCTCCTCAGCCTTCTTAAGAATGGCCTCAACGGTTGAATATTCGTGAGCGGCGGCAATCATAATAACACCCTGATGATGAGCGTGTCCGCACATAAAGTCAAGCTTTTTGCTGTCAACCTCTTTTACGATAATGCCCTTTTCCCTGCACTCTGCAATAATGGGGCGGATACTGCCCGAAAGCTCACCTCTCTGCACTAAAAGAGAGTCTGCAGGTCTGCCTGCCTTCAGAGCCTCCTTTACGGCATTTCTGCCGATAACGAGGTCGGTTCTGGGCTCCTGTCTGAAGCCCTCCTCCCTGTCGCTGTCGGTATCTCTGTCCTTAAAGGCTCTTTTAGGTCTTTCATTATTATCTCTGAAGGTCTTTCTTTCTCTGTCGCTCCTGAAATTATCTCTTTTTCCGAAGTCCTTTTTGCCGTTTTCGTATGCCATATATATACTCAACTTTCTCTTACAATTATACAGAATATATTATATATTAATAAGAAGCTCATTTCAAGGGCAAAATCACAGAAAAACGATTACAAATATTTAATAAAGTGTGAATGTCCCGGGGTTTAATAAATAAGTGCAGAATAAGAAGGAGCATAGGGCTGATTGTCAGACCTATGCTCCGTTTTTTATGCTTTTGATTTTATGAATGTGATTACCTTGTTCCAGTCTTCTCTTGAATAAAAATGTCTGCCCTTTCTTAAGTAGTAGCCGATATGACCCTCAAAGAAGCAGTCGCCGATTTCCGCCTTTCTGTCGCAGACAAAGCCCGTAAGACCTTGTTTTTCAAAGGCTTCGGATGCGGCAAAGCAGGAGAGCTGCTCACCCGTGGGATCTGCCCAGCTGTCCTCGGAGGCTGAGCCTACCGTTACGTAATTGGGAGCAATTGAAGCAAGAAGAAAATGCTGGTCAAAGGGCATATTTTCTTCATTTTCGGGATATTTCTTGTAATTTTCGCAGAACCAATAGGGGAAAACACGGCAGATATCAGATACTGTTTCACCCGTGTTGCCTCTTGCAATTGCGGCTCCCGAGCAGCCGGAATCGTTGGAATGAACGAAGCGGAAGCGGTGGTCAAATGCACCTGCAACGAGAGCGGTTTTTCCCAGTCTTGAGTGACCGCAGACAGCGGCTCTTGTCATATCAAGCCTCGGCTCGGTTTCGGCATAATCAAGAACACGTGAAGCCGCCCACGCCCAGAGGGCAATTTTACCGCAGTCGGTGTCCTTTCTTTTGCCGTCGGGATAGAAAATTCCTGCAAGACCGTCGGTGAAATCGTCGTTATCCGAGGTTATATCCTTAAAATAAAGGTTGAATGCACCGAAGCCGTTGTCGAGAATTTCCTCTGCAGGGAAATAGAAATTGGGTACGTTCTTTTCAAAATTTATGTTCACAAAGAAGGGATGCGGTCCCTCCCCTGAGGGGAGCATAAGGGAAACGGGGAAGGAAAAATCCCTTCCGTTCACGGTGCAGGTAATTGTAATTTCCCACATTTTACCTTTTCCGCAGAAATCGTTGTCAGTCCGCATTGCCCTTTTTTCAAAGCTGATTTTTTCGGGAGGGCAGGGCATAAAGCCGTATTCCTCTCTCTGTAAAATTTCAAGCATCTCTTCACGGGAAAGAAGAGACGGAAGCCGTCTTTCCGATATTAAATTTTTCATAAAAACCCTCTTATCCTGATTTATTTATGAGCACTTTCCCAATTTGATGCAAATTCAGTCAGGTTTGGACCTCCGGGATGAATGTCATAGCCCTGCCAGCCCACAACTCTGTTTTCCGAGGGGATGACAAGAAGATTCTGACCGTTCATACCGCCCTTGCTGTATGCATCCTTTATGCCGTTGGGGGCAAATTCGTACTGTCTGTCAAGGACTTTTTTTACCCACTCTTCGGAAACAATGCGCTTGCCCGAATATTCACCGCCGTTCAGGTAAACGGCACCTATTTTCACCATATCCTCACATCGGATATAAAGTCCCGTGGCGCCCATAGCGTGTCCCTTGGGGCAACAGCTCCAGGCGGCCTCACGGAAGCCCAGAGGCAGGAAAATATTCTCCCAGCAGAAGGCGAACAAGGGCTTGCCTGCTCTTTTATTTACAATACGGGAGAGAATGTAATAGCCTGCATCGTCATAGCGTCTTTCGGTGTCGGGAGGGCATACCCACTTCTTGAGCATAATCTCCGTAAGATAGTCGGGATTGTACTGCGAAGCATCAAAAACGTCAATGTCAAAGCCTCCGGGGAAGCCGACTCTGTGGCGCATAAGCATATCAACGGTGGTCTGCTCCCAGTATGGGTCGTAGCCCCCGGGACACTCGTCACCCAGTATGTCCGTCACCGTTTCGTCCACGGACAGAAGACCTCTGTCACAGAGAATGCCCACAGCCGTTACCGTGAAGGTCTTTGCTACGGAATATATATTCTGGCAGGGGTTGTTTTCCCTTATTTCAATTTTTTCGGGAAGGCTATTGCCCTCAACTGCCGCAATTGAAAATACCCTGCCCTCGTTTTCTTTTATGAAATCTGCAAATGCATTGAGAAATCTGCTCATAAAATCACCTTATTTCAGCACAAGATATCCGCAGACGGGAAGCGAAATTTCACCCGAAAGCTCTTTTTCTGCAAGCACGTCAAGATATGCCCTGTCAAGGCTTACGCGCTGCTCCTCCTCAGTAAAGTTGAAGAGGAAAATATAGTCGCCTCTTTTTCTTATAAGCACGTCAGACGAAGCCTCAATTGCCGTGTCGGGCTTTATTGCAAGAGCCTTTACAAGTTCACCGCAGAAGTCATCCGTAAAGTCCTCGTCGTTTCTGAAGGCGGTGTAGTATGCGTTGCCCTTGCCAAAGCTGTTTCTTGTAACGGCAGGCTCACCTGCATAGAATTCGCTTGTATATGTGCCGAGGACTTCCGCACCCTCGGAGTGAATCACGTCAAGAATATGCCGGGTCTTGTAGGTTTTTCCGCAGAAGTCTGCAGTACCCTCCCTGCCCTCGGGAATGCCGCTTGATTCCTCAGCCCACACACCGAAAACCTTTCTGAGATTTCCTGTGGGAAGACCGCCGAAGAATGCCATATCGTCCTTATCCGCAACACCGAAAAGGTAGGTTGCAACAAAGCTTCCGCCGTTTTCAACGTATTTTTCGATTTTTTCCGCAGTGCCGTCCTTGAACATATAAAGGAAGGGAGCAATAACAAGGTCGTAGGCTGAAAAATCGTCGTCCTGAGAAATCGTGTCGCAGGGGATTCCTCTTACGGCAAAGGGACGGTGCCATTTTTCACATTCCTCGAAATAGTCGCGTCTGAGATTATTGTAGCCGTTGAAATGGTGCGTTGCCCAGGAGTTTTCCCAGTCACAGATAACGGCAACCCTGCTGTCGCATCTGCCGCCCGTAATACCGCCCAGCTTCTGGAGCTCCTTGCCCAGCTTTGCAACCTCTCTGAAGACTCTCGTTTCGTTTGTGCCTATGTGGTCAATTACCGCACCGTGGAATTTTTCGTGTCCGCCGCGGCTTTTTCTCCACTGGAAATACTGCACGGAATCTGCACCGTATGCCACTGCAAGAAGTGATTTCTGAGAATGTCTTCCCGGAGGATGAAGACGGTTTACGTCTCTCCAGTTTACAAGTGAGGGGGAGCTTTCCATAAGGAAGAAGGGACGTCCGCCGCCCATTGAGCGGTAGGTATCGTAAACGAAGGTCCATTCCCTTGCAATTTCAAGCGGGTCCTCAATGTCAAAGGGCGGATATGAGTCGTAGGATATGAGATCCAGCCTCTTTGCTAATTTCTGATAGTCAATGCCGTTATAAAAGCCCATTAAATTGGTGGTTATGGGGATGTTCGGAGTGAATTCTCTCAGAGGCGCAATTTCATTTTCAAAGAATGAAATATGGCTGTCGGAAACGAATCTGTTCCAGCATAATTTCAGTGCGGACACGTGGTTTTCACCGCGGTACTTGGGGGAGGAAATCTGCTCCCAGTCCGTTACTCTGTGGCTCCAGAAGCCGTTCCACCACTTGAAATTAAGCTCCTCAAGGTCGTTGTTGTATTCCTTTTTAAGCCACTCCCTGAAAGCCGCCTGACATAAGTCGCAGTGGCACTCACCCGAGTATTCGTTGGAAATATGCCACATCATAAGGGCAGGATGATCCTTGTATCTTTCTGCTAAAAGACGGTTGATTTTTCTTACCTTTTCTCTGTAAACGGGGGAGGTAAGGCAGTGATTGTGTCGTACACCGAACTCGTTTCTGATGCCTGATTCAGGCACCTGAAGCACCTCGGGGTATTTCCGGCTGAGCCAGGGAGGTCTTGCTCCCGAGGGGGTTGCAAGAACAGCCTTTATGCCGTTTTTATGCATCTTGTCAAGAATTGTGTCAAGGAAGGAAAAGTCGTAAACTCCTTCCTCAGGCTCAATAAGAGACCAGGAGAAAATTCCCACGGTAGCGGAATTTATTCCTGCCTCCTTCATAAGGCGCATATCCTCGTCCCATATTTCGGGTGTTTTTATCCACTGGTCAGGGTTGTAGTCTCCGCCGTGAACTATGTATCCTAAAGGTTCCATAAAAAAGCCTCCCTTTGTTTTATAGTGTCAAGTATAACACAAAAATTTTCCGAAAACAACAGAATACAGAAAAGCGTACAAAAAAGGGATTTCCGCGGTAAAGCACACGGAAATCCCCTCGGACTTTTATGAAAATTTATCTGAGCATTGCAAAAATTGAACGGAAGAAATCAATTATTCCCTTGAAGAAATCAATAACCTCCTGAAGGAAATTGAATTCTTCCTTTGCGGTTTCGTAGCCGGGAAGAGTTACGTTGTTGTCTGCAGGTGCTTCGTCAACGCTGAATCTTGTAAGAAGAGGCATAAGCGCAGTCGTGAGAAGAAGCTCGTTGCCCTTGAACTTCTCAAGTGCACCGCCGAGGCTGTCTACGATGCCCTGTGAAAGCTCAACGCCCAGAAGGTCAAGCACGAATGCAAGCACCTTTGAGTAGTTTTCCGCATTGAGGTCTGAAAGAGCATAGTTGAGAACAACTGCAACCGCACGCTGAAGAATAATCATTTCATCGGTGTAGGCAGGATAGTTTTCGTCGCCCTCTGCGTGTGCCTGATAAATCACAACGGCAACCTCAACGAGATTTGCATATTCCGTTGCAGGAAGAGTCGTGCCGATATTTTCAGCCATAGCCTCAATGCTCTTGCCCTCCTGCACCTCGTCCTCCTTGTAAAGGGGAAGCTGTACGGCCTCGCAGACCTTGTCTATGGCAGGCTCAATTATTGCCTGAAGCTCGGGGTCGTCGGTCTTGATGTATTTCTTGAGTGTTGCAGGCTTCGTATAAGCCGTGATTGTTGCAGTAATACCCGTGTAGGTGCAGTTCTTTGCATAAGCGAGGAAATCGCTTTCTGCAAGAGCCATTGCATTTTCGTTTATGCCGTCGGGAAGAAGAGAAGCGTCAACAGCAGTAACGTTCTTCGTTTCGATTGTTACCTTCTCACCGAAGGTAACCTCTCTGTAGGCACAGGGATATGCGTTGAGAGCGGTTGTAACGCAGTCGTAGATTATATTGCCGTCGGGTGAGGTGTACTTTGCAATATCGTGATCGTGGGTGTGTGCCGTGAAAATGAACTTTACACCGTTGTCTGCAAGTGTATCTGCAAGAGCGGTGGAGGAGTTGTTGACAACTGCACTGGGATGGAAAATATCAACGAGAACAATGTGGGGAGCAAGGTTGTGGTGCATTATTGCAACAAGCTTCTTGCCGTCTGCCTTTGCCGCAGTGCACTGAGCCTTTACCCAGCTTACAAGCTTATCGTCAACACCGTGAGGGGAGTTGCCGGGTAAGGTTGAGTCGATTGCAAGAAGACGGTAGCCGTTACCGAGGTCTGCCGTATAGGAGGCTGTGTCGGGGTCGTTTGCAAGTGCCTCACCGTAGCCGAAATCAGTATATAATTCCTCGAATTCCGCAAGACTTACGTCAAAAAGGTCGTGGTTTCCGGGAACTACGAAAATCTTCTTTCCCGTGGTGCTTTCAAATTCCGAAATAAGAGCAATGAATGCAGTGTGCTCTTCAACGGTACCGATTGTTGTAAGGTCACCGGGCATAAGCACGGTGTCGGAATCGGACTTTGCCGCATCTGCAAGAAATGCCTTTATGATTGCAGCGGATTCATAGGGAAGCTGACCGCCCGATGAAGCGTGAGCGTATTCCGCACTTACGGAATTTCTCTTTGCAACCTTTTCGGCTGTAGAATCCTTGAGGTCAAGGTGAAGGTCGTTTACAACAGTGACTTTAAGCTCGTTTTCTGCTGCTGAAGCAAAGGCTGTCATACCTGAAACAAGCATTGCCGCACACAGGAAAACAGAAATAAATTTTTTCATAAAAAAGCTCCTTGATAATTCGTTAACAATTATTATCATAGGGGGTGCAAGGGGATTGAGTCAAGAACGCATATTAAAAGTTCAATTTATGTTAACAAATATGTACAGATTTTTACAATATTACAAAAAAATGTGTTGCATATCTCTATTGACTAAATTCTTCTCTATGCTAAAATAAAGGGCGGATTTATTTGGGGGGATGCTTTTATGAGAAAAAATATCAGGAGTCTGCTGGCTCTGCTTCTGTCGGTAAGCTTCATATTTTCGTGTGTTCCCGTGGCTTTCGCAGAAGAAGCTCTTACGGATTCTTCGGATACTGTTTCCTTTGATGAAAGCAGAATGGGGGACACCGACGGGGACGGAAGGGTGACCTCTGCCGATGCAAGACTTGTGCTCAGATGCAGTGTTGGTCTTGAGGAAATCGAGGAGGATATTCTCCCTTACGGAGATTTTGACAGAGACGGACTTCTTTCTTCCGAGGATGCAAGAATCTCTCTTCGTGTGGCAGTTTCCCTTGACAGCGTAAGCTGTATTTTCTACGGTCATGAAACGGAAAAGAAAACCGTTTCTCCCACCTGCACCACGGAGGGCTATTCTCTTACCTTCTGCAGAAGCTGTACGTATGCTGAGGATAAAACCGATATTGTTGCTCCCTTGTCACATAAGCTGACCGAAAGCACAACGAAGGCTACCTGTACGACAGACGGAATTTATACCTGCAAATGCTCCGTCTGCGGCTTTGTAAAGGAAACAAAAATCACGGAAAAGGCAAAGGGGCACAGCTTCGGAATATGGAGCCTGCAGGGTGAAACGAAGTCCCGTATCTGCAAAAAATGCTCCTTTAAGGAAACAGCGGAAAACAGAAAAACCATATATCTTACCTTTGACGACGGCCCCGGCCCTTATACCGAAAAGCTTCTTTCATATCTTGAGGAATACAACGTAAAGGCAACGTTTTTCGTCACGAATCAGATGCCCCGTTACAGATACCTTCTTAAGGAAATTGTAAACGACGGTCACGCCATAGCGGTGCATACCCTTACGCATCAGTGGTCAATTTACTCGGGAAAGCAGAGCTACCTCAACGATTTCAACGCTATGCACAGAATTATTCTTGAGGATACGGGCGTTGATACGAAAATCTTCCGCTTCCCCGGCGGCACGAACAACACCGTAAGTCGCAGTTATTCAAAGGGAATTATGTCGACTATGGCAAAGCATATGACAGATGCCGGCTATATCTATTTTGACTGGAACGTTGACTGCGGAGATACTCTCGGCTACTCCTCCTCAAAAATCGCATCCTACACAATCAGCCAGATAAAGGGCAGACATTCAAGCGTTGTGCTTATGCACGACATCAAAAATACCACCGTTGAGGCGGTAAAGACAATTATAAAATACGGGCTTGATAACGGCTATGAGTTTGCCGTAATTGATGCCTCCACTCCCCGCGTGCAGTTCCGTGCTGTTAACTGAGTGCTTTATCTGAAGGGGAGGCTTTGTAAAAGTTTTGTAAACAATTTTTAAACTTTTTTATTTAGAGCAAAAAAAGTATTATAATAGTCTCTAATCGGGAAAAATGCAGTTTTCCGTAAAAGATAATCAGAGGTTGAGAAAATGAGACTTGAAAACGTGCCTACCATAAGAGATTTGCTTGATATAGCTCCCTCAAAGCACAACGACAGAACGTTTATCAAATACATCCGCGACGAAAAAATCGTGGAAAAGAAGTTCAGCGAGGTAAGAAGCGACGGTCTTGCCGTCTGCAGAAAGCTCCGTCACGAAATCCCCGAAAGAACACACATCGCAATTATCAGCAAGAGCACCTATGAGTATATTGCCTGTATGACGGGTGTTCTCACGGCAGGCCACGTTGCAGTGCCCCTTGACCCCGATTCAACGGCTCAGGATGCAGCGGCAATCATCAACGATTCCGATTCAACCGTGCTTTTCTACGGTGAGGAGTTTGCTGACAGACTTGATGCCGTAAAGGCTCTTTGTCCCGCACTTCGCTGTACAATGGTTGTAAATCCCGAAAGCTTTGAAAAAATTTACGAGGACTATTCCGAGACCTCGGAGTATGCTTCTCTTTCCGATGAGAATATGGATCCCGATGCCTGCTGTCTTATCATTTACACATCAGGCACAACGGGAGATAAAAAGGGTGTTATGCTTTCCTCTCAGGCTCTTGTAAGCAACCTTATCTTCGAGCCCTACGACCCCATCGTTATCCGTGTTGACACAATTCTCTCCGTTCTTCCTCTTCATCATATTTTCTGCTTCATCTGCGGCTACATAGGACCTCTCAACGTCGGTAACTGTGTATGTCTTAACGGTGAAATGAAGGATCTTTTCAAGAACTTCCTTATCTTCAAGCCCAATCAGATAAGAGTAGTGCCTCTTATTGCTCAGGGTATTCTTGCAAGAATCCGTGCAATCCAGGCAAAAAATCCCGAGCTTTCTCCCAAGGAAGCCGCCGCTATGGTAACGGGCGGAAATCTTGATATGATGCTTGCAGGCGGTGCTTATCTTGATCCCATGCTCTGCAAGGCATTCGCACAGTACGGAATTCTTCTCAGACAGGGCTACGGTATGAGTGAAACCAGCGCAAAGGTTACTCTTCCCGACCCCGACTGTCCTCCCGAAAGCGTAGGCAGAATTATGAGCACGGTTGACGTCCGCATAAAGGACGGCGAAATCCAGATTGACACTCCCGGTCTTATGATGGGCTACTATAAGCGCCCCGAGGAAACTGCTGCGGCAATTACCGAGGACGGCTGGCTCAAAACAGGCGATATGGGTAAGATTGATGAAAACAGAGTGCTCTATATCACGGGCAGACTCAAGAATCTTATCATTCTTGCAAACGGTGAAAATGTTTCCCCCGAGGGTATTGAAAACAAAATCGGCTGTTCAAGACTTGTAAAGGAAATTCTTGTTTATGCAAAGAACGATGCTATTGTTGCCGAAATTTATCCCGATTACGAGCTTGCCGAGCAGACAGGCGTTACAGATATCAAGAAAGCTCTTGAGGACATTGTTGATAAACACAACGAAACAGCAGTCCCCTCACACATTGTTGCAAATTTCACAGTCCGTGAAACGCCCTTTGAAAGGACATCAACAGGCAAAATCAAGAGAGTTTAACTGATAGTTCGCGAGGTGAAAACCTATGAAGCCACGCTGTGGTGAAAAAATATATGATCTTACCCATGCACAGGGAGAAATACGCTACATGTGGAAATATTCCATACACAGGCAGTCTTCACAGATACCCTGCTCTGTTGCCTTCGAGGAGGATATTGATTTCAGACTTCTTGCAAGGGCTGTGAATATTGAAATAGAGCGCAATGACTGTATGAGACTGCGCCTTTTCCGTGACGGCCTTGATATAAAGCAGTATTTCGTTGATGAATATAAGCTCGACAAAATTCTTGTAAAGGACTTTTCCTCCAAGCAGGAGCAGGAGCAATACTTTGATAAGGTATCCTCCGAGTCACTGGATGTTTACGGCGGAGAAACCTTTAAGATTATCTTTTTCCGCACTGAGAAAAAATGCGGTATTTATATAAAGGTTTCACATATGGTAATGGACTTCCTTGCAATATTTATATTTTTCAAGGATCTTTTATCGGTTTATGACAGCCTTAAAAACGGCACTCCCATGCCAAAGCCCCTTGCAAAATATGAGGAGGTAATGGTAAAGGAGCAGTCGAATCCCGGATTTGCGGAAAAAGCGGAAAAAGACACAAGGGTTGTTGAAGAACTGTTCGTAAAGGACCGCCGAGCTTTTTATAATGCTCTTAACGGTCCGAAGGTGCTTGATTGGCAGGAAAAGCTTCTTCGCAACAAGAATCTGAATATGCCCTATATTCACATGCCCTTCAATGATTCCACTCATTTGCTGAAGCTTCCTTTAAGTGAAGAGGAAAGTAAGCTTATCGGAAACTTTATCAAAGAAAACAATCTGAGTCCCGAGTGGGTAATTCAGCTGGGCTTCAGAATTTACTTTTCAAAAATAAACCGTCATACCAATGATACGGTTTTCTGGACACTTTGTCCCAGAAGAAGAACAGTCAAGGAAAAGCGTTGCGGCGGAAATCTCGCTTCGGTTCTTCCTTGGCGAGAAATTCTTGATGACGATGCATCTTTTATGGATAGTGTTTTACAGTTAAGTCAGACTCAGGCAATACTCTTCCGTCATTGCGATGTACCCTTTGCTGAGGTCAGAGCTATGGAGAGAAGAAGCTTCAAGCTGTCGCTTGTTCAGACTGCCTGCAGTATGATGTTCTCATTTCTTCCTGCAAGAGAGGATTTCTTTGAGGGCAGGGAATATGAATTTTCAGCATACAATTTCGGACATTACACAATGCCCATATATGCAATTACAATGCAGAGTCCCTCAACGGGCAGATTTGTATTTTCATATCTGCACCGTACCTTTATTACTAAGGACAAGGATGTTTATGCGTTCCACGACGGTGTGGTGCGTGCAATTCTTGCGGGTATTAAAAATCCCGACAAAACTATCGGTGAAATACTGGAGGAAATATAAATGGATATAATGGAAATTCTCAAGGAAATTATCTGTGAATACGTTGAAATCGAGCCCGAAGAAATAACAGCGGAATCCAACATCCGTTTTGACCTCGGTGCTTCATCCTTTGACCTTATGAATATTGCCGTTGCAATTGAAGAAAGGTTCAAGGTAAAGATGTCAAATGCCTCTCTTCCCAAAATAAAGACCGTAGGCGACATCGCAGCACTTCTTGCAGATAAAATTAAATAAACAAAAAAGACTGTAAAAAACAGCTTAAAAAATCCGAGATTCGTGTAAAAGCGAGTCTCGGATAATTTTTTGTGCAAAATCGGTTAAATGTAGAAAAATCTCAATTTTTGAGGTACACCAACCAACTCGACGAAGTTTTTTGTAAATTTTAACTAATAATGATTAGCTTGGGGTGTTTGCGAAAAATCTTTGAAATATTTTTTTGCAATATGTGTAAGGTTTTTTGCTGAAAATGTAGTATATTGGTGAGAGGTTGAAAGGATGTGATATTTTTTGGATGACAGCCAAATTGTAGAATTGTTTTTTGAGCGCTCGGAACAAGCATTCACTGAACTGTCAGAAAAATATGAAAAAACTTGTATGAAAATTGCAATGAATATTCTCGGTAATCCGGATGATGCACTTGATTGTGTGAATGATTCATATTTAGTCTTATGGAATAATATACCTCCGCTGCGTCCTGAAAATCTGAAATATTATTTTTACCGTATTGTGAGAAATAATGCAACTAAGCGATTCCATTATAATACTGCAGAGAAAAGAAACAGTTATTATGATATCGCTTTTGAAGAATTGGAAGACTGTATACCTGCTGATACTAAAACACCTGAAACCGAGCTTTTAGAAAAAGAATTAACAGACCTCTTGAACAGTTTTCTTGAAAAGCAGAATACTGTTGACAGAATAGTTTTTGTCAGACGGTATTATTTCGGGGACAGCATTGCCGACATCTCCGAAAAGGTTAAGTTGACTGAAAATAATATTTCCGTAAAACTCAACAGAATGAGAAAAAAACTAAAGAGTCATTTGCAGAAAGAAGGTTATGAAATTTGAAAAAGGAGGATTTATCCGCTGCCATAAGCGGCATTGATATTAAATTTATATCAGAAGCGGAAAAATGTGATATGAAAGCTATAAAAACACATAAAAAAAAGGTAAGCTTTTTTGTTATTGCTGCTGTTATTATTTGTCTTGTTTTAAGTATAACTGCGTTCGCAGGTGTAACTCTTACAGGCTGGACGCCGACAATAAGCTTTTTTGACGAAAGCGGTAATAAAACTCAGGTAAATGTAAGTGAAGAGGGATTTTTTAAGGAATTACCTGAAAACCTGCCCGTGCCGAAGGAAAATGAACCGAAAATGACAATGACAAAATCGCAGGTTGAAGAAACACTGGGCTTCTCAATTCTCAGTAGTGTATTGTCAGACGAAAATACTTTATACTATTATGATGCAATCCGCAATCACAAAAATAATTCAGTTGCAAGAGTAGATATATGGTGTCCGATGTTTATAAGTGAAAGCATAACAAAGCATATCGATATGTCGGTTCAGATACTTTCCGCAGATGCAGAGCAAGGATTTATTGAAGCATTCAAAGAGGGAACTGATGCTGCCGGAGGTAAAAAATATCTCGAGAATTATTGTGCAAAAGAATCAGTCTTTAATGCAGTAATATATACTTATGAAGATGTACCGTCAATGCTCATAGCTACATTTGTATATGAAGATGTTTACTATCATATGCAGTCTGAAAATTATAGCATTGAAGAATTTAAGACTGTTCTTGATACATTGGAGATAACTGAATAGAGACATAAATTTTCAATGTGGATATTTAATAAAAAGAATTAAAAATTCATAGCAAACAAAAAGTCGGACTGAGAAAATCAGTCCGATTCTTTTTATGCCATTCTGTCGAGCATTTCGGGAGTTACTTCATATTTTGTGTTGCCGTCTGAAAGAAAATGCTCTAATTCCGTCATCATATAATATGCCATTCTCTGAGGCTCATTGCCCGTGCTTCCTGCAATATGGGGAGTAAGAACCGCATTATGGCACCAGAAAAGAGGATTTATATAGGGGAAATATTCTCTTTTTATAACGTCACCCACAAAGGTCCTTGAGGGGTGCAGAAGAAGGGAGAGTGCAAGTGAATATTCGGCAACCTGTGCGCCTCTGCCCGTGTTTATAAAGGTTGAGTGCTTTTTCATTCTCCTGAAAAGGGAGAAATTGAACACGTTTTCAAGCTCTTTTTTGTTTGCAAGGTGATTGCTTATAACGTCACATTCGCTGAAAAGGGTCTCAAGACTGCAAAGGGTGACGCCAAGCTCCCTTGCCCTTTCCTCGGGCACAAAGGGGTCGTAGGCGAAAACCTCAACATCAAGGTCCTTCAGCTTCTCTGCAACTGACTGACCTATGGCACCGAGCCCTGCAAGACCTACCTTGCAGCTGAAATTTCCGGGTGATGAATTCGCAAACACAAAGGAACGGGGAAGAAGTGTGCGGTAATTTTTTGCCGACTGGAAAAAGCCCTTTGATGCTAAAGAAATCTGTGCGAAGGTGTATTCTGCTACGGGCACGGCATTTGCGGCAAAGGCACTGAAAACCTTTATGCCCGATTTGAGAAAGGGCTTTGCGAAATACTGCACCGTACCTGCGGAGTAGAAAACCGCTCTGAGGGAGGGGAAATATTCCCTGATTTCCTCCTCGGTGAATACGGGCATACCCCAGGTGGCAAAGGCAATTTCACAGTCCTTAAGCCACTCCTTATGCTCGTTTATATTTTTTTTGCTGATTCTTCGTGACAGCTCACCGTATTCCCCTAATTTTTCCAGGACCTTTGGTGTGTAGACCTTTGAAAACTGTATTTTATTGGAGCCTAAAAGGGCAATTTTCATTTTACGGCACCCACCTTTTCACGAAGCTTCATAATATCCTTTTTCATTGCCGACGGAAGACCGAATCTTCCGAAAATATAGGTGTATTCAATAAGCATAGTCTTGTCGAAGCCTACCGCCAGTATTTTTTCAAGAAGAGCGTCAATATAGGTCATATCACGCTTCGGGAACTGCTCTCTTACAAGCTCCGAAAAGGATATGTGCACACATTCCGTATAGGGGAGTGTCCTCTCAATTCTGTCAAGGTCGTAGGCCTTTTTTTTGTAGCGTGACTGAAAATACGTAAGAAAAACGGGGGAGCTCAGGTCCTTTGTGAATCTGAGAAAGGCATCCGTATTGTTATTGAAGGTATTGTCGTGGCATTCAGCCAGTATTTTCAGGTTGAATTTTTCTGCGGTCTTACACATTTCTTCTGCATCGCGAAGGATTTCTTTATATGTGGCAACATCGGTTTTTTCGCTGTCCCTTCTGCCGAGCCATACACGTATCCATTCCGCACCGAGAGTCTCTGCAATTCTGCAGATTCTCTCCCATTCTGCAGTATTACCGTCACCTACACGGTAGTAGCTGGCATATGAGCAGATTCCGACACCGTAGCTGTCGCAGAGCTTTTTTGCCGAAAGGGCATCCCCTTCACTTCTGACGTGGATATCTCCGCCCCACTCAATGCAGTCTGCACCGCAATCCGCTGCGATTTTTACAATTTTTTCAAGGCTTCTGATCTGCCTGAAGGATGTTGACGTAAAACCGATTCTCATAAAACCCCTGCCTTATCCGTTTTTTTCAGTTTATCACATCTTTTTTTGAAAAACAATAGTGTTGTTTAAGCAGTTTACCTATGGCAGGACTCATAAAAGCAGAGGATTGCTGAGACGGGAGTTTTTTACAGAGTTATGGGGCTTTGCAGGCATAGTTACCTGCAGAATCCCTTAGGTGTTTGTTAGAAGATGTTTTCGATTTGGTTAGAAAAAAGACTGTTTTCAGTCAGAAATTGACACAAAAACAGTCCTGAAAATAAGAATAAAAAACCATCGAAAACCCTAAGATTTTCAATGGTTTTGGTATGAATGATTATGACGGATTCTGTTTTAATCACGGCGTAGCCGTGTATATCATCAATTCCGTAAGGAATTGCATATCATCAAAACGAAGTTTTGTATATCATCATTGCGAAAGCTTTTTGATACACACCTAAAGGTGTGATGATATACAGTCCTGACGGACTGATGAGATACAAGGGCGACAAGTCGCCCTTGATGATATGCCATTGCTTTCGCAATGGATAAAAAAACAGACAAGCTATTGCTTGTCTGTTTTTTGGTGGGAGAAGGTGGATTCGAACCACCGAAGTCGTTGACAACAGATTTACAGTCTGCCCCCTTTGGCCGCTCGGGAATTCTCCCCTATATGAAAATGGAGCTGGTGGACGGACTCGAACCCCCGACCTGCTGATTAC
>JAZRST010000089.1:0-12453 GCA_045651625.1 Acutalibacteraceae bacterium | reverse complement strand
CAAAATCAAGGCTTTCGCCTTGGTTTTGTTTGCCCGACGGCGTACAATGGTACGTCGAGAGGCGAGGTTTGTTCGTAGCATAAAACATAGAATTTTACCGATTTTTAATCTTTGGGCACATTTTTGGGGTTCCGGCAGCTTTTATTTTCTGCAGAACCCCTTGATTTATATAGTTTTATGCGGTCTTCGCTTTTTTTACATCCCCTTTATTTTTTACCCTGATATTATCCAATATGGGCAAAGGCATTGATATTTGAGGGAAAATAAAATATACTGAAAGAGAACCTTTTCCCCGAAGATATAAGGACTACAAAAAAGGAACATATACTGAAATATGGATAATACGTTGAAATTCAGAAATCCCTCATTCCCCCTTGAAGAGCGTGTGCAGGATTTGCTCAGCCGGATGACCCTTAAGGAAAAGCTTGCGGTGATTATTGAGACCTCCCCTGCAAACGAGCGTCTCGGCATACCGAAATACAATCACGGCAATGAAGCTCTGCACGGTGTTGTACGTCCCGGACGCTTTACCGTATTTCCTCAGGCAATCGGTCTTGGCTCCACCTTTGACGACGGGCTTCTTGAGGAAATTGCAGGAGCAATATCCGACGAAGCACGTGCCGCTCATCATCACGGCAAGGGTACACACGTGACAAAGGAGGAATACGAGGGAAGATATAACGGGCTTCTCGCCTTCTGGTCGCCCGACCTTAACCTCTGCAGGGATCCCCGTTGGGGCAGAACGGGTGAAACCTACGGTGAAGACCCCTTCCTTGCAGGAAAAATGGGTGCGGCATTCATCCGCGGTATTCAGGGCAACGACCCGACCTACCTGAAGGCAATTGCCACTCCGAAGCACTACACCGCTAACAACGAGGAGCATAACCGCTTCAGCTGTGATGCGAAAATGAGTGAAAAATCACTGAGAGAATATCATCTTGAGCCCTTCCGCCGTGCCATTGAGGAGGGACGTCCTGCCGCAGTTATGGCGGCATACAACGCCATAAACGGTGAGCCCTGCCATCAGAGTCCTTACCTTCTTAAAACCATTCTCCGTGACGAATGGGGCTTCGACGGCTACGTGGTGTCCGACTGCAGTGCAATAGCAAGGCTCTGGGACAGTCATAAGAAGCACGCTGAGCCTGCCGATGCCGCTTCCGCCGCAATGAATGCAGGCGTTGACCTTGAATGCGGAAGCTACAGCCCCTGGGAGCATTTCTACGTGGAATTTCTTGAGGAGCAGCTAAGAAAAGGCAAAACCACCGAGGAGCGTATTGACGAAGCCTGCAGACGGGTGCTGACCGCAAGATTCCGTCTTGGTCAGTTTGACCCCGAGGAGCTTATTCCCTTCAGGGATATCCCCTTGTCCGTAATCGGCTGTGACCGTCACGCTGAGCTTGCTTACCGTGCGGCGGCAGAATCAATAGTTCTTCTTAAAAATAACGGCATTCTCCCCCTGAAGCCCGATATGAAGGTGGCTGTTGTGGGTAACAACGCGAACCTCTGTCAGTTCGGTGACTACAGCGGAAAGCCGAAGAATACCCCCGTCTCCCCTCTTGACGGCATCCGTGCCGAGGGCGGTGAAAACGTAAGCTTCGTGCGCTTTACGGGTATGCGCTCAGCAGATGAATATACCCTTATCACAAACGAAAATCTCCGCACCCCCGAGGGACTTAAGGGGCTTCAGGGCTCTTACTATAACAACGGGGAATTTACGGGTGACAGCAAGGTCCGCACCGATGATGCAATTGACTTTGCCTGGCGCAACAGTATGCCAGACTCATTTATTGAAACCAAGGAATATTCCATACGCTGGGAAGGCTTTCTCTGCCCCGAGGTCAGCGGATATCATTATCTGCGCCTGAGCTACGGCGGTTGCACACCCTGCAGCATACCTGAAATTGTGCTTAACGGAAAATCCGTGGGTACGGAGGCTACACTTTACCTTGAAGCAGGCAAAAATTATCCCCTTTCAGTAAAATACGTAAAATCCGCAGAGGAGCCTGAAATTCACCTGAAGTGGATTATGCCCTGCGAGGGTAAGGGTAAGCTCTTTGATGCAGAATGTGAAGCGGCAGAAAGGGCCGATGCGGTTATTGCGGTTGTGGGGCTGGGCACGGATTATGAAAGAGAGGGAAAGGACAAGGATTCCCTTGAGCTTCCCCCCGAGCAGACTGAGCTTCTGCGCCGTTTACGTGAGGTAAACGAAAATCTTATTACGGTGATAGTTTCGGGCAGTCCTATGACTATCCCCGAGGTACACGCTGACAGTGCCGCTGTTATTGAAGCCTGGTATCCGGGAGAAGCAGGCGGCAGAGCATTAGCGGAAATTCTCTACGGCAAAATAAATCCCTCGGGACGCCTTTGTGCAAGCTTCCCCGTGTCCGTTAATGACATTCCGCCCTTTGATGACTACGAAATGTCCCACGGCAGAACTTATATGTACAATAAGCATACACCGCTCTATCCCTTCGGCTTCGGACTGTCGTATACTACGTTTGAATACTCTGACCTGACTGCCGACAGAAATATGGTTTCGGTACGGGTGAAAAACACGGGCAATTGTGGCGGTGATGAGGTAGTACAGCTGTATCTTGACAGTGCAGGGCTTGAAAATCAGCCGATGCTCCGACTTGTGGGCTTCAGAAGAGTCACACTCGCTCCCGATGAAGAAAAGACCGTGGAATTTTCATTGGATGACAGAAGCTTTACTCTGTTTTCGGATGAGGGCAAGGAGGAGCCTGCTCACGGCACCTTCAGAGTGTTTGCAGGCGGCTCACTTCCCACTGAAAGAAGCCTTGAGCTTGGTGCAGCCTTATTTGTAAGCACGGAAATTTCCGTATAAAAAGCGGGGATGAAAAAAAAGCGAAGCAGTTCTCTGATCCTTTCACAATCGGAGAACTGCTTATGTATTTATTTCAATCAAAAAAGTCATCGCCTTTTTTTGAAAAAACAATCAATTCGTATTTACTGCTCTTTCTCGGTCTTTACATAATCTGTAGCCTGTTCTGATGCAGTTTCTTTACACTTTCGCACCGCTTATACGACCGTTCTTCATGCTATAAAACGAATTTGCAGGGGATAATAAACTTTACATTCTTATATTTTACCCGATTTTCTTTGATTCGGTGGGAACATATAGTTTTATTTATCTTCTGAAAACTGTTTTTCCTTTGATTTTGATTTTAATATGCCATTGGACTCACTCTCTCTGAAATTTTGCTTTTTCCTTAAGTCAGATTTTCAGTAAACCTTTGGTCTCACACTTTCTGTAATTTTATAGTTTTACCTGAATTGAATTCAAACTAAACCTTCGGTCTCACACTTTCTGAATTTTTTTGGGTTTTCTCCGATAAACGCTCAGCACAAATATTAAAAAGGATGGTACTTTTTTATCAGGGTCGGTCTGCAATTGATTTTTCCTGAGCTTGTATTATCGGTAAAATCGGATTCCTTAAGAGGAATTCATTTCATCTGAAAGAAAGCTTAGTAGTACATCGGACTCACTCTCTCTTAAATTTTTTGCAAAGCTCCGCCTGTCATAAAAATTGCAGAATTTTGTCTTTTTTAATTTCACTACTGTATCTGTTCTTTTTACGTCATACGGAAATCGGTGTTCCTGAACTGTTTTTCAAGTTCTGTCTTCAGTGGTACATCGGACTCACTCTCTCTTTGATATTTCAGAAAACCTTCTGTTCTCTGCGTCTTCATATTACCATAGGTCAATACACTCTGTCAACGGTTTTTGAACACTTTTTGAATATTTGTTCAATTTTCACAAAGAGGCAGATTGTGTTAAATTTTTGTCATTTTCGGCTTCTTATCCTTTTGTGCAATTTGACGAAAAAACTGCCCCTCCCGAGGGAAGAGCAGTCCTTGCCGTTTTTTTACGCTTACGCCTTGTATTCTCTTATAACGCTGCCGTCAAAGTCCTTCCAGAGGAAGGTGTCGTTTTCATATATCATATATCCGTGGTGCGAGCCTTCCTTGGGAATGGAAACGGAGCCGGGATTCATATAGGTATAGGTTTCGTATTCGGAGCACTTGGGCACGTGGGTGTGACCGCCGAGAAGAATACTGCCTGCAGGCATGGGAGGGGGTGTGGTTTCACCGAAATTGTGTCCGTGGGTTGCATATACGGTCTTTTTTCCGCACTGAATTATGCAGTAATCTGCAAGTATGGGGAATTCAAGCACCATCTGATCAACCTCAGTGTCACAGTTGCCTCTTACAACGAGAAGTCTGTCCTTGATTTCATTCAGGGCAGGAATAACCTTCTTGGGGGCATATTCCTCGGGAAGGTCGTTTCTGGGTCCGTGATAAAGAATATCACCGAGAATGAGAAGGCGGTCTGCCTTTTCACTCTCAAATGCCTCAAGCATTTTCTTACAGTAAAAATATGAGCCGTGAATATCGGATGCAATCATAAGCTTCATAGTAAAAATCTCCTTATACGAATATGAAATTGACGAGTAAAATATAAACTACGGTACCTGCAATAATGCTCAGCAGGGTGTTGCGCTTCCATATATGAAGTCCTGCAACGGTAATCACACCGAGAAGCTCGGGGATGCCGTGGGGATATGCCGTAAGGCTTACGTTTTTAAGACAGAACACAACAAGCATACCCATTATGGCAAAGGGAAGCACCTTGCCGAGATAGGTTATAAATGCAGGGGTCTTGCGCTTTCCTCCGAAAACGAGAAACGGAATAAAGCGCAGTGCCGCAGTGATAAGTGCACAGACGCCGATTAAAACGGCAGAGCGGATATCAGGCATTTTCCCTCTCCCCCTTTCTGCTTCTTACAAAGCGAAGAGCGGTAAGAGCAAGAGTTATTGCTATCATTGACGGAATAAGAAAGCTTTCCGAGCCGAATATTACAAGACAGATTACGGATGCCGCAACACCAACAACAGCCGCAATATGATCCTTGGAGGAAAGCCACTGCTCAACGAACACCGTGACGAAAAGTGCGGTCAGGGCAAAATCTATGCCCTTGGGAGAAAAATTGAAAAGCGTACCTGCCGCCGCACCGAGGGTTGAGCCAAGCACCCAGTAACAATGATTGAAAAGGGACACGAGGGTGTAATACCTCGTATTATCATTCTCCTCCTCCGAGCAGACGAGAGAATAGGTTTCGTCCGTAAGGGAGAATATAAGATAGGGCTTTACCCTGCCCGTTTCCTTGTATCTGTCTATCATGGATATGCCGTAAAACAGATGCCTTGCATTCACAAGCACGGTGGTAACTGCCATTGTGATAACGGATGCACCGCCCGATAAAAGGTCAATTGCCACGTACTGCATAGACCCTGCATATATAAGAAGGCTCATAAAGAAAGCCCACGGCACACCGAAGCCCTTTGAATGAAGGACAATACCGAAGCCGAAGCCCAGAACTATGTATCCCGAAAACACGGGAAAGGTGGCTTTTACGGCACGCTTAATTTCTTCTTTTGTAATTTTCATAATCAGTCGGGTAATTTCTTTCCGCAATTATTACAGTAACGAAAGTTCCTTTCAACAGCATTTCCGCAATAAGGACAAAAGGCGTTGCCGTCTGAGGCTATGTCAGGATTATAAACGTTTTTCCCGTAAAGACTGCTGTCACCGAAGCGTTCATTCCAGGGGTCAGGCTCCTCAGAGCCGTCAACAATATCAAACTCCGAACGGCGGTTTTTTGAAAATGCATTTCTAAATCCTCTTACTGCATTAAGAATACCGATACCGACAAAAATCAAACCGAAAAGTCCGAACACTCCGCCACCGCTTGACAGGACGGATACAGTCCAAAACAAACCGAACAAAGCGGCAACAATGCCCATAATACCGCCCATAAACGACGGTTCTCTTCCCATTTTTATACTTTTCACGGTATCACCTCACTGCGTTTTCAGATATTGTACCACAAGACATTCATATATTCAACTGCAAAGCCGTTATATTTTTGCAAAGATAAACAAATCATAAACATTATGTGTACTGTATGTAAATTTTCCGTACTTTATTGCTAAATCTGCAATTTTCAGGTTATAATTACAGCAAAAAAAGAAAAGGAAGAATATTATGGCTAAAATTATAGCATTCCCCTTATCGTTGATATTTGCATTTCTTTCCATGTTCGGAATCTATCTTCCGAAAGCAGAGGTCGAAATAAACAAAGATGAATGGAACACAAATTATCCTTATGTTTTCGTTCACGGACTTATGGGTTGGGGTGAATATGACCTCCACTACAAGCTTATGCCCTATTGGGGTATGTTCGGCGGAGAGCTTATGCAGAAGCTTGATGCAAGCGGTTTTGACTGCTACGCCGCATCGGTTTCAGGTACTGCAAGCGCATGGGACAGAGCCTGCGAATTATATGCACAGCTTACGGGCACGGTTACGGATTACGGCAAGGCACACAGTGAAACCCACGGCCACGAAAGATTCGGCAAAGATTTTACGGGCAATGCACTTATCCCTGAATTTGATGCTGAACACAAGATAAATCTTCTCGGTCACTCCTTCGGAGGTGCTACAATAAGAGTTTTTGCAACCCTTATGGCAAAGGGTGACGAGGCTGAAATAAATGCTACTCCCGCGGATGAGATTTCTCCCCTTTTCACGGGCGGAAAGGCTGATTTCATACATTCTCTTACTACCCTTGCTGCTCCCTCTAACGGAACTACTGCATACTCCGCACCCTCAGAGGATAAGGATACGGCAGCTTACGATATGTACATTGATAATGCTTTAGCTCTCAACGAAAAAATGGTAACGGACGAAAATACCTATTATTTCGCAATTCCCTGCTCCGCAACAACAAAGCAGGAGGACGGCACATATAAAGCAGACAAAAGCATTATGGAAAGCATGTTCCAGAGCAGCGCAGACGAAATGGGCGCGTATACAGGTGTTACAGAGGGCGGCTTTGTTTTCGGTGAAGAGTGGCTGGAAAATGACGGTCTTGTAAATACAATTTCCGCAATGGCACCCACATCTGCACCCTCAGCCCAGTATGAAGAGGGCAATGTTACGGCAGGCGTATGGAACGTTATGCCCGTTTACCGCGGCGACCACATGTCACTTCAGGGCGGTATGATGAAGACCAATGTACAGGTATATGAGCTTTACCTTACACACCTTAATATGATAAACACCCTTTAATGCGAATCAACTTCCTGCCGTGTCCGGATCAATCGGGCACGGCTGTTTTTTGCCTTTTTTATAAAAATGTCTTGTTAAATTTTTCTGATTATGTATAATTGATTTAATCACTAAAAGCGAGGTATTGCTATGGATAAAAATACTGCAAAGCTCCGTGCAAAGGAGCTTGTTGCAAAAATGACAGTTGAAGAGAAGATTTCTCAGCTTCTCTACAACTCCCCTGCCATTGAAAGACTTGGCATAAATGAATATAACTGGTGGAATGAAGCAGCTCACGGTGTTGCAAGGGCCGGTACTGCTACCGTATTCCCCCACGCTATTGCTATGGCGGCTACCTTCAATCCCGAAACCGTAAACAGAATCGGTGACGTTATTTCAACGGAGGCAAGAGCCAAGTACAACAAGAGCGTTGAATTCGGTGACTACGATATTTTCAAGGGTCTTACATACTGGACTCCCAACATAAACATTTTCCGTGATCCCCGTTGGGGCAGAGGTCAGGAAACCTACGGTGAGGACCCCTTCCTTACCGCAACTCTCGGCTCTGCACTCATAAAGGGTATTCAGGGTGAGGGCGAATTCCTCAAGGCATCAGCCTGCTCAAAGCACTATGCAGGTCACTCGGGTCCCGAAGGTATGAGACACGGCTTTGATGCAATAATTTCTCTCAAGGATCTTCACGAAACCTATCTTCCCGCATTCGAGCACACCGTAAAGAACGGTGTTACGGGTGTTATGGGCGCCTACAACAGAACCAACGGTGAAGCCTGCTGTGCACACTCCTACCTTTTAAGCAAGGTTTTACGTAAGGACTGGAGCTTTGACGGCTACGTTGTTTCCGACTGCTGGGCAATTGCAGATATCTGCGGCGACCATCACATTGTTGAAACAAAGGCTGAAGCAGCAGCTCTTGCACTCAAGAACACCTGCGACCTTAACTGCGGTGAAACCTATACCGCTCTTATTGATGCCTACGAGCAGGATCTCGTAACGGAAGAGGAAATCACGGAATGCTGTGAAAGACTTTACACAATCCGTCACCTTCTCGGTGAATTTGAGGAGGTACGTCCCTACAGCGATATTCCCTTTACCGTTGTTGACTGCAAGGCTCACAAGGAGTTCAACGTAAAGGCGGCTGAGGAATGCGTTGTTATGATGAAGAACGACAGCTTCCTTCCCATTGATAAGAACACAACAAAGAGAATTGCCGTTATCGGCCCCAACTCTCTTTCAAAAACTGCTCTTGAGGGTAACTATTTCGGACACGCCTCCGAATACGTAACCGTTGCAGACGGTATCAGAAGAGTATTCACCGAGGCTGATATTGCAGTTGTAAAGGGCTCAAACTATTACTTTGAAAAGACTCTTTACCACGACGGTCACGGCTACCTTCTTTCCGACGGTCTTGCAGCGGCAAGCACTGCTGACATCACCGTTCTTGCTCTCGGTCTTGACTGCTCCGTTGAAGGTGAAGAGATGTCCAACTTCAGCGACGATTTCTTTATGAAGGGCGACAGAAGATACGTAAATCTTCCCAAAACCCAGATAAAGCTTGCTGAGGCTGTATGCGACGTCTGCGAAAACGTTGTCGTCGTTATTCTCTGCGGCAGTGCGGTTGACCTTGGCGAAAAGGTCAACAAAAAGGCAAAGGCTGTTCTTCACGCCTGGTATCCCGGCGCACAGGGCGGTCTTGCAGTTGCAAACATCCTTTCAGGCAAGGCTTCCCCCTCAGGCAGACTTCCCGTTACGGTATTCACAAACGAGCACGCAATTCCTGCCTTCGAGGATTATTCAATGAAGGGCAGAACCTACCGCTTCATTGAGGGTGAGCCCCTTTATCCCTTCGGCTTCGGTCTTTCATACACCACCTTCTCCTACAGC
Source organism: Acutalibacteraceae bacterium (assembly GCA_045651625.1). Classification (GTDB taxonomy): domain Bacteria; phylum Bacillota; class Clostridia; order Oscillospirales; family Acutalibacteraceae; genus RUG806. The sequence continues at coordinate 3,419 of JAZRST010000089.1, read as the reverse complement.
AATATGAAGCTTGCAGAGGATAACGGTGAGACTCTTAAGGTAACAGTTGACGTAAAGAATACAGGTGACAGAAAAGCAGAGGAAAGAGCTCAGCTTTATGCTTCATTTACCGATTCAAGAACTGTTACTCCCCACTTCCAGCTCTGCGGAATTTCTGCATTTGCACTTGAAGCAGGTGAGGAGAAGACTGTAGAATTCACCGTTGACCGCTACTGGCTCTCAGCAGTTCTTGAGGACGGCACAAGAGTACCTGCAGACGGCAGGATAACTCTCTTTGCAGGCGGACATCAGCCCGACAAGAGAAGTAACGAGCTTGCAGGCTATGAATGCGAGAGCATTGAGCTTTAATAAGCAGCCGCATATACAACTGAATATTAACCTTAGATGTAATTGAAAATGTGATATATCAAATTTTATCTGTGGGAGGAGAAAACTATGTCATTTGATCAATTATTTACACTTGCAAAACAGGTTATCTGCGCTTTACTTGCCCTTATTCTGCCTTGGGCAGGTGTGGGTCTTCCGTCTCTCGGACAGTCAGGTCCCGAATCGGAGGAGGCTGTCAGAATTATGTCCTTCAACGTCCGTGACGGTGAATTTGACCGGGAGGAAATCGTGCCTCAGGTCGTTGCCGACTATATGCCTGATTCCGTAGGCTTTCAGGAGTGCGAGGGCACGTGGTATCTGACACTCAAAACATATCTGCCAGACTACACCATAGTAGGTGTCGGCAGACTCACGGGACTTCCGCTTCTAGGGGAATCCACCGCAATTATGTTCAGAAACGACAAGTATACCCTTGTTGACAGCGGCACCTTCTGGCTTTCCGAAACACCCTTCATCGTGTCAAAGGGCTGGGATGCAAATTATCCCCGTACCTGCACCTGGGTTATTCTTGAAAGCATCGAAACGGGTGAGCAGTATGCACACGTGAACACTCACCTTGACAACGGCGGAGCACTTGCCCGTGAAAAGGGTCTTGCAATGGTGCTCAGCAAGGCAGAATCCTTTGATATGCCCGTTGTGATTACGGGAGATTTCAATTTTGCAAAGGACTCCGACCTTTACAAGGTTATGACCTCGGGTGAATTCATTGACGTGGCAACAGCCGCAAATGCCGCAGATACGGGCGGAACGGCTCACGGCTACGGCGGCGGCACGGGCGGAAATCCCATTGATTTCATCCTGACCAAAAACAGTGTAAGCGAGGTGCTTACCTACAAGGTTATGAGGGAGAAATATAACGACAGATACCCCTCAGACCACTACCCAATATATTCAGATATTGTATTCTGATTCAGAAAAGAAAGGACGGTCATCCGAAGATGACCGTTTTTCTTTTTTTAACGGAAAAATCAACAAAATTACGCCCTATTATTTTATTTGCTTTTTTCCTCTATGTGTGCTATATTAATTTATATATAAGCGAAAGTGAGGAGATTCACATTGGCAAAGGAAAAAAAGCCAAAGGAAATAAACACTCATCCTAACCGCATAGGCATAAAGGAAGCGGCAGGATACACCATAGCAGAAGCAGGCAATATGTTCAATCTTACATACATATCGGGCTACCTCAAGCTCTTTATGACGGACGTGCTGAAGATTCCTGCTGCGTGGGCAGGCGTTATGCTTATCATCACAAGGCTCTGGGACTGCATAAACGACCCTATATGGGGTGCTATGGTTGCAAAGAAGGCACCCAACAAGGACGGCAAATTCCGTCCCTACCTCAAGTGGGTATCTGTGCCCCTCGGTATTTCAACGGTGTTGTGCTTCCTTCCCTATCATAAGCTTACCTCAAACACGGTTATTCTTTTCGTGATTGCACTTGTGGCATATACCTTCTACGGTATGATGTACACGGGTATGAATATCCCCTTCGGCTCTCTTGCATCCGTTATTACGGATGACCCCAAGGGCAGAACTCTTCTTTCAACCTTCCGTTCAATCGGCTCAGGCGTGGGCGGTGCGGTAGTTTCACTGCTTGCACCTATGCTTATCTACACCACACGTCTTGATGCTGCAGGCAATGCAATGTACGACCCCGTAACCGGCAAGGTGATTCAGGATGCCGACGGAAACAAGATGTTCATTTTCGGTCTTGTAATGGGTATTCTTTCAATCGTGTTCTATCTCTGGGGCTTCAGAACAACCAAGGAGAGAGTTCCCTCTGCTCCCGAGCCCAAGTTCGATTTCAAGGCAACCTACGGCGGACTTCTCAGGTCCCGTCCCTTCATCACTGTTGCACTTGCAGGTATTCTTATAAGCGGTCAGCTTCAGTTCAACTCCTTCAACGCTTACCTTTATAAGAACTACTTCCTCAATACGGGACTCGGTACCATCGGAACAATATGCAACTATCTTCCTATGGTTATTTTTGTTCTTTTAACTCCGAAGCTTGTTGAAAGGTTCGGCAAGAAGGAGCTTTGCGGAAACTTCTCAGTTATTGCCGCCGCCGCATCAGTTGGCATTGCAATAATTGCAAACAATCCCACCATACTCAATATGATTGACCCCGTAAACGGCAGACTTCCCTCCTGGATATTTATGGCAAGCCTACTGCTTATCGGCTTCGGCTACACCTTCGTAAGCCTTACCTGCTGGGCTGTTGTTATGGACGTTATAGATTATCAGGAATACAAGACGGGTATACGCAATGAAAGTGCGGTTTACGCGGTTTACACCTTCTCAAGAAAGCTCGGTCAGACAATTGCCGACGGTCTCGGACTTTTCCTTTTACAGTGGGCAAACTACTCGGGCGACACCTACGGCTTCGTGGAAGGCACAAGCCAGAAGATTATGTTCATCTGCACCGTTATCCCTGCAGTGGTTTATACGGGCGTATGGCTTCTTATGAAATTCGGATATCCTCTTGACAGAAAGAATCTTGAGCCTATCTACAAGTTTATAAGAGAAAAGAGAGAAAACGAAGCAATGCTTTCTCAGGCAGATCCCCTCGTTTAATTAATATGGTATCAAACCGAAAGGAGTAATATTTATGGGTCTTATCAAAGCAGGAATCGGGGCACTGGGCGGCGTATTAGCCGATCAGTGGAAGGAATTTTTTACCTGTGATTCCATCAGTGAAGACGTACTTATAGTTAAATGACAGAAGAACGTTTCAGGACGTTCATCAAACACAAAGGGCAGTGATAACGTTATCACCTCAGGCTCAGGAATTGTCGTTGCCGACGGTCAGTGTATGATTATCGTCGAGCAGGGCAAGGTTGTGGAGGTCTGCGCAGAGCCCGGTCAGTTCACCTACGATGCATCAACCGAGCCTTCAATCTTCTCAGGCTCCTTCGGCGAAAGCCTCAAGGAAACCTTCAAGACAGTAGGTAAGCGTTTCACCTTCGGCGGTGAGCCCCCCAAGGATCAGAGAGTTTACTATTTCAACACAAAAGAAATAATGAACAATA
>JAZRST010000088.1:0-1681 GCA_045651625.1 Acutalibacteraceae bacterium | reverse complement strand
CGCCACAGAAAGGGCCTGCCCGTAAGAGGTCAGCGCTCAAAGACAAACGCTCGTACACGCAAGGGTCCGAAGAAGACCATTGCTAACAAGAAGAAGTAATTTAGGAGGGATAATATGGCACCTAAGGGTTCCGCTAAGAAGGGCACTGCAACACGCAGACGTCGTGAACGTAAAAACATTGAACGCGGCGCAGCTCATATCCAATCCACCTTCAACAATACTATCGTTACCATCAGCGATACACAGGGTAATGCAGTATCATGGGCTTCAGCAGGTGAGATGGGCTTCAGAGGTTCAAAGAAGTCAACTCCGTTCGCAGCTCAGACTGCTGCTGAAGTAGCTGCAAAGGCTGCTATGGAGCATGGTATGAAAACTGTTGAGGTTTACGTTAAGGGTCCGGGAGCAGGACGTGAAGCTGCAATCAGAGCATTGCAGACAGCAGGTCTCGAAGTTAGTCTTATCAAGGACGTTACTCCGATTCCTCATAACGGCTGCCGCCCGCCGAAGAGAAGACGTGTATAACCTATAATTTCAGGAGGTGTAACTACAAATGGCAAGATATACCGGCGCGGTATGTAAGATGTGCCGCCGTGAGGGTAAGAAGCTTTTCCTTAAAGGCGAAAGATGCTATACAGGAAAGTGCGCTATTGAGCGTCGTTCATATGCCCCCGGCCAGCATGGTCAGAGCCGCAAAAAGACTTCCGAGTATGGTCTCCAGCTTCGTGCTAAGCAGCAGGCTAAGAGATATTACGGTATTCCGGAAAGTCAGTTCTATAACTATTTCATTACAGCTGAACGTAAGCAGGGTATGACAGGTACAAACCTTCTCAGAATCTGCGAAAGCCGTCTTGATAACGTTGTTTATCTTCTTGGCTGGTCAAGCTCAAGAGCAGAAGGCAGACAGCTTGTAAATCATGGTCATTTCACAGTAAACGGCCGCAAGGTAAACATTCCTTCATACCTCATTAAGGCTGGCGACGTAGTTGCTATTGTTGACAAGAGCAAGGATAGCACAAAGATCAAGGCAGTAATCGAGGCAAACGGTGCTCGTCCTGTTCCGCAGTGGCTTGACAAGACATCAGATACAGAAGCTAAGATTGTAGCTCTCCCCGAGAGAGATCAGATTGCTTGTCCTGTTGAGGAACAGCTTATCGTCGAGCTTTATTCAAAATAATAATTAACCGTATACTTAATATAACAAGGAGGGTTTTGAATGATTGGAATAGAGAAACCAAGAATCGAAACAGCCGATGTTTTACCTGACGGTACTTACGGTAAATTTGTCGTAGAACCTTTGGAGAGAGGTTATAGTACAACTCTTGGCAACAGCCTCAGACGTGTACTCCTTTCTTCATTACCGGGCTACGCAATTACTTCCGTTAAGATTAATGGAATTCTTCACGAATTTTCAACGATTCCGGCCGTTAAAGAAGACGTAACGGAGATCGTGCTTAATTTGAAGAGCGTTATCCTTAAAATTCACGGCGACGGTCCTAAGACTATGTACGTGGATATGAAAGGTGAAGGTGAACTCACTGCAGGCGACTTCAAGACAGATTCAGAAGTAGAGATTCGCAATCCCGAACTTCACATCGCACCTCTTGACACCGACGCACATGTAGTGATGGAGATCACTTGGAGTAAGGGCAGAGGATATGTTTCTGCAGAGCGCAACAAGCAG
>JAZRST010000087.1:0-4774 GCA_045651625.1 Acutalibacteraceae bacterium | reverse complement strand
TATGTTCTCGAATATGACTGAAAAGACCGTAAAATGTCAGAACAGAAAAATTTACGGCAGTCTTGAAACCGAGGATATTTATAAGGGCGCAATAATTGACTACATATCCGGTATGTCAGACAATTATGCTATAAAGGTTTTCAATGAGCTTATAACTTATTAAGGAGAGAAAATTATGAAAACGACAAGTAAAATTTTATGTGTGGTTCTCAGCATTATAATGGTGCTTTCCGCTCTTCCTGCAGCCGGTGCCGTGTCAGGCTTTGATGCACTCTGGGCAGACACGGAGGAAGCACAGCGCGGTATTATTATTCAGCCCGGAAAAACGGAAGCCGAAAGAAATTTTTCCTGGTATATGGATGAGGATGAGACAGAATGCTCCCTTCTTCTCAGTACGAATCCCCTTATGCTTGATGCGGCTGTCTACGAGGGTACTGCAATTGACGACCGTCACGGAAATTCCGTTGCCAAGGTAACCGTAAGCGACCTTGATGCAGGCGAGACCTATTACTACTGCTGTGTTTCGGGTGAGGAAAGAAGCAGTGTCTATTCCTTTGAAACAACGGATGGCGACAGCTTTTCGGCATTATATATGTCCGATATCCACATAACGCTCAATGAAGAAACAGGTGACACCAAGGCTACAGCCTTTGATTTTGCAGACCTTCTTACTGAGGTTACGGGTAAGCACGACGTAAGCCTTCTTCTTTCAGCAGGCGATCAGGCAACTGACGGTCTTCTTGAGGAATATAAGGGTTTTACCTTCTCTCCCGTTTCCCGTTCTCTTACAATTGCCACTGCAATCGGCAACCACGACAGAAAGGGTATTGCTTACAAGTATTTCACAAATCTTCCCAACGAGGATGAGGGTATCATCAGCTCCCCCCAGGGCGGAAATTATTATTTCACCAAGGGTGAGGTTCTTTTCCTTGTTATTGACTCCAACAATTCAAGTGCAACAGACCACCGCAATTTCATTGAAAATGCAGTGAATGAAAATCCTGACCTCAAATGGCGTGTTGTTATGATGCATCACGACCTTTACGGCGGCTCAATCGAAAGCAGAGAAAGTGAAAACGTTCTTTTAAGAATTATTCTTTCCTATATCTTCGACGAATTCGGCGTTGACCTTGTGCTTACGGGTCATTCTCATCACTACAGCATTTCCGATGTTCTCTATAACGGACAGACCGTAAGAGAAATCGAAAGCGGTGACGTTATAAACAATGCAGACGGTACCGTATATATGGTATCTGCCTCTGTTGCAAGAGCCCGTGACAACGACGAGGGTGACGGAATTCCTTACAGTGACCGTGTTTCCATCGGAATGGATCATTACGGTGACAGACTTTACAACATCATTGATTTCTCCGAAGAAGCAATTACCGTTACAACCTATGAAAGAGGTGAGGATGGGGCTTACGCTTCCTTCACACTTACAAAGGATGATGATTATGCCGCTCCCGGAATCACGTATTTCAGAAGACTCGTGGGCAGACTTCTCAGCGGAATAGGTACGATTGTTGCCGTATTCAACAACATCGGAAGATATTCCGACCTTACGGAAGACGGCTTTAACGTAGATTTTTTTGAAACAGTATTTTGATGAAAGGAACTGTAAAAATGAAAAGCACAAAGAAATTTATCAGTATTCTTCTGTCACTTCTTATGCTTGCAACTGCGCTTATTCCCGTTGCGGCAACCGTAACAGATGAAACCACTCTTCCCGAAGCAGAGGAAACAACCCTTTCTGTGGGTGATGAAGCAGATGCTCCCGAAGCAGAGGAAGCAGAAGACAAGGCTTGTGATGCGGCTCTTGAAGCAGAGTGGGAAAATACCGAGGAAGCAAAAAGAGGCATTACCGTAAATCCCGGCAAGACCGAAAGCGAAAGAAACTTTTCCTGGTATATGTCAGCTGACGTAAGCGAATGCCGTGTTGAAATCAGCGAGAAAGAGGATATGTCCGACGCTGAAGCCTTTACGGGTGAAATCATCACAACATATCAGGGCGACAAGGCTGCAAAGGTAACCGTAACGGGTCTTGAATCAGAAAAGACCTACTACTATACCTGCGTATCAGGTGAAGAAAAGAGTGAGGTATATTCCTTCAAAACTGACGGTGACACCTTCAGTGCTCTTTATATGTCCGATATTCACGTTTACGACAATCCCGAGGATGAAGCAAGCCTTAAGGATACCTCATTTGCATTTGCAGAGCTTATCGGCAAGGCAACAGCAAAGGCTCCTCTGAATCTCATTCTTTCAGGCGGTGATATGGCAACTGAGGGACAGAGAGTAGAATACGAGGGACTTACCTTCTCAAAGGCATCAAGGGAACTTACCTTTGCTACAATTATGGGTAACCACGACCGTCACAGCTTTGATTACAAGTATTTCAGCAACCTTCCCAACGAAATGTACGGACCTATGAGCAGCTACCAGTCAGGTAACTACTATTTCGAAAAGGGCGGCGTGCTCTTTATCTGCCTTGATACAAACAATGCTTCCGCTCAGGCACACAGAGCAACAGTCAAGGAGGCAGCAAAGACTCATCCCGATGCAAAATGGCGTGTCGTTATGATGCACCACGACCTTTACGGCGGTTCAATTCCTCACAGAGAAACAGAATGCAATCTTCTGAGAATCCTTTTCTCCCCCTTATTTGACGAATTCAATATTGATCTCGTGCTTATGGGACATTCCCACCACTACAGTGTTTCCGACGTTGTTTACAACGGTGAAGCAGTAGATAAAATTGAAAACGGCGGTACAGTAAACAATGCAAAGGGTACTGTTTATTTCGTTTCAACCTCAATCGGCAGACCCGAGGAGGAGGGCGAAGAGGACGTTGTTTACAGCGACCTTGTTTCTATCGGTATGGATAAGCTTACCGACAGCTACTATAACATCCTCGATTTCTCTCCCGAGGCTATCAAGGTAACAAGCTATAACCTCGAAACAGACGAGGAATACGTAAGCTTCACACTTACCAAGGATGATGATTACGAGCCCGAAAAGATAGGCTTCTTCAGAAAGCTCGGCGGTATTCTTGCAGGCTATATCAGTAACCTCTACGGTATTTACTGCAACTCCGACAGATATTTCGGTCTTAAAGAGGACGGCTACACGGGTGTAGGCTTCTTTGAGTACGTATTCTGAAGAATTGCTTGACTTTTTCTTAAGAAGATATATAATAATTAATGTTAATATTCCAAAACGATGACGGAGAAGCATAAAACAGGCATTTCCCAGAGAGAATCACGTCGGCTGAAAGTGATTTATCTGTCGGTTTTAATCTGCTACCGCTCCCGAGTGCTGACCGTAAAGATTCAAGGTCAGCCGGTTAAGTACCGTTAAAACTTTTTGAGCGGACAGAGATTTTCTGTCAATACGGGTGGAACCGTGGAGCATATCAGCTTCATCCCAGTTTTCAGGGATGAAGCTGTTTTTGTTTTATATAAGGCAGACGGAATATTTTTATGGTAAAAACTTAAATTTACGATGAGGTGTTATTATCGTTCATGTAAAGCTCAGAGATGACGTAAAGCAGTTTGAAAACGCCGTTACAGCCGCTGAAATTGCAAAGTCAATCGGCGCAGGTCTTTACAAGGCTGTTTGCGTATGTAAGATTGACGGTGCAGTATGCGACCTTCGCACAAAAATTGAAAACGACTGCGAGGTAGAATTCCTTACATTTGACGATGAGGACGGTAAGAAGGCATTCCGCCACACCGCTTCTCATATCTTAGCTCAGGCAGTAAAGAGACTTTATCCCGAAGCAAAGCTTGCTATCGGTCCTGCAATCGATAAGGGCTTCTATTACGATTTTGACGTTCCCAAGGCATTTTCTCCCGAGGAGCTTGAGAAGATTGAGGCAGAAATGAAGAAGATTGTCAAGGAGGGTCTTGAGCTTACCCACTTTGAAATGACTCCCGACGAGGCAATCAAGTTCTATGAGGAGCAGGGTGAAATCTACAAGGTTGAGCTTATTAAGGAGCATGCAGACAAGGGTGAAAACATCAGCTTCTACAAGCAGGGTGAATTCACAGAGCTTTGCGCAGGCCCCCACATTCCCGACACCTCAAGAGTAAAGGCATTCAAGCTTACCTCCTGCACGGGTGCATACTGGAGAGGCGATGAAAAGAACAAGATGCTCCAGAGAATTTACGGTACAGCATTCACAAAGCAGGCAGACCTTGATGCTTATCTTGAAGCACTTGAGGAAGCAAAGCGCCGTGACCACAACAAGCTCGGCAGAGATTTAGAGCTTTTCACAACGGTTGAAACAATCGGTCAGGGACTTCCCATTCTTCTTCCCAAGGGCTGTGATATCATCCAGACTCTTCAGAGATTCGTTGAGGACGAGGAAAGAGCAAGAGGCTGGGTAAGAACAAAAACTCCCCTTATGGCAAAGAGCGACCTTTACAAGATTTCAGGTCACTGGGATCATTATAAGGACGGTATGTTCGTTATGGGTGAGGAGGAGAAGGATGACGAGGTATTTGCCCTTCGTCCTATGACCTGCCCCTTCCAGTATCAGGCATATCTCAACCGTGCACGTTCCTACCGTGACCTTCCCATGAGACTTGCCGAAACCTCCACTCTTTTCAGAAATGAGGCTTCAGGTGAAATGCACGGTCTTATCCGTGTTCGTCAGTTCACAATCTCCGAGGGTCACCTTATGTGTACTCCCGAGCAGCTCGCAGATGAATTCAAGAGCTGTCTTGAGCTTACAACCTTTATGCTTAAGACTCTCGGTCTTTACGAGGACGTT
>JAZRST010000086.1:0-37257 GCA_045651625.1 Acutalibacteraceae bacterium | reverse complement strand
TTTTGCTTCTGTCATGCGGTGTGTTGGTCCTGTGCGACGGAGCGCCGCGAACCATGTCAGGCGGGGAACCGAGCAGCATTAAGCGGTCAGCCCGTGCGACACAGTCCGCCTGCACACCGTGTGACAGAGGCAAAATTTTTTGTTCCTGCAGGAACGAAAAATAAGTAAGAAGTAAGAGTGAAGAGTGAAGAAGTGAGGAAGACACTGCCGTCCCCTTCAGAAAAAATCCGAAAAGGAGGTAAAGGAAAGTTATGTACAGAGTTTTATACAGAAAATGGAGACCCAAGGTATTTGCTGACGTTATCGGTCAGCCTCAGGTCACGACCACAATTGCATCGCAGGTAAAGGAAAACAGACTTTCCCACGCCTATCTTTTCACCGGCTCAAGAGGTACGGGTAAGACCACCTGCGCAAAGATTTTCTCGAAGGCAGTAAACTGTCTTAATCCCGTAAACGGAGACCCCTGCAACGAGTGTGAAATCTGCAGAGGTATAGATGCGGGCAGTGTTCTCGATATAGTTGAAATAGACGCCGCAAGTAACCGAGGAATTGAGGATATAAGAATTCTCAGGGATGAGGTCAATTTCACCCCCTCTCAGGCAAAGTACAGAGTTTATATCATAGACGAGGTTCATATGCTCACAATTGAAGCCTTCAATGCGCTTCTCAAGACCCTTGAAGAGCCTCCCGAGCACGTTAAATTCATCCTTGCCACAACCGAGGTGCACAAGCTTCCCGCCACCATTCTTTCACGCTGTCAGAGATTCGATTTCAGAAGAATTGAGCCTCAGTACATTGCCGAAAGACTGAAATACGTTGCAGGTGAAGAGGGCGCACAGCTTTCACACGATGCGGCAATGCTTATTGCCCGTATTGCGGACGGCGGTATGCGAGATGCGCTGTCACTGCTTGACAGATGTATAAGCGTGTCCGACTCCGTAAGCGTTGATACGGTATCCGCTTCGGCAGGTCTTATGGGCAGAGAGCATATTTACGCTCTTGTCCGTGCCGTGGCAGCGGGTGATACCGCAAGGTGCCTTATGATACTTGACGAGCTCCACAAGGGCTCCTGCGATACCGAAAGACTTGTAACGGAGCTTATTGACCGTTTCAGAGGCTTTCTTATTGTCAAAACAGTTAAAAATCCCGAAAATCTTCTTGTCTGCACAGACGAGGAGCTGGGTGAAATAAAGGAAATAGCCTCTCTTTTCACTAAGGAGACCGTGCTTTACGCTCTCAACGTGCTGACGGCTTCTGCTGATGCCATGAGAAAGACTCAGAACAGAAGAATTGAAGCGGAAATGGCGCTTATCCGTCTTACCCGTCCCGAAACGGACGAGTCTGTATCGGCACTCAGTGTCAGAATTTCTCAGCTTGAGAAGGAGCTTTCCGAGCTTAAAAGAAACGGCGTTGCCGTGCAGAAGACCGCTCCCGCAAGGGCTGTTGTGCAGAGTGCTCCCGTCCGTGAGGAGCCTGCCGCAGACGTACCCTTTGTGACAGAGGACGTACCCCCTCCTTTTGAGGAGGATTTACCCTTCCCGACAGACGACGTGCCTCCTCCCTTCGACGAGGACGTCCCCTTCTCTGATGATGACGTGCCTCCTCCCTTTGAGGCTGATCTGCCATTCCCTGCAGATGAAGTGAAGTCCGCTCCCGTGCAGGAAAGCGCTCCCTTCTCTTCGGCTCCCAAGTCAAATCTCGGTGAGTTCAAGGGCTTCGGTGAGGAAGGCGGCTCGCGTATGTTTGATTTCTCGGACGACGGTGACGATGCCGACGATTCCTTTGATTTTGATGCCTTTATGAAGGAGCACGAGGGTAATCACAAGAAAGCCGCTCCCGAGGCAGAAGCTCCCACTTCCGTGGCGGATGAGGGTCCCGACCTCAATAAATACGATGAGCTTTTTGAGGATACTCTTCCCGAGGATGCAGGCGGTGACAGAATTGATAACCGCACATGGGGCAAGATTGTGCTTGAAACAGAAAAGCTCTTCCCTCCGCTTATCGGTCAGCTTACGGGCTCGAGCGCAAGAATTGACGGCGGTACGATTTATATAAAGCTCGGCGAAAAGAATCTTAAAATATTCGTAAACGAACAGATGATGGGCAATTTCGCAGGTAAGGCGGCTGAAACCGTCCTCGGAAAGCCCTATAAAATAAAGATTGATTAAGGAGAATTATTATGAAAGCAAGAATTCCCAACCAGAACAATATGTCCAGAAATGCTATGATGGAAAGAATACAGAAAATGCAGGAGGATATGGCAAACAAGCAGGCTGAGGTTGAGGCTGCTGAATTCACCGCATCTGCAGGCGGCGGTGCCGTTGAGGTCAAGGTAAGCGGTAAGCACGAGATTCTCGGAATCACCGTTAAGCCCGAGGTTGTTGACCCCGATGACGTTGAAATGCTTGAGGACCTTCTTATTGCTTCTCTTAATGAGGCTATCAGAAAGGCTAACGATACAATGGAAAGAGAAATGAGCGCATTCTCTGCAGGACTTAATATCCCCGGCCTCGGTTTCTGAGATGGAAAGTGCAGTTTCTTTTGAAAGGTTAATTGAACAGTTTAAGGCTATGCCGGGTATAGGTGCAAAGACTGCGATGCGCCTTGCTTTTCACGTGCTTTCTCTTACAAAGGAGCAGGCTTACGGCTTTGCGGACGTAATAAAAGAGGCTGCAGACAAGATTCACCGTTGTCCTCAGTGTGCCAATCTTACGGATGAGGAGCTTTGCCCCGTGTGCAAAAATCCTGCCCGTAAGAAGTCCGTTATCTGCGTTGTGGAAAACGTGGAGGCGCTTATGGCAATTGAAAACACCAACGAATACAAGGGTGTATATCACGTGCTTCACGGTGTTATTTCTCCCCTTGACGACGTAAGTCCCGAGGATCTTACTGTGAAGGAGCTGCTCTCCCGTGTGGGTGCCGGCGGTGTTGACGAGGTGATTATGGCTACGGGCTCTTCCGTTGAGGGTGAGCTGACTGCCATGTATATTTCGAAGCTTCTGAAGCCCTTAGGTGTGAGCGTCACGAGGCTTGCATACGGTCTTCCCGTGGGAAGTGACCTGCAGTATGCCGACAGCGTGACGCTGATGAGAGCCATAGAAGGAAGAAGAAGCTTGTAAAAGTTTTATTCGCACCTGCGGGGCGAGTTATATTGTGCATAGCACAGTTTTATTCGGCTTCGCCGAGTTATATTTTTGCTTCGCAAAAGCTTCGGAAGCCTGACGGCTTGTTCCGCTTCGCTCTGTTTTGTAAAATCAAGGGCGAAAGCCCTTCCGAAACATTTGCCGAAAGGCAAATATATCACTCATTCCGAAGGATTGAATATCACTGCCCGAAGGGCAATATCACTCATAGCAAGGCTATGAATATCACTGTCATAATTCAGTTTTCTGAATTATGACAAAAGAGGGAGATTTAATATGTACGTTATTACCTTTGATATCGGTACCACCGGTGTGAAGACCTGTGTTTTTGAAATTTCCGATACAATAAAGCTTTTAGGAAGTGCCTCTGAGGGATACAAGCTTTACGTTTTCCCTGACGGCGGTGCAGAGCAGGATCCCGATGAGTGGTGGAATGCAATGTGCAACACCTCAAGAAAGGCTGTTGCTGAATCGGGAATTGATGCTTCTCTTATTGAGGGTATTTCCTTCTGCTCACAGATGCAGGGTCTTGTGCTCGTTGACAAGGACGGTGTACCCGTACGCCGTGCAATGAGCTATATGGATCAGCGTGCAAGAGAGGAGCTTAAAAAGGGTATTGCCCACGGTATTCAGATTGCCGGTGCAAGTATTCCGAAGCTTCTTAAATCTCTCATGATAACGGGTGCTGTTGCGGCTTCCGTAAAGGACCCCGTGTGGAAATATAACTGGGTGAAGAATCACGAGCCTGAAAATTTCAAGCGCGTACATAAGTGGCTTGACGTCAAGGAAGCCCTTATCTGCCGTATGACGGGCAGATGTGTTATGACGAGAGACTCTGCCTTCGGCGCACTTCTTTACGACCTTCGTAAGGGCCACGAGTGCTGGAGCGAAAGCCTTTGTAAGACTCTCGGTGTTGACGTAAAGCACATGCCCGAAATCATCAATTCAACCGACGTTGTAGGACCTCTGCGCGAAAAGCAGGCTCAGGAGCTGGGTCTTAAGGCAGGTATAGCCGTTTACGGCGGCGGCGGTGACGCTTCCCTTATCGGTGTCGGTGCCGGTGCCGTGGGTCTTGGTGACACTCACGTTTACTGCGGTACCTCAGGCTGGGTTTCAACCGTTGTCGATAAGTCCATTGTTGATGCTTCCGCTATGATTGCGGCTGTTATCGGTGCAGTGCCCGGAATGTTCAACTACTTCGGTGAGCTTGAAACCGCAGGCAAGTGCCTTGAATGGGTAAAGGATCACTTAGCCCTTGATGAAATCAACATCTATCTCAAAAAGGAAGACGTGGCAGACAGCTACGAAACCGAATATACGAATCTTTACGACTATATGTCTGACGTTATAAGCCGTGTGCCTGCAGGCTCCGGCGGAGTTATTTTCACTCCCTGGCTTCACGGTAACCGCTGTCCCTTTGAGGATCCCAATTCAAGAGGTATGTTCTTCAACATAAGCCTTGAAACGGGCAAGAGCGAGCTTATCCGTGCCGTTATTGAGGGTGTGTGTTATCATCTTCGTTGGTTTATGGAGGCTGAGGAAAAGAAGGTCAAGGCATCCGATACAATCCGCTTCGTAGGCGGCGGTGCACTTTCATATATGACCTGCCAGATTCTCTCCGACGTGCTCGGCAGAAAAATTGAGGTTGTTGACAAGCCTCAGAACGTAGGTGCCGTAGGTGCGGCTGTTACAATTGCAGTAGGCTCGGGTCATATCTCCGACTTCTCTAAGGCAAAGAGCCTTATTCCTGCAGTGAAGACCTACACTCCCAACCCCGAAAACAAGGCTGTTTACGACAAGCAGTATAAGGTATTCAAGAACCTTTACAAGGCTAACAAAGAAAATTTTGCCGCACTCAACGGCTGAAAGGATAAATAAATGGAAAAAATTCAGGTACTTGAGCTGTTATACAATAACATCTCAGAAACAATGACACAGTGCGGCTTTGCCCCCGAATACAAGGAAGGCGCAAGAAAGACGGGCTGCTCCGCTTACGAAAGAGGCGAGGCAGTTGTAATGGATTTCTCTGGTGACAAGGGTGTTGCCCGTTTCGTTTTCAGCGAGGACAGAATCCACATGCTTTTTGCAGGTAACGATGCTCCCCGTGAGGACGACTCCGCCTTCACAAAGGACAGCACATATCTTTTCATTCTTGACGAATACACCGAGCGTGACGTTAAGAGCATTGCAGGTGAGGTCAACGAATATATGACCGAGACCTTCGTTGTAAAGAAGAAGACTGCAGTAAAGACAAAGAATCTCTCCACGGTTTCCCGTGCTGCCGCAAAGAGCGGTGCTCTCTCTTATGACCCCATTACCTTTGCAACAAAGCTCAGCGGTGTTTATCCCGAGCTTAAGGATGCAATTTCCGAAAATATTGAAGCCTACGGTGAATTCCTCTGTGAGGATTTCTTTGTAAAGCACGGCTGTGCATGCATTGAAAGAACTATCCGTGAGAACAATCCTCAGAAGATGAAGAGACTTTTCAATATCATCTGCGAAATTTACGAGGACGGCACAAACGAGGTGCAGAGCCTTGTATGTGTTACTGCTCTCGGCTTCCTTCAGAATGATCCCGAGCTTATGCAGAGAATTCTTCCTTACCTTGCAGACAGTATGGTTGAGCCCGTTTTTGCGGTTTCAAAGAAGCTCAAGGCAAGCAAGGGCGCAAGAATGAGACTTGAGAATCCTCCCAAGTACAAGCCCAAGAAGCAGAAGAAATCAGGCGGACTTTTAAGCCAGCTTATGGGCGGCGGCAACCCCGGTATGCCCACGATGTAATCATAATTTACCGTGACGGTAAATTATGATAGTGATATTCTTGCTTCGCAAGAGTGATATTGCCGTTGGCAGTGATATACCGTGATTGTCACGGTGTGATATATTTTCCTTCGGAAAATGTTTCGGAAGGGCTTCGCCCTTGTTCCGCTGACGCTCTATATGTTGAACGGTTGCTTGTGCAGCCGTTTTTTTTTGTTTGTTTTTGAAAAATTCACAAAATTTTTCAACTATTGATTGAATAATTGTCAATTATGTTGTATAATCAATATATAAATAAAGGGAGGTGTTCCCCATGGGAAAATATCTTTTGGTTAATGCCGATGATTTCGGTATGTGTAAAAGCGCAAATGAAGCGGTTTTTGATTTGTTCAGAGACGGAAGATTAAAGTCAGCTACAATTATGATGCCTTGCCCCACGGCAAAGGATGCGGTTGACTTTTCTATAGAAAATCCTCAGTATGCAATAGGTGTGCATCTTACAATGACTGCCGAATGGAAGGACTACCGCTGGAAGCCCCTCACCGACGGCAAGAGCCTTGTTGACAGCGAGGGCTTTATGTGGCACAGCGCCAAGGACGTGGGTAAATACGGCAAATACGATGAGCTCGAAAAGGAAATGCGCGCACAGATAGACCTTGCTCACGAGTGGGGAATGAAGCCCTCACACGTGGATAACCACATGGGCTCACTTTACGGACATCTTACGGGAAGATTCTCTCTTCTCAAGATGACCCTTCGTGTGTGCGGTGAATACGGCTATGCCTACAGAATGTTCCTTGAGCACGACAAGCGTATATGTCCCCGCGGCGTGCCTTATTTTGCATATGCTGCCTGCACGAAGATTTCCAAGCTCTGGGGTAAGAAATTCGGTGTTATTATGCCCGATTATCTTTTATTCCCCGACTGGGGTGTGATGCCTAAGGACACCTACGAGAATTACAGAAAGCGTATTCTTGAGATATGGACGGACATCCCCGAGGGTATTACAGAGACATTTATACATCCGGCACTTGAAAGTGATGAATTAAAGTCAATTACGGGCAACTGGTGGCAGAGAGTGTGGGAATATCAGCTGATGAAGGATCCCGAAACAGAAAAGTACCTCAACGCTCATGGTGTAGAGCTTATATCATACCGTGACATAGTTAAGATGAAGTCTTAAGGAAAAGATGCTCACAAATTACCGTCTTCGACGCACAGTATATTTATGGGGTTCTGCTACAACAGAACAAAGATATAAATCTTAGTTTTTATTCACATTGAAAGTTATTTAAGTGCTTGTTTTTCGGCGGTTCGGAGTACAATTGTACGCCTTGCCACCGCCGAAAAACACAAATACGGCAATTTCTGACCACTTTTCCCTGCCTTTAATGGGCGGATAGCAGATTTTATTAAGGTTAGATTTATCCGACACGGCATTTTAACAACATCTCTTTCCGCTAAATGCCCATATTTCCCCCGTCTGCATCCGCTTATCTGCGCACAAGCGCCGCATACCGACAAAATATGAACATTTCCCGTCAAACGGGTAGCAGGAGGAACTCTTTTTTTAAGAGTAGTTTGAGAGATAAAATATTGTTTTCAGGAGGAAACCACTAATGCAGAGAAACAATACAATTGACCGATTCAGAGGAATCGTTATATTTTCAATGATTATTTTCCAGTTTATGGCAAACTTTTCGGGACTGGGATGGGCTTCAAGCATAAGCCATCACGCGCCCAATGCTGATGCTTACTATATGCTTCCCAACCTTGCGGTTGCAGATATCGTAGCACCTATGTTTATTCTTGCTATCGGTCTTACATATCTGCCTTCCTTAAGAAGACGAATTGAGAAGGATGGCAAGAAGACTGCAATAATCCATTTCGTCAAGAGAAACCTTATGATTATCGGTATCGGTGTTACTATGGACGGTATCAACGATATTCTTGACGGCCACATGGAGGGGCTTAACCTTACCTTCGTTATTGCAACTGCAGTGGTGCTTGTGCTTTCACTTGTGATTCTGCTTCTGAAGGCCGTAAAGCTTAAAAAGATTTCGGCGCCTCTCGGCAGGTTCCTTTCATGGTTCGTTACTGCCTTCGGCTTGTACGGCGTGGCTGTAGCACTTGTCAATGCAGTGCTTCTTGTAATGGGTAAAACGGGTGACAGCTTCGGTCACTGGGTTGTTCTTCACCACATAGGCTTTGCAGGTCTCGTTGCATTACCCTTTGCACTCATCAAGGGTAAGTACGAAAACCTTATAAGACTTGCAGGCGGCTTCGGTATTTTAGGTCTTTTCGGACTTTTCCATTCGGGCAACCTCCCGAACGATATGTTCGCTTCTAACCGTGAGCTTGTTGACGGTGTTGCTGACGGCGGCTTCATCGGCGGCTTTGCATGGGGTGCTATGCTTATAATCTACCTTGCATTCTCAGATATGTATATGAAGAACAAGAAGCTCTTCTTCGGTGCTGTGGCAGGCTACGGTGTGCTGACAGCAGCTCTGGTGGCAGGAATTATTGCTTCTCTTCCCGAGGGCGCAACATGGATCGGTGCAAACTCTACCTTTATGGCAATCAACAAGGGAAGCGTAAGCCCCTCCTTTGTAATTGTGACAGTATTCATTTCTCTTCTTGCATTTATCATTGTTGAAGCCTTCTCCTTCTACAAGAGCTCCTTTGACCCCTTTATGTGGTGGGGCAAGAATCCCATACTTATGTACTGCCTTGAGTTCGGCTTCGTAGGTGTTGTTACCGTTATCGGCGGTGAATTCTTCAAGGAAGCTTCCGCTCCCGTGGCAATTGCAATTGTTGCGGCAATGGGACTTATTCTTACCGCTATTGCTTACATCTGCAACAAGAAGAAGATTATCGTAAAGATTTAAGAGGAAAGCCTATGAAAAAAGAACTGAAGTTCATGCTTCTCGGTATTTACCTTGCTTTAATCGGTCTGGTTTTTCTGTTTATGGCAACACACAGCATCGACAGCTTCGGTTTCTTTGAGGTGGCAGGACTTGCGCTTCCTGCCGTGTCAGTGCTTGTGTTTATAAGAGGCTTTACCTCGGATTTCAAAAAAGACGAATAAGATTATATTAAAGGGATGAGGCTTCGGCTTCATCCTTTTTTTTGTAATTACACTATATAATTTACTACGGTGCCCTCAGGGTATTTTTTTGCTGAATCAAACCTCTTTTTTTCTATTGTAATTTACAAGGATAAGTAATATAATATATGATAGCGAAGTTTTTGAAAGGCGGTATGTATATGAATGATATAAATAAGCTTTATGCTCTGTGGAGAGAGAAGGCTGTTGAGAAAGAGGTGCTTGACGAGCTCATTGCCGTTGAGGGTGACGAAAAGGAGATTCTTGACCGCTTCTGGCAGAATCTTACCTTCGGTACGGGAGGTCTTCGCGGCGTTATAGGTGCAGGTACCAACAGAATGAACGTATATACCGTGTCTCAGGCAACTCAGGGACTGAGCAATTACCTTAACGAGGCATTTGAACACCCTTCCGTTGCTGTAGGCTATGACTCAAGAATCAATTCCGACAAGTTTGCAAAGGCTGCTGCAGCGGTACTTGCCGCTAACGGCATTAAGGTATATATTTTCAAGGAGCTTATGCCCACTCCCATAGTTGCCTACGCAGTAAAGGAGCTCGGATGCTCCTCGGGCATCGTTATCACTGCAAGCCACAACCCCTCAAAGTACAACGGCTACAAGTGCTATGACGAAAGAGGCTATCAGATGACTGATGAAGCCGCAAAGAGAACGCTTGAGTATATTAATAACTGCGATATTTTTGAGGACGTAAAGACCTGCGATTTTGACAAGGCTGTCCAAGAGGGCATTATTGAATACATTGAAGAGAGCTTCCTCGACAAGTACTTTGAGCTTGTTCTGTCAAGAAGCATCAATCCCGAAACTGCAAGGAACACAGACCTTTCCGTTATTTATACTCCCCTTAACGGTACAGGCAACAAGCCCGTAAGAAAAATTCTTTCTATGATGGGCATAAGGGACGTGACGGTAGTGCCCGTTCAGGAAAATCCCGACGGAAGTTTCCCCACCTGCTCCTTCCCCAATCCCGAAATAAGAGAGGCCTTTAACGAGGCTCTGAAGCTTGCAGAAGCAAAGAAGGCTGACCTTCTTCTTGCAACTGACCCCGACTGCGACAGAGTGGGTATTGCAGTGCTGACTAACGGTGAATACAAGCTTATGACCGGCAACGACGTGGGCTGTATGCTTGTTGACTACATCCTTTCACAGAAGAAGGAAAAGGGTACTTTAGCAGAGAAGCCCGTTATTGTGAAGTCCATCGTATCCTCCGACCTTTCAACTATGGTTGCCGAAAGCTACGGTGCCGAAATGAGAAACGTTCTCACGGGATTTAAGTATATCGGTGAATTAATGACGGAGCTTCAGGAAAAGGGCGAGGCTGACCGCTTTGAATTAGGCTTCGAGGAAAGCTACGGCTATCTTTCAGGTATGCACACCAAGGATAAGGATGCTGTAAACGCTTCAATGCTTATCTGCGAAATGGCGGCTTACTATAAGGAAAAGGGACTTACCCTTGTTGACGTGATGAGGTCACTTCATCAGCGCTTCGGCTTCTGGAACAACTCACTCTTTAACTTCGGCTTCGAGGGTGCTGACGGTATGGCTAAGATGCTTTCTATGATGGATGCTCTCAGAACAGATGCTCCCGCTTCTCTCGGCGGTAAGGCTGTGGCTGTTGTTGAGGACTACAAGACGGGCGCCTCTCTTGACGTGAAGACGGGTGAGAAGACAGCACTCAACTATCCCTCCTCAAACGTAATTATCCTTATTCTTGAAAACAGAGATAAGGTTATTATCCGTCCCTCGGGCACAGAGCCTAAAATCAAGATTTACACAATGGCTCAGGGCAGGGACGAGGCAGAGGCTGACGCTCAGACAGAAATTTATAAGAAGGACATTATGAAGGTCCTCGGAATAGGTGAATGATATGAATAAGAAGTTTGCAAAGGCAGTTGCAATAGCAATGGCAATTTTAATGGCAGGCAGTGTGTGCACTGCGGCTCTCGTAGCATTTTTATAAGAAAAATGAAAGCCCCTACCTCGGTCGGGGCTTTTGGCTTTGCGGAAGGGAATAATTATGGCGGACTACGATAAGAATTATTATATACCCCGGCTTCGCAGGATGATTCAGTGCGAAACCGTATCAAAGAAGGATTCCTTTGCACCCGAGGAGTTTATGATGCTCCGTGAGGTTATGAAGGAGCTTTTTCCCCTTGTGCACGAAAGGGCAGAGGTAATGTATTTTTCCGACGACTGCTGGGTGTATAAGCTTTCGGGTACGGATTCTGACGAAAACATTCTGCTGATGTCACATCACGACGTGGTTGAGGGTGACGGAGAGTGGAAATATCCTCCCTTCGCTTGCGAGGAGCACGACGGAAAAATATGGGGCAGAGGTGTGTTTGACACCAAGACCTCACTTTTTGCATTCTTTCAGGCTGCGGAGGAGCTGTTGGGTAAGGGCTTTGTACCTTCATATAATCTGTGGCTTGCTTCCTCACACAATGAGGAGCGCTTCGGTGACGGAATCCCGAAGGCAGTGGAATATTTTAAGAAGAATAACGTTAATTTCACACTTGTGCTTGACGAGGGCGGTGCAATAACCGAGCCTCCCGTGGACGGGGTGAAGTGCGGAAAATGCGCAATGGTGGGTATTCACGAAAAGGGAAGATTCACCTACGAGTGTGAGGCAAGCGAAAAGGCAGGCTACGGGGACATGACCAAGCCCCGTAAGAAAAATCCCGTGGAGCGTATGACTGCATTCATAAACGACGTGCAGACGGGGGATATTTTCACGGTGAGAATAAACGACCCCGTAAAGGATATGTTTACCTATATTGCGCCTCATTTAGGCTTCCCACTGAGCTTTGTGTTCTCTAATCTTAAAATTTTCAATCCTCTGATTGTGAAGATTATGCCCAAGCTCAATCCTCTTGCAAAGGGACTTATCAGCACAACCTGCTCCTTTACGAAAATTGAGGGCAGCAGTCTTTCCAAAAAATGCACTGCAACGGCTTATTTCCAGCCTGTGGATGCTGAGGATTTCGAAAAGGACAAGGCCGCATTCAGAAAAAAGGCCGAGGAGCACGGAATTATTCTTACTGAAGGCAGTAATAATGAATATCACGAGCCTGCTTCAATTACGGGCAAGGGCTTCTCTTACGTAAAAAGATGCATTGAGGAGATTTTCCCCGACTGTCCCGTGGTGCCTTATCCTCTTCCCTCGGGCGGGACGGATGCAAGACATCTTACTGCGGTATGTCCTGCGCCCTTCAGGTTTGCTCCCCTTAAAATTACGGGTAAGCAGCTGAGCCTTGTGCACCAGCCTGATGAAAATCTTGACGTGTCCTGCATAGAAGAGGCTGTGCGCTTCTACAAGCATTTTATTAAAAATTATAAATAAGGTATAAAGCACCTTCTTCGGGTAAAAATATCCTCGGAGGTGCTTTTATGAATTACTTATGGGCGTTTCTTGTGGGCGGTCTTATATGTGTGCTGGGACAGCTTCTTATTGATAAAACAAAGCTGACCCCTGCAAGGATTCTGGTGGGCTTTGTATGTGCAGGAGTGGTGCTCGGTGCTTTCGGGGTATATGAAAGGCTTATTGATTTTGCGGGGGCGGGGGCAACGCTTCCCATTTCGGGCTTCGGGGCACTTCTTGCAAAGGGTACCAGGGAGGCTGTTGACAAGGACGGGCTTCTGGGTGTCTTTACGGGTCCGCTTACTGCAGGCAGTGCAGGTATTATGGCGGCTGTGCTGTCGGGGCTTGTGCTTTCCTTTATGACAAGACCAAAGCCGAAGTAATTTTTACAGAAATGTGACATATATATAAATTTTTACAAAAGCCTTGTAATTTTAAAGCCTTTGTGCTACTATAAAGTTGCAGTATTGCATATTTTATTTTGCGAGGTGAAAAAAATGAGCATAGAAGAAGTACTCAATATCATCAGAGCGTTCTTTGAGGCTATCGTTGATGTTTTTACAGCTCTTATGGGCATAACAAAGAAGGAAGAAGACACAACAGAAAAAGCATAATTTGATGCTGAAGCGAAAACCGACGGGAAACCGTCGGATTTTTCTTTTGATGAAAAATGTTGACATTTTTATTTTGCCGTGGTAATATAAACATGGTAAATAAAAAATACTTTATCAGAGGTGAAAAAAATGTACATCCAGGATATCGTTAGAATCATTGAAGCTTTCTTCGCATCTATTCTTAAGATCCTTGAAACAGCAGGTCTTATTGCTCCCGAAGCATAATAAGGTAACGGAATAATTACTGATTGATTTCAGCGAAAAACCGACGGTAAAGCCGTCGGTTTTTTCTATGCCTTTTTTATACAATTTGTCTGTAATCTGTTGAGAAGGAGCAGATTGTTTGTTGACAATATGCGTTGGGCAATGGTAAAATTATCTCGAAAAATTATACTCGGAGGTATAATATGAAGAAAGTAATTTCCGTTATTTTGTCGGTATGTATGCTTCTGTCACTTCTGGGCGTTTCCGCCCTTGCAAAGGAAACCACCTGGGCAGACGTGACAAAGAATGAATATCCCTTTGTTTTCGTTCACGGTATGGGCGGATGGGGTGCCTATGAAACTGCTGCACCTATGCCTTACTGGGGCGGTATGAATTTCGAGGGTCTTAAAATGAGCACGGGCAGTGACAACATCGTTGATATTCTCAATGAAAACGGTGTTGAGGTGTACGAGGCTTCCGTTGGTCCCTTCTCAAGTGCCTGGGACAGAGCCTGCGAATTATATGCACAGCTTACGGGTACTGTTGTTGACTACGGTGAGGCTCATTCAAGGGCTCACAATCACGACCGCTACGGCTATTCCTACGAGGGTAATGCTCTTATGGGTGAAAACTGGGATATGGAAACTCCCATAAACATTATGGGTCACTCCTTCGGCGGCCCCACAGTACGTCTTTTTGCTTCTCTTATGTACTACGGTGACGAGGCTGAGCTTGCCGCAACGGGCGAGGAGACCTCTCCTCTTTTCACGGGCGGACACGACCTTATTCACTCTGTTGCAACCTTCTCAAGCCCCAACGACGGCACACCCATTGCTGACCTTCTTGTTGATATGAAGCTTATTGCTCTTATTGCCTTCTTCGGCAACGTTCTCGGTGTTCTTTTAGGTGATGAAATGTCAATGTGGCATCTTCGCTTCGGTCATTTCGGACTTACCCCCAAGCAGGATGAGGAAAGAGCCTCCTTCAGCCTTCAGAATATTGTGAATTTCTATAATTCAAACGATAACTGCGGTTACGATATGACCATTGACGGCGCAAAGGTGCTTAACGAAAAGATTAAGCTTGTTCCCACGGCTTACTACTATTCCTACACTGCAATTGCAACGGAAGAGAATGCCGTTGGTATGCAGAAGATCAACACTCCTTCACTTTTCAGCTTCTCATGCCTTGTGCTTGCTTTGTGCGAGGGCAAGACCATTGACGGAGTTGAAATGACCAAGGAATGGGCAATCAGCGACGGTATTGTTCCTTATGCAAGTGCAAAGTGTCCTATGAAGGATATTGATACCGCAAAGGTTTATTCCGAGGCTATTGCCTCAGGTGAGGAAATTGAAACCGGCAGATGGTATATGATGGATCCCCTTATGGATTTCCAGCACGCAAGCTATATGGGTACTGTCGGCTGGCCCGTTTCCGTTGAGGATTTCTACGTAAATTATATCAATACCGTAAATGCAAGATAAAAAGGGAAAGATGCTCATAAATTACCGTCTTTGACGCACAAAATAATAAAAGGAAAGAGCCACATTATCCAAATGGTTCTTTCCTTTAATTTTTTTCACGATATAAATTCTAAGATGCTTGTTTTTTGGCGGTTCGGAGTACCTATGTACGCCTTGCCACCGCCAAAAAACACAAATACGCTGATTTTTGCGCACTTTCCCGTGCCTTTAACCAGCTTACATCAGACCTTGTTAAGTTAGTTTTTTCCGACACAAAAGGGAAAAACATCAGTTTCCGTTAAATATCCATATTCCGCACATCTGCACCGTTTCTTTGCGAAGAAAACGGCGCACCTGCACAAAATATGAACATTTTCCGTCAAATGGTTATTTTGTGCCGTTTGCGAAAATAAATTATGCTTTGTCGGGGAAAGAAAAATAAATACTCTTCCTTATTGACGGGTGTATGCGAATTTGTTATTATGAGATTAATGATATTTATGGGGTGATTGAAATGAAAAATATGAAAAAGATACTTGCGGTTATGCTTTCATTTGTCTTTGTTTTTGCTTCATTTGCCGTTCTTGCAGGCGCGTCGGGAAGGAAGGCCGCTTTACCCAAAAGCGCGGGAATTGAGGCCTTAAGAGACGAATTCAGCATTGACACTGCTCCCGAGGCGGACGGCTATGCACTTGATTATGCTTATTATTCACCCGTGGGTGAAAATGACGATACGAAATATCCTCTTGTGATATTCCTGCACGGAATAGGTCACGCTGATTACGTGGGCGCACAGCTTGATGACAGTGATTTCCCCTATTGGGCATCCGAGGAGCTTCAGTCGAGATTCCTGGAGGGCGGTGCCTTCGTGCTTCTTCCCCGTGCTCCCGAGCATAAGCTCGTTTACTGGAGCAAGACTCTTATCCCTGCTCTCAGAAGCGTTATTGACGACGTTATAAGGAAGCACGGTGACAATATTGATACCTCGAAGATTTTCATCGGCGGCTCCTCTGCAGGCGGTGAAATGACCTGGGATATGATAATTGCCTTCCCCGAATATTTTGCAGGTGCATTCCCCATTGCGGCAACGGGCACCGTAAGTGCTTCCGACACAAAGAAGTGCGCTGACGTTGCTATATGGATGCTTGCAAGTGAGCTTGACCCCGTTGTAAGCTACATTGCCACCACGACTCCTCTCTGGAAAAACGTGTGCAAGAATAACACTCAGCCCGAAAACTGCAGGCTTTCAAGCTTTAAGTCTGTCAAGGAGCCCTCGGGCAAGGGTGCAAGTGATAACCATCATCTTGCAAAGGTTGTGACCTATGACCTGCACATGCTTGACGGAAGTACATATCAGAATGTAAGCCACAAGGACGGTCTCGGCAACAGCATTTACCTTGAGGGAGAAAACGGAATGATTTCCTGGATGAACGGTATTTCCTCCGACTATAGAGGTGAAGCAGGAAATGACAGCGGGAACATCAACGTAAACGGTCTTACCAATTTCTTTGATGCAATCCGCAATTTCTTCCTGAAAATAGTAAACATCTTCCAAAGATTATTTGGTCTGTAAAGTGTGCATAAATCACCGTCTTTGACGCACATAAATAATAAAGGATATCAGCCACGCTATAAGTGGTTGGTATCCTTTTCCTTTTCTTCCACGACAAATGTTTTTAAAGTGCTTTGTTTTCGGCGGTTCGGAGTACCTATGTACGCCTTGCCACCGCCGAAAACAACAAATACGGCAATTTCTGCCCACTTTACACATCTCTGACGGACTTTTGTGCAGACTTTAATAAGTTAGTTTGCGTGCGCGCAAGAAAAATATGATATATTTCCGTTAATTGTCCATATTTCATCCGTCTGCATCCGCTTTTCTGCGGAAAATCGGCGCATCCGAATAAAATATGAACATTTTCCGTCAAACGGTAGCAAAAAAAGTACCTGCTATATAAGCAGGTACTTAATTTATTTGTTTGTGCGTCAAAGAGGGTGTTTTATACCCTATTTCACTACCCTATTTCACTTAGTCAAGCTCAG
This sequence comes from Acutalibacteraceae bacterium, assembly GCA_045651625.1. GTDB lineage: Bacteria > Bacillota > Clostridia > Oscillospirales > Acutalibacteraceae > RUG806. The sequence goes on along the minus strand of JAZRST010000086.1, from coordinate 20,546 downwards.
CAAGCTTTGTTCTGAAATCTTCAACTCTTTCAGCAACGTTTGTGATGCCCATTGAGTCTGCGATTGTCTCGATGAAGGGGAGTGCCTGCTCGAGAGTGAAGGGTCTGCCGATGTCAAGCATGGGATGATCCTTTGCTTCGGGTACAAGCTCGAAAAGGAATTCAGCAGCCTTGGGGTCGTCAAGAAGCTCGCCGATTGTTGTTTCTTCAAATGAGTACTTTGCCATTGTTATTATCTCCTTTTATTACATTTTTTCAAGTTTCATAAAGTCCACTTTTTCAAGGGGCGTGTGGGGAAGCTCATCCATAAATATAATTTCTCTGGGAACGGAGAACTGGTTGAGGTTCTTTGCGCAGGCATCGGTAATCTGCTTCTTGAAATCCTCCTCGTTGCCCTTTGTTTTAAGGGAAGCGTAAAGTCTTACAAGCACCTTGCCGTCGGCAGTTGTGCCTCTTACTGCGCAGGACTCCTTGATAAAGGGGAGTGTATCCATAAGATTTTCAATATCAACGGGATATACGTTGTAGCCTGAAATGATGATGATTCTCTTCTTTCTGCCGTAGAAGTAGAAGAAGCCGTCCTCATCTCTGTAGCCCAGATCTCCTGAAAGAACCCAGGGGGTACCTTCCTCGTCGTAGTAGATACCTGCATCCTTGGGACCGTCCTCAGTAAGGTAGCCCTCCATCATTGTGGAGCCTGAAATTACGATTTCACCCACTTCACCGATGGGAACCTCCTTATGGTCGTCGTCCCAGATTTCCATACGAAGGCCTTCAAGGGGTTTACCTATAGAGCCGTCCTTATATACCCAGTTTGTGTTTACACAGCAAACGGAGCCTACCTCTGTAAGGCCGTAGCCCTGACGAAGACGGGCCGATGTTCCGTTTCTCTCAAGCATACCGTTGAAGGCTTCAAGGAATGCGGGGGAAAGGTCGTCACCGCCGACGAACATCATACGTGTGTTCTTGAGGTGGGGACCGTCAAAGCCGGGTGTATTGTAAAGCTTTTTGAACATATTGGGGATACCGCCGATGCCTACGACGTTATTCTTCTTATAGAGCTTGAGCACGAGCTTTGCATCAAACTGCATAAGGGGAATAATTCTGCCTGCGTTACAGAGAGCCATATGGCCTGCAACAACAAGACCGAAGGCGTGGAAGAAGGGGAGAATGATGATTTCTGCCTCTTCACCGGGATATTCAATGTGGTCTATGTAGCCGAGCTTATGAACGTTTTCGTTGATAGCCTTGTTTGTAAGCTTGATTGTCTTACTCTTGCCTGTGGTGCCGCCGCCGTTGAGATAAACCGCGATGTCGTCACAGTTGTTTACACAGCCTTCAACTCTTCTGCCCTCGTACTTCTTTACAACGTCCTTGTAAAGGGTTGCATTCTTGTAGCCGAGAATCTTTTCAAGAAGAGCCTCACCTGCTCCTGCAGCCGCCTTCTTTGCGGGAGAAGCGTAGTCGGAGCATCTGCACAGAAGCACGGGAAGACCGAGAGAGTTTACCGCATCAACGTTGTGCTGCTTAAGACCCAGAACTCCGAGGCACATAATGCCCTTTGAGCCTGATTCCTTAACGGTTTCAATAAGTGCTTCATCGGGAAGAAGGGGATGAAGGAAATTGACTATAACGCCAAGCTTGTTGAGAGCATAGAAGGCGGTAAAGCTTTCAATGTCGGAGGGAACGAATATTGAATAAACGTCGCCTCTTCTGAGACCGAGCTCCTTATGGAAATAGCAGGCAAGTGCCTCTGTATCACAGATGAACTTTGAGCGCATAACCATTTCGTCCATGTGCTGTGCCTGCTTGTAATCGCCGTATTTTTCCGTTGCGGCAAGATAGAATTCATAGCAGTTGTAATTGCCTGCTTCTATCATATTTGAAAAAGGTTCTGTGTTCATATCTTCTCTTCCTTCTCTTTTTAATCAGTCAGAAATCTTGTGACCGTTTTTAAGCTCGATTGTTCTCTTCATAAAGGGGATTCTCAATACGCCCTCGAACTTGTCGCCGTTGAAGGTAACCTCAGCTTCAAGCTCCTTGCCGGGAAGCATTGTGATTTCGCCCTTGCCTTTAAGTGTGTTGCCGTTTTCTACTATATCGTAAGTTCTGATTTTAACATCCTTGAGCTTGTCGGGGAGCTGGAAATCGATGTCGTACTGACCGTCCTTGTCAGCGATGACAACAGTGATGTCTCCCTTGAAAATCATCATATTTACGGATGTTACCCATGTACCTAAGCCTATCATTGGCAATTCCTCCTAATGTTAATATTCCGTTAAAAGTATAACATTAAAGGGAAGAGAAAATATGAATAAATTGTTAACTTTGGGACTACAAAACTATATTTTTTTGTAGTTTATTTATTTTCTGCGGACATTTTCTCAAGAGCCATAAAGTCAACCTTTTCAAGAGGTGTGTGAGGAAGCTCATCCATAAATTCAATGACTCTGGGAACTGAGAACTTGGAAAGATTCTTTTCGCAGGTTTCGGTGATAATTTTTCTGTATTCCTCTTCATCGCCCTTGTCCTTGAGGGATACGTAGAGCTTTACAAGGGGCTTGCCCTCGGAGAAGCCTCTTACTGCGCAGGACTCCTTGATGAAGGGAAGAGTATCCATAAGATTTTCGATGTCAACGGGATATACGTTGTAGCCTGAAATGATGATAAGTCTCTTCTTTCTTCCTGCGAAGTAGAAGAAGCCGTCGTCATCCATATATCCGAGGTCGCCTGAACGTACCCACTTTACGCCGTTTTCGTCGGTGTAAAGACCTGCGTCCTTGGGACCGTCGGAGGTAAGATAGCCCTCCATGATTGTGGGGCCTGAAATTACGATTTCACCTACGGTGCCGTTGGGTACGGGCTTGCAGTTATCGTCCCATATTGCCATTGTAACACCTGCAAGAGGGATACCGATGGAGTTGTCCTTGTTTGTGTCGTTGGTATTTGCACAGCACACGGAGCCTACCTCTGTAAGGCCGTAGCCCTGACGAAGACGTGCCTTGGTGCCGTTTTTGTCAAGCATTGCATTGAATTCGGAAAGGAATGCGGGGGAAAGGTCGTCACCGCCTGCAAACATAAGACGGGTGTGCTTGAGGTGGGGACCGTCGAAGCCGGGTGTGTTATAAAGCTTCTTGAACATTGCGGGGATGCCTACAATACCCGAGATTCTGTTCCTTTCGTAAAGCTTTACAACCAGCTTTCTGTCAAACTGTAAAAGGGGAATGATTCTTGCAGCGTTGCACATTGTCATATGCATTGCAACAACAAGACCGAAGGCGTGGAAGAAGGGGAGAATGATGATTTCACCCTCGTCACCGGGATCAAGAATATGGTCGATGTAGCCGAGAGCATAAACGTTTTCGTTGATAGCCTTACTTGTAAGCTTGATGGTCTTTGATTTGCCCGTTGTTCCGCCGCCGTTTAAGTATACGGCAACATCCGTGCCGTTATTCTTTTCGCCCTCTACCTTTTTGCCGTCGTACTTCTTTATAACGTCCTTGTAGAGTGTGGGATTGCGGTACTTGAGAATCTTTTCAAGAAGAGCCTCACCTGCGCCTGCTGCCGCCTTCTTCGCAGGGGAAGCGTAGTCGGAGCATCTGCACAGAAGAATGGGAAGTCCTGTCTTGTTGACTGCATCAACGTTGTGCTGCTTAAGACCGATAAGACCTAAGACCATAATACCCTTTGACTTTGATTCCTTTACTGTTTCAAAAAGAACCTCGTCGGGAAGAAGGGGATGAACGAAGTTTACAATCACACCGATTTTGTTGAGGGCATAGAAGGCTGCTATGCTTTCAACGTTTGTGGGAGTGAAAATCGTGTAGGCATCGCCTCTCTTAAGACCGAGATCGTGGGTGAAGTAGTAAGCCAGCGCATCAATATGTCTTAAAAGCTCGCTTCTCTTGCCTCTCTCGTCCATATGCTGATAGGCATCGTAGTCACCGTACTTTTCTGTAGCCTGTACAAAAAATTCGTAGCAGTTGAGATTTTCAGCCTTGATCATCATATTCTGGGATTGGTCGGCGCGGAATCTGTTTTCTGTCATAATACACAGTCCTTTATTTTTAATTATTAATTAATACTATTCTACTAAACACATGTCGGAAAATCAATAGTTTATTCATATTTTGTGCACAAATCTGTAATATGGATGTTATGCAACATCTTGAACTGAAATGTATTAAATATATCTTAAAAATTGTTGAAAAGGCACTAATTACCAACGGAATTTTTGACGATGGAATGTCAAAAGGTTGACATATATTTTTCCGGAATGTATAATATTTATGTGAATGATGAATATTTATATGCTTTATGGGAGTGAAAGCCTTGAAAAATATAAAATCCGTTCTTGCGGTAATGCTGATTTTTACGATGCTGATATTGAGCTCCTGCTTTTCGTATATGGGCTTTTACGAGCTTGTGACAAGTGCAGAGGAATCAACGGCATACGAATATAAAACAACCTCATATTACGAAAGCACCTCCTCGGTTGTGCTTCAGGAGAATACCACCGCTGTGCAGGTTATCCCTCAGGTAACGCTTCCTCAGGAAACACAGCCTCAGGTGACTCTGCCTCAGGTAACTCAGCCTCAGGTGACACAGCCTCAGGAGGAGGTAACCACCGCTCCCGTGCAGTCTGATAAAAATTATACGAAGAGTGAGATAATGAGCATTTATGCCGGGGCTCTTAACAAAACGAGAAGCTATACGGGCGCTCTTACGGTGAATCACTCCGAGAGCTTCACGGCTGATATAAAGGATGCACATCCCGGCGGTGCGCTTACGGAGCTTCTTGCAAGCAACATTGTAAAGCTTGTCGGCAGTGAGGGTCAGCAGACTCTTTCCTATAACGGAGGCTATGCCGTAAACAAGGACGGGGAAACGGTGCCCGTGCTTCTGCCTCAGCGCTCAGCCTATAATCTTCCCGAGGCAGGTGTTGCTTCTGCCGAAATTTCCGCCGAGGGTGATAAGACGAGAATAAGGCTTGTTCTTGTGCCCGAAACCGTTTCAATGGGTCAGGTGCCCACGTACAATGCAGGTGCAATAGGCTATCTTGATACCTCGGGTATGGATTTCAAGATTATCACCATTTCCCGTGTGGATATCACCTATCCCGGCTCGGTGATTGATGCGGTCATAAGAAGCGACGGCTACCTTGAAAGCGTTACCTACACAATTAATATGAGCACCTATGCAGAGCTTTCGGGTATGGGAATTACGGGATACGGAACACTCGAAGGGGCACAGACCGAAAAATGGCAGCTTGTGTGGTAAAATTTCCGTAACTCACCGTCTTTGACGCACAGTATATTTAAAGAGAGTATCAGCCATTACAGTAAACGGTTGATGCTCTTTTTTTCTGCCCTGACGGTACTTTTCTTGAGTGCTTTGTTTTCGGCTCTTCGCGGTACCCACGTACAGCTTGCCAGAGCCGAAAACAACAAATACGTCAATTTACGAAAATTTTACCTTGCTTTTACGAACTTTCATCAGACCTTATTAAGTTAGTTTTACTTACGCACGTAAGGGTAATGCGTTATATTTCCGTTAAATGCCCATATTTCATACGTCTGCATCCGTTTCCCTCCGGAAAATCGGCGCACACGCACAAAATATGAACATTTTCCGTCAAACGGGAAGAATATAAGGGTATCAGCCAAACGGTTGATACCCTTAAGTTTTATAGAGCGTAAGCGGAAAAGGCGTAAGCCTTCCGAAACATTTTCCGAAGGAAAATATATCACTCATTCCAGAGGAATGAATATCACTGCGAAGCAATATCACTTTTTGCAGAGCAAAAAATATCACAGCAACTAAGCTTTCTTAGCTGCAACAAGGTGTTTCGTTCAGGTCGGGGAAGGAGCGTCTTTCAATTTTAGCACCCACTGAGGTGAGCTTGTCCACGATGCTTTCGTAGCCTCTGTCAATGTAGTGGATGTTGCTGATTGCGGTTTCACCCTCTGCACAGAGACCTGCAATAATCATTGCGGCACCGGCTCTGAGGTCGTCAGCAGATACGTTTGCACCGTGAAGGGTCTGAACACCGTCAACCACTGCCGAGGTGTTGGAGGATTCAACAGAAATGTCTGCGCCCATCCTCTGGAGCTGCTGAGTGTACTTGAAGCGGTTGCCCCAGATAGCATCTGTAACGTCACTTCTGCCGTCGCAGATTGTGAGGAGGGTTGTGAACTGAGGCTGCATATCCGTGGGGAAGCCGGGATAGGGCTTTGTGCGGAGGTTGCAGGCCTTAAGTCTGCCGTCGGAAATGACTCTTACGGAGTCACCGCCCTCTTCAACGGTGCAGCCGCAGGCACGGAGTCTGTCCGTGATTGTATCAAGATGCTGAGGAACAACGTTTGTGATAGTAAGGTCTCCGCCTGTTGCGGCTGCGGCTACCATATAGGTGCCCGCCTCAATCTGATCGGGAATAACCTCGTGGGTTATAACCTTGCCTTCAATATACTGAAGCTCGGGCTTGCCGTAGATTTTGATTGTATCTGTACCTGCACCTCTGATTGAAGCGCCCATACGGTTGAGGAAGTTTGCAAGGTCAACTATGTGAGGCTCACGTGCGGCATTATTAATGGTGGTTGTGCCATCTGCAAGGACAGCCGCAAGCATAATGTTTATGGTTGCACCTACGCTTACTGTGGTGAAGGTGAAGGTGCTGCCGATAAGCTCGTCAGCCTTAACAGAAACCACGCTGTAGTGGTCGTTACGCTTTATGGGAGGGATAATAACGGAATTGTCGGGACAGATTGTGATATTCTCACCCATTTCATTGAGAAGGGAAATAAGCTTTTCCGTTTTTTCGTCCGTAGATGCATTCTTTATGACCGTAGCGGAGTTGGAATGAAGAGAGGTGAGTATGTGGTCTGCCGTCAGATTCTTTGACTGCTCGTCAAAAACGATTTCGGAGGCGAAGTTGAATTCCTCACAGTCGGGCACACAGCCGTCAACGGTGATTACTCTGTCGTCCTCATCGTACTCAATATCAGCCTTGTTGCCGCTTCTGAGGATTCTGAGAATGTCCTTTATGTGCTCGTCAATAAACGCGTTTTTGATAACTGTTGTGCAGTTGGAGTTTATTGCGGTGATGACCGCGTTGAGGGTAGATGCGAGAGAGGGGTGCTTAAGGTCGATTTCAAGGCTTCCCAGCACCGAGGTCTTTGCACCGAGGGTCTCGAAGCCGTCAAGGTGGAAATTGATGGGGCGTCTGCCGCCGAAGTTACAGCCGCCGGGCATTGCAACCTTTGCAAAGCTGAAGCGGCCCAGCATTGAGCCCAGGAAATAATATGAGGCTCTCAGCTTTCTTGAGAATTCATAGGGGATTTCCTTGGATTCAACCGCTGTGGTATCAATTTCAAGTGTTCTTCTGTATCTGCCCGTCTGGGTTATTTTGACCTCTGCACCGAGGTATCTTAAAATATCAATAATTACGGAGATGTCTGCGATGTCGGGTACGTTGTCGATGAAATACTTTGCCTTTATAAGCACCGTTGCAGGGAGAATTGCAACTGCGGAGTTCTTTGCACCGCTTATTTCTATTTCGCCGGAAAGACGCTGTTTACCCGTAATAACATATTTTTCCACGAAAGCACATCCTTAAATCTTATATCTATATATCCGTACAAAACTTAAAATCACAAGTGAACGGGGCATTTTTATATCTTAAAAATGCCCATATTCGCTGATATTATAACATATTTTATATGAAAATCAAAGCATTTACGGAAAAATATTCCGAATTGATATTTTTTATCAGTATTTTACAAAAATTATAATTCTATTTTGTTGATTCCTATGTTTAATGCAAAAGTCTTATCACCGAGGATTGCCACAGCCTTGGTGTTTTCGGGTACACAGAAGGTGTAAAGGTAGCCCTTGTCCGTTTTCTCCCAACGGGAGGATACCTTGCCGTTTGCCGTGTCGATTGAAGCCTCGGCGTAGGTGAAGCGGTCAGTCACCACAGGGGAGAACACAAGCTGTGTAAAGCCTGCAGAGCCCTCCTTCTGTCTTATACCGCACATCTTTTCATACATCCAGTCACCCACCGCACCGTAAGCGTAGTGGTTGAAGGAGTTCATATCGGGTGTTGCAAAGGTTCCGTCGGGCTTGTAGCCGTTCCAGCGCTCCCACATTGTTGTGGCACCCTGAGTTATGGGATAGCACCAGGAGGGGAACTCGTCTCTTAAAAGAAGCTCGTATGCAAGCTCGTTTTCACCGATGTCCGAAAGCACGTGAAGAAGGTAGGGAGTGCCCACGAAGCCCGTTGTGAGGTGACCGTATTCCTTTACAAGGTCTGTCAGCTGCTTTGCAAGGGGAGTCTTGTCGTTATATATACCGAAATGAAGAGCAAGAACGCAGGCAGTCTGAGTGTTACAGTGCATTCTGCCGTTTTCGTCAATGAATCTTGCGATGAATGCCTTCTTGATGTTCTTAAGAAGGTTCTTGTAGTACTGACATTCAATGCCCAGCACCTCGGATGCCTTTATGAGAAGAGAGGTTGAATAATAGAAGAATGCACAGCCGATGATGTCCTTTTTCGTTGCGCCCTCAACTGCCTCCTTATCGGGAAGGTCAAGGGCTAACCAGTCACCGAAGTGCCAGTGACCCTCATAGAGGTAGGGGTTGGTGGAAATACCCTCGTCGGGCTTCTTCTTGAGAGCCCATTTTCTCATAAAGTCTACCCATTTTTTCATAAGCTCATAGTTTTCGGCTAAGAGCTCCTTGTTTCCGTATGTAAGGTACATCTGCCAGGGAAGAACTGTTGCGATGTCAGCCCAGGCAGAGGAGCCGCCGTCATCGTCAAACTTTGTGGGTACGAAGGAGGGGATTGTGCCTGAGGGCTTCTGCATTGCACGAAGGTCGCCCATCCACTTTTTGAAGAACCTTTCAACGTTGAAGTTGTAGCTTGCAACCTTGCAGAATACCTGAGCGTCACCGGTCCAGCCAAGTCTCTCGTCTCTCTGAGGACAGTCTGTGGGAACGTCAAGGAAGTTGCCCTTCTGACCCCAGATAATGTTGTGGAAAAGCTGATTTATCATGGGATCGGAGCACTCGAAATGACCCGTTCTCTTCATATCGGAGTGAACGACGATTGCAAGAATTTCGTCGGGAGAGGAGATTTCCATGCCCTCTACCTTGATATAGCGGAAGCCGTAGAAGGTGTAAACGGGCTTTACAAAGCGGGAGGTGCCGTCTGAAATTACGGTGAATTCCTGCTTTGCGGAGCGAAGATTCTCGGTATATACGTTGCCTTCCTTTGTAAGCTTTTCAAAGTGGGTGATTTTTACTGTGTCACCCTTTTTGCCCTTTAAGTAGAAAGCAAGATATCCCGTAAGCTCCTGACCGAAGTCAATGACCGTGTCACCCTCGGGAGTGATGAGAAGCTCTTTACCGCGGATTTTTTCCTGCTCGGTGATAAATTCACCCTCCTGAGGAATAAGGGTATCCTTTGTATAGGGGATAACCGTGACGGGAACGGGCTTTCCTGCCTTGAAATTGAAGTCCACGGTTTCACCGTTATACATGTGATTGTAGCGGATGCAGTTTTCGGCACTTGCCCAGCTGCCGTCAGTGTAAATTACTGTCTCTTCACCGTTTTCATAGGTAAGGGTGAGGGCGGCAATGACAGCCGTTGTGTAGGGTGCGATTATTTTTGAAGAAAGGTCGTACCATCTGTGGAAGCGCCAGCCGATGCCCGTGCCCACGGTGATGGTGTTTTCTGCGGCAATAAGGTCGGTTACGTCAAAGGTCTGATACTGAATACGCTTGTTGTAGTCCGTCCAGCCGGGATTGAGAACGGAGTCTGTTACGCTTTTTCCGTTGATTTTACAGTCGTAAACGCCCAGTGCTGAAATTTCAAGAACAGCCTTTACGGGGAAGGGCTTTGCAGTGAAGCTTCTGATAAAATCAACACCCACGTCCTTTCTCTGTCTTGAGGGCTTGATCCAGCTTGCATTAAAAATTTTGTCCATAGCGTTATGCTCCTTTATGTGATGTATATTATCTTTTTTATTGCCGAAGGGACTGCACCGCTCCTGCAGTACTTTGTTCTCCGAACTCCGAACTCCGAATTCCGAATTCCGAATTACAACTATGATATGTCCGCAAAGAGTGCGGATATTTTTTCCTTTAAGGGGGTGTGTGCAGGAAGGCTGAAATCGGGGTCCTCTCTCAGGATTTTTTCAGCCTCGTCACGGGCGGCGTAAAGAATTCTTGAGTCCGTCATAAGGGATGCGATTTTAAGGGTGGGAAGACCGCTCTGCCGTGAGCCGAAGAAGTCACCGGGACCGCGCATTTTAAGATCCTCCTCGGAAATCTTAAAGCCGTCGTTTGTTTCGCACATAATGTCGAAGCGCTTTTTTGTGTCCTCATTTTTCGTGTCGCTGACTAAGATACAGTGGGCTTCTGCCGAGCCTCGTCCCACACGGCCTCTCAGCTGATGAAGCTGTGAAAGACCGAAGCGCTCCGCGTTTTCAATGACGATTACGTTAGCCTCGGGTACGTCGATGCCTACCTCAATTACTATGGTGCAGATGAGCACGTCAAGGTCCCCCTGCTTGAAGGCGGTCATTACCTCGTCCTTTTTACTCTGCTTCATTTTGCCGTGAAGAAGACCGCATCTTAAGTCTGCAAAAACGGTTTCCGATAAAAGCTTGTGGTATTCCTCGGCTGATTTGAGGTCAAGGTCCGTTTCCTCGTTTTCCTCTACCATAGGACAGACGATGTAGCAGCGGTTGCCTGAGCGTACCTCTTTTTTTATGAAATTGTAAAGCCTTTCGTGGTAGTGCGAGGGTACAGAGTAGGTTTTTACCTCTTTTCTGCCCTTGGGCTTTTCATCAAGAATTGAAATGGAAAGGTCACCGTAGATAATAAGAGACAGCGTGCGGGGGATGGGTGTGGCGCTCATAACGAGCACGTGGGGGGAGGAGCCCTTTTCACGGAGTGCCGCTCTCTGATTTACTCCGAAGCGGTGCTGCTCGTCCGTAATTACAAGACCGAGGCGGTTAAAATGGGTATCGTCCGTAATAACGGCGTGGGTGCCGATGATGATATCCGCCTCACCCGATAAAATCTGCTCCTTTATGATTTTTTTGTTTTTTGCAGTGGTGCTTCCCGTGAGAAGCACGGTGCTGATTCCCGTACCCTCAAGGAATTTTCCGAAGGTTTCGTAGTGCTGACGGGCAAGAACCTCCGTGGGTGCCATAAGCACGCACTGACAGGAATTTTTCACTGCGGTGTACATAAGTGCCGCGGCAACCGCAGTTTTGCCCGAGCCGACGTCACCCTGCAGAAGCCGTCTCATAGGGGAATGCATTTTCATATCACCGATACATTCCTTTATGGCGCGGTGCTGTGCACCCGTAAGGGTGAAGGGAAGACGTGAGGTGAATTCTCCGGAGCAGTCGGTTTTTATAATAAAGTCGGTTTTTTCGTCGTCGTTTCTGCCTGCCGAGAGAATGCCCAGCTGAAGAACAAGCAGCTCCTCGTAAATAAGGCGTCGGCGTGCGGATTTTATCTCACCCTCGTTTTCGGGAAAGTGAATCATACGAAGGGCTTCGCTGTAGGAGGGAAGCTTGTATTTAAGAATCTGACCGGAGGGCAGAGTTTCCTTAAGCTGACCAGCGAAAAGCTCAAGGGCGGTTTTTACCGCCTTGCCGATAGCCCTTGAATTAAGGTCTGCGTTCTGTCGGTAAACGGGGTGAAGGTATTCTCCCGCTTCCGCCTTCATATATCGGGGGGAGAGCATTTCCTTTCCGCCCATATCATTGACTTTTATTTTTCCGTAAAAAATGAACTCCTGACCCTCTTTAAGATCCTGCACAACGAAGCGGTTGTTGAAGAAGGTAAGGTGAATGAGCCCTCTGCCGTCGGTGGCAAGGGCGCGGTACATTATTTTGCCGTTTCTCGTTTTTATGGGAAGGGGGCGTGCGGATACGACAGCCTTCAGGGCTACGGTTTCGTTTTCCCGTGCATCCGTTATTGAGGTTATGCTTTTCCAGTCCTCGTAGGCTCTCGGGTAGAAGGAGAGAAGGTCGTAAACCGTGTGAATACCAAGCTTTCGGAAGCTTTCCGCTCTTTTGTCACCTATACCCTTAAGGAAACGGATGTCGGTTGTTTTTATGTCTGTCATAATCTGTCTCCCTTCGGGAATACTTTTTCTGAGGTGAGAAAATGAGTGAAATAAAGCTGAGAGCCGAATATCTTATGCTCAGAAGCAGAAAAGAAATGAAGAGGGAAATGCTTTTTTTAAGGCTGATTCCTTCCGGTATCTTCATCTGCCTCGGTGTGGGGCTTTCATCCCTTTTTTCGGGAGGGGTGCTCCTTTTTCTGCTGTCCCTTGCAGGGGGTATAATACTTACCTTTTTCTTCTTTTCCGAGAGGCTTTATCTTACGGGAAGGCTCTACAGCCTTTCGGGGGATATTGCTGAGGATGCCTTTTCTTTTATGAAGGCTTCTTCGGTATTGAGATATGCCGTGTTTGTGCTGGCAGGGTGGGCGGTGAAATTTCTGTGGCTTAATTTTTTTCTTCTGCCCTCACGCCTTGCAGGTCTTATAATACTCAGAACAATTACAGAAACGGGAAACATTCAGCGTGTGATGCTTTTTACCCTTCTTGGGGCTATGATAGTCCTCGGTGCCGTGGGGTGGGGCTTTTATTTTTATCTGTCGGGACGGTATTTCCTGGGAGAGCTGCTTTTTATCCGCTGTCCCGGGCAGAGTCCATTTGAAATACTTAAAAGCTCGGCTCTTCTTACTGCGGGAGGCCTCGGCGGAGTTATGCTTTTCAGAATAAAAAGCCTTTTTCTGCGGGGCGGGGCTTACGGCAGAATGAGGGGCGCGGTTTTTTCCTCGGATTTGTTTTCCGACAGAAAATTCTATAAAGAATACGGAATTGTGAAGCCTTTTACATTCCCAGAGCCTTTCTGAGGTTAAGACCGAGAATGCCTGCCTTTGCCTCCTCGGGAATGTCGAGCTTTTCGATTCTCTCAATTGCCTTTTTTACGTAATCCGCCTTGTTATAGGGGAAGTCGAGACCGAAAATGCTTCTGCTGGTTCCCGTCTGATGAATAACGGTGCGAAGCTCGTCGTCGGTCAGTGACCACTTGCCGGGAAGTCCGTTTTCACTCATTGCTATGGTGGTCCAGCCTGCAAAAACGGTGTCGGAATCGGAGTTTCTTTCACTGTTGCACATAACGGCAAGTGCCTCGCGGAAGAAATGATAGCCGCCTATATGCTCCATGCTGAATTTAAGCTCGGGATAGCACCAGGCAACCTCATCGAATAAAAGAAGGCTGTAGTCCTTTATGGGGTGCCAGTGGAAGCCCGTGTGAAAGGAGAGGAAAAGCCCCTCTCTTTCCGCCTTTTTATATACCCTCTGAGCCTTGAAGGACATTACGTTTTCACCCTGAAATGCAGGGTGGATTTTTATGCCCTTAAAGCCGTAGGAAATCATTTTGTCTATCTGATAATCAACGTCGTCATCCTCGAAATCAACGGTGCCGAAGCCGATTAGCGAGGGGTCGTCCTTGATTTCATTGTAGAGCCAGTCGAGTCTGTCGCCTGAAAGACCCGAACGGGCAAACTGATCCTTGAAGCAGGTGAAGCAGACTGCCTTTTCAATACCGCACTCTGCCATAAGCTCCTTGAGCTCCGCTACGGAAGCCCCCTTTTTTGATGCCTCGGGAAAAACGTGAGCGTGATTCGCCCAGATGTGTTCTCTCATAAAAATACCTCTTCCGTCTGTTTTTTATCCGCAGAGAAGCTTCTTTTTTTTAGATGCGGATTATTTCGATATGATCGCATTCCTCGCCTGCCGATACCTCGATGAGATTTACGTCCTTGCGGAGCTTGAGCTGGCGGAAGACGTAAACGCCGTCGGTGATTTTTTCGGGCTTATACTTTTTATCCTTGCCGTTTATGAGAAGGCGGATATTGTGGCTGTTGGTGATGCACTTTATATCAATGAATTTATCGAAGGTTTCGTAGTTTTCAAGCTCGCAGATCTTGATGAAGCTCTTTACCGAGAACTGGGATTTGTAGTACCAGAAAATGTCGTAGAACTGCTCGCGGTTGCTGTTTATAAGTCCGCGCTTGGAGTTTACCTCCTTGCCGTCGGTGAGAAGACCGCCCACGTAGGCTACAATCTTCTGTCGGCAGAAGGTGTTCCACATACGGATGAGCCATTCGCCCAGCTCCTCGGGAGTTTTGTCCGCCTTGTCGGGGCTTTCGGGAAGCACGGCAAAGCACTTGTCGGGATATTTCTCCTGCAGGTATGAGAATCTGCCGTTGAAGGTGATGAAGGATTCGGGAGCGCTCCAGCTGGGGATTCTCAGAAGCACCGCCTTTGCCTTTTCGGAGATGCCGTCCTCGGCTGAATCTATGTTTCTTTCTGCAATTGCAGGTACGGTGTCGGTGAGTGAAGAAAGACAGTCTGCCATTTCGTCAAAATAGGCGTCTCCGCCCTCCTTTGAGAATACCACTGCGGAAAGTGAGGGGTGGTTTCTGTAAAGTGCAATGAATTCCTTGAGATGCTCCTTGTCCTTTTCCACGTCACCCGAGTAAGGCAGGCAGTACCAGAAAAGCATACCCTCCTTATCGCAGACGGAGAGAAGATTTGTCTTCGTGGGAAGCATAGGGGAGAGGAGAAGGTTGCTGTCAAGAAGCTTTATGCTTTCCGTGTCCGTTTTTACCTGAGAGCAGTCGGTAAGCACAACGCCGTTTAATGGGAGCTTGAAGCCGTTGAGGTATAAAAAGCCGTCTGCTCCGAATTCGGTTTCCTTAATGCCGAAAACCGTGGTTACCTCGTCAAGGCATACGGAGTCACGGAGAAGCTTTGCTTCAAGAGTGTAGGTGCAGGCACCGCTCTGTCCGTCCCACAGCTCGTGGCGGGGAATGGGAATCACCGTGTCGGGAGAGGTGGGCTTGCAGGTCTTTGAGGCTACTGTGTCGCCCTTCATACCGTAGACGGTGTAGGAAACGATATCGTAATTGTTGGGGCGGATAATTGAGGTTTTAATTGAAATCTCAGCACCCGTATCCTTGTTTTCGGCAATAACGGTGACACCGCAGCCGAAATCCGTTTTGTTGAAGTGTGAGGAATCAACCGCAATGAGATTTACCGTGCCGAAGGCAAAAAGACCGTCCTTACGGGCACGGGGGGTTACCCTTACCTCAATGTTGTAGGTTTCAGCCATTTGTGCATCAATTGTCATCTGCACGGTAAAGGCGCAGCTGCCCGAGGAATGCGTGCCGATTGATTTTCCGTTACAGAGGATTTCAACGTCACCCGAAATCTGTGAAAACTGCAGATATACGGTTTTGCCGTGGTGCTCCTCAAGGGCAGTCCAGTCAATTGAAAATGTACCCGAGGGCATTGTGGAGAAGCTGTGAAAGAAGGGGAGATTCACCACGGAATCGGGAGTTTTCTTTTCTCCTTCCTTTATGTCGGCTGAGAAATTCCAGCATTTGTTGAGTTCAATAAGCTTTTTCATACCTTACACCTTTTAATCAATAATAAGCTCTACAGGGCAGTGGTCGGAGCCGAAAATTTCCTGATGGATTGAGGCTGAGTGAAGTCTGCCCTCAAGTGCCTTCGAGGTCACGAAATAGTCGATTCTCCAGCCTGCGTTGTTCTGCCTTGCGTTGTAGCGGTAGGACCACCAGGAGTATTCAGCCTCCTTGTCGGGATAGAAATAACGGAAGGTATCCGTAAAGCCCGATTCAAGAAGGGTGGTGAATTTTCCGCGCTCCTCGTCGGTAAAGCCTGCCTTTCCGCGGTTAGGTCTGGGATTTTTAAGGTCGATTTCCTTGTGTGCCACGTTTAAGTCACCGCAGAAGATGACGGGCTTCGTTTTCTCTAATCTTTTCAGGTGGGCCAGGAAATTGTCCTCCCACTCCTGACGGTAGGCAAGCCTTGAAAGGTCCTCCTTGGCATTGGGGGTGTAGACCGTTACAAGGTGAAAATCGGGGTAGGTAAGTGTAATTACTCTGCCCTCGTTGTCAAATTCGGGGACACCGATGCCGTAGGACACGGCTTCGGGGGTGTGCTTTGTGAAAATTGCAGTTCCCGAGAAGCCCTATTTCTCGGCATAATTCCAGTAGCTCTCGTAGCCCTCGAATTGCAGGTCAATCTGACCCTCCTGAAGCTTTGTTTCCTGCAGACAGAAGAAATCTGCATCAAGACGTGAGAATTCCTCGGTGAATATGCCTTTATTTGTGACGGCACGAAGTCCGTTTACGTTCCACGATATGAATTTCAGCATAAAATTACTCCGTAAAATTAAAGTTAATTTAATTGTAGCATACTAAAATGAGAATATCAATAAATTTAATAATAAGGCGGATGAATTTTCCGCTTGATTGACGGAAAAATTTATGGTATTATAACTGTGATTTGCCTTTGGAACATCAGGGGCGAAAAATTGCAGTCTTTCGTGAGACCGTGAAAGAAGGGGGAGGATACAGTGAACGTGAATGCAGTTTTTTCGGGCTTTTATGATATGATTGCTTCTTTCGGTGAAGCTTATTCCGATGCTGTGGCTCTTTTCTTCAATTCCGTCTTCAGAAGGCCTCTTCGCTTCATATACAGTCGCCTGAAAAGAACACTTCGTTTTTTGAGCTTCTGCGTTATCGTTTTCTTCGCACCTGCACACGTGTCCTCAAGACGCTTTGCAAACGATACCATAAGGGCAGGCAAGAAGTGCCTGAAGGTAATGCTCACTCAGCCCTTGTCACTGCCTCCCGTAATTTTCTACTATATAAAAAAGGCCCTGAGAAGGTACGAGTATTCGCCTAAGAACGTTGCTCTGTGGGTGCTTCCCCTTATTATGAGCCTCGGGGTGCTTATAAGCATAAACGTGCTCAGTGAAAAAACGCTGTGCCTTGAAATTTCGGCAGACGGTGAAACGCTGGGCTACGTGGCAGACGAAAGAGGCTTTATTGAAGCCAAGAATTCTGCCCGTGAAATGCTTCTTCTTGCAGATGAAAACGCATCGCTTCCCACCGTTTCCTATTCACTTGCAATAAAGGACAGAAACTCCCTTACGGGTACGGATACGCTCCGTGACAGACTGCTCGGCAGAAGCACGGGCGAATACGTTACCGCCTGCGGTGTGTTTGTTGACGGAGAGCTTCTGTGTGCCGTAAGAAGTGAGAGTGAGGCCAGAGCCGTCACCGAAAGGCTTCTTCGGGAATACAGAACCGAGGGCGTTTTCTCCGTAGCCTTTGCCGAGGAAATTGAGTTCCGTCAGGGGCTTTACGGTGAGGATATGCTTCTCAGTGCAACGGAGCTTGAAAGGGTACTGACCGACGGTGAAATTCCTCTGACGCTCAAAGAGGTAAGAGCGGAAATCGTGGCAGAGGAAACTGATTTTGAAATAATTGAGATAAAAACCAACGCTCTTTACAGCGGCACCGAGCGTGTGCTTTCGGAGGGTAAAAAGGGCTACGACCAGGTAACGAGCCTTGTGACAATGCAGGGCGGAAGAAAGGTCTCCTCCCGTGAGGTTTCCCGTATAACCGTATCAAAGCCCGTTGCTCAGCGCGTGCAGATAGGCACCAAGCCCCTTGACGAGGCATACTCCAATTCTATGGGCGGAATCTTCCTCTGGCCCATTATAGGTGCCTACGGAATCAACTCAAATTACGGCTACCGCTGGGGCAAGCTTCACGCAGGTATTGACCTTGGTATGGGTAACGCTCCCGGCACCAGCCTCGGTAAAACAATCATTGCCGTGGCTCAGGGCACGGTCATTGTGGCAGGTACCCATTCAAGCTACGGATATTACGTTATTATTGACCACGGCGGAGGTCTTCAGACCCTTTACGCTCACTGTCTTGCAAATTCTCTTATGGTTGTTCCCGGTCAGATTGTGGCGGCAGGCGAGCCCATTGCTCAGGTCGGCTCAACGGGCTATTCAACGGGTCCCCACCTTCATTTTGAGGTGCGCGTGAACGGAAACCGTGTGAACCCCAGACCCTATTTAGGTATATAAAGGAAGAAACGGTATGGACGATTTTATAAAGGACGGCAATCCTCTTCTTGAGAACAGAGAGGCATATCTGAAAAGCCTTGAAAGGAACAGAAAAACCGAGGCAAAAAAGAGATTCAGCTTTATTTTCGGTCTTCTTGCGGTGGTTTTCTCACTCATCGGCTTCGGCGGCTGTATTCTTACGGGTGTGAATTTCATTAAAAATCAGAGTGAAGAGAAGAAAAGCCGGGAAATTGATGCTTATAACGAGTTTCTTGTTGCAGTGGCGGCAGTTGATCCCTCACCCTTTGACGATATTACGGCGGCATCCTCCGAGGAGCTTATTGAAATTGCCGTATGGAGCATCATAGGTGCGGATATGGAGCCTGATGATTACGACTATTCCTCGGGTGAGCTGGCACTTCCCGTGGCGGACGTTGAGGCGGCGTACACAAGATATTTCGGCACGGACAAGCCTGTTGTCCACACAAGCGTTACGGGCTACGGCTACGAGTTTTCCTATAACGCTGAAAAGGGCTGTTATTTCATTCCCCTTACGGCAATCGAGCCCTTCTACACACCCAAGGTAACCGAGGCGGAGACGAAGGGTGACTCTGTGACTCTTACCGTGGGGCTTATAAACTCCAATGTTTGGAAGCTCAATTCCAAAACGGGTGAGCTTTCCCAGCCAGAGCCCGATAAGTTCATAAAGGTGACGCTCCGTACCTCGGGCGGTGCAATGCACATCGGTGCCATACGCTCCACGAATCTCCCCGAAACGGCAATTGTAAACGTGGAAAACTAAAGTAAGACGGAAGGATATCCTTCCGTTTTTTTTGTTTTTCATTAATAGCAAATTTTTGATATTTTTGGTTTACAAAATATAATATGCAAACAAATGTTGTGCAAGATATACAAAAACGGGGGCTTCAAATTTTTCCCGCAATCGGATATTTGACTTGAATATCAAAAATTTACTATATATAATGAAATTGTATGGCTGTGTAATTTTTTCGGTTATACAACATTTTGTAAAATTGATAATAAACCTGAACGGAGGAAATTATTATGGACAAAAAATTAAGAATCGGTATTATCGGCTGCGGCGGTATTGCTAACGGCAAGCATATGCCCAATCTCTATAAGCTCAGCGATAAGCTTGAATTGGTTGCTTTCTGTGACATCGTTCTCGAAAGAGCAGAGGCTGCTGCAAAGAAGTTCGGTACAGAGGATGCAAAGGTTTACGAGGATTACAAGGAGCTTCTCAAGGACGAGACAATTGACGTTGTTCACGTTTGTACCCCCAACCGTTCCCATTCCTTCATTACTATAGATGCTCTTGAAGCAGGCAAGCACGTTATGTGTGAAAAGCCCATGGCAAAGACCTATGCAGAAGGCAAGGCTATGCTTGAGGCTGCAAAGAGAACAGGTAAGAAGCTTACAATCGGCTATCAGAACCGTCAGTGTACTGAGAACCTTTTCGTTAAGGATGCTTGTAAGGAAAATGAATTCGGTGAGATTTACTATGCTCAGGCACACGCTATCCGCCGCAGAGCTGTTCCCACCTGGGGTGTTTTCCTTAACGAATACGAGCAGGGCGGCGGTCCCCTTATCGATATCGGTACACACGCTCTCGACCTTACTCTTTATATGATGGCCAACTACGAGCCTAAGATGGTTGTAGGTAACACCTTCAGAAAGCTTGCTGACCAGACAAACACAGCTAACGCATGGGGCGACTGGGATCCCGAGAAGTTCACCGTTGAGGATTCCGCATTCGGTCACATCGTTATGAAGAACGGCGCTGTTATTATGCTTGAGGCATCATGGGCACTCAACGTTGCCGATGCAAACGAAGCCTGCTACACTCTCTGCGGTACAGACGGCGGTGTTACAACAAAGGGTGACGATGTGCGTATAAACAAGGTTAAGCACGGCAGACAGACAATTGAGGTTCCCAATCTCAATGCAGGCGGTGTTGCCTTCTATGACGGCAAGAAGGGTGATTCATCCGAGCTTGATATGTATCAGTGGATCAACGCTATCCTTACGGATACAGATCCTTGTGTTCTTCCCGAGCAGGCTCTTTGCGTAACAAGAATCCTTGAGGCTATTTATGAATCCGCAAAGACAGGTAAGGCTGTTTATTTTGAAGACTGAGGAGAAATAAAATGAAGCTTGCTGTTCAGTTATATTCACTCCGCCACCACATGGAAAACGGAGAGAATTTTATTGATATTCTTAAGAAGGTCAAGGCTCTCGGCTTTGATGGCGTTGAATTTGCGGGTTTCCACGGCTATTCTGCTGAGGAATTAAAGGCTCACCTTGACGAAATCGGTCTTGTTGCGGTCGGCGCACATATGGGACTTCACGATTTCAAGGCGGAAAATCTTCAGGAAACTCTCCGCTTCGGTAAGGTTATCGGCGCAAAAACTCTCGGTATCGGCGGAGCTGACACGGAAACGGAAACCGCTCTTAATGAGGTTATTGAGATTATGGGTGCTGCTGATAAGAAGGCAGCAGAAGAGGGCATTGCCGTTTATTTCCACAACCATACCCAGGA
>JAZRST010000085.1:0-24829 GCA_045651625.1 Acutalibacteraceae bacterium | reverse complement strand
TGAACTTTTGCGAACCAAAAATATAACTCGGCGTAGCCGAATAAAACTGTGCGAAGCACAATATAACTCGCACCATCGGTGCGAATATAACTATCATAATTTAACAGTCAAGGACTGCTAAATTATGATTTACAAAAAAACGGGACTGCATTATACAGTCCCGTATATTGGTTTTTACATACCGAAGAGATTTCTGAAGAAATCACCAATCTTCTTGAAGAAGTTACGGATCATATCCCAGAAGGAAACCTTTGCTGTTGAATCGGGGTTTTCATCGGAATAGTCAGGAACCATACCCTCAATTCTTACGTGTGCATCACCCGTATTTGCAGGAATTGTGTAAGTGCCTGTGATATCGGGCTCAACCTTCTTGTCGTTTACGTATACAACGTATTCCTCGAAGGTACCGTCTGTAATAACTCTGAAGTTAACCTCAGCATCGGGTGCCCAGAAGATATTTGTTGTATCCTTAATAACGTAGCCGCCCTCAAGGATGTAGTTAGCATTTGTAAGAAGTGAGTCGAAGAAGAGTACTCGTGCACCGCCCGTTGAAGAAACGTTGATTGTAACGGAGGCACTGAGATTTCCTCTGGATACTGTAAGAGTAACAGTACCTGTCCTTACAGCAAAGAATCTGCCGTTTACGAAGAAGCCGATTGAGGTGTCGGAGGAGGTCCATACACCGTCAGCAAGCTCAAGACCGAGAGGCATAAGATATGCCTTTACCTCTGCATAGGAGCCTGCCTTGCAGTCTGTTGCGCCTCTGATTTCGATTGATGCGTCATCTTCGGGATAAATCTTTGCAACTGTGATTGCAATCTGGTCTGCTGCTGCATCAACTCTGCCCTGCTCTGCACTGTCTCTGATGTTTCTGTCTGCTCTGAACTCTGCGATGAGAGCCTTTGCATCTTCAACAGCCTGCTTGTTGAGAGTAATAAGGTCGTCGTTGTCGTAGTAGCCGCCGATAAGACCCTCGAATACAATTGCCATCTTGTCGAATCTTGTGTAATCGCAGGAGGATGTGAACTGTGCAACAAGTGTCATATCACCTGTGCAGGTGAAGTCTGTTACTACAGCACCGTCAAGGAGCCATGCCTTGAAGGAACGGATGTAGCCGTTTTCGTCCTCGTAGGATTCAACCTCAATTGTGTCGAACTTTTCACCGATGTAAGCCTTTACGGTTGTAAGAACACCGTTTACGTCAAAGGTGATGGTCTTATAGGTTCTGACTGTTACGGGAAGATGCTTCTGATACTTACCGTCGTTTGTTGTGATGGTGATAACAGCGTTACCGTCCTTTACAGCCATCATATAACCGTTTTCATT
Organism: Acutalibacteraceae bacterium; assembly: GCA_045651625.1. GTDB lineage: Bacteria > Bacillota > Clostridia > Oscillospirales > Acutalibacteraceae > RUG806. Next base: position 23,503 of record JAZRST010000085.1, on the reverse strand, counting down.
TATTGTAAGGATGTTTTCATTGTCAACGCTTACTGTGTAAGCAATACCTGCTTCAACAGAAATGATATCGTGGATATTTCCGAGATAATCTGTTTCCGTTGCATCAAGGTCATAAGTGCCGTCTGCAGGAATTTCGGGAAGAGTGATAACGATTCTTACGGGAATTGTTTCATACTTCTTGTGGCTTGAATCACGAAGACAGGTGTATTCTCTTTCACCCTGCTCGGTTTCGGTGGGATCCTTGGTGATAACACCGTTGTTCCAGTCGTGACCGAGAGCCTCTTTAAGAACCTCATCGCAACGAAGACAGATGCTGTCCTTTTCGCAGGTTGCTTCGCCGTCCTTGCTGTGACCGAGTCTGGGAAGAACCTGAGTTGAATTAACCTTACCGCAGGAGCACTTGAAGTGCTTCATACCGTCTGTGGTACAGTCGGGCTCTGCGATTGTAACCCATTCGTAGGTGTGGTCAATTGTCTTGATTGCTTCAGTTTCATAAGCCTCTTTACATACTGAACAGTAGTGGGACTTAACACCCTCTACGGTGCAGGTGGGTTCCTTTGTAACAGCCCATTCGCCTGAGGTGTGACCAAGCTTTTTAATGGGTCTTGTCTGACTGGGCTTTTCGCAGACGTTACAGAGAATTACCTCTTCACCGTCCTCTGTGCAGGTTGCGGGTGTTTTTACCTCCCAGTCGTTGCCTTCGTCATTGTGACCGAGTGCATCAACGAAGTTGTCCTTTTCCTCGTGTGCACAAACTGTACAGATGTGAAGGTCGTAGCCCTCTTCAGTACAGGTGGGAGCAATTACTTCGATTCTGAAGGTATGGGGAAGGAAGTCGTTTACAACGTATTCCTCTTCACGGTGATTACATACTGAGCAGATACGGATAATTGTGTAATCGCCCTTTGTTGTGCTACAGTCAACCTTTGTTGATGCTGCATAGGTTTCTGTGAAGCTGTGACCGAAGGCACGTACAAGAACTGTATTACATCTGGTACATACCTGAGGTGTTGTACAGGTTGCAGGATCACCCTCAGTATGAGGTATTGAAGGATCAAAGGCATGATCATAAGGCTCGTCAATTTCTGCATCGGGGCGGTATGCCATTTCACAGCCCTCGCAATATCTGTGTGAATAGTAGCAGGTTGTTGATGTTTCAGGCATTTCTGTGAAGGTATGACCCGTTGCAGGTACTGCCTCTGTCTTTACGTGACCGTCATCAGTCTCAGTACATACTGAGCAGGTGTAGGTCTTCACGCCGTCTGCAAGACAGGTTACAGAAGTTGTGATTACGCCTTCGTCATAGGTGTGAGCTGCAAGAGGAAGCTCTGTTACTTTTTCGTATGAGCAATATTCGCAGGTTGTTACGTCCTTACCCTTTACTGCGCAGGTTGAAGGTGTTGTTGCAGTTGTAAGCTTACAAGCCTCTTCTGTAGCGTAGATTGCCTTTACTGATGTGTCAGCAGTGATGTTTTCAATAGCACCTGATGCTGTACTCCAGCCTGAGAATACGTAGTGATGTGTGCCGTTGCTTCTGGGATAGGCTGTGAAGCCTTCTATTGTACTGTTCTGTACGGATTCACCGTGTTTTACATATACTGTCTTTGTGGTAAGAACACCGTCAGCAACGCGGAATTCAACAGTAACCGCATAGGTGTTGATTTCCCATACTGCATAAAGTGTTACTTCACCGTTCTGGTCAGCGGAAAGGTTGATTGCCTTGTCCCCTGCCTCGTAAACCACTTCACCGCCGGGAGCTGTTGTCCAACCGATGAAATGATAGCCGTTTCTTGTGAAGTCGCCTGCAGGAAGAGCTACCTCTGCATCGTAGGTAGCATTGATAGCTTCCATTGCTCCGTTGCCGGATGCAGCGTCGAACTTGATTTTATAGCTTACGGGAGTCCATACTGCATAAAGTGTGATACTGCCGTTCTTATCGGAATTGAGAGCGGATACTCTCTGACCTGCGTTGTAGACCTTTGCTCCGTCGGGTGCTGTTGCCCAGCCTGCAAGGATATAACCGGTCTTAGAGAAGCTGCTTGCTGAGGGAAGCTCAAACTCGTAGGAATATAAGAACTCCTGAGTGGAGATATTACCTGTACCGCCGTTAGCGTCATAGGCTACGCTGTAGGTGTTTTCACCCCAGACAGCATGAAGAGTGACTGTATCATCTGCTACGGATGTAATGGTGTTGAGCTGTGCCAGAGTAATAACGTTACCTGAGCTTGAAAGTGCCCAGCCTACGAAGCTGTAGCCCGTCTTTGCGAAGCCGCATTCGGGAAGAGCTTCAACATGCTCGTAAGCGAGCTGGACGGGAGCCATTGTGCCCGTACCTGTATTTGCATTGAACTGTACAGTGAACTTGTTGGGCTCCCATACAGCGTAAAGTGTTACTTCGCCGTTTTCCTCTGAGGTAACGTTCTTTACCGTCTGCTTTTCGGTGTAAAGTGCTTCACCGTCGGGAGTTGTTGACCAGCCTGCAAAGGCATAGCCGGTTCTGTTATAAACATTTGCGGGAAGAGTAAATTCCTTATCGTATTCACAGATTATAGCATCGGGGTCCTTACCGCCTATAGCACCGTCGGCACCATTGCCGCTGAACTTTACAGTGTAGCCGTTGGCAATCCAGTTGGAATAAAGAGTAATGTTTTCACTCTTTACAACTGTGTCGGCTGTAATCTTTTCGCCGTTTCCGTTCTTTTCCGTGTACCAGCCCTCGAATACGTAGCCCTCACGGGTTGCAACAGCGAGCTCACCGTAGGTTGTGCCGTAGTCATAGGTCTTTTCAGTATTGCTGATTTCAAGAGTATTGTTATAATCGTTTACTTCAACGAGTTTTACGTCGGAGAAGGTTGCCTCTACTGAATCCGATTTACCTCTACCGCTGTAAGTACCAAAGCGTAAGCGGAACTGGTCTGCATTTTCAGGAGTTGTGAACTCAATGGAGAATTCACCTTCAACAGTGCTTGTCGCATTCATTGCATCCTTTTTAACGTCAGTATCAATCCAGTTGCCGTTGGTATCGTAAACAAAAGCAAATACGATTGTTTCACCTACGTTATTACGGTCACTTACCTTGAAGGAAAATCTGTACTTTGTATTAGGATAAATCTTTACGCTGTAGTCAGTGCGCTCATAAGACGTAAAGCATTCACCTTCATTTGCATCAGATACGATTGTAACGCTTGAATCGTCACTGTTATATGTTGCATTGTTACCGCTTGCTGCTGCCTCCTTTGTAAAGAGGCTGTTTCCTGTCGTTGCCCATGCATTAAGGTTTATGAGATTATCAAAGGAAAGTGAATATACGTTGGGAATCCACTTTGCATAAAGAACTCTTGCGGAGATTGCACTTTCTGCAGTAATCTCGGTTGTGAGTGTTTCATCAGAGTACCAGCCGCCGAAGGTGTAGCCCTCACGCTGAGGAGCGGGAAGAGTACCGTATGTTGTGCCGTCAACGATTCTTGCGGCAGGTGAATATGCTGTAGCAGTACCGCTCTTTTCGAGCTTGAGTCTGTACTTAAGATTATTGAATTCTATAGCATTTGCTTCTGTGCCGTTAACCCAGAACCAGAGCCTGAAGTTATCAATTGCATCAGCAGCATTCTCTGAAACGGGGAAGGTTACTATCTGACCGTTTGCTGAAATATCGTCATACAGACGAGGGGAAAGCTGATTGTTTCCGTCGAAGAATTCAACAGCAGTTGCAGTGCCGAGATTTGTATTTACCTTAAGTGAACCGCTTACGCGAATAACATTTAACGTGTAATTACCCTCATTAAGTGCGACATCGGAGGTGAAATGACGTGCATCCTGAGAAATGCTACCGTTGTGAATATAGGAATCATCTGCCTCATTATAAATAAGAGAGAAGTTATCTACAGAAACAGAATCGGCAACTGCAAGAAGGTTGGGGTTGATGCCGTCGTAGTTTACGTCGAAGAGAACCTTGAGGTCCTTACCGCGGAGAAGCTCAGAGAGCGAAGCCTCGAGAGCGGCTTCTGCTGCTGCAACTGCTTCTGCAGTAGCATCGAGCTGTGTGAGCACCTTGTATGCATTCATATAAGCTGATGAAAATGCGTGCCATACGCTGTTTTCTTTTGCGGCATAGTAAAGAGAGGACTGATTTCTCTTCATACCGAGAGCACCGAGAAGTGCGGAAGCCTCATAAACAGCCTCACGAAGAGCACCCTTGTCAATCTGTGTAGCATTAAGGCTTACAGCAGAAGCAGTAACAGTGTGCTCAGATTCGCCTATATCATCCACCTGTACAACGGACTTTACAGTATACTTTTTAAAGGTCTCTTCCTTGTTTATTTCGTTATGTAATGCACCTGCGTACTTTATTCCGTTTTCTGTGGGGAAGCTGATGCTCTGAGCCTGAGCATAAACGGTATTGATACCTTTAAGAGCCACTAACTGAGAGGGCTGATCGGTATACATTCCCGTAGCACCGCTTTCCGAACCTGTTGAATCACCGATTACCCATTTGCCCTTTGCCGCACCGCCCGTTGAAACGCCACCGCCGTCACTGATGTAAGTGCTTGTGATCATAAAGCCCACTGCAAGATTGGGAATCTGGTTGAGATTTGTGTAACGGCTGGTATCAATTGTAATACTGCCGAGTCTTGTAGGTGTTACCTGAGCTGTTGCATATCCAACCTTGACGGATGAAGAGCCTGCAAAATCAAAGGTACCGTCTGTGTAGATATCAGTCTTTACAGCACCTTCTGAGGTCTTTGAATATGTAAACCATTTCTCTGCAGTGTAGTGTGCTGACATGGAAGCACCGCTCTGTCCTGCATAGAAATAAGCAACGTCTGCCGCATCAGATGAGAAAACAGCATTGTAGCCGCCGTTTGCAACGTAAGCCTTGCCCTGGATATCTTTTGTGCCTACGTAAGCCTTAATATCCTTACTGAGGAAGGGAGAAAATGCAAACTTGCCTGATTCCGCACCGGTCTCAACAGTTGTGTAGTAGGGATAAAGAGCAGCTTTTGTTGAAGCATTTACATCAATGGAGTGAACACCTGTTACCCAGGTAATATTCTCATTGGTTACGTTTACGACACCCTGAGTATTTTCAACTCTTGCAACTGCACCGTAGGAAACAACGTAGGGCTTATAAACATAAGAAACAGCAAAAACAGCCTTATGCTCACCCTTGTCCGTGGTGTACTGCAATGTCCAGACAATGAAGCAGCCGTTGACATCAGCAGCAAGAGAGGGTGACGTACCTCCGGTGATTGCAAATTCATAATAACCGTCCTTTTCGGTCTTTGTAAAAGCAACGTTACCGCCGTTTGTTTTCTCTCCAGACATATTCTGGAAGGAGTAAGAGAGATTTACGTCGTTCATACCCTCTTCGGCTGCAAAATAGATTACACCCGCGGAGGAGGTTTCGGCAACAGCTGTGGGTACAGCATAGATATCTGCAGTATCAACAGCGTTTCCGACGTAATACTGGAAGGGTGTTGCAGATGCTTCCTTCCATGAGGTTACGTTGGGATAAAGATAAATAACCTCAGGAACGTAAAAAGCAGTTCTGCTGCCTTCGCCCGTAACGATTTCAGCATCTGCCTTCACGTCAAGACCCGTAAGGGGGAAGAAGCAGAATGTTGTAAAAAGCATTACGAAGCAAAGTAAAATGCTTAAAGCTTTTTTGAATGTACGCATAGTGTTCGTCTCCTAACATTTCATTGGAATTAAAGACAATAATACTTATAGTCATTGTATCATATAAAGTTAATATTTTCAACAATTAAATAATAATTATAAATAATATATACTGACAAAATATTAAATCATAATTTATGCAAAGAGACCAAAAAAAACTGCCTGCAGAGCGGAGTGCCCTGCAGACAGAAAATTGATTTTATTTAGCTGAAAAGTCCTCTGAAGAAGTCGCCTATCTTCTTGAAGAAGCTGAGGAGCCAATCCCAGAATGACCACTTTGTAACGGTGGGACCCTCGCCTGCGCCTGTGTCAATCATTTCGCCTGCGATTGTAACCTTTACGTCACCTGAGTTTGCGGGAATTGTGTAATAGCCGTCCATATCTGTTTCAGCAGCTTCACCGTTGATGTAAACGTAATACTTCTCATAAAGGAAGCTGGAGCTTACGTGAACTCTGAAGCGGATGGGCTGACCGTCTGACCAGTATACAATTGCGCCGTCCTTTGCCTGATATGCATCCTCAAGGATGAAGCTTGTGTTGTCAACGGAGGTGAAGTTGATACCTCTTGAATCGCCGCCTTCAACGATTGTAACTGACTTTGTAGCTGTGAGGCTACCTCTCTGTGCTGTGAATGTAACAGTACCGGTGCCGACAGCATAAAGCTTGCCGTTTGCAAAGAATGCAATGCTTTCGTCGGAGGAGGTCCATACTGCATCGGTAACCTCTGTACCGGAGGGCATCTTAACTGCTCTGAGAGCGAGAGTTCTGCCGGTATACTGAACAATTGAGCCTTCAATAACGAGAGTTGAGCCGAGGTCGGGACAGATTACCTGAATAAGAGATTCAATCTTGTCAACAACCTCTGTGATTTCGTTCTGCTCTGCCTTGTCACGGTAGTTTCTGTCAAGGTAAATTCTTCTGATTTCCTCGAGAGTAGCATCAATTTCTGCCTTATTTGCAGCCATTGTTTCATCGTCAACGGAGCCGTCGGCAAGAATTTCCTTAAGCTGTGCCTCAAGGCTTTCAAGCTCTGAGTAATCACAGGGCTCGGTGTAGATTGCGGTATAAGTAGCGTCACCTGTTACGGGCTTGATCTTCTTATCCCAGCTTATAAAGTAGTGCCAGAAGCCGTCCTCTGTCTGTACCTCGGGAGTTGCGGGTGCTTCAACAGTGTCACCGCTGAATGCCTTGACCTCAACAACCTTATCCTTGAGTACGAATCTGATTGTTCTTTCAATTCTGTGAACAACGTGCTCTCTTGAAAGCTCGGTGCCGCAGACTGAGCAGTAAACAACGCTGTCATACTCACCGTCAGAGGTTTCTGTTGCGGGAATTTCGTTTTCTTTTACTGCTTCACCGGGTGTATGCTCGGAAAGCATGGGAATTTCTGTACCCTCTGTCTCAAGCACGTCACAGCAGCTCCAGTAAAGGTCACCGGTGTAGCCCTCTGCACCGCAGGTGGCTTCCTTGTTGTTTCTGAGCTCAGTTACGCCTGAGTGGTTGGAGGGATCCTTATCGCCTGTGTGAGCAACACTGCCGATAGCTTTTTCACAGTCGGAGCAGTATGTTACTACATCCCAGGTCTTTTCGCTTGTGCAGGTGCCTGCAACAACGTTTTCCTCCTGAGTATAGGATTCTGCAACGTGATTGTTGGGGTTTGTATTACCGGTCTTGTCAATTCTGCTGAGCTCAACCTTACAGTCGAGACAGTTGGTAACAACCTGCCATGTTTCGGGAGCGATACAAGTACCTGCAACAGAATTTTCAAGCTTTACGTCTGTTCTGCCGGTATGCTTTTCGGGGTTCTTTTCACCCTTGTATACTCTTGTCTTTGTTCTTTCGTTACAAGCTGTACATCTTGTGTCTACTCTCCATACGGTTTCTGCGATACAGGTACCGGGAGTGTCGATATAGGGCTCGCCCTCTGCTTCGTTTACGTGGTTGAGAACGTTCTTGGAGCCGACTCTGTTGTTTTCGGAGATAACCTCTTTACAGCCGTTACATGTAATAACCTCAGTCCAGGTACGCTCTGTCTGACAGGTACCGAGAACCTCGTTCTTGATTGTTGTGGTTGTGCCGTAGTCGGCGTGATTATCGGGATTCTTTTCACCGGTTACGGGTGTTGATGAAATCTTATGTCCGCAAGCGGTAACTCTACAGTAAACAACCTCGTTCCAGGTGGAGGGAGTAGTACATGTTGCTGTTGTCTCGTCTTCGATTACTTTGTCGGCAGGTGTATGGGGAAGCTTGCCGCCGTCAACGTCAAAGAAGGTTTCTGTTGAAATCTCAGTTCTGCACATTGAGCAAACCTTGTAGTATTCAGCATATGAATAACAGGTCTTGGGAGCCTTGCACTGACCTTCAAGAGTATCTATAATTACTTCAACATAGTCGTGAGGACGGGTTGTGTTGTGCTCTGTTGTGCTGATTTTCTCACCGCATACTGAGCAGTAAATGTGCTCTAAGTACTTACCTGACTGTGTACAGGTTGCGTCTGTAATATTTTCATAAACGGGAGCACCGGGTGTATGACCGGGAGCTGTTACCTTGTTATCTGTGTATTTATCATCACATCTTGAACAGGTGTAGGTTGTGAAGCCGTCAACTGTACAGGTGGGAGGTGTTACAACAGCCTCGTAATCGTGACCGAGCTTTGTGATTGTGAAGGTACTGAGGTCTGCTGTGCCGACAGCTGTCATCTCATCTGCATTTTCTGCAAAATAAAGATTACATACGGAGCAGGTGTAATATGCCTCGTGACCTGCAGTTTCACAGGTTGCGGGACGCGTTGCTGTAAGTGTGAACTTATGTCCTTGGGCTGCAATAACGAAGGATGAGGTATCAGCCTTGCCGTTTTTGGAGTTAACATCCTCGTCTACTGCGAAATAAAGAGCACAGTGTACACAGGTCTTGTAGGACTCGGAGCCGTTTGTGATACAGGTTACGGGAACTGCGGGAGCTACTGTTGTTCTGAAGCTGTGTCCGTGTGCAGCGGAAAACTCTTCCTTTGTATCGGAGCAGCGTGAGCAGAGATATGTCTTCTCACCATCATCAAGACAGGTTGCGGAGTTAGCAACAGGCTCACCCCATGCGTGACCCTTTGCAGAAAGAACTTCCTTATGGGCATATCCGCAGAAGCTACATTCTCTTGAATTGAGACCGTCATTTTCACAGTCTGCATTCTTGTTGTCATCGGCAAATGACATTGTTACGTTGTCAACAAGCGTGTAATCTGCAACAAAGTTTGCAGGACCTGTGATTGCATCAACTGCATTTGTCCAGGTTCTTACATAGTGGCTGTGATCGAAACGGTTGCTGGGACCGCTGATATATTCAGCACAATCAGCAGGAATAAGAGATGTGAAGGATGTGCCGTGATCAACTTTTTCAAGTGTAACGGTCTTTTCTGTGCCGTCAGCAGTCTTGTAGGTAAGTGTTACGGTATAGGTGTTTACAACGCTGTCGTAAACTGCAGTATAGGTTGTGTTACCGGTTACGGCAGTGATTTCGGGAGACCAGCCCTTGAAGATATAAGTAAGTCTGCCCGTGGGGTCAACCTTTGCGGGAGTTGAACCGGGATATTCGGGAGTTACACCGTAAAGGTAGGTTTCTTCTGTAAGCTTTGTTCCGTCGGAATCGTTCCAGGTAACGGTGTAGCTGTTGGTTGTGCTGCCAAACTGTGCTGTGAAGGTGATATCCTCAGTTACGGGAGTTTTGGTATTCTTATCCCAGTCGCTGAAGGTATATGTAAACTCAGCATCTGCAGGCTTCACGGGTGTTACGCCGTCGAAGGAGGGCTTTTCGCCGTAGTTCACAACGTCTGTTTCAATACCGATGCCGTTCCAGTTAACCCAGTTAACGGTATAGGTCTTGATGTTCCACTTTGCTCTGAGTGTAACGTTGCCGTAAACATCGCTTACTGTTTCGCCGGCATTATAAACCTTTGTTACCCAGTTGCCGTTTTCATTTACGGTTACTTCCCAGCCCATAAAATTGTAATTTGTGCTTGAAGCTGCGGGAAGAGTGATTGTATCCTCAATTGTGTATGAGGTATTGCTTTCACCGATTACGGCATCAAGAACAATGCCGTCATTTGTATTAAGATCATAGGTTATACTGTAGCTCTTTGCCTTCCACGTTGCATTGATTGTAACATTGCTTGCAGGCATTGTTGAGGGCACTGCAGGTGACCAGCCCGCAAATTCATAGCCTGTCTTTGTGGGGTCGGCAGGAGCTGTTATGGAAGTTCCGAAATCCTGAGTGATGTTCTGAATACGGGTATCTCCGTCCATAAAGGTAACGGTATATTGATTAGCCTCCCATTTTGCATTTGCTTGTGCATTGTTAATGAGTGTGTGTGGGAAGGTAATATCCCAGCCAGCAAACTTATAACCTTCCCTTGTGGGGTCAGCAGGTCTTGCAACCTGAGTGTTGTAATCCTGAGTTACGGGAGCAATTTCAGAGCCGCCGTTTGTATTGAAGGTCATCGTGAACCTCTTGATGGCCCAGATAGCGTAAATTTTATGTGTACCATAAAGGCTTACCTTTACGGGATTGCTACTACCTGTAGTCGCATTTCTGTCGGCATTCCAACCTTTGAACTCAAAGCCAGCACGTGCTGCAGGTGTCGCAGGAGAGAAATCAACACTTACATTTGTACCAATAACAAAAGTCTCTGTGGCAAGTATAGTATTATCTAAAGCCTCATGATTCTGATATGCTTCAACAGTAATCTGAAGACCGGGACAAGCCCATGTTGAATCACCGGGATGCTGACCTGCAGAACAACCGTTTGTTGACTTATTAAGACGGTCAATTGCATTGGTCACATCAGAAGCTGTTGCGGCAGGATTACCGAGAACATATGCAGCATATGCAATATCGATATCAAAATGAGCAAAGTTATTTACATAGTTTGCTCTGTTAATACTTGTTGCCTGAAGAACAAGGTTACGAAGAGCTGTCTTGTTAACATTCACACCGCTAATCTGAACGTAGTTAACACTGTATGCATCACCCTCAGTAGTCAATGTCTTAGTATATCTGCGCGCACCCGTTTTCAAAACGTAAAGATTAGAGTCTGATGAAGAAATAACCTCTCTGTTCCAAGTGCCGTTATATTCCGTTCCTGTCAGGACATTACGTGCAGTACCAACATCGCCGGAAAAAGGTGTTGCACCGGTTTCACCGTAATAGTTATTCGCAGAACTGTTTACATTACTACGGGAATCATTCTTATAGTAATCAGCAAAATAACTTGATGTTGTTTTAGATGTGTAGTCAGATACATACCAGTAAGTGCTATTTGCTCTGTTTGAACCAGAAATTTCACTGTTTGTAAAATTAAATCCAACTGTCAAATTCGGAATCTGTGTAAAGTTTGTGTATCGGCTTGTGTCAATATACAAGCTTGCTACCGGACTTTGCTTAACGCTCAGTATACCAAAGTCACTCGTTCCACCGTCATTTGAAGAATATCTGATTGTAGCTGTATCTAATGTTCCAGTACCCGAGCTTGTAGAAATCCAATCGGTAAGGGCTTTTGTTGTATTATCAGCTGAACCAACACCATAAACAAGCGGAACCATAGCATAACTGCTCGTTTTGGCATAAGCATTAGCCGCAGGTGAATTAGTAAATCCATGAACACCTGAAACCCAAGCCATTGATTCAGACATATGGTAACGATTGTCGACCAAACCACCGCTGTAATAATAGCCCTTGACACGAACAGCAGAGCCAACAGGATATATCCAAGGTGCATAAAGAGTTGAGAAAGCATAGTAGGTTACAGTGTAGCTGCCGTAATTAAGGGTGATTTCCCACTTGATTGTAGCAGTCTGACCTGCAGAAAGGCCATTAGCAACGCTTTCAAGCTTAAGGTCTGTCTTATTTGTGTGACCGTTGGTGAGTGTGACAGCTGTACCCTCACCGGAGACCTTGGTATCGCCGACCTTGACACCTGTCTCTGCATCAACAACCTGATAAACTGCACTTACAGCACCGGGAGCGCAAATGCCAAGCTTACCGGTACCTGCATTATTTGATGCATCAAGAGTAACCTTACCGCTTGAGTCAAGTGAGTTGTTAACGTAATACTGACCCGTGGTTGATTTGTCCGCTGAGGGGGTCATATAAATAGTTTCGGGGACGGTGATGATAACATCATCGACCCTGTTATACGAGCTTGAGCCGACAGAAACTGCTGTGCCTGCAGCTGCATTTGCCTTTATGCCCGTTTCGGGGAGCACAAAGAAGCATAATGTTGTGAAGAGCATTACTAAAGTAAGAAGCACGCTGAGTGATTTCTTTAACTTATTCATTTTCTCACATCTCCTTAACCAATGAAAATTTCTATATACCTATAGTTGTAGTCATTTTACCATTATTTCTAAAATATTTCAATAATATATATAATAAAAAGGCGGTCGCAGATTTACCAAATTTTCTCCCGATTTTTTGTCCAAAAAAACCGACCTCGGGTGAGGTCGGCTTGTTATGATTATTTCTGTCGGGGATTTATGCTTTTTTGATATCGAACCAGAATTGAACTCCGTTTTCCGCATTTTCAACACCGTACTGCTGATTGTGAAGCTTCTGAATTGAGGCTACAATTGCAAGACCCAGGCCGAAGCGTCCCTGAGAACGGGAAAGTGCCTTGTCCGCACGGTAGAAGGAATCCCATATCTTGTCTATGTGCTTTTCCTCAATGGGATTTCCCGTGTTATAGACGTAAACACGGTAGCTTTCCCCGAGGTTTTCGGCACGGCAGACGATTTTTCTTTCACCGTCAACATGGGAAACCGCATTAGAAAGGAAATTATTGACTACGGAATAGAGAATAATGCTGTCACCGTTGCCCACGTAATCGGGATCTATATCGTTGACGGCAGTTATGCCCTTTTCCTCAAAAAGAGCGGTGTTTCGCTCGAACCAGTCCCCTATCATATCACGGATGCTGAAATCCTCACGGACGGGCTCATAGGCACCCGACGAATACTTGGTGATTTCAAGAAGGTGCATAATCATTCTGTTCATCCGCACGGTTTCTTCTGAAATTATATCGCAGTATTCGGCGGCCTTGGCTCCGTCACCTGCATCGTAGAACATTTTTGCACCCTCGGCATAGCCCTGAATAATGGCAATGGGGGTCTTCAGCTCGTGGGAAATGCCCGAAATGAAGGTCTGACGGAGATTGTCAATGGTTCTTTCGTTTTCAATATCCTTGAGAAGCTTGGCATTTTTCTCATTCAGGTCAGTAAGTGCCGTATCAAGGGTATCGGAAAGGGTGTTTATGCTTTCCGACAGCTGTGTCATTTCAACAAGCTTTGTGGGGGGACATTTTTTGGAGAAATCAAGCTTCGCCATTCGTCCCGTAATGTCGCACATATTGTCAATGGGCTTTGAAAAACGTCTTAAATACAGAATGAGTATAAAAAAGCCTATAAAAAGAGCCGACATAAGGAAGAAGAAGGCAAGAACAAAGTCAATTTTCGTGGTGGAAACAACCTGACTTACCTGCATACATACCTCAATTCGCTCTCCCTCGGGCAGGTGGAAATAGCACACGAGGAAGTCAACGTCGATATTACCGCCGTCGTAGGTCTTGATAAGGAAGCCTCGGTTTCCCGTTGCAACCTCACCCTGGGAGGTTTTATAGGTAAGGGCGTATTTTGAGTCAACCGTATCCGCCTGAGACAGCGTCTTCGGCAGAGTTCCTCTGTCGGGGTCAAGGGTCGAATAAATAAAGCGGTCATCAGCAGTGTAAATTTCAATGTTGGAGTCGTAGCCCTTTTCAATATCCCTGAGCACGTCCGTAAAAGCATCCGTGTTGTAGGCATTTGCGATTTCATCTGCCGCAAAGTAAAGGCGCACCGCAGGATTCAGGTAATACACCCATTCGGGCAGGGCGTTATAGGCAAGCGTAATTACACTTACCGCAATAAAAAAAATCAGAGCGATGCTGCTGAGGAGCCTCGCCGTGATTGTTTTTTGTCTTCTGATTGTTTTAACTTTTTCCGAGGCGTTATTCTTTTTACGCATCCTTAGTCACCTCAAGCTTATAGCCTGCGCCGTAAATGGTCTTTATGTGCTGAGCGCCCCAATCACCGAGCTTTATGCGAAGACGGGCAACGTGTGAGTCAACGGTACGTACGTCACCGTCAAAATCAAAGCCCCATATATCGTCAAGAAGCTGCTCGCGTGAAAAAACTCTGCCGGGAGCTGCAAGAAATTTCTGCAGAATGCTGTATTCCTTGAGAGTAAGATTGATGCTCTGTCCGTCAAGCCATACCTCGTGTGCGGAGGTGTCAAGCTTCAGCTCGTCAATAGCCATAACGTCCGTATCCTCTGCGGAGCCTGCTCCCCTTCTTAAAAGAGCGGCAACGCGCTTCATAAGCACGGAGGGACTGCAGGGCTTGGTAACGTAGTCGTCGGCACCTGCATCAAAGGCGGTGAGCTGATCAAACTCGGTGCTTCGGGCAGAAAGCATAATTATGGGAAGCTGCGAGGTCTCCCTGACCTTTCTGCAGACCTCCCAGCCGTCTGTGCCGGGCATCATAATGTCAAGAATCATAAGAGCAGTGTCGGGATGCTCCTCGAAAACAGCAAGAGCCTCGTCTCCGTCAACTGCAAGCAAGGGCTCATAGCCCTCCTGGACAAGGAAATCGCTTACAAGGCGTCTTATAAGCTCCTCGTCGTCAGCCACAAGAATTTTTTTCATAATTTACCTTCTTTCACGGTGTGCCGTGTAATATAAGGCGGTGTGCCGCCCCAAAAAAGCCGTCTGTCAGGATATAATTCCTCTCATACGGTCGTTTTTGCTGAAAAATTTATAAATCAGTGTACCGAGGGTGAAAACAACAGCCGCTTCACCAAGGCCTACTGTGAGCATATTCGTTAAAAATACGGGTAAAAATGCTTCTTCACCCGATACGAGGGCAATCTCCGAACCAACGAAAACGGCATTGAAAATAACGGGGAAAAGGAAGGAGAGCAGGGGGAAATTCTTCACCTTGAAATCTCTCATTTTCCTTGTGAGAAGTGCCGCAAAAAGCGTTGCAAGGGAGCCGACAATTGTGTCAAGAGGGGTTACGGAGCTGAAGATATTTGCTACGATACAGCCAACCGTAAGACCCGGCACTGCCGCCGCAGAAAACAGCGGTAAAATGGTGAGAGCCTCCGAAAAACGGAACTGCACACCGCCGTAGGCAAGCCCGAAAAAGGCACTTAAAAGGGTCAATACCGTATAAAGGGCACCGATTAATGCCGCTTTTACGTAAAACAGGGTTTTCTTATTCATTTTTACACGTCCTTAGTTTTGTTTATTGTCAGGATGGTTACGAACTGACATTCCGGAAAAAACCCGGATAAGAGCATTATAGCAAACTTTTTTGCTTTAGTCAATTAATAATTAACGATAAATAAATGAGAATTATACCCTGCAGGAGAATATGAGTGGTAACCGTAAGTCCCGAGCCGAAGATGCGGCGGATATCGTTCTCTTTTTTAATGAGAGCCCTTATATTATCGGGTCCGAAGGAGTAAAGCCCGCAGGCTCCCGCATAGCCGAGAGAGTAAAGAAGCATAGTGTCAGTAAGGCTGATGCTGTCTATATTAAGGAAGAACCACACGAAGAGGAATACCCACATAACGGCATAAATACTGCGGAGAATTTTTTTGAAGCCGGAACGCTCAAACCACTCAACAGCACACTTTTCGCAAAGGGCAAAGGAGAGGGTTCCGAAGGTGCCGAAGGCTGCTGCAGAGGGAGAGCCGAGGAAGATAAAAATAAGGGGAACAGCAGACCATAAGGGTCTTTCAATCTGCTCGAAAACGTTGATATCTATAGCCTTTCCCTTTTTTTCAAGATATGCGGTAAGGGGGTACTGCATAGCGGTAAGACACATAAGAGCAAGGCAGATAACAGCACAGATAAGACCGTCTCCGCCGAGGGTAAGAGAGGGAATATTCACGCTTTTCATAATGCCCGTGAAATGGCCTGAGGTAAGGGAAAACCAGAGCATAAGTCCGCCGCCTGCAACGGCACCGAAGGCGTGCTCCATAATTTTCCAGCCGTCAATGAAGGCTCCGTGAAGGCGCTTTCCGAAGATTTTTTCTCCGTGACGTCTTTCAATATCGAACATAATAAGTCCGATAAGGAAGCCGAGACCGCCTGCAATGAAGCCCACAAGCCCTGCACCGAGTGCATAGAAATCACCCTTTACAAGAGAGAAAGCCGTGAGCACGAGAATTATCATAACGTTACTTCCCCATTCCTCACGGCGGTCAAGGGAGAAATAGAGCTTAGGACGGATTCCCGCCTTCTTATCAAAGGGTACGTTGAAGATTTTCGTGCCGATTAAGGAGACGAAGGGAAAGGAAGCGAAAAGCAGGGCAATTTCCCATATTTTATAGGCGCCCGTAAGGGCTGAGGGCAGAAGAGAAAGCACGATGCCGGGGATTGCAAACCACAGTCCGCCCTTTAAGAATATGCCCGTAACACCCTTTTTCAGCTGATTGTAATAGGGTCCCTCCTTATCACGGGAAAGAAGGTATGACATAGTCTGCGCATAGGTTTCCGTACCGCCGTAAAAGGTTGTGAGTGCACCGACGGCGGCAAAATACATCCAGAGATTTTTCCCTTCCTCACCCATTGCAAAGAATGCAACGGCAATACCGAGAAGCGCACCGGGAAGCAGTGCGCCCTTTTCACCGCCAATAACAAAGCCGCGTATTCCCCATCCGAAGGACACGGCAAAGCCCGCAAAAAGAACAGCAAAAAGTATGTCAGAGGGTGTCATATAAAAATCTCCTTTTCGTTATTTTATGCCTTGCAGACATCTATCCATTCAAGGGCGCCCGAATATCTTTCAAGCTCGTCGGGTGTAAGCTCAATTGCACTCCGGGCATTGCCTGCGGCAGGATAAACGATATCAAAGCGCTTCAGAGAAACATCAAGGTAAACACGGCAGCCCTCGTTTACGCAGAAGGGGCATACACCGCCGATGGAGTGTCCCACAAGGGCATCCACCTGCCCGGGAGAGAGCATTTTTGCCTTGCTGCGGAAAAATGCCTTGAATTTCGGGTTATCAATTCTCATATCCCCTGCCGTAACGATAAGCACGGCAGAGCCGTCAACGAGAAATGAAAGGGTTTTCGCAATTCTTGCACCCTCACAGCCAAGAGCCTGAGCGGCAAGCTCCACCGTTGCGGAGGACACATCAAACTGCTTTACTTTGTCGGCACAGCCGAGAGAAGAGAAATATTCAATTACTTTTTCAATTGCCATAATAACACCTATATAAAATTAACCTTTTACCTGCAGGGGACGGCATATTTGCTTCAATTTCCGAATTATCGGGTAAGTGATTTAATCCATTTATAACGATTTACCTTTACAACCGCTACAAGGCATTTGGTTATCTGGTCGGATTTGAGGATAAAGAAGGTGACGGGTACGGGCCACTGAAATACGAATGCGGAAAGGAAGGCAAGGGGAAGCACCATACACCACATAAAAATTATATCGTTTTTGAAGACGAATTTCGTGTCACCGCCGCCCGATACGATACCGCAGAGGCTCGGTGCCTCATAGGAGGAGCCGATAACGGTCACCGCAAGAATGTTGATAAAGGTAGCTGCAAGTGCCGCGGTTTCGGGGGTTACGTCGTAAACCGAGATTATGAAATCCCTTAAAACAAGGAGAAGAGCGCAGGAAACAAGTCCTATTGCGATATAAAGAAGCTGCAATTTTTTTGCATATTTTTTTACTCTCGGCACGTCGTTTTCACCGACAGTCTTACCGATAAGCACGCTTGAAGCGTTGGAGGAGGATGCATAAAGCACCGAAACCACCTGAAAAACGGGGGCAGTAACGGCATTTGCACCGATGCAGGCGGCACCGAGACGTCCGATAATTGCGGTCTGCACGGTCATTGCAACACCCCATGAGCCACCCGAGCCCATAAGGGGCAGACCTGCCTTTATGTAGTCCTTGAAATATACCCTTTCGAGGCTGAAGATGTCCTGAATCTTAAGAGCAAGGCGCTTGTCTATAACGAAGACGTAAATCACGGATGCCGCAAGCTCGGCAACACGGGAGATAAGGGTTGCAACAGCGGCACCCCTGACACCCATTTCGGGGAAGCCGAATTTTCCGAAAATGAGGCAGTAGTTGAGGCTTACGTTGAAAATAAGGGCAAGCACCGAGGTGTAAAAGCCGATTTTTACGGCTTCAACGCTTCGCATAAGGGCAATAAGAATCTGAGTTACGGCAAAAATCACGTAGGAAAATGCCATAATTTTAATGTATTCGGCACCCATAAGCACAATTTCCCTTTCGTCGGAAAGGATGCCTAAAATTCCCTCGGGGGATATGAGGACGGCAAGCATCAGCACTGCTGACATTGCAACGCCCATAACGAAGGCGGCAGAGAATACCTTTTTTACAGGCTCAAGGTGCTTCTTGCCCCAGTACTGAGAGGCAATAACAACAAGTCCGTTGGCGGCTCCGTTTACAAACATATGCAGAAGAAACTGAATCTGATTTGCAAGGGAAACACCGCTCATTGCAATTTCACTGTAGGTGCCCAGCATTATGCTGTCGGCAAGATTTACGCTGAAAACAATGATATTCTGAAGCGCTACGACGAGATAAAGACTGAAGAAGGTCTTATAAAAATACTTATCCTTAATCATTTCCAAGCACTCCCTCTATGTATTCTCTGAAGCAGAAGGAGGTAAGCACAGTTGCGGATTCGTTGTAGTCTGACATTTTTGAACTGAGCTCTTCCCTTACGTCCGCACCCTCAAGGAGGGCAACGGACAGCTCCATAATTTCGCACATAAGACCAAATTTTTTAATCCAGCGTGAAAGCTCTCTGTACAATGGCTTTTCGCTGTTTTTACGGAATACCTCACGGGCTTTTTTTGCTCTTTCGGTGTATTCCCTTACGGTATTTACCGCCATATCATAGTGTCCCGTCTGAAATTCAACGGATGCACGGGAGAGATATTCACCCATAATTCTTGAGTTTTCATCGTGAAGGCAGGCTGTTCTGCAGTGGTCGGCAAGAAGAATGAAGGCTTCCCTTTCCTCCTCGGGAAGAAGGAAATTCACAGCCTCAAGGAAGCTTTCCTCAGGATCGTAGGATTCACTGCTCCAGAGATAGGAGGCAATTGTGATAAGGGGGAATTTGTTGCAGTCAAAATACTCCATACAGTTGGAGATAAATCCTGCGCTTCCCTTATAAAGGTCGGGGTCTCTGCCAATAACGGGACCTAAGTGCATTTCCATAAACATTTCGGCATCATTTACGGGATAGTTATCCCAGTAAAGAGGCTTGTGGAGATTATTTTTAATAAAAACCTCTGTTTCGGGCAGGGTGATTTCCTTACTGCAGATGTCACTGCCCGTAAAGAAAACGTCAACCTCTGCGGGAATAGCGGATGCAAAGCCCACAAGCTCGGGCTCCGTGCCCTTTCCGCGGTAGGAGGTGGGGCATACGGTAAGTCTGCAGTGGGGAGAAAGGGTCTTCAGGAACTCGTAATACTTCCCTACGAGCTCCACGTGAGCGTTGACAGCATTGCCGTATTTTATTTTATCCTCCTCGTAGAATAAGTCCGAGGGAATATCGTCAAGAAGAAGTCCGAAACGGCTGATTCCGAGAGAAAACAGCTGTCGGGTCTTGCTTTTGAGGGCTTCAAATTCGGCAGAATCCGAATATTTCATACTGAGTCCGGGGGCTATACAGTAATAAAAATCAACGAAAAGGCTTCCTGCCTCGTCAACGAGGGCCTTCAGCTGTGAGGCCTCCCTCTCGGGGTAAGCCTCTCTCCATTTATTTCTGTGATAGGGATCGTCCTTGGGAGCGTAGTAGTGGGTATTTTCACCGAAAAGCGCCATAAGACGAAGCATTTCGGGACGCTCCTCACTCTTCCAGGGCTTGCCGTAAAAGCCCTCAATATAGCCTCTTACGGCAAAGGAGGGATAATCGGTGATTTCACCTATGGGGAATTCGTTTTTAAGGGACATTCTCTTAAGGGCGAAAAGACCTCTTATAAGTCCCCTTTCCGTGGGCGCATAAAGGCTGACGCTTGCAACGGAAGCCTTTTCTGACAGAATAATTCTGTAGGCTTCATCGGAAAGCTCACCGAGAGAGCTGTCACAAAAAACGGAAAGCTCAAGATTTCCGTCCTCTGCACATTCGCCGAAAACGGTGCTTACGCTGTCGGGACAAAGCCCCTCGCAGATGCTGAGCTTTACTTTTATTTCACCGCCGAGGGCAAAATATCCCTGAGCCCTGATTGATTTTGGTTTCGGAAAAATCATAGCTTATCTCCCTGTAAATTTAAGGTTATTTATGTCTGAATAGAAGAAGTTTTCTGCACAGTAAAGCTCGGAAACAACGTCCCTCGTGTAAAGGAATCTGCCGTTTCTGTAAACCAAGGGAATAAAGGGCATATCTCTGTTGAAAACGGAAATGAAATCATCAAGAGTGATTTCTCCGTTACGAAAGCGCTGGTATTCCTCGTGGCAGGTAAGGTGGCTGAAATCTATGCCGTAGGCGGCATTTCCGCCGTAGGAAAGAAATTCCGTAAGGTCCATATCAGCGGAAAGCTTGATTTCAGCAATGTAAAGGTCGTAAAGTCCTTCCTTCACAGCCTTCTGAAGGTCCTCGGAGTTCATAAGACGGATTGTGATATTGACGTTATAGGGCTTTAATGCCGCGGCAATTTCGTTGGCGGCATTCCTTATGAAGGCATTGCCCTCGTTACATAAAAGGGTAAGATCAAGGGGATGTCCGCCCTCACCGAAGCCGTGAGCGGAAAGAAGCTCCTGAGTTTTCGTGCCGTCTGCCGTCAGTGACAGCTTTGAAGCGGAAAGTGAGGAGGAATATTTTCCCCAGGAGGTATTGAAGGGCACCACTGCACCTCTTGCATAGCCCATAAATGCGCTTTCTGCTATTGTCTGACGGTCAATTGCGAAGGAGAGTGCCTGACGAAATGCTGCAAGCACAAGATTCACGTTGTAGTGATTCACACCCATAAACACGAGGTTATTGAGGTAAACACCCGTTGAGGAGCAGTTCACGCCCGACACGTCGGAATCCGAAAGGTCGGAGTAATAGAAATCAAGCTCGTTGGTGGCTACAAGGTTGGCAGGACTCGTGTTTCTGCTGACGTCAGTAAGCCTTATGGTACCGATTTCGGGAAGCGTGCCCGAATAACGGAGATTTGCCTTAAGTGTAAGACGGATTCCGTCCTCGCTGAACTGATAGAAGCCGTTGCCCACGGGGTACATTTCCCTTGTGGCGGCGGTGCCGTTTTTAACAACGGGGAAGGTAAGAAGAGACAGCACGTTTTCATTGACACGGGAAAGCTCGAATACCACGGTCTTTTCGTCCGAGGTATAGCAGGAGGTGATTCCCGAAAGTGAGGTGCCGTATCTTTCCGATGCCCTTGCACAGTCAAAGGAATATCTTACGTCCTCGGCAGTCACTGCAGAGCCGTCGGAAAATACAAGGTCGGGATTTATAAAAACCTTGAGAAGCTTGCCCGAAAGGCTTTCCGTTACCGCAATATCGGGAACGGGCATAAATGCAGTGTCAAGGGTATAAAGACTGCGGTATAAAAGAGAGGTAAGAGAGCAGTTATGAAGAGTTTTTGCAAAATAGGGATTGAGGGAATCACTCTCAATATAGGGCACGCTGAGACTGCCCCCGGGGATAAGGGGAAGCTCGTCCTCCTCGGGTGCGGTGGTCTGCTCCTCTCCCGTGTCGGTACAGCCGTAAAGGGAGAATACCGTTACCAAGGCAAGAAGCAGTGCTATTATTTTTTTACCTGATGCTGAAGCTTTCAATTGAAACAGCCCTTCCTGTTGAGTTGTCGGTCTCAATGACCACACAGTCCATTTTGCAGGGACCCTCGGGATTTCTGAAATGGACGGGAAGCCCCGTAATCACCTTTCTTGAGGCGCAGGAGATTTCCACACCCAGGACGGAATCAATAACTCCCGTCATTCCCGTATCCGTGATATAGGCGGTACCTCCTCCGAGAATACGCTCATCGGCAGTCTGCACGTGGGTGTGGGTGCCAAGCACCGCGCTTACCCTGCCGTCAAGGAAATATCCCATAACCTGCTTTTCGGAGGTTGCCTCGCAGTGAAAATCCACAAGGATGTTTTTTACACCCTGCGACTTCATTTCCGCAATAATCCGCTCTGCCTCGTCAAAGGGATTTTCCACGCCGTCCATATACACCCTGCCCATAAGGTTTATAACACCGAGACGCTTTCCCTGCTTTTCAAGGATACAGTAGCCTCTGCCGGGTGCCGTGCGGTGGAAATTTGCAGGTCTTAT
Source organism: Acutalibacteraceae bacterium (assembly GCA_045651625.1). Lineage (GTDB taxonomy): Bacteria > Bacillota > Clostridia > Oscillospirales > Acutalibacteraceae > RUG806. Next base: position 1,466 of record JAZRST010000085.1, on the reverse strand, counting down.
AAGAGGAATGTTTTCGTTGTCGAAATATTTTTCGATTTCAACACGCTTGAGAGCGTGATTGCCCGTGGTGACAAGGTCTGCACCGGAGTCAAGTATATAATCGCAGGAGCCGGGAAGAATTCCGTTGCCCTGCGCCGAGTTTTCACCGTTAACGATTGTAAAATCAATATTATGCTCTTTTCTGAATCGGGGAAGCACCCTTCTTAAGTGCTCACAGCCCTGGGGAGCCACAACGTCCCCTACGAATAAAATTCTCATAAGTATAATTTCTTTCTATGCATTTGCAGTTATTGTTTTTTTGCAGATACCGTCACCGAGGGACAATGCATCTGCAAAAAAATGAAGCGTACATCTCTTGCTTCAAGAAAAAAATCTCCCGAAAGAGGGTTATCTTCCGGGAGTAGGAGTAAAGGTTTGTTTATTTCGCGTAGTCAAACACACGGTTTTCTCTGATGATATGAACCTTTATCTGACCGGGATATTCAAGCTCTTCTTCAATCTTCTTGGAAATATCTCTTGCAAGAACCACCATCTGATCGTCGCTTACCATTTCGGGCTTGACCATTACGCGGATTTCACGGCCTGCCTGAATAGCAAAGGACTTGTCAACACCCTGGAAGGAGGTGGAGATTTCCTCAAGCTGCTCAAGACGCTTGATGTAGTTCTGAATGTTTTCTCTTCTGGCGCCGGGACGTGCTGCGGAAACAGCGTCTGCAGCCTGAACAAGAACAGCAACAAGGGTCTTTGCCTCAACGTCACCGTGGTGAGCCTCGATTGCGTGGATGATTTCTTCCTTCTCCTTGTACTTTCTTGCGTATTCAACACCGAGAGAAATGTGAGTACCCTCAATTTCGTGGTCAAGTGCCTTACCGATATCGTGGAGAAGACCTGCTCTCTTAGCAGCCTTTACGTCAACACCCAGCTCCGATGCCATAAGACCTGCAAGATATGAAACCTCAAGAGAGTGGTTAAGAACCTTCTGACCGTAGCTCGTGCGGTATCTGAGACGGCCGAGAAGCTTGATAAGTTCACCGTTGATGCCGTTGACACCTGCTTCAATAGCAGCTCTTTCACCGGTTGCCTTAATGGTTGCTTCAACCTCTTTTTTGGACTTTTCGTACATTTCCTCAATTCTTGAGGGATGTATTCTGCCATCAGTAATGAGCTTTTCGATAGTAAGTCTTGCTACCTCGCGGCGTACGGGATCAAAGCTTGAAACCGTGATTGCCTCGGGAGTATCGTCAATAATAAGGTCAACACCCGTAATGCTTTCGAGTGTTCTGATGTTTCTGCCCTCACGTCCGATGATTCTTCCCTTCATTTCGTCGTTGGGAAGGTCAACTACGGAGACGGTAGCCTCTGCCGCATGGGCGGCAGCACAGCGCTGAATTGCGGTCGTGATGATTTCCTTGGCAAGATTGTCTGCCTCTTCACGGGTGCGCTGTTCAATTTCCATAATCTTGAGT
>JAZRST010000084.1:0-37633 GCA_045651625.1 Acutalibacteraceae bacterium | reverse complement strand
CCTACTACCTCTGCAATAAGCTTTGTTGCAAGAGAGTGCATACAGCCGGGACAGAATCCGCTGGGAGTTTTCTTTAATGATTCGGGTCTTTTGTATTCAGCCATTATTTTGCACCTCCGTCAAGAATTTTTCTGACAGCGGCATAAACACCGTCATCATCAAAGAGAAGACCGCCTGAACGGCAGTATTCATATATGGGAGCACGGTCCTTTACTTCAAGAGCAATATCGTCGTGCATCTGAGCAGGGATTGCAAGCTCTACGTCAATAAAGCCCTTGACCTGATCGTAGTTAAGCTTATTGAAGCTTTCCTTGGGGAAGGGATAAAGAGTGATAGGTCTTATCATACCTACCTTGTAGCCCTCCTCACGGAGTCTCAGGATTGCTTCCTTGGAAACACGTGCAGAAATACCGTAAGCTACGATGATATATTCTGCATCCTCAACCATAAATTCTTCAACCTTAACGTCATTCTGAGCCCAACGCTCAATCATCTTCTTCTGAGAAGTATTCTTTAACTCAAGAATTGCTTCGGGGAAGTAGGGAGTAAGAAGACGGGCCTTTCTGTCGTCGCCCTCGTTTCTGTTAAGGTCCCATGCTTTGGTACCCTGTCTGTCGGCTTCCTTCATTTCGGGGAACTCAACAAGCTCCATAATTGCACCGAGACAGCCGTCCATAAGAATCATAACGGGGTTACGGTCTCTTTCTGCATAATCCCATGCATTGTATGTAAGGTCAACAGCCTCCTGTAAGGTTGCAGGAGCAAAAACCATAGCTCTGAAGCCACCGTGACCGAGAGCCTTTGTTGCCTGAAGATAGTCCTGCTGAGCAGGCTGAATTGAACCGAGTCCGGGACCGCCTCGGCTGATGTTTACAATAATTGCGGGAATACCTGTACCTGCAAGATAAGAGATACCCTCTGACTTAAGGCTGATGCCGGGGCCTGAGGAGCTTGTCATTGAGCGACAGCCTGATGCTGCTGCACCGTAAACCATATTTACGGAAGCAACCTCGCTTTCGCCCTGCACGAAAACGCCGCCGACCTCGGGGAGTCTCCATGAAAGGTACTCGGGGATTTCATTCTGGGGAGTAATGGGGTAGCCTGCGAAGAAACGGCAGCCTGCTCTTACGGCAGCCTCTGCAATAGCTTCACAGCCCTTCATAAGAACTTTAGCCATTGTTCGTTTCCTCCTTTGTTATTTCAATTGCACCCTCGGGACAGATTGTAGCACACATAGCGCAGGCTATGCAGGAAGCCTCATCTGTAATAAGAGGGAAAAAATGACCGTGGTTATTGCGCTCTGTGCCAAGCTCAAGTATTTTCTTGGGACAGAACTTGATGCAATAAGAACAACCCTTACACAAGGAAGTGTTGATTTTAAGCATATTTTCATTCCTCCGATAATTATTTCTTCGGTATTTATTAATGTATAATAATACAAAGTATATAATAGCACCCGTATAAAACTATTTCAATACAAAACTGTTAAAAAATTTTTAAGACAGCTGTTAAATTTTGTATAAGAGTGCTTTAATATACACTTTTTTGCAATTTGTCGGAAAGGTGCGGACTGATTTTTCTTGTAAGTTTATCTGTTTTATGATAAAATCGTAGGAAAGAAGGGAGGGGGTTTTACGGACAGAATAATTTTTCACTGTGACTGTAATTCGTTTTTCGCATCCTGCGAAGAGCTGCTGGACCCTACCCTTAAAGACGTGCCTATGGCGGTAACGGGTGACCCCGAAAGCCGTCACGGAATAATTCTTGCAAAAAATCTGAAAGCAAAGGCTTACGGAATAAATACAGCCGAGCCTGTAGTATATGCTCTTCGTAAGTGTCCGAAATTGGTTTGTGTTCGTTCGCATCACGGTTTTTATGAAGAAATCTGTGAAAAAATCAATAAAATATATGTTCAGTATACTGACCTTGTTGAGAAGGCAAGTATCGATGAATCCTACCTTGATGTGACTAATACAATTCATCTTTTCGGCGGTGATGCAAAAGCTCTTGCAGACAGTATAAGAGAGCGCATAAAAGAGGAAATCGGTATCACAATTTCAGTGGGTGTCAGCTTCTGTAAGACTATTGCAAAATTTGGAAGTGACTATAAAAAGCCCGATGCCACAACGGTTATAACCCGTGAAAATATGAAGGATATTTTCCATACCGCTGACATATCGGAGCTTTTTCTTGCAGGTAAGAAAACCACGGAAAAGCTTCGCACTCTGGGTATTTACACAATAGGTGACCTTGCCTGCTTCGATAAAATGAAGCTCTGTGAAATTTTCGGAAAGCAGGGGCTTTCATTGTGGGATAATGCCAACGGAAACGAAAATTTCCCCGTAGCATCCTTTTACGACAAGCAGGAGATTAAATCTATAGGCAATGCTATGACCTTCCGACGGGACCTTACGGGTTATGACGAAATTAAATCGGGAATATCCTTTCTGTCGGATTCCGTAGCCTGCCGTCTTCGTAAGGACAATAAAAAATGCACCGTGGTACAGGTGGCAATAAAGGACCCCGAATTCCGCACGATGCAAAGACAGATAACACTTAAAAAAGCCACGGCCCTGCAAAGAGAAATTACGGACATTGCAATGACACTTATAAAGGGTAACTGGAGCCCCATGCAACCCGTAAGACTGTTGTCCGTTACCGCTTCGGGGCTCACAAATGAGGACGAAGATTTTTCGCAGATGAATTTTCTCCAAGAAGCCGAAAACAACAGCGAAAAGCAGGAGAAAATCGAAAGCACCCTTGACGATATCAGAAAAAAATTCGGTACGGGTGCAATAAAATTCGGCCATTTTAAAAATGACGAAACAGGCATAAAATAAAGGTACCGTAAATGCTTTGTTTTTACGGTACTTTTTTGTTTTTCTGATGATTTTTTAAATTCCTTGTAACAAAAACTTTGTTATATCGACTAATTAAGTGAAAGGAGGCAAATTATGAAAAGATTACTTAATCAGATTTTCAAGGAATACTCTAAAGATGTTTACGGATATCTTATGAGCTTATCCCATAATGCCGACCTTTCAGAGGAGCTTACTGCCGAGGTTTTTCTTTCTGCTGTGATATCCATCGGAAGATTCAGAGGTGATTCGGATGTAAAAACCTGGCTTTTTTCGATTGCCAGAAATAAGTATATATCCTACATAAGAAAGAAAAAGGATGATATCTGTTATGATGCATTGGATTGCTTTTCGGATGAAGGAAACGGCACAGGAGTTGAAGAAAGTGTTATACGAAAAGAAGCTTATGCCAGAATAAACATGCTTTTAGAAAAGGAGGACGAAAGGACGGTAAATATTGTCCGGATGCGTGCGGACGGATATTCCTTTTATGAGATTGCGCAAAAGTACGGTATTTCTGAAAACTCTGCCAGAGTTATTTTCCACAGATGTAAGAACCGGATAAAAGAACAAATGAAAAAGGAGGGGTACACTTATGAATGAGGTGACCTGTGATATCTGCAAGGACCTGCTTCCTCTTGTTGAAGACGGTGTTGCAAGTAAAGACAGTCAGGAGGCGGTAGAGCAACATATTAAAGGCTGCAAGGAATGTGCAGGACTTTTTGAGGGTGCAAAAATATCGGAGTTGAGTTTTAACAGAGCTTTTGTAAAATTCAGAAGAAAACTGAGAATTTATTTGATTCTTGCAATGCTCAGCGGAATCAGTTTTGGTGTGGTCTGCAGCATAAAAGACGGCGGAGTTTATATTCTCTTTAATGCTATTTTAATGCCTGTCATCGGAGTGTTGTCCTTTTTTGTTTTCCGTTGGAAATCTCTCGTTTATGTTCCGCCGCTGATTTTTTCTGTTTTTCTTTTGATTAATATGTTGACTGCTGACGTGGCTGCTTTCAGCTTTGATATGATTGCTTTTCTTTCTCTGATTTTAAGTGCTTTCGCAGTGGCGGGCATATTAATCGCAGGCTTGCTGAGCTTTGCATTCGGAAAGGATGATGAAGATGAATAAAAGGAAAAAAATTTTGAAGATTACGGCAGCTATTACGGCATTTGTACTCATAGGAGCTGTTTTGTTTTTTGTTAATGCTTTTTTCGGGAATCCGCTATCGTATTTTCTTGCAGGGTATTCTGTGAATCAGTATATTGAGGAAAATCATCCGGATTCTGATTTTGAGATAGACGGAATCTCATATTTCTTTGACAGTACAAAATATTCTGTAAATATTATTTCTCCGTCGAGCAAGGACAGCCATTTTATCATAAAAACAGATTTTTTCGGACAAATACAGTATAACAGCTATGAAACAGACGTTCTGAAAATGGAAAATACAAAGGAACGCATAAACAGCGAATACTGTGAATTGGTTTCTTCCGTGCTTGCATCTCCCGTTTTTGCTTATGAAACCGGTTTTGCTTATTCTAAAGTGAATTTTTCCGATGATGATTCTGTAACCTCGGACAAAACGGGAGTGATTTTTTCTGATGAGCTTATAATGGATAAAATATATGATATGAAGTATGTCGGAAGTAAAGCAGGATGCGTTATTCTTGAGGTGTATGATGAGGCAACCGTGGAAAATGCGGCAGAAATACTTAAAAAAACCAAGCTTCTGCTCAGCACAGCCGATATAACATTTAACAGCATAGAATTTATCTTGAGAGAAAGATGCATTGATGACCCGAGAAATGAAAAATACATCCGTATTGATGAATTTCCCGAAGCTTTTATCGATTCCGATGAGCTTACTGAAAAAATAGTGCAGTATATGCATGCATCTGATAGCTTTTACGAATAGCTTACGGTAGCAGTTCCGAAGATATAACGAAAAATGCTCCGCATATAGCTACGGATAAAAACGAATAAAAATAACACCTTAATGCCCGGAAAGCTCGGACTTTAAGGTGTATTTTTTTCTTTTTCAGCGGTCCCTGAAATTGATTCTGATTCTGAAATTCTCAAAAAAGCCGTATGACTGAAAGCTCAGCCATACGGTATAAGATTTATTTAACTACAATGTTTACAAGACGACCCTTGACATAGAGCTCTTTAATAACAGCCTTGCCGTCAATTGCGGCTTTTACGTCATCATTTTCCTTTGCGGCTGCAACGGCACCGTCCTGATCGATTTCAGCGGCAACCATAATTCTTGCCTTGATTTTGCCGTTAACCTGAACTGCAATTTCAATTTCGTCGTCAACGCACTTTGCTTCGTCGAAGGAGGGCCATTCGCCGTTTGCAAGCATTCCGCCGAAGCCCTGAGCCTCGTTGATTTCCTCTGTTACGTGAGGAGCAAAGGGATTAAGAAGTGTAATGAATGTCTTAAGCTCTGCCTTTGTGATGGAGCCTGCATCGTAAATCTCATTTATAAGAGTCATAAGTGCTGCAATTGCCGTGTTGTACTTAAGGTTCTCAATATCCTCGGAAACCTTCTTGATTGTTTTGTGGAAGGAGGATTCAAGCTTCTTTGAGTAGGAGTCACCTTCAACAACAATTTCCTGAAGATTCCATACACGGTCAACGAATCTCTTACAGCCCTTGAGTGAATTCTGTGACCAGGGAGCAGCCTTTTCATAGTCGCCCATAAAGAGAACGTAGCTTCTGAGAACGTCTGCACCGTAGATATCAACTACGTGGTTGGGGTCAACAACGTTGCCCTTTGACTTTGACATCTTATCGCCGTGGGGTCCTAAGATAAGTCCCTGAGCGGTTCTCTTTGCGTAGGGCTCGTCGAAGGGAACTTCACCGAGGTCATAAAGGAACTTGTGCCAGAAGCGTGAGTAAATCATATGACGGGTAACGTGCTCCATACCGCCGTTGTACCAGTCAACCTGTCCCCAATATGCGAGCTTATCTTTATCAGCAAAGCACTTGTCGTTGTTGGGGTCGATGTATCTTAAGAAATACCATGAGGAGCCTGCCCACTGAGGCATTGTATCGGTCTCACGCTTAGCCTTGCCGCCGCACTTGGGGCAGGTGCAGTTAACGTATTCCTCGATTTTTGCAAGGGGGCTTTCGCCGTCTGTGCCGGGCTCGAAGTTTTCAACTGTGGGAAGACGTAAGGGGAGCTCTTCATAGGGAACAGCCACCATACCGCACTTTTCACAGTGAACAATCGGAATGGGCTCGCCCCAGTATCTCTGACGGTTGAATGCCCAGTCCTTCATCTTGTACTGAACGCCTGCTTCACCGATGCCCTTTTCTTCAAGAACGGTAAGCATTTTTGCGATTGATGATTTCTTATCGGTAAGACCGTTGAGGAATTCGGAGTTCACCATTTCACCGTCACCGGCATAAGCCTCAACTGTGATGTCGCCGCCCTTGATAACCTCGATGATGTCAATGCCGAATTTCTTTGCGAATTCCCAGTCTCTCTGGTCGTGTGCGGGAACAGCCATAATAGCGCCCGTGCCGTAGCCCATCATAACGTAGTCGGAAATGAAAATGGGAATTTCCTTGCCGTTTACAGGGTTGATAGCAGAGAAGCCTGAAAGCTTTACGCCTGTCTTTTCCTTAACAAGCTGAGTTCTTTCAAATTCTGTCTTCTTAGCACATTCGGTTCTGTAGGCTTCAACCTCTGCGAAGTTAGCAATCTTTTCCTTATATTTGTCAAGCATAGGATGCTCGGGAGCCATTACCATAAAGGTAACGCCGAAAAGTGTATCGGGACGTGTTGTGTAAATGCGGAGTGTCTCGTCTGTGTCTTTAACGGAGAAGTTAACGAAAGCACCCGTTGATTTACCGATCCAGTTTTCCTGCTGAAGACGGACATTGGGAAGGTAGTCAACGGTATCAAGTCCCTGAAGAAGCTTGTCAGCATACTTTGTGATTCTTAAATACCATACGTCCTTTGACTTCTGAACGATGTCGCTGTGGCAGATGTCGCACTTACCGCCCTGAGAGTCCTCGTTTGAAAGAACAACCTTACAGGAGGGGCAGTAGTTAACAAGGGTCTTATCTCTGAAAGCAAGACCGTTTTCGAACATCTTAAGGAAAATCCACTGTGTCCACTTATAGTAGCCCTCTTCGGTTGTGTCAACAACTCTGTTCCAGTCGAAGGAGAAGCCGACTCTCTTTAACTGTGAAGAGAACTTTTCGATATTCATATCAGTAACCTTTCTGGGATGAATACCTGTCTTTATAGCATAGTTTTCCGTGGGAAGTCCGTAAGCATCAAAGCCGATGGGGAAGAGAACGTTGTAGCCTTCCATTCTTCTCTTACGGGATACAACCTCAAGACCTGAATAAGCCTTGATGTGACCAACGTGCATACCTGCGCCGCTGGGGTAGGGGAATTCTACAAGAGCGTAGAATTTCTTCTTTTCCGAGCCGTCAACAGCGTGGAAAACGCCTGCATCTTCCCATTTCTGCTGCCACTTGAGCTCCGTATTCTTAAAATCGTAATTCATTGGGATAACCTCCAAAAATAATACAATGTAAAACAAAAACGTCCCCGAGGAACATTTTCCTCAGGGACGATAAAATTACCGCGGTACCACCCTGCTTGACAGAATATATCTGTCCTCTTGAATCCTTTTAACGGAGGAAGCCGTATTCTCCTATTTTCGTTTTTGTGTTTACACGATTTCCAATCGTGTGCCGCCGCTTTTCAGAGAATAAACTCGGGAGTGAGACCGATTATTGCCGTGCTGACAGCTCGCACCCACCGCTGTCTCTCTTGAAGCCGTATCAACAACCGTAATTCCGTCACAGTTTTTAACTCGGATATTATATCATTATATAAAATATATGTCAATACTGATACTGCATATATTTAAGGCGATATTTAGTGCAGTTTTTCCATTGAAAATGTAACTTAGAAAATTTATACTATATCTTGTCATACTGTAATTTTTTTGGAGGAAATTTATGAATAGGTTTATTAAAAATTTTTTAACAAGCATATTTGTATTTTGGGGACTATTACTTATCCAGTTTATAGCTGTTGCGGAAACAACTACGGATGGTTTTATATACAAACTAAAGGATGATACAGCAATAATCACTGGCTATCAAGGAAACTCAACAAGTTTAATCATTCCTTCAGAAATTGATGGTTATCCGGTTGTTGAAATAGGTGATTCTGCGTTTAGAGATTGCAGCATTTTTACTGGAAATTTGATTATTCCCGAAGGGATAGTAACAATTGGAAATTTTGCTTTTTACAATTGTAATGGTTTTTCAGGAAGATTAATTCTTCCTGAAAGTTTAGTTTCAATTGAATCATATGCATTTAGTGGTTGTAGCGGATTTACAGGTAGCTTGATCCTGCCGAATAATATTACGCATATTGGTGAATATGCATTTGAGAATTGCATTGGATTTATAGGGGATTTGGTTGTTCCAAAAACTATAACAAGGATTGAAGATGGTGTGTTTTCTCAATGCAAAGGATTTGATGGTAATTTAATTATTTATGGAAGTGTAACAGAAATTGGAATGCGGGCATTTTGTCAGTGTGGCAATTTTGTTGGCAACTTAGTTCTTCCGGACACTGTTACAAAAATTGGGAAACAAGCTTTTAGTGTTTGTGATGGGTTTTCTGGCGATTTGATAATTCCAAATTCTACAATTTCAATTGGTGACTCTGCATTTATTGATTGCAAGGGTTTTGATGGGCAGTTAGTTCTACCTAAATCATTAAAAGAAATAGGAGAAGGAGCATTTTCAAGTTGTGATAATTTAAAAGGTACATTGCATATTCCTGAAGCATTGGCTCAAATTGAAAGTTTTACTTTTTCTGGTTGTAAAAAGTTAACTGGAGAATTAATTATTCCCGAAAGCATTACATCAATTGGAAACTCAGCGTTTTCTGGATGCAGTGGTTTTTCTGGTAAATTGATAATCCCAGACAGTGTAAAGGCTATTGGAAGTTCTGCATTTTCGGGTTGCAGTGGTTTTTCTGGTGATTTAATTATTCCGAAAGAATTGAAAGAAATAGAAGAATTTACCTTTTTTGGGTTAAGTGGATTAAATGGCAATTTAATAATTCCGTTGAGTGTAACAAAAATAGGCACGAATGCATTTTGGAGGGCTAAGATAAATCATATTTGCTATTTGGGTAACCAACATCAATGGAACAATATAAAAATTTCTGAATATAATCATGACTTTTTAGATGCTCCTTATATTCATGTCAATTTCAATGAACAAATTGATATTACCGAGAATATAGTACAAAGTACTTGCGTTAAAGAAGGAAGCAAAACTGTTGTTTGTTCCTGTGGATATATATATTCGGAAATAGCAATCAAAAAAAGTGAACACAAATTTAGTGATAGTTTTACGATTGATAAAGAAGCAACATATGATTATGATGGGTACAAGTCAAGACATTGTACGGGACAAGGTTGTTATGAAAAAACTGAAATTACGCCTATTCCTAAACTTGTTGCAATATTTATTAACTCTGTTGATGCAAAGGAAAGCGGAAACAACATCGTTTCCAATAACGGTCTTACTGTTGCTCAGCTTCTTTCTCAGGCAGGTAAGGGTGCCGTAATCAAAACTGCAGACGGAAAGTCTGTTGAAAGTGCCGCACTTATCGGTACGGGTATGATACTGACAATGGCAGACGGAAGCAAAAAGGAAATCGTTGTCTGCGGTGATGCAGACGGTGACGGAAAAATCTCCGCAGCGGATGCAAGACTTGCCCTTCGTGCTTCGGTTGGACTTGAAAAGTACAGTGAAGATTCTTGCTACTACAAGGCTACAAATGTTGAAAGTAATGACAAAATGTCCGCCTCAGATGCAAGACTTATCCTTCGCGCATCAGTCGGTCTTGAAGATCCCAAAGCCTGGATGAAATAACAAAAAAAGAGAGAAGTCCGTGAGGGCTTCTCTATTAAGCTTTTGTATGGCTTAGTTCCAGTCGTATTCTACAATTTTACCGTCGATTTTCCATTTTGTGGGGATTCTTGTTTCATAAATGCCGAGAGGCTCGAATTCGTGGGGCTTTTCCTCGTTGAAAACCTTGTAGGCGGTTCTTAAATCCTCCTTGCAGTTTTCGGGGATTTCATCCGTGCAGGAAACGAAAAGGGGAGTGTTTGAATAGGACAGAAGCTGGAGCCACTGTCTGTTTTTCTCCCAGGGGGTAAGGTCATTGAGAATACCCACACAGTCAGCATCCACCATATAGAATGCCTCGTTCTGAGCAACTCTGAATGCAAGAGTGTTAACACCCATTTTTGGCGTTCTTTCCCATTCGCGTGCGCTGGTGTCGTCACCCGTTCTTGCAAGCTCAAAAATACCGGCACCAAGATGTGAAACCGTGTTACAGCCGATTATGAGCATTTCACCTGCTTCTTCACGGAGAAGTCTGTAGAAATCAAGTACAATTTCCGCATTTGTCTTTGTTTTATCGTAAAAATGCCAGTCCTTTATGTTTGTGATTGTGGCGGTAAGGCTTGCACCGTAATCACCGAAAAGGTCAACTGTTGAAAAGTCGTGCTTTATAAGCTCATAGCCCCATTCACGGATTCTTCTGATGTCGTCTCTCAGATATGCCTGCACCTCGGGATGTGTGGGGTCAAGGTAAAGTCTTTCATCCTCACGGAGAATTCTCATATCCGCTGTAATTGCCTTATCCTTGTTGTGAAGAGGACGAAGCCATATTCCGGGGCGCACTCCCATTTCCTTTATTTCGGTTGCGAGTTTTTTCATATCACCGAATTTTTCATTGGGATACCAGGGGCCCTCCGTATCGTTTACGGACCAGCAGTCGTCAACCACCTCAAAGGGCTTGTTATCTATACCCTTGGCGAGCTCTGCCTGAAGATGGGCATCGGAAACAATCTGCTCGTAACAGCTGTCACCGTAGGCATAGTACCAGTTGTTTCCGCCGTAGATTTTCTCCTTGGGAAGCAGGGGAGAGGGACACATTTTCTTGCAGAAATCGTGTAAATTATCAATAATTTCAGCGGAAAGATACTCCTCGTAAATAAAGGTAGCCGCGTGAAGCCGTCTTCCCTCAAGGTGCACACCGCTGCCGCCGTTTCTTACGTCAACCAAAGCCATAATTCCGTCCTTTGTGTAACGGAAGCTTACGAAGGAATTTGTACCCGTTTTTACACCGAAGCAAAATGATGTCTTCTTGTCTGTTGCAATAAAATACCAGGGCATATATCTGTCGTTATCGGGAAGGCACTTAAATTCAAGCTCACCGTAGCTTCTTTCCCAGGCATCTCCGAGGACGAAAATATCATCCCTTACGGGTGCAGGCCAGTAAATTTCAATAAATTCGGGCTTATCATTTGTGGCTTCAAGGTATAAGTCCAGTCCCTCTTCGCAGGGGATAAGCTCTGCTTTAGCGTCAGTTATCCCGTTTTCGCATATAAGCTTTACAGAATATTTATTGATATCAAGCTTCAAAATAAAACCCCGTTTCCGTTTGTTTTTACAGGGATATTATGCACTAAAGCCGAAGAAATCGCAAGTGTTTTATGCCGATATGCGGATTTTGTAAAAAAATATACCCGTAATTCCTTATATTTTCTTATGTCTATTGACATTTAAGGGGAATATTAATATTATATATTAGTTAAAAAAGATTCTTATTCTGAGAAAAGGTGAAAACTTTGTTCGATATAGATAAATTACTTGAAACCGTTAAAAGAATTCATTTTATCGGTATCGGCGGAGCAGGTATGTGCCCTCTTGCCGAAATTTTACATTCAAAAGGCTATCAGCTTTCAGGCTCTGATAACAATGAAACGGATACTCTGCAGAGAATCAGAAATCTCGGTATCCCCGTTGTTCTCGGACAGAAGGCGGAAAACATAGGCGATGCCGAAATGGTAGTGTTCACTGCCGCTCTTCTTCCCGATAACCCCGAGCTTGTAGCCGCAAGGGAAATGGGTGTGCCCACCTTTGAGCGTTCAAAGCTTTTCGGTGCAATCACAAGAAAATTCGGCTCCTGCGTCGGTGTGTGCGGAACTCACGGTAAGACTACTGCAACCTCAATGCTCACTCACGTGCTTCTCAAGTGCGACGTTGATACCTCTGCAGTTATCGGCGGAAAGCTTCCCCTTATCGGTGCAAACGGAAGGGTAGGCACGGAGGATCTTCTTGTGTGTGAAGCCTGCGAATTTGCAAACACCTTCCTTGATCTTTCTCCCTCGGTTTCTCTTCTTCTCAACGTTGATGCAGACCACCTTGAATTTTTCAAGACAATGGATAACCTCATTGCCGCCTTCGGTAAATTCTGCTCCCTTGCAAGGGATGCGGTAATTTATAACGGGGACGATGAAAAATCCCGTATTGCCGTAGGTCTTGCAGGAGAAAAGAAGCTTATTACCTTCGGCTTCTCGGCTGACAACGACTGGTATCCCGAAAATATTTCCTATAACCGCGGCGCTTTCCCCTGCTTCGATCTGATGCATAAGGGCGAAAACCTCGGAAGAGTAAATCTTCTTGTTCCCGGTGAGCACAACATAATCAATGCCATAGCCGCTCTTGCAACTGCTGAATATCTCGGTGCGGATATGGAAAAGGCGGTTGATGCAATTGCTTCCTTCGGCGGTGCCGGCAGACGCTTTGAAATTCTCGGTGAGTTTGACGGAATCACTGTAGCCGACGACTATGCACACCATCCTGCAGAGCTTAAAGTAACACTTGAAGCCGCTATGAAGATGGAATACAATAACGTCTGGGCAGTATTCCAGCCCTTTACCTTCTCAAGAACATATATGCTTCTTGATGATTTTGCTGAGGTTCTCGGTATTGCCGATAAGGTAGTGCTCACGGAAATTATGGGCTCCCGTGAAATCAATACCTACGATATCCATACCGAGCAGTTAGCTTCAAAAATTGACGGCTCCGTGTGGTTTGAAAGCTTTGATACAATCGCACAGTATCTTTACGATAACGTAAAGTCAGGTGATCTCGTAATCACTCTCGGCTGCGGTGACGTTTATAAAATCGCAAAGAAGCTCATTAAGTTATACGAAGCAGAATAAATAAAAATCAGGCAGGTCAGTTGAAAAATCAGCTGACCTGCAGTTATTTTCTCCGGAGCTGTCAACAAAAGGGATAAGTCCGATAATATGAAAATGAGAGCAATATTGCGGAGGTGATTTGTTTTGATATTTCTGACTGCGAGAGGCATTCTTTATCCTTTTCTCGGTACAATTCTCGGAAGTGCTTTCGTGTTTTTTATAAGGCATTCTCCCTCAGGGCGCTTTATGTCGGTGCTTGACAGCCTTGCGGCAGGAATTATGTGTGCCGCATCCTTTTTCAGTCTTATTCTCCCTGCCGTGAATCAGGGTGAGGCAGACGGCGGACTTGCGAAGCTTTCCTGCAGCATCGGCTTTTTTACGGGTATAATTTTCTTCATCCTTACGGATAAGCTTCTGAAAAAATATATGTCCCGTAAAAATATGTCGGGCAATATGCTTCTTCTTGCCGTATCCCTTCATAATATCCCCGAGGGCATGGCAGTAGGGGTTGTGTATGCAGGGCTTCTTACGGGAAATGCTGTTATCGGCACTGCAGGTGCGCTCACCTTATCTCTCGGTATTGCAATGCAGAATATTCCAGAGGGTGCAATAATTTCTCTGCCGCTTAAGCTCAGAGGTGCAAAAAGAAAAACGGCATTTCTCTGCGGTACCGTGTCGGGTATTGCAGAGCTTGCCGCTGCTGTTATCACTCTTTTTCTTTCAGGCTTCATATATGCGCTTCTGCCATTTTCCCTGTGCTTTGCCGCAGGCGCTATGTTTTACGTCGTTTTGCGTGAGCTTTCCGTGAATTTTACGGACAGAAAAACCGCCGACGTGTCACTTTTCTTTTTTGCCGCAGGCTTTGTGGTTATGATGCTTCTTGATACTTATCTCGGTTGATTATTTATAGATATCAATTTTCAGCTTCAGTCTGCCTTTTTTTGTGGCGGAAGCCTCCTGCCTGAAAATGAATTTTCCGAAGCCCCGTACGGATACGGTGTCGGAGGGCTTGAGCTGCTTTGAGGAATTTTCAAGAAGAGCAGAGTTGAGAAATACCTTCTTACCCTCAAAAAGGCTGTCCGCGGTGCTTCTTGAGAGATTATATACCGCAGAAATTATGCAGTCTGCCCTGAGGGAGGATGAAATCACGTCCTTTTCCTCAAGGGTGAAAAGGCAGTCCGTTTCAATAAATTCACTCTTTTTGCATCTGACGGACGTGTGCTTTATACGGGTAAGATTTTCGCATATAAAGTCACTCATTTTTCTTGTTGCAAAAACGAATACCGTGCTTTCCCTTATAACGATATCGCCGATGTGCTCTCTTTCTATTGACAGGTTCATAATTGAGCCCAGAACGTCACGGTGGGAGAGTGCCTCGGCAAATTTAATGCTCAGAGGCTCAATTTTTATGCAGTCAATGGGAAAATCCTCGCTGTAATAAAGCTCGTTTTCATTACCGAAGCGAGCCATTTTACGCTCAGTGCCTTCAGCTCCGCCGAAAAGCTCAAAGTGAGAAAGCTCGTTTCTGTGAATATTCAGTTCGTTTATTTCTTCACCGTTCAGAAAGTTTGAAAACGTGAAAATACACTTGCTTTCACTTCTGTCCGAAAGGTCTTTTATGTGGTCTATAAAAAAGCTGTCCATAGTTTTTCTCCGTATTTTTATGCTTTAATAATAACATAAAAATTAATAAAATCAATTATTAATTAGTTTGATATATAAATACATTTTTATAATTGACTTCATCACTTTAGTATGCTAAAATGGTGAAAAATTTGTTAAAAGAGTGAAGTTTATGAATAATGATCATCATCTCCGTGCAAGTGAGCTTTATAAAGCAATCTTAAGCCTTGAAACCGAGGAGGAGTGTGCTGCATTTTTCAGTGATATCTGCACAATGCAGGAGCTGGAAGCCTTCATACAGCGCCTTGAGGTTGCAAAGCAGCTTCTTAACGGAAACAACTATAACGACATTTCAAAATCCGTGGGCACGAGCACGGCTACAATCTGCCGTGTCGCAAAGTGCATAAAGTACGGTGACGGTGGCTACAGCACCGTTTTGTCGAGAATAACTGACGAGGAAGAAAAATGATTAACGAAGCATTACTTAAAAATGAAGAGCTTGCCGTTTTCGGTCTGCGCTCCCTTTATTCGGCTTTCGGATACACGCAGTACAAAATGAGCAAGTTTGAAGAATACGACCTTTACGTAAGAAATAAGGATTTTCTTATTTCCGACAGAGTAATCACCTTTACGGATACCAACGGAAAGCTTCTTGCCTTGAAGCCTGACGTTACCCTTTCAATTATAACCAATCTCGGTAAAAGCATCGAAGGAATACATAAGATGTATTATAACGAAAACGTTTACCGTGTATCGGGGGCAACGGGCCGCTTCAAGGAAATTATGCAGACGGGTCTTGAATGTATCGGTGATATCGGCATATACGAAACGGCTGAGGTGCTTTATCTCGCAATAAAGAGCCTTGCTCTCACTGACGGCAATTTCAGACTTGAGATTGCACACGCCTCTCTTCTGTCAGAGCTTCTGACGGAAAACGGTGTAGGGAAGGATATTCTCGGTGAGGTGCTCGAGGCCGTAAAAATAAAAAGCTCGGGCCTTACCGATGCGCTTCTCACTGCAGGAAAAATCAATGTTACTCAGGCTGAAATGATTTCCGTTCTCTGCCGCAATTTCCCCGATTTTGCCTCCTTTGCCGAAGCCGTAGCTCCCTTTGTTACCGAAGGCTGTAGTGAAAAGCTTTTCAATGAATTCAGGGATATTGTCATATCCTGCGAAAACGAAGAAACAAAGGGTAAAATTAGCATCAATTTCTCTCTTGCAAGTGATGCAGGTTATTACAGCGGTATAGTTTTCAAGGGCTATATCAACGGAATTCCTCAGAGCGTGCTTTCGGGCGGTCAGTACGATAAGCTTATGGAAAAGCTGGGAAACAAGGGCGGAGCAGTAGGCTTTGCCGTATATCTTGATTCCTTTGAACGCTTCGGTGAAAATGCAGACGAGTACGATATTGATACCGTGCTTCTCGTAACGGACAATGATTCACCTGCCGACATACTTAAGGCTGCCGAAAAAATAAGAAGCACGGGCGAGGGCGTCTGTGTTGTAAAATCGGTACCGACGGATTTAAGATACCGCCGAGTACTCACAGTGGAGGGCTTATAATGGATTGGATAAACGTTGCCCTGCCCAAAGGCAGACTTGGTGAAAAGGTTTACGATATATTTGAGCAGGCAGGCTTTCCTTGTCCTGCAATAAAGGAAAACAACAGAAAGCTTACCTTTGAAAACCCTGAGAAGAAAATCAGATTCTTCTGGGTAAAGCCCTCCGACGTTGCGATTTACGTTGAACGGGGTGCTGCCGATATCGGTGTTGCAGGTAAGGATATTCTTCTTGAATACGAGCCTGACGTGTACGAGCTTTCCGATCTTAAAATGGGTGTGTGCCGTATGGCTGTTGCGGCTCCCGAGGGCTTCCGTGACGACAAATCAAAAACCCTCAGGGTTGCCACAAAGTTTTCAAATATCGCGTCAGCCTATTACTCCTCAATGTGCCGTGATATAGATATAATACATCTTAACGGCTCAATAGAGCTGGCTCCCATTCTCGGTCTTTCCGACGTTATCGTGGATATCGTTGAAACGGGAAAAACTCTTCTTGAAAACGGTCTTGTTCCCTTTGAAACAATAGTTCCGATAAGTGCAAGACTTATTTCAAACAAAGCAAGCTTCAGCTTCAAGACAGAAAAAATCAATGAAATCAAAAATGCAATGGAAGAATATGTGAGGAACCGCAATGATTAAGATATACGAGTATTCGGCACTGAATAACGACGAAATTTTCGACCGTGCAAATCCCACGGGCGACGTTTCCGCTATAGTAGCCGACATTATAGAGGACGTAAAGGCAAACGGTGACGAGGCACTTTTCAGATACTGTGAAAAGTTCGATAAGGCAAGTCTTACGTCACTTGAAGTAACAAACGAGGAAATCGAAGAGGCATTCAATACGGTAGAGCCCGAATTTATAAGAATAATTGAAAAAGCGGCAGAGAATATAAGAGAATTCCACTCTCTGCAGAAAAGAAACAGCTTTGTTGTGAATACCGACAGAACGGGTGTTGTAATCGGTCAGAAGGTAATCCCCATTGAAAAAGCAGGCCTTTACGTGCCCGGCGGTACTGCTGCTTACCCCTCCACGGTTTTGATGGATTCCATCCCTGCAAAAATCGCAGGCTGTAAGGAAATATGCATCTGCACACCTCCCTCGGCAGACGGTAAGGTCAATCCCGTAATTCTTGCCGCCGCTAAAATCGCAGGCGTTGACCGTATCTTCAAGGTAGGCGGCGCTCAGGCTATTGCCGCTCTTGCATACGGTACTGAAACAGTTTCGAAGGTTGATAAAATCGTAGGTCCCGGCAATGCCTTCGTTGCAGAAGCAAAGCGTCAGGTTTACGGTATGGTATCAATTGATATGATAGCAGGTCCCAGTGAAATTCTCGTCATTGCAGATAAGAATTCCGATCCTCAGTTTGTAGCTGCTGACCTTCTTTCTCAGGCAGAGCACGATAAGAATGCAAGTGCCGTGCTCGTTACCGAATCAAAGGAGCTTGCCGAAAAGGTAAGTGCAGAGCTCGAAAGACAGATTCCTCTTTTACAGCGTGAGGAAATTGCAAGAACGTCAATTGACAATAACGGTAAAATCATCATAGCTCCCGATATTGAAACGGGCATCAGAATTGCAAACGAAATTGCTCCCGAGCATCTTGAGCTCTGCCTTGACGATCCCTTCCAATATCTTGATTCAATCAAAAATGCAGGCAGTATTTTTATGGGCAGATATTGCCCCGAGGCATTGGGTGACTATTTTGCAGGACCTAACCACACGCTTCCCACAAGCGGTACTGCAAGATTCTCAAGCCCTCTGTCCGTTGACGATTTTGTGAAGAAAACACAGTTTACATATTATACAAAGGATGCTCTTGCCGAGGTCTATAAGGATATTGCATATTTTGCCGACAAGGAAGGACTTGAGGCACACGCAAAGAGCGCTACAGTCAGATTCGAGGAAATAAAATGAGCAGATTTTTAAGTAATTTATATTCATCCCTTAAGGAATACGTTCCCGGTGAACAGCCTCAGGACAAAAAGTACGTAAAGCTCAATACCAATGAATCTCCGTTCCCGCCCTCTCCCGGAGTTATCAGTGCGGTAACGGATGAGAAAATTGAAAGATTGTGTCTTTACTGTGACCCCGAAAGCAAGCTCCTTAAAGCAAAGCTTGCCGAGAGCTATTCTCTTGAGCCTTCAAATGTTTTTGTGGCTAACGGCTCGGACGATATTCTCAATTTTGCATTTATGGCGTTTGCCCGTGAAAACGGAGCTGCCTTCCCCGATATCTCTTACGGCTTTTATCCCGTTTTTGCAGATTTATATAACGTAAAGGCAGAGATTATCCCTCTTGAGGAGGATTTTTCAATTGATGCGGACAAATATCTTGCCTGCGGAAAAATGGTTGTTATTGCAAACCCCAATGCACCCACGGGTAAGGTGCTTTCCGAAGAGGACATTGAAAAAATAATTGCATCAAATCCCGATAACGTTGTGCTTATAGATGAAGCCTACGTTGATTTCGGCGGTAAGAGCGTTGTTGATTTGGTGAAAAAGTACGACAATCTTCTTGTTGTGCAGACCTTCTCAAAATCACGCTCAATGGCGGGCGCAAGACTGGGCTTTGCATTTGCAAACGAAGAAATTATAAAGGACCTTGAAAAAATCAAGTATTCCACCAATCCCTACAACATAAACAGCCTTACTCAGCTTATGGGCATAAAGGCTCTTGAGGAGCAGGAATATTACGATAATAATTGCAGGATTATTGAGTCAAACCGTGAGTTTACCGTAAGTGAGCTCCAAAAAATCGGCTTTTCCGTAATTCCCTCAAAGGCAAACTTCATTTTCGCAAAGCACGAAAGCATCAGCGGTGAAAAAATTTATAAGTCACTTAAGGACAAGGGTGTGCTTGTAAGACATTTCACCGCAGAAAGAATAAAGGAGCATAACAGAATTACCGTGGGCACAAGGGCTCAGATGGAAATTCTTATTGAAAAGCTTAAGGAAATCATAAAGGAGGAAGAGGCATGAGAACTGCTGAAATTATAAGAAAAACGGCTGAAACCGACATAATACTCAAGCTTACTCTTGACGGAAAAGGGGAAAGCGAAATCAATACGGGCTGCGGTTTTCTTGACCACATGCTTACTCTTTTTGCAAGACACGGCAGATTTGATTTATCTGTTAATTGCAAGGGTGATACTCAGGTTGACTACCATCACTCGGCAGAGGATATCGGTATTGCTCTGGGCTCTGCCTTCTCGGAAGCCCTTGCAGACATGAAAGGTATAAAAAGATACGCTGATATTATTCTTCCTATGGATGAAGCACTGATTCTTGAAGCCATTGACGTTTCGGGCAGAAGCTTCCTTGCCTATGACGTTGAAATTCCCACTGCCAAGGTAGGGGATTTTGATACGGAGCTGGTTGAAGAGTTTTTCCTTGCCTTTGTGAGAAAAGCAGGTGTTACCCTTCATATAAGGATGCTTTCGGGGAAGAATTCACACCATATAATTGAAGGTATCTTCAAGGCATTCGGCAGAATTATGAACGAAGCCACAGCCATAGACGAAAAATATAAGGACGAAATTCCTTCCACAAAGGGAATGCTGGTTTAATTATGATAGCAATTGTAGATTACGGCGTGGGAAATCTTTTTTCCCTTCGCTCATCCTTCAGGGCAATCGGTGTTGATGCCGAATTTACCTCGGATGAAAAAATAATAAAAAGTGCCGATAAGATTCTTCTTCCCGGAGTAGGTGCATTTGAGGATGCCGCAAAAAAGCTCAGGGATACGGGACTCGGAGAGCTTGTTGCTTCTCAGGTAAAGGAGGGCAAGCCTCTTCTCGGAATCTGTCTTGGTATGCAGCTTCTCTTTGAAAGAAGCTTTGAATTCGGCTGTCACGAGGGGCTGGGGCTTATTCCCGGTGACATTGTAGCCTTTGAGGGTAAAATTGATGAATCCCTCAAAATCCCCGAAATCGGCTGGAATCAGCTGACCCTCAATAAGCCCTCGGCTCTCTATAAGGATTTTACGGGCGGTGAATTCGTTTATTTCGTTCACTCGTATTATGCCGATTGCGACAAGAATTACGTTTCGGCTTTTTCGGAATACGACGTTGTTTTCCCTGCCTCCGTGGAATATGAAAACGTTTTCGGTTGTCAGTTCCACCCCGAAAAAAGCGGAAAAACGGGTCTTAAGATTCTTGAAAATTTCTGTAAGGCAGGGGATAAGATATGATAATTTTACCTGCAATAGATTTATACGATAAAAAAGCAGTACGTCTTTATAAGGGTGACTATTCGCAGATGACGGTATATTCCGAAAATCCCGTTGAAATCGCCTTTGATTTCAAGAATAAGGGTGCGGAATTCATTCACCTCGTTGACCTTGAGGGTGCAAAGGACGGAACCACTCCCAATATTGACGTGGTTGAAAAAATCGTTAAGGAAACGGGGCTCAGAGCCGAAATCGGCGGCGGAATAAGAAGCAGAGAAACTCTGCAGAAATATATTGATGCAGGTGTTTCCCGTGTGATTTTAGGCACTGCCGCCGTTACTGACCGTGAATTTCTTTTATGGGCAGTGGAAAACTTCGGTGAAAAAATTGCAGTTGGTGCCGACATCAAGGACGGCTATATTGCTATAAAGGGCTGGGTTGAAAAATCACAGATTACCTGCGAAGAATTCTTCACCGATATGCAGAAAATCGGAGTGAAAACAATTATCTGCACCGACATTTCAAAGGACGGTGCAATGCAGGGTACAAACCGTGAGCTGTATAAGAGTCTTTCCGAAAAATTCAGTATTGATATCGTAGCCTCAGGCGGTGTCAGCTCAATTGATGACATCACTGCCCTGAAGGAAATGAAGCTTTACGGTGCAATTGTGGGCAAGGCATATTATATCGGCGCAATTGACCTTGAAGAAGCAATAGCCAAGGCCCGATAAAGGAGAAAATATGATAACTAAAAGAATAATTCCCTGCCTTGACGTCAAGGACGGCAGGGTAGTAAAGGGTGTAAATTTCAAGTCTCTTTCCGACGTAAACGACCCCGTTGAGCTTGCTTCCTTTTACAGTGACTGCGGTGCGGACGAGCTTGTTTTTTACGATATAACCGCATCGGCAGAGGGCAGACAGCTGTTTACGGACATTCTGCAGAAGGTTGCCTCCACCGTGTTTATTCCTCTTACCGTAGGAGGCGGTATCAATACCGTAGCAGATTTTGACAGAGTACTGAAATCAGGTGCAGATAAGGTAAGCGTAAATTCGGGTGCCATAAGAAATCCCGAGCTTATAAGAGAAGCCGCCCGTCTTTACGGCAGTCAGTGTGTGGTAATTTCCGCTGATGTAAAAAGAGTAGACGGTGTTTTCCGTGTATTCTCAAAGGGCGGAAGGGAAGAAACTCCTCTTGAAGCAATTGAATGGATAAAGCGTGCAGTTGACATGGGTGCAGGTGAGGTTGTTCTCAATTCCATTGATACCGACGGTGTAAAAAAGGGCTTTGACCTTGAAATGCTTGATGCCGTGTGCAACGCCGTAAACGTTCCCGTTATCGCTTCGGGCGGTGCCGGCAGTGTCAGCGATTTCGTTGAGCTTTTTAAGAAGGTGCCGAGAGTTGATGCAGGTCTTGCTGCATCGGTTTTCCATTTCGGAGAAATTGCAATAGCAGACCTGAAGGCTGAGCTTAAAAACAATAATATCAGAGTGAGGATATAAAAATGCTTGATATAAACGAACTTAAATTTAACGAAAAGGGACTTATCCCTGCAATTGTGGTTGATGCCTGGACAAAAAAGGTACTCACCCTTGCATATATGAACCGCGAAAGCCTTGAAATCTCTCTTGAAAAGGGGCTTACCTGCTTCTACAGCCGTTCAAGAAATGAATTATGGCTCAAAGGAGAAACCAGCGGAAATTATCAGCACATTGTTTCAATAACGGCAGACTGCGATAATGATGCTCTTGTTGTTGTCGTTGAAAAGGACGGCCCTGCCTGCCATACGGGAACGGATTCCTGCTTCACAAAGGAAGTTTATCAGAGTGATGAAAAGCACGAGTTCACCGTAAACGGACTTTACGAGCTTTTAGAGGGCAGAAAAAACGATATGCCCGAGGGATCCTATACAACTTATCTTTTCAGTAAGGGCACAGATAAGATTCTCAAGAAAATCGGCGAGGAATGCACCGAGGTAATCATTGCAGGCAAGGCTGACGATAAGGCTGAAACCGTATATGAAATTGCCGACCTTATGTATCACACAATGGTGCTTATGGTGAATATGGGGATATCCGTTGAGGATATACAGAAGGAGCTTGCTTCCCGTCATATCATTGACCACAAGGTCAAGCAGGAAAAAATGACAGGTGACAATAAATAATTCAATACCCCGATGCTTCATTGAACGAAGCCTCGGGGTATCCTTCTGTAGTGCGTAATTTTTTTACCATTATTTGTGGTTTGAGCTTTGAGAAAATCCGTGATAACATATTTACATATTCACGTTTTTCGGAGTTGATATTATGGTAAAAATAAAATTTCCCAAGAAAGGTATAATCCGGCTGTTAAGCCTTGTGCTTGCCCTTATCTGTCTGCTTACTGCCTCGTATTCTGAGTGCTTCGGGGTATTGGCGGAAGCTGATTCACAAAGCAGAAAAGTCTTATCCGCAGGTCAGCAGAATATTGTAAAAAGGGCATATCAGATGACCGATATAAAATGGACACCCCGGAAGAACGTTTACGGCTGGAATGAAGGCATAACTTATTATGCAGGCAAAACCTATACGGGCCTGCCCTACGGACAGCCGGTGTATGCAAGCTACGTTCCGTGGTCAACAAGTCTTGAGGGCTTTATTTCGGCTGTCAACAACAAAAACAGCCGTATGTATACAGATTATTCCTCATATTACCGCAAGGCGCCCTATTATTCAACGGATTGCAGTGCATTTGTTGCCTGGGCATGGGGGCTTGACAGCCGTCAGACCACAAGCTCAATCAGATATTTTTCAGTTGAAATAAGCAGAACGTCTTTTGACTCAGCCGAGGTTGGTGACAGCTTGTGCCTTGCAGGGAATCATGTTGTTCTCATAACGGACATTACATATGATAGCCTTAACAGAATAAGCAGTATTGAAATTTCAGAGGCAACCACGGACAAAAGAACCTTTTACTGCTGTCAGCGGATAATATACGGTGAGGGCGGTCAGTATTCCTTGGAGTATCTGTGGAATAAATATTTCGGGGAGGGGTATATTTTATACCGTCCGAAAAACCGTGATAACGTTACATATACCCACAGCTGTGCCGTGCCTCTCCCGGGGGACAGCTGTGAAAAATGCGGTTACGGCTATGAGCCAAAGCCTTGTACCCACAGCTTTTCGGGAGTCATAACAAAAAATCCAACATGCACAGACAGCGGTGTTAAAACTTATACCTGCAGTAAGTGTTCTTCATCGTACACGGAGAAAATTCAGTCCCACGGTCACAGCTTTTCGTCCTCGGTGACAAAGAATCCCACCTGTACCACGGACGGCGTGAAAACCTATTCCTGCGGGAACTGTTCTTCTGCGTACACTGAAAAAATTCAGTCCTACGGGCACAGCTTTTCCTCCGCTGTAACAAAAAATCCCACGTGTACAACCGACGGGATAAAAACATTTACCTGCAATAACTGTACGGTTTATTATACGGAGAATATTTCATCTTCGGGACACAGCTTTGTAAACGGAAAATGCGCAGTTTGTGCTGTCCCTGACCCCGATGCAGAAAAGGCAGGAGACGTTGATAATGACGGGGAAATTACAGCTTCCGATGCAAGGCTTATTTTACGGGCATCTGTAGGTCTTGAATTTTTAAGCGATGAAACCAAAAAACTTGCCGACATAAACAACGACGGCTTGATAAGCTCCTTTGATGCAAGACATATTCTCCGCCTCTCTGTAGGCCTCGAAACTCAGAAAATATAAAAGAAAAATAAAAAGCCTCTGACACCAAAAAGGTATCAGAGGTTTTTTTGGTCGGAGTGAGGTGATTCGAACACCCGACTTCGTCGTCCCGAACGACGCGCTCTACCAAACTGAGCCACACCCCGAGGAGTTATTTCAAAGCTTATTAATTATAACAAAACTTTTTCTTTATGTCAATTATTTTTGTGTACAGATATTTAATTGTTTTTTTTGCTTGAAGAAGGGAAGTTACAGTGATATAATGTTAATATATTATGTCTTAATTATGAATTTTTTTGAGGTGGATGTATGTACCGTCATCTTATGGCAATGGGAACCTCGGAAGCGTTTGAGTATCCCATTGACGAGCAGATAAGACTTCTTAAAAAGACCGGCTTCGAGGGCTTTTTTACTCCCTGGAAAAGGGAATATCCCATAAATGAATGGGCGGCTCTTGCAAAGGAGCTTGGTATGATTTATCAGTCCGTGCACGCTCCCTTCGGCGGTGTTGCCGATTTGTGGAGAGAGGACAAGGAAAAGGCTGATGCGTCTGAAAAGGAGCTTATCGACTGTATACATTCCTGCAGTGAAAACGGTATCGGACTTATGATTTCTCACTGTTATATAGGCTTTGACGGCAAAGTGAGCATAACGGAAGAGGGACTTTCACGTTATGGCAGAATTATTGACGAGGCAGAACGCTGCGGTGTCAATATTGCCTTTGAAAACACGGAAGGGGAGGAGTACCTCTTCGCTCTTCTTGATCGCTTCGGTGACAGAAAAAACGTAGGCTTCTGCCTTGATACGGGACACGAAATGTGCTATAACTTCGGAAAAAATCTTCTTGAATTCTTCGGTGACAAGCTCATTGCCACACACATAAACGATAACCTTGGTATAAAGGACTATAACGGTAAAATTTTCTGGCACGATGATTTGCATCTTCTGCCCTTTGACGGTATCAGGGACTGGAAGGAGCTGGCTCAGAGATTGAGAAGCTGTGGCTACAAAGGAATTCTTACCTTTGAGCTTTGCAAATTTTCAAAGCCCGACAGACACGAAAACGATAAATATGCACGTATGAGCCTTGAGGAATACTTTGCCGAGTGCTATGCCCGTGCCTGCCGCTTTGCTTCAATGATGTGATTTGAATTACTTTTTGCTATATACTATCCGATTAAGGAAGACTGAGATATGATTTATCAAGACCTGACCAGAATAAGAAATCTCAAGCATATGGTGGATTATGCCGCAGAAAATTTCTCCCAAAGAGATTTTATGCAGTATAAAATCCCCGGAGGTATTGAATCAAAATCCTATGAAGGCCTGAAGCGTGACTGCGATGCCTTCAGCCTTATGCTTGAAAGCAAGGGGCTTTCTGAGGCACACGTTGCCGTTATCGGTCCCACAAGCTACAACTGGATAGTTGCTTATTTCGGCACCGCCGCAACGGGAAGCATAATTGTCCCTCTTGCAACGGCTGAAACCGTTGATATGAACGTAAAGCTCATTGATTTTGCAGACGTGGACGTGCTTGTCTTTGACGAAAAAAGCAAGCCTCTTTACACCGCTGTAAAGGAAAAGCTTCCCCGTGTGAAGCTCTTCATTTCCGTTGATAATACGGCTGACAGCAGTGACGTTGTGAATTTCAGTGACATTCTGAATGCCTTTGCCGGTAAGTATGATAAGGAGCCTGAGGCTGACAGCGTATGTGCAATTATGTTCACCTCGGGTACAACGGGCTTCCCCAAGGGTGTAATGCTCACTCACAGAAATCTTGTTTATTCTGCCACCAGCGTACATGTAGCCTGTCCCACAACAAAAATGTTCTGCTGTCTTCCCATATATCACGGCTTCTGCTTTACCGCAAACATCACAAAAAGTATATGCCGTGGAAAAACCGTCTGTGTAAATGACAGCCTTGCAAATCTTGTGCCTGACCTTCGTCTTTACAAGCCCGACAGCATCGTGGTTGTTCCGCAGATTGTCAAAAAGCTTATGGCAGGTGCACTTAAATATGCCGCTTCAAAGCCTCAGCTGACGGAAGAGGAGGCTGTAAAGGAATTTCTGGGCGGTAACGTAATTGATATTATTTCGGGCGGAGCGCCTCTTGATGCTGCACTCAATGCACGCTTCAATGAAACGGGAATACTTGTGCTTAACGGCTACGGTATGACCGAATGCTCTCCCATAATTTCAAATAATGCCGTGGGTAATTTCCGTCACGGCTCCGTCGGTATGCCTATTCCTTGTATGGACGTGAAAATTGAAAACGGAGAAATTCTTGTAAAGGGTCCCAGTGTTATGAAGGGCTACTACAAAAATCCCGAGGCTACAAAGGAAGCCTTTACTGAGGACGGCTATCTTCACACGGGAGACGTGGGTCATTTTGATGATGACGGCTTCCTTTACATAACGGGCAGATGCAAGAATCTTATTCTGCTTGATAACGGCGAAAACGTATCTGCTGAAATGCTCGAGGAGCGTTTTGCAACTGAAAAAATTGTTTCCGAGGTTGTGTGCTTCGGTGAAAACGGGGCAATTTATGCTGAAATCTACCCCGATAAAACGTATATTGCAGAGAATAATATTACGGATATTGATTCAGCTATGGTAGAAGCTCTGATGCGCGTAAACTCGGGACTTGCCGTGTTCCAGCGTATTTCAGCTTACGTGTTAAGAGATACTCCATTCCCGAGAACCGCTTCCTCAAAAATCAAAAGAGGCGCTCACGGGGCTGTTAAAAAGCCTGATCCCGTAATGCCGAAAACTCCCCAGGAGCAGGCTGTGTTTGATGCCGTAAAGGAGCTTCTCGGCATAAACGAGCTTAGTATGACGGACAATTTCTTTGCCGTCGGCGGTGATTCCCTGAATGCCGTTGAGCTTGCCGTATCCCTTAACGTGAAGCCTCAGGCTGTTTACGATAATCCCTTCCTTTATGCCCTTGCCAACCAGCTTCTTGAGCGTACGGAAACGGAAGCAGACGGAATTCCCGATATTAATAAGCTTATTGCCGAAACCTCAGGCACTCCCGATGCTGAAAGGGAATATAAAACAGTTCTTCTTACGGGTGCCACGGGCTTCCTCGGCGTGCATATCCTTAAAGAGCTGACGGACAGAGGCATTAAGGTTTACTGTCTTGTCAGGAACGAGAAAAAGCTTCTTTCTCAGCTTCAGTATTATTTCGGCTGTGAAGAATTAAACGGTGCCCTTGCCGTCAGGGGTAATATTGAAGACAGAAATATCGGTCTTTCAAGGGCAGATTACGAGCGTCTTGCAAAAGAGGTTGATGCCGTTTACCATATTGCGGCAAACGTGCATCATGCAGGTGATTACTCCGAGCTTGAAAAGACAAACGTAAAGGGTACCGAAAATGTGATTGAATTCTGCTTCAACGCAGATGCTGTTTTACATCACACCTCAACAGTCAGTCTTCACGGTGCCGCAACGGTAAGACAGACCCGTAAAATGGCTGAGTTTGATGAAACTCTTCTCTATATCGGTCAGAAATACTGCGATAACGTGTATATTCACAGTAAATACCGTGCAGAAGAAGCAGTAATTTCGGCAAGAACAAGAGGTCTTCGTGCCAATATTTACCGTATAGGTAACCTTACCTGGAGAGCCTCCGACGGAAAATTCCAGAAGAATTCCGAGGATAACGGCTTCCTGCATCGTCTTCACGCAATGCTCAAAATCGGTATATATCACGAAAATCTCGATAAATATCCTATGGACCTTACTCCCGTTGATGAATGCGCCGATGCCTTTGTTCGCCTTTCAATGCTCGGAAAAACCAATGAAATATATCACCTTTATAATCAGAATTATCTCGATTCCCGTGATATGTTCTCAATGCTCGGTGTGCCTTACCGACATACCTCAACCCTTGAAATGATAGAAACGGCATTCGCGAACACCGACGACAGAGATATAAGCGTTTACCTTTTCTATATGATAATTTCGGGCAGATCCGAAAACGTGCCCATGCATAACGATTTCACGCTTTCCCGTCTCGAAAAAACGGGCTTTAAGTGGAGCGTAATTGATAAGAAATATCTGACTGTAGCACCCGACGGCGGCAAGGGGCTGTGCCTCAGCTTTGCTCCTTGTGAAATAAAGCCTATGAGAAAAACGGGCGGAGTTCTTAATCCCATTCAGAAGCTCACTCTTGGCGTGCTTAAAAATGCATATCCGACGGACAGTAAAATTATTGAAGGTGCAAGGAGCTTGCCTTCACTTAAGGATGAAATTTCTGCCTTTGGTGTAAAGAAGCCTCTTGTGATTACCTTCCGTGAATCCCGCGGTATTGAAAGCGTTGCTCAATTCCTTGACTCTCTCGGGGAATTCGTGGTTTATGACGGAATTGCAAGTGAGCCCACCGTTAAAAACACGGATGAAGCCTTGTCGCTTTATGTTGAAAACTGCTGTGATTGTGTTATAGGCATCGGCGGCGGCTCGGTGCTTGATACTGCAAAAATCACCGCGTTAAGGGCAAACAACAAGGACAGTATAATTGACGATATCTGCAAGCTTGAAAGCGATGCTGATATGAGTGTACCCCTTTTCCTTGCTCCCACAACCTCGGGAACCGGCTCTGAGGTAACCTTCTTTGCCGTTGCAACGGAGGAGGAAAAGAACAAAAAGCGTCCCTTTGTAAGTGATAAGTATCTTCCTGCCGTCATTGTTCTTGACCCCACGCTTACTCTTTCCGTTCCGCCGAAAAGCACGGCATATACGGGCGTTGATGCTCTTTCACACGCTATTGAAAGCTACGTGAGTCTTTTTGCTTCTTCCTTTACAGAGGATGCTGAAATTGCCCCCTCTGTATGCAGGGACATTTTCGGAAATCTCCTTAAGGCTTACAATGAGCCCACCGATATAAATGCAAGAGAGGTGCTTATGAAGGCATCCTTCAATGCAGGTCTTTCCTTCAGAAGAATCGGTACGGGCTACATTCACGCCATAGCTCACAGATTGGGTGAATTCTGTCATATTCCTCACGGACTTGCCGTCGGAATATCAATTGTTCCCGTTCTGACGGAATATCTTCCTTACGGTGAAAAAAGCCTTGCCTCCCTTGCCGTATTGTCCGGCATCGGAAAGGAAGGGGAGAGTGACGAAGGCAATGCGAAGCTCTTTATTAAGGCAACCGAGGAGCTGCTTTATAAGCTCGGTGTCACCTCAGAGGGAATTACCTTCAAAAAGGAAGACCTTGACGAAATCGTAAGAAGGTCGCAGGAGGAAGCGAAGATTGTCGGCTATCCCCGTCCTTTCAGTGACAGTGAATTAAAAGACATAATACGTTCAATATTCTGATAAAAAAGGACCGAAGCATAAGCTTCGGTCTTTTTGTTATTCTGATTCTGTTTCTATGTTTTCAGGAATGCTTTTTTTAGGAGTCCTGTCCGTCGTTTGTGCCGAAGGGAGGTAAATTATAGGTTCCGGAGGAATCGGTCTCCGCAGAAGCCTTTATTTCCTTCCTAAGGGAGAAGAGGGAAACAAGAACAATTATCATCGTAACGAACATAACAATGGCTGACGCAATTGAAAGTGCCGTCAGTAATCCCGTAAAAATCGAGGGATAAACGTTTTTTGTCAGAAGGGCAGCCAGTGACATTCCTGTATTCACGGAATAGCATACGGCATAAATATTTCTTGCAACAATAAGACGACGGTCGATATTCTTGTCTGCGGGCTGATACTGTGCTGCAAGCACACTTAAATCCGTAAGCAGGATAATTGTGAAAATAAGTATTACAACACCCATTGCCGTTGCAAGATAACCCATAGCGGTAGAAAGGTATCCTGCTGAAAGCAGGTCGGTGAGGGTAAGGGTTTCTGTAAACCATACTGAGGCTGTCCATATTGAAATTACAATTGACATAGGCTTCAGAATTTTCAGGTGTCCGAGAGAAGCTTCGATACTGCCGATTCCTAAAGCAATTAAAATATATCCCACGAAATCAGGCAGCAGGTCAATTGAATTTATCTTAAGATGAAAAAGAATAAAAACAAAGCCCCAGGCAATCTTTGAAATGCCGCCGGCAAGCGAGGTATTTTCTGTCATAGCAAAACACTCCTTTCGAAATAATTATAAATTTGTTTTATATTGCTGTCAACAATTGTTAAATTTTTTTATGTGACAGCTAATCCGATTGACAACTTTTTTCTTTTATTATACAATAAATTCCGTATTTTTATTTATTTACGGAGAGAAAAATGAAAAAGAAAAGAAAAGAAAGGCAGAAGGCCCATATAATTAAAAACACAGCCTTTATGCTCGGCTGTGCCTTTAAGTGTGCGCCCTTGTCGGTAATTCTCATTTACATAGAATATATACTCGAAAACGTCTATTATTCCGTTGTGATAAACGTAATGTTTCTCGAAACGGCGTTGTCTATCGTTGAGGGCAACGGCACCTTCAGAGAATTCGTGATCAGAATGAGCCTGATAGTCATAGGAAAGCTTCTTATTGACCTTTACGGCTATATTACGTTTTATACCGTCAGGACGAAGTTTGAAATCAAATGCGAAAGCTATATAAACTCGCTTATTTTCAAAAAAGCACAGCAGGTAGAGCTGGGATGCTATGAAAATCCCGATTTCTTTGATAAATACAACCGTGCAACCTGGGTTGTTGAAAGAGGCGGCTTCAAGAGAATCATTGAAGGCTCCGCCTGGACAATCGGCTCCTTTGTGAGCATTGTTGCACTTGTAAGCTACCTTGTTTCAATTGACCCCTTCCTTATTGTGTTCATTCTCTGTCCCATCGTCGTTTTCTTTTTCAGAACCTTCAAAAACAATATTGAGCTTGAAAAAGAAAAGGATATGACCCCCTATGAAAGACAGAAGGATTACGTAAGAAGAACAATTCTTCTCAAGGATTTTGCAAAAGAAATCAAGACAACAAACATTTTTGCGGTTATTGACAAAAGATTCCGCAGTGCTATAGCAAAAAATATTGAGGTCATAAAAAAATACGGTTGGAAAATTGCGCTGCTCGAATGTGTTTCGGACTATTTTGCCGAAATTATCCCCGTTACGGGCGGTTTCCTTTACGGCTGCTACAGACTGATTGTTGCACAGAATCTCCCCATATCTGAGTTTTCCGTGCTTATTTCCGCAATAACCACCTGCAGAAACAAGCTGAATCATCTGGCTCATTATTTTGCAATGCAGCAGAAGCACTGTCTATGGGTGCAGAATTTAAGAGATTTTCTTTCTTATGAACCGAAAATTCAGGGCGGTGAGCTTATCCCCGATGAATTCGAAAGCCTTGAATTCCGGAACGTATCCTTCCGTTATAAGGAAGACGGTAAGGATACGCTTAAAAATCTCTCCTTTAAGATTGAAAAGGGACAGACCGTTGCAATTGTAGGCCATAACGGTGCAGGTAAAACTACCTTTTCAAAGCTTCTTATGCGCCTTTACGACGTAACTGAGGGTGAAATTCTTTATAATGGTGTAAACATAAAGGAATACGACCTTCAGAAATACCGTGACAGATTTGCCAGCGTTTTTCAGGACTACCGTGTGTTTGCAATGACGGTTGCAGAAAACGTACTGACCGAGGAGGTTACGGAGGAGAATATCGTAACTGCCGTAAACGCTCTTAAAATGGCAGGTGTGTACGAAAAGATAGAAGGGCTTCCCGAAAAGGAAAATTCCGTTCTTACAAAGGAATTCACTCAGGAGGGCGTGCTTTTATCCGGCGGTGAAACGCAGAAGGTTACGATTTCACGTCTTTTTGCAAAGGACTTTGATATCGCAGTGCTTGACGAGCCCTCTTCTGCTCTTGACCCCGTTGCGGAAAGCAGAATGTACGATGCTCTTGCAGAGGGCACCAAGGGAAAGACCGTTATTTACATTTCCCACCGTCTTTCAAGTGCCACACGCTCCGACAATATCCTTGTTTTCAACGGCGGCGAAATTACGGAGCAGGGAACTCACGAAAAGCTGATGGCAGACGGGGGAGAATATTGCGAGATGTTTACCCTGCAGGCATCAGGCTATATTGAGGGGGTGACGGACTGTGAAGAATAATAAGACCGCAAAAGTAAAAGAAAATGCAAATGCCCTTAAAAACTACGTCTATATGCTGAAATTCATAGGCCGCCATACGCCTTATATGCTTTTCGGATATATCTTTTATGACGTGCTTGCAAACCTTCCCTGGACCTTGTCCAACGTTGTGCTTCTCAAGTATATAATTGACGTTGTGACCGAGGGAACGGGCTATGAAAGAATTCTTTACGTGCTTGTGGCATTTGTGGTTTTCGTTATTATCACCAATCTTTTGACCACCGTATTTTACGAGGTATCACTTCCCAAGCAGAGGGAAAAGTTCTATTTCAGTATCTATAAAACCATATATGAAAAAGCGGCTAAAATGGACTATGAGTCTTACGATAATCCCGAATTCTACAACGACCTTGTCCTTGCAATGACCTCAATGAGTGAAAGAGCAAACAACGTGCTTTCCAATGCTCAGGATATTATTTCGCACAGTGTCAGCGTTCTTACAATCGGCGCGGTTATTGTTACAATTGACCCTGCCTGCTTCATTTTCGTGTTTCTGTGTGTTGCAATTATGACTCCCATCGGAAGGCTTATTGCAAAGGTCAACGTTGACCGCACGGAGGCAATGACACCTCTTGACAGAAAAAATCTCTATTTCAGCCGTGTGTTCTACCTGCAGGATTATGCCAAGGAAATAAGACTGTCGGGTGCAGGTAAAATGATTGAAAGAAGATACAATAAGAATATCACAGACCGTATAAACACGATTGCGCCCTATTTAAGACGTCAGTGGCAGCTGTACTTCTGTCAGGAATCCCTTCCCATGACGCTTCTGATTTATCTCGGAATCACACTGTTTATGGGCTATAAAGCAATCGTTACAAAGGAAGTCGGCTTAGGTGATTTTGCCGCAACCTTCAACGGTGCTTCCTCCATCAGTAACAGCGTTTTTGCAATAACAAGCTGGTTTGCAATTTCCTTCCGTGAAAACGGACTTTACGTGGAAAAATTCAAGCGCTTTATGAATGCGAAGGAAAAAATCATAAACGGTACCGATGCCACGGTTTACAAAAAGCCCGTTACAATCAGATTCGAAAACGTATCCTTCAAGTATCCCGGTACGGAAAAATACGTGCTTAAGAACATAAATCTTGAAATTTCACCCTATAAAAAAATAGCTCTTGTAGGCTATAACGGTGCAGGTAAAACCACTCTTACAAATCTGCTTCTCCGTCTTTACGACGTAACCGAGGGCAGAATCACAATTGACGGAAAGGACATAAGAGACTGGGATATTGCCGCATATCACAAGAATTTTGCCGCAGTTTTCCAGGATTTCTCTCTCTTCGGTGCAACCCTCGGAGAAAACGTGTCCATGAACGATACTCCCGATGCCGGAAGAGTACAGAATGCCCTTGTAACCTCAGGCTTTGAAAAAGAGCTTCCCGAGGGAACGGACAGCATTCTTCTTCGTGAATTCGATGATAACGGTGTGTCACTCTCTGGCGGTGAGGCTCAGAAAATTGCAATAGCAAGAACCTTCTACAGAGAATGTCCCTTTGCTATTCTTGACGAGCCCAGCGCAAATCTTGACCCCGTTGCAGAGTATAATCTCAATCAGTCAATGTCAAAGGCAGCAGACGACAAAACCGTTATTTTTATTTCCCACCGCCTTTCAACCACGGTTATGGCAGACGAAATATTTATGCTTGAAAACGGTGAAATAATAGAACACGGTACCCACGATGAATTAATGTCAGTAGACGGCAAATATGCATATATGTTCCGTCTGCAGGCAGAAAAATACAGCGTGAAGGAAAATTGATGTTGATTTG
This sequence comes from Acutalibacteraceae bacterium, assembly GCA_045651625.1. GTDB lineage: Bacteria > Bacillota > Clostridia > Oscillospirales > Acutalibacteraceae > RUG806. The sequence goes on along the minus strand of JAZRST010000084.1, from coordinate 3,792 downwards.
CAGGCTGTTGTTCTATATAATGAAAGTGTAAGGAAAGATTATTCTGAAAGGAGAAAGCTTATGAAAAAAATACTCAGCATTGCTCTTATTCTTGTTGTTATTGTTTCTGCATTTGCCGCCTGCGGTACTCCCGTAGAGGAAAAAATTGCAGGAAAGTGGACATATCAGGAAACCATTCTCGGTATCGTTACCGAAAGAACCTTTGTTTTCAATGCAGACGGCACAGGTACTGCTCCCGGAGAGATTACGGGCGACCTTATCCCTCTTGAAATGAAGTGGTCAATTACCGATAACGTTCTTACCGTTGATAAGACCGTAAGCAAGGAGCCTGTTTCCTATACCTTTGTGCTTAAGGGAGACACTCTCACACTTACAAAGGCAGACGGTACCGTAATTACTCTTACAAGAGCGGTAGCCGCACAATAAGCTTCAATGAATCGGGACCTGCAGGCTTTATTGCCCTGCAGGCTTCTTTTTTATTTTCAGATTTATTGACTTTATTTTCTTATGTGTTAAAATTATCTCAGTAATTTTTTTAACGAGGTATTTATGGAGATTTTTATCTGGGTGATGATAGGCATTGCCGCAATTGCAGGCATAGACAGAATATGCGGAAACAGAATCGGCTTGGGGGAGGAGCTTGAAAAGGCAGTTTCAATGATTGCCCCTCTTGCTCTTTCAATGGCAGGTATTCTTGTGCTTGCACCTTCAATTTCGCATCTTTTGCAGAACGTCAGCGGATATTTCCCCGAGTTTCTTGATTTTTCCGTCATTCCGTCGCTGATATTTGCAAACGATATGGGCGGAGCGCATCTTGCACACGACCTTGCAAGGGACGAGGCAATGGGCTATTTCAACGGACTTGTAACCGCATCAATGATGGGTGCTACGGTGTCCTTTACCATTCCTTTTTCGATTCAGGTGACGAAAAAAGAAAATCATTCCCATATCTTTTTCGGTATCCTCTGCGGTATGATTACCATTCCTTCAGGTCTTCTTGTTGCAGGACTTATTGCAGGACTTGGCTTTGTTGAATTGCTCCTGAATCTTATTCCTCTTATTGTGCTTGTTGCCGTTATCGGTGTTGGTATAATTAAATTCGAAAGAATCACCATTAAGATTTTTTCGGTGCTTGCCCTTGTAATCAAGGCAGTTATTACGGTTGGTCTCATTTTCGGTATTATAGAATTTCTGACGGGCAAGACAATTATTCCTTATATGGATAATCTTACCAACGCTATGGATATAATTATAAATATCATGTGCATTATGGCAGGCGCCCTTCCGTTGTTCTTTGTTCTCAAAAAGCTTCTTTCTCCCGTGCTTAAGAAGCTCGGCAGTAAATTAGGGGTAAATGAAACCTCTGCATTCGGCTTTCTTACCACAATCGGCACGTCCGTGCCCACCTTCGAAATGATGGATAAGATGGATAAGAAGGGAATAGTACTCAATTCCGCATTTGCCGTAAGCGCATCCTTTGCCTTTGTTGATCATCTTGCATTTACCGTTTCCTTCAACGAAAGCTATATTTTGCCGATGATTGTCGGCAAACTGATTTCGGGTGTGCTTGCCGTTGTTGTGGCAAATATCCTTTTTTCAAGACGTGCGAAAAATACATAAAGGAGAGTTTTTATGAAGCTTCTCAGAAATCATATACGTATAGGCATTGAAAAGCCCTTTACCGTGCTTCACGCAAGTGATACACATATTTCCTTTGCGGATGACCGTGACGACGAAAGAAAGCTCCGTCTTTCCGAGGACAGAACAAGAAGATTCGGGGATGCATGGGGTAATCTTCAGTACATTAAGGAAAAAGCACTCTCCGAAAACAGAACAGTTATATACACGGGAGATCTTCTTGATTTCGTGTCGGAGCTGAATATTGAAAAGGCAAAGGAATTCACCGACAGCGTTGACGTATTTATGGCGGCAGGCAATCACGAATTCAGCCTGTATCTCGGAGAAGCAAAAGAGGATGCCGACTACAGAAACAAAAGCCTTCCCAAGGTGCAGAGCGCATTCAGAAACAATATAAGATTCTCTTCAAGGGAAATAAACGGAGTTCTGTTCATAGCTCTTGATAACTCCTACTACCTTATTGATGAGGAGCAGTTCACCTTCCTTAAAAACGAATGTGAAAAGGGTCTTCCCGTAATTCTTTGTATGCACACTCCGCTTTACACCCGTGAAATATTCGATTATTCAAGGGAATATACACCCGTTCCTGCTTACCTTATGTCCGTTCCCGAGGAGCTTATGAGGGATTATCCTGCTGACAGATTCGAGCAGCAGAAGCAGGATTCCTTAACTGCTGAGGTTTACGACTATATTGTCAGCTGTGATGCAATAAAGGCACTGCTTACGGGACATATTCACAAGGACTATGCAGGACTTATAAACGGCAAAATCCAGATAGCCTCAGATATTGCAACACTCCGTGAAATCTATATCGACTGAGGATTTGTATGAAAGCTTTTTCTCATCTTAAGATTGAGGGCTTTTCCGATTGCCACGTGCAGGGAATTGCCATTGACGAAAAAAGAGAATATATGTATTTTTCCTTTACCACAAGCCTTGTAAAAACGGATCTCAGCGGTAATATTGTGGGCAGCGTAAAGGGCATTGCGGGACATCTCGGCTGTCTTTCATATAACAGTGCTGACGGCAGGGTTTACGGCTCACTTGAATATAAAAACGACAGCATCGGAAGGGCTATCCTGAAAACGGAAAACAGTGATATTTCCTTTGACGACAGATTCTATATTGCCGTATTCGACGCGGGAAAAATCACAAGAACGGATATGGATGCGGAAAAGGACGGTATTATGACCGCCGTTTTTCTGAAGGATGCAACTGATGATTATAACGCTGAGGAACACCGTTACGGCTGCAGCGGAATAGACGGCATAACCTTTGCCCCTGCCCCCGGAGAAAAGGACGGCAATTTCATTTACGTTGCCTACGGCATATACGGAGACACTAAAAGAAGGGATAACGACCATCAGGTTCTTTTAAGGTATTGCCCCGTGGAGCTGAAAAAATATGAAAGGCCTCTCAATCAGCTGAGTCTTCATAACTGCGGTCCCGAAAGGCCTCTCGGAAAATATTTTGCTCTGACGGGAAACACCACCTACGGCATACAGAATCTCGAATATGACCGTGACAATAACTGCCTTTTTGCGGCTGTTTATGAGGGAAAAAAGCTGTGGTATCCCAATTACTCAATGTACGCCCTTGATATAAGCGCGCCTTCCGTAAATAAGAAGCTTAAGGGACTTTCGGAAAGCGGGAAAGTGCTCAGTCTTAAAAAACTGCCGTTTTTCAGCAGAATCGGTAAAATCAGCGGATGTAATTTCCCTTACGGCAGTACGGGTATGATATCCCTCGGAGGCGGAAGCTTTCTGTTTTCCGAGGATTTCAGAAACGAAAACGGTCACGGCACCGACGTGTATTCTTATAAGCTGTACCCTGAAAAGGGCTTCGTGAAGGAAGAAATTCTGCTGTAACGCAAAATAAATATTGACAACACCCCCGTACTTGTGTATAATTCACCTTGTAGCAGGTACGGGGTATCCCGCCACCTTGCATTAAATCAGAATTATGGGGTATTAGCTCAGCTGGGAGCCCAAGGCACTCAGAAACACACCCTCGTTAAAAATTGAATATTATGCACATGGGGCATTAGCTCAGTTGGGATGAGTGCTTGACTGGCAGTCAAGAGGTCAGGGGTTCGACCCCCCTATGCTCCACCATAAAATCCAGGTCTTTTGACTTGGATTTTTTATTTTTAAA
>JAZRST010000083.1:0-8291 GCA_045651625.1 Acutalibacteraceae bacterium | reverse complement strand
ATAGTAATTTCTTCCTTTCTAAAGCATCACAACAAGAGCATTCCTGAGGGAATACTCTGAAGACTTGCTTTATATTACTTGGTTTCTCTGTGGAGAGTGTGCTTTCTGCAGAATCTGCAGTACTTGTTCATCTCCAGACGGACGTGTGAATTCTTCTTGTTTTTCATTGTGTTGTAATTGCGCTGCTTGCATTCTGTACAAGCAAGAGTGATTTTTACTCTCATAACGGCACCTCCATTTAATGTTAGCCTCCCTCTGACAGACGGGAATTCAGCCGTCTTTTTTCAGGGCAAAAAAAAGAACCCTTTCAGAGGTATAAATAATATACCATAAGGGTTCTTACAAGTCAAGTATTTTTTTTGCACAATAACGAGGGGGCGAATCTCTGTATTTTTATTTAAACATATTAATATGTACCCTGATTCAGCCCTCAGCGGACTGTTTTTTGAGAAGTCGCTGCTGACGTGCCTTGAAGGACATAAGCTCCTTCATCTGCTGGTCGGGAGTTACGTAATCGCCTATTGTGAGAAGCTTTTTGTTATAAAGACCTCTGAAGCTTGAGCCGCCTGTTGCAAGAAGCTTGTTCTTCTTTGCAAACTGAAGAAGAGCCTCGCTGTCAGCCGCTTCTGCTGACGGATGCCATACCTCAATGCCGTCAAGACCTGCCTTCATAAAGCGGCCTGTAAGGGCAATTGCATCTTCTATACTGCCGTAAGCAAGAGGATGAGCAAGAACTGCAATACCGTTTGCAAGGTGAATTGCTTCAATTACCTCTTCAACACTCTTGTATTTAGGCTGAATGAGAATATTCTTATCACTGTCGGGAGTAAAGAGCTCTTTGTAAACATCACCGTAGAACGCATCTGCCGCACCGACCTCCATAAGAGCGTGCATGAAATGCTGAGTGAACAGCGCCGTTGCGCCCGTTGCACATCTTTTGATAAGCTCGGGAGTTACAGGATAAAGCTTTGCGAGCTTGAGACACATCATAGTCGTAGCTCTGCTTCTGACGAGAGAGTTATGCTTGCAGAGTCCCTCAAGACGGGCAGGCTGCTCGGGCAGATAACAGAGAACGTGCATACACCTTCCCGTTTCCTCATCAAATGCGGAAAGCTCCACACCGGGAATAACACCAACACCGTTTCTTTCGCCGACAATCTTGGCTCTTTCAATACCTGCAATGGTATCCTGGTCCGTTACGGCAATTTTTTCTATTCCTTTACTTTTTGCAAGAGCAATAATCTCCTCTATTCCCATCGAACCGTTTGATAATCGGGTATGGCAATGCAAATCTGCGCTCAAACAATAACCCCCTTAAATCCTTTTTTCTTGAAAATTACACCTGTTTTTTACAAAACAATGAACAAATACCTGCTGAATGTTACCAAAAATGAAACATTTTCAAAAAAATGCACCATTTTGGCTCAGTATATACTATGATTATATACCTTTTCCTCTTTCATTTCAAGAGTTTTTGTGTTATTATGTCATTAAAGATATTAATTGAGGTGTATTTTTTATGAATAAAGTTCTTCTCGGACTTTCGGGAGGAGTAGATTCGGCGGTCTGCGCCGCACTTCTTCTTGAGCAGGGCTTCGACGTTACCGCCTGCTTTCTTATGCTGACGGAAAATTCGTCCCCTGAAAGTGAAGAAGCAAAAAATGCCGAGGCTATTGCACGTCATCTCGGTATAAGCTTAATAAAGGCTGACTACAGAGACCGCTTCAGGGAATATGTATCCGATTATTTTATAAAGGAATATCTTTCGGGAAAAACTCCCAATCCCTGCGTAAGATGCAATCCCACCGTAAAAATCTTCTGTCTGCAGGAGGAAGCAAAAAAGCTTGGCATAGAAAAAACTGCAACGGGACATTATGCAATGACCTGCTTTGATAAAGAATATGCTTCGGTTGTGCTTAAAGCCGCGCCCTCAAAAAAGGATCAGAGCTATTTCCTCGGAAGACTCTCCCCCCTCCAGATTGAAAGGCTGATTTTTCCCCTTGGAGGCTTTACATCAAAGGATGAGGTCAGAGAATATGCTGAGAAGCTGATGCTTCCCAACGCAAAAAAGGGCGACAGTCAGGAAATCTGCTTTATCCCCGACAACAATTACCAGGGTTATATCTGCTCACACAGTGATTTCAAGGCAGAAAAGGGAAGCTTTCTTGACAATAACGGTGAAATTATCGGCACACATACGGGAATAATAAATTATACGGTAGGTCAGCGCAAGGGTCTCGGTGCCTTCGGTGAGCCGAGATACGTAAAAAGCATAAATGCGAAGGACAATACCGTAACTCTCTGCAAGGCTCACGAAAGATTTGAAGCCGAATTAACGGCAGAGGACATATCGTGGGCAGTAAAAGCACCTCCCGAAGCCCCCTTTACCGCTCAGATAAAAATAAGAAGCACGGCAAAGCCCGAAGAGGCAGAAATCTCCATCTGTGACGGAATTCTTTCGGCAAAATTCCTGAATCCCGTTCTGGCGCCCTCCCCCGGACAGTCGGCAGTCATTTACAACAACGGCACGGTTCTCGGCAGTGCAACAATAATCTGATTAACATTATATTACAATTCCTCAACAGGTGTTGACTTTTATTTACCGTTTACCTATAATAACTTAAGTATTTTATCAAAAGGAGTTAAATTCAATGAACAAGAAAACGTTAAAACTTCTTTTTGCTCTTATAGTCTCTGCAGCAACACTTCTTATATGCACGGTTTCTTCAAATGCCGCTTTCATAGGAGATATTACCGACGGTGACAATCTTGTAACGGCAAATGATGCAAGAACAATTCTCCGTGCTGCCGTAGGACTTGACGTTCTCACGGAGGAGCAGAAGGATATTGCAGATACTGATGAAGACGGAAAAATCACTGCAACGGATGCAAGAGCCGCACTGAGAATCAGCGTTGGTCTTGACGAGGTTCTTCATTATTATGCCAAGGAAATCATTACAGCTCCCACCTGCACTGAAGCAGGACTTATGAAGCTTACCTGCACAGAGTGTGAGGATGCTTACGAAAAGGAGCTTGAGGCTCTCGGACACGAGCTTTCAGAGCCCGAAATCATTACAGAGGTTACCTGCGAGGCAGACGGTCTTGAAAAGTACACCTGCACCCGTGAAGGCTGTGAACACACTGAAGAAAAGACAATTCCTGCAGGTCACGTGCCCGACATTGAAGCCGCAACCTGCACAGAGGATCAGTTCTGCACAAGAGGCAACCACGTAATCACAGAAAAGCTCGGCCATACCTCCGACTGGGGCGTATGCGGAAACTGCAAGGTATTCATCACTGAAAGATACGCAGCCGAGTCAGCAACAATCAAGGAAAAGTTCAACGAAGCAAAGACGGCCTTCGATGCCGCTTATACAGTCAACAGCTACAATGCAATGATTGACGGTATTTCCTGGAAGGTGCTTCCCAACACAAAGGCTGCAAAGCCCAATTATATTAAGGCAAAGGCAGCATACGAGGCAGCACTTGCAGCCTGCGGTGACATTCCCGAGTTTGCATCAGTAAAGACCTTACTCTCAAAGAACCTTGCAAACATCAACGGTGTTCTCGCTCAGGTTGAGATTATCCTTGCAGAGCCCTTTGTTGACACAAGAAACTTTGAACAGCTTGTATGGCCTCTTGAAGAGCTCAATGACTTCAATTCCGACAGCATCAACAACACCAACAAGAAGATTTCAAAGATTATCATCTGGTAAGAACAAAAACAAAAAAATTAAGGAATCAGCTTCTTTATGAAACTGATTCCTTTTTTATTGTCTGTTTTTTTATTCACCGAGATAAGCTTTCTTTACTTCTTCGTTATTAAGAAGCTCAATTCCCTTGCCCGTTGCGGTGATGTCGCCCGTTTCAAGAACGTAGGCTCTGTCGGAAATTGAAAGCGCCTTCTTTGCGTTCTGCTCAACAAGAAGAATAGTCATACCCTGACTGTGACACTCCTTGATGATATCAAAAACCTGATCAACAAGAAGAGGAGAAAGACCCATTGAGGGCTCGTCAAGCATAAGAAGCTTGGGGTGGCTCATCATTGCTCTGCCCATTGCGAGCATCTGCTGCTCACCGCCCGAGAGAGTACCTGCAATCTGATTCTTTCTTTCACCGAGACGGGGGAAGCGTGTGCAGATATCCTCGATATCCTCCTTTATCTTCTTTTTGTCCTTCTGTGTGTATGCACCCATAACAAGATTTTCATAAACGGTCAGCTCCTGGAAAACACGTCTTCCTTCGGGAACCTGACTCATACCCATTGAAATGAGCTTGTGTCCGGGGATTTTGTTTATAACCTTACCGTCATAGGTAACGGTACCGTCCTTAATGGGAATAAGACCCATAATGCTCTGCATCGTAGTGGTTTTACCTGCACCGTTGGCACCGATAAGAGAAACGATTTCACCCTCGTTAACCTCAAAGCTGATACCCTTTATGGCTCTGATAACACCGTAGTTTACCTGCAGATTATTTACTTCAAGCAATGCCATACTTTTTTCTCTCCTTACTCACCGATGTATGCCTTGATAACCTCGGGGTCATTAAGGGCTTCCTGTGCCGTGCCCTGAGCAAGAACTGTACCGAAGTTGAGAACCGTAACCTCATCGCAAAGACCCGAAACGAATTTCATATCGTGCTCAATAAGAAGAATTGTCATATCAAAGTCGTCACGGATTTTTCTGACGATTCTCATAAGATCCTCTGTTTCGTGGGGATTCATACCTGCGGCAGGCTCGTCAAGAAGCAGAAGAGTGGGATTTGTTGCAAGCGCACGTGCAATTTCAAGCTTTCTCTGCTTACCGTAGGGAAGGTTGCAGGCAAGGTTGTTTCTCTCCTCCTCAAGGTCAACGATTCTGAGAATTTCCTTTGCTCTTTCGCGCATTTTTGCTTCTGTTTTATAGTGCGCGGGAAGTCTTAAAAGACTTACGAAGGGATTACACCTGAATTCAGGCTGATTGTGAAGACCTACGAGAACGTTTCTGATAACGCTCATATTATTGAAAAGTCTTATATTCTGGAAGGTTCTGGCAATACCCTTGCGGTTTATCTGCTCCTGAGTCTTACCCTTGAGCTCCTCACCGTTAAGGTAAAAGGTGCCCGTTGTGGGCTGATAAACACCCGTAAGAAGGTTGAATACGGTGGTTTTACCTGCACCGTTGGGACCAACAAGACCGTAAAGCTGTTTTTTCTTTATTTCGAGATTAACGTTCTGAACAGCCTTGAGTCCGCCGAAGGAAATACCGAGGTCTTCGGTTTTAAGAACTATCTGTGACATCTCAGTTACCTCCTTTTCCGGGTTTATCGGGTGTGTATTCATTTCCCTGCTGAATATCAGTGGAAAGAACCTCATCCATTGCAATCTTTGTGGGAATCTTATCCCAGTGTGCTTCGTCAGCGAGGATATCCTCCGGCTTACGGTTCTTTGCGGTAAGCCTTACGAGGAATGCCTTTATTGAAAGCTTTTCCTTGATGGGAGCAAGCTTGGGAGCGTTATTGAAGATAACGATACCGATAAGAATAAGGGCATAGATAAGGAACTTGAGCGCTGCAAGGTCACCGGGCAGCTCCTTCTGAAGCACATAGTTTATTATGGTAATAAGAGTTGCGGCAATAATAGAGCCGTTGATTGAGCCCATACCGCCAAGAACCACCATAACGAGAATTTCGATTGAGTAGTTATATGAGAAGAAGGTGTACATAACGGGTGTGGTGTAATGTCCGTAGAACACACCTGCAATACCCGCAAAGAATGCGGCAATGACAAAAACGAAAAGCTTATAATAGGTAACGTTGATACCCATAGCCTTTGCGGCAATTTCGTTATCACGGATAGCGGTAATGGCTCTGCCGTGCTTACTTCTTACAAGGTTCTGAACGAAGAAGAGAACGACGAGAACAGTAATGAACACAACAATGAAAAGGGGGAAGTCCTTTTTTGTGAACTTTACTGCATTTGTGGAAAGACCCATTGCCTTGCCGAACCAGGGAAGATTCTTGAAAACGGTTCTTACGATTTCACCGAAGGCAAGAGTAACGATTGCAAGGTAGTCACCCTTAAGACGAAGCGCGGGAAGACCTACAAGGAAGCCGAAGAAGGCAGCAAGAAGACCACCGCAGAGCATACTGATAAGAAGACAGATGATCTTGCTTTCTATTACAGTGTGAAGCTGAATTGAAATAAACGTGCCGACATAAGCACCTACACACATAAAGCCTGCATGTCCGAGAGAAAGCTCACCGAGGAAGCCTACAACAAGATTAAGAGAAACAGCAAGAATAACGCTGTAGCCTACCTGGACAAGGAGGTTCATATATGAGGCCTTAAGACTGCCTGTTCCCTGCATAACCGCAAAAACAACCAGAGCAGCAGTAACAACGATGTAATTTATGCAGTTCTTAAGCTTGAAATCGTCAGATTTTAATATAGTCTTTATCATAAATTACACCTTCTCTCTTCTCTTCTTGCCGAGAAGACCGATGGGTCTTACAAGAAGAATCACAATAAGCAGACCGAATTCAACAGCCGTTGTATAAGGAGCAAGCACGGGAATGCTCAGGCAGATTTTTTCAATAACACCTAAGAGCACACCGCCGATCATTGCACCGGGAATGGAGCCGATACCGCCGATAACTGCAGCGGTAAATGCCTTGATGCCGGGCATTGAGCCGAGAGTAGGCTCAACTGAGGGAATCTGCATAAGATAGAAAAGGCTGGCGGCAGCTGCAAGCGCGGAGCCTATTGCAAAGGTAATTGAAATAATCTTATTTACATTGATACCCATAAGCATAGCGGCACCCTTGTCCTCTGAAACAGCAACCATAGCACGTCCGGTTCTTGTTTTCTTAACGAAAACCGTAAGACCTGCCATAATAACAGCACCGATAACAAGTGTAACGATTGAAGAAACACTGATTTTTGCACCGAGCATTTCAACAGTACCGAGAGAAGCAATGGTAACCTGCTTGGGAGCGGCACCGAATACAAGCTGAGATACACTCTGTAAGAGATAGCTGACACCGATAGCCGTAATAAGAACGGCAAGGGGCGAAGCACCTCGGAGGGGCTTGTAGGCAAACTTCTCAACGAGAACACCCATAATAACACAGATAATAACGGATACAGCTATTGCGAGAGCAATGTGTCCCTGACCCATAAGCGTTACGAAAACAGCATAAGCACCGACCATGATGATATCGCCGTGTGCGAAGTTAAGCATCTTGGCAATACCGTAAACCATAGTATAGCCGAGAGCTATAAGAGCATATATGGCACCGAGACTGAGCCCGTCAAATAAAATACTCATAATTGAAAATTTCTCCTTTTCCGGGGGAGTTTGATGATAAACAGAAAAAAAATGAAAGAAAACCGAGAAAAAATTCAAGCCCCTAAAGGCAGGTATATGCCCGAAGGCAGAATCCTTCAGGCATATACTTAAATTCTGGTTTTAACTTAATCAGTTAACTTCAACGATGATGGGTTCCTTTTCGCAAGCACCGGAAGCATCCCATACCATGCCGCCTGTAACACCTGTGTAGGAGAAGTCAGCGGATGTGAATGTAGCTGTAAGTGCCTTACCGAGTTCAGCGGGATCAACCTTTACGTTGTTAACCTCGAGCTTCTTCATAGCCTCGAAGATAGCGTAAACTGCATCGTAGCCGTCAGCAGCAAACTGGTCGGGCTTTGCGCCGTACTTTGCTTCATAAGCTGTAACGAAAGCAGCAACCTGAGCTTCTTCGCTGTTTACGTCGAAGGGAGTGAGGTAGCTGATCTTGTTTGTAACTGTGTCGTCAATCTGAGCAGCAACACCGTCAAGACCGTCGCAACCGAAAAGGAATGCATCGCAGCCCTTAGCTACACAAGCCTTAGCAATAAGACCGGCTTCTGTGTAGTAGATGGGAAGGAAGATAACGTCGCAATCCTTGAGAGCCTCAACCTGAGTTGAGAAATCTCTGTTGTTTTCAGCGTCAAAGGACTGCTCAATGTATGTAACGTTGAGTTCAGCCATCTTTGCCTTGAATGCTTCATAGATACCTGATGAATAGGGATCGGATGAATCGTAGATAGCACCGATGTTCTCATATTCAGCAGCGAGCTTTTCAGCGGACATAATGCCGTTGTCGGGGTCACCGAAGCAAACTCTGAAGCAGTTGTTGCTTGCGTTGATTACGTTGTCAGCGGAAGCTGAGGGAGTAAGAGCGAAAACGCCGTCTTCATCAGCTCTTGTAGCAAAGGATTCAGCGGAACCGGATGTAACGGAACCGAGAGAAGCCTGCATACCTGCTTC
>JAZRST010000082.1:0-9987 GCA_045651625.1 Acutalibacteraceae bacterium | reverse complement strand
TGACATACCGGATATGTAGTCAATTATTGCGCCCTTATAAATATCCTCGGTTTCAAGACTGCCGTAAATTTTTCTGTTCTGACATTTTACGGTCTTTTCAGTCATATTCGAGAACATATCAAGACTTGTTTCGCAGAATTTGCTTATCCAGTCTGCGAAAGCACCCATAAGCTCAGGATAAATTTCCGCACGCTTGCGAAGCTCGTTCACCGTGTCCTCACCCTTATATGCATCAAGAAGCACGAGGAAAATCTGCTCTATTACAAGACGAGCGTATTTCGTGAAGGTATCAAGCCTCGGGTTGCGGTAGATATATTCGTAGTTGAATTTCTTTATCTCCTTCAATTGCTCGTGGAAGGTATCACTGAGGCAGATTCCCTTTTCGGGAGAGGAATTCGCACAAACGTCATATATCATATTATGTATAATAACCGTGGTATTGATAGCCATTTTGTCGTAAGCCTTTGCCATATCGGAAAGGGTGTCTATATTTTCCTTTGAAAGAAAACGAAGACGTATTGCATCCTCAATGTCACGTCCCACATAGGCAATTTTATCGGAAAGCTTAACCACACAGCCCTCCCAGGTATAGGGCTGATACTGACCCACGATTGTAAAGTCGTTAAGGTCAATATATTCCTTACGGGGCTTGAGTCCGTTATCGTCAACCTCACCGCAGTGGGAGATTATACCGTCACGCACGGCATAGGTAAGATTAAGGGGTCGGGATACCTTGTAATCGTCCTCAAGCAGCTCGATATTGTCAACGAAGTGAAGACCGTTTTTCTCGTGGAAGAAGCCTCTGCCAAGATACTTTTTTGATATTGCATCAAGCTCTCTTTCGCCCTGATGTCCGAAGGGCGCGTGACCGAGGTCGTGACCCATTGCAACGGCACGGGTAAGGTCAACGTTAAGACCAAGCTCCTTTGCAATTGTGGTGCTTACGGACTCCACGTGGGAAACGTGCTCCATTCTTGTGCAGATGTGGTCGTTTTCAATATTGAAAAACACCTGCGTTTTATGCTTGAGCCGTCTGTAGGCAAGGGAATGAAGAATTCTCGTGTAGTCCCTTTCAAAGGGGTCACGGCAGTCGTTTTCCTTGCTGTAAATGGGGTCGAGACGTGCAATCAGCCTTTCGTAACCCTCATTTTCGGGAAAAGCGCCGTGTTTTCTGAAAACGCCGTCCTGACGTAAAGCCATTGTCACCGCTCCTTATTTCAGCTTTCTTAATATCCTTGTAACAAGTCCAATGAAATGCTTTGCCTTGTCGAGAAGATGCTTGTAGGAGAAGAAGAGAAGTCTGTTTCCTACCATAATATATTCGCCCACGTATTCAATTTCATCGGAGCCGAAGCTCTTCTTGAAGGCTAAAATTCCCTCAAACTCCTGATTGGGCTTAGCTTTTCCGAGAGTGCCGTCCTCAGCAAGAGGAGTTTTATCAAGAAGGACGTAGCCTAAATCGTGGAAGGCACTGCCCTTTTCAATGCTGTGGCAGATACGCTTGAAATTGAAGAAATGGCTTGCTCTTAAGTTGTTTCTGAGAAGATTTCGGGAGCCGCCGAAAATGCAGGAGGACATATTTCCGTAGTGAAGGGTCATTCCGCCCGACACACAGATAAGCTCTCCTTCCTCGTTTGCGGTTTCCCTTTGTCTTTCAAGGAAATGCTCGGTCTGCTTATCAATGGATTCGATTTCCTCGGTAATGCCCCTCTTTTTCTTTTCGGGAGCAGCTTCAAGTGCCGAAGCCAGCTCCTCTCTTCTTCTGAGTCTTTCCTCCTGAAGAGCCTTATCCTTATTCTTATCATAATAAACGAGCATTATATCAAAGCCGTCTTTTCCGAAAACTCTCAAAAGATGCTTGCAGTATTCGCCGTCTCTCTCAAGGAAATTGTTTCTTTCCGAGGTATCGGACATAACGCTCAGGAAATCCTCAAGAATCTGCGGATTTTTGTCCACGTCCTCAATTGTATATATCTTATGGACAAGACCTCTTGCCTCGCCCACTCTTACGGAATATCTTACACCCTTTTCAAAGGTCTTGAGAAGCTTATCGGGAGTGTATTTCTCCCCTGCCTCGCTTTCAAGCCTTGTTATGAGCTGTAAGGGGGATTTATAGAGAGTTTTTGAAGCGTCGTCATTCAGCTGAAAGCCGTTTTCCGTAAACAGCCAATGTGCCGCCTTGCCCTCGGGTATATCCTCACCGTTTATGCGGTTGGGGATAAGCGGATCATAGAAAAGTGCGGTGATGTGATTCTTTTTAAGCTGTTTTTTCATAAACTCCGAAAAGCCTCTGAAAAGCTCCTCGTCTGTGTGGTCACAGCAGGCACCTGAGGGTATATACCATATTTTTCCGGCACCGGGGAAATTTCTTTCCAGCACAAGAGCCGTCAGCACAATATTTCCCGCTTCATCCTTACCCGAAAAGAAGTATGCTTTCCAGGCTTCTTTTACCTTTGCCCATTTTTCGGAGTGAAGATAATTTCCGCCGTGAGAGAGAACAAATTCCTCAAATGCGGTTAAATCCGTTTCCTTATCAAATATATATTTCATCGTTATTTACCCTCGTAAAAAGATTTTACCGCCTCGTGGTCCGAATAATGTACCTTTTCGCCCTTTATTTTCTGTATGGTTTCGTGACCCTTGCCGAGAATAAGAACAATATCATCCTTCTGAGCAATGCCCAGAGCATAGTGAACAGCCTCGGTGCGGTCAACGATAATTTTATATTTTCCGCCCTCTTTTTCAACGAAGGAGGCAATTTCCCTTGCGATTGCTTCGGGCTCCTCAAAATTGGGGTCATCAGTGGTTATGATGCTGAGATCTGCTTTTTTACCGCAGACAAGACCCATTTCCTGACGTCTCAGCTGCGCTCTGTCACCAACGGAGCCGTAAACACAGATAATTTTTCCGTGGGGATAAGCCTTTACCGTGTCAATTACGGAATTGAAGCTCTGTCCGTTATGGGCATAGTCAATAATAACGGCAAAATCCGAGGGCACGCTCATAAGCTCGTTTCTGCCCTTTACCCTTGCCTTTTCAAGTGCGGCGGCTATTCTGTGATTTTCTATGCCGTAGTGCTTGCATACCGCAACGGCGGCAAGAGCGTTATATACGCTGTAAAAGCCGGGCATTGCAATTTTTGCCTCAAACTCTCCGTCGGGAGTATTGCAGTCAAAGCCTACGCCGAAGAAGCTTTCCGTTCTGAGATTATGAATTCCCTTTGCAGAGAAATCGGCACTGCCCTCAACGGAAAACTCCTTCACGGGGCAGGAAATCTCCTTAATGATTTCCTCTGAGAAAAGGTCGTCCTTATTGAAAATTGCCGTATCGCATTTCTTAAAGAGCTGTTTTTTCCAGAAGCTGTATTCCTCAAAGCTGTCGTGCTCGGCACCGCCTATATGGTCGGGAGAAAGATTTGTGAAAACTGCGGTGCTGAAATGCACGTCGTCAACTCTGTGGGTTTTAAGACCTATGGAGGATACCTCTATACAGCAGGTCTTACAGCCTGCATCCGCCATAATTCTTAAAATTCTGTGTATTTCATAGGATTCGGGGGTTGTGTTGACCGTAGGAATATGAGTTTCGTCAAAATAAGCACCGACGGTACCTATAACACCGCTTTTTATTCCGCATTCGTTAAGGCAGGTTGCAAGCATATGTGTTACGGTGGTCTTACCCTTCGTGCCCGTTACGCCTATAACGTCAATTTCTCGGTCGGGATGTGAAAAGAAGTTTGCACTTATCTGAGAAAGCACTGCTCTTGAATTGTTAACATATATACATACGGCATCCCCGGGCAGGTCTGTTTTCTTTTCAAAAAGAAAAACTCTTGAGCCTGCAAGATAGGCGCTGTGTGCATAGTCGTGTCCGTCGGAGAATGCACCCGTAAGGGCAACAAATATCTTCCCTTCCCCTGCATTTCTTGAGGAGTAGACAATGTCCGCAATTTCACAGTCGGTGAAATTGTCACAGGTGTATTCAACGTTTCTGAAAATTTCAGATAAAAGCATTTTCTTCATTCCTTTATATAGCCTCAGTCAGCATAAGGATTATGCTGTTGGAAACGAGCATTCCCGAGGGGGTGAGGACGAAGCATCCGTCCCTTATTTCACCAAGCCCCGTGCTGACAAATTTTTCTGTAAGTTCAATAAATTTTTTATTTCTGTTTTCAAGGGAAATTCCCTTGTACGTGCGAAGGGAAAGCATCAGCCCTTCCTCTTCATCTCCGCCCGTACCGTCATAAACTGCCCTGCCGCCCCTTATGAAGCCCTCCGTATCACGGGGAAAATAAAATCTTTTTCCGCCGTAAAAGGAGTGTGCAGAGGGTCCGAAGCCGATATAGGGAGCCATTTCCCAGTATTTCATATTATGCCGTGAATAAAAGCCCTCTTTACAGAAATTGGAAATTTCATAATGGAAATAGCCCTTTTCTCTTAAATATTCCGACATAAAAAGATACATATCGGCAGTCTCATCCTCATCGGGGAGGTTAAGCTTTTCTACATTTTTATGGTAAAACGTACCCTCTTCAATTTTAAGCATATACGCGCTTACGTGAGGCACGCCAAGCTCCGTTACAAAGCTGAGGCTTTCCTTAAGAGTTTCAATACTGCTGTCGGGCACACCTACCATAACGTCAAGGGAGATATTGTCAATTCCCGCTTTTCTTGCATAACTGACAGCATTCAGCACGTCCTGCGCACTGCCCTTTCTTCCGAGCTTTTTTCTCTCGTTTCCCGAGGAGGACTGCATACCGAGAGAAATTCTGTTGACACCCTCTGCTGCGGCACTCTCAAGAAACTCTCCGAGTGCAGGGGACGAGGGATTACATTCAACCGTAATTTCAGCATCCGCCGAAACACTGAAATTCTCTCTTGCCGTATGGAGTATCCTCTGAAGCTGTGAGGAGCTTAAAAGAGAGGGGGTTCCGCCGCCGAAATAGATTGTATCAACGGGAATTTTTTTATCCCTCTTCACAAACTCTCCGATTCTGTCAAAGGTTCTCATTTCATCGCAGAGAGCATCAACGAAGCCTTCCTTCAGCCCCTTGTCCGTAAGGGAATAAAAGTCGCAGTAGGGACACTTGCTCTGACAGAAGGGCACGTGGAAATAAAGCCCCGTTTTAGTCCTGTCCATCGAGCTTGAGTATTGCCATAAAGGCTTCCTGAGGCACCTCAACGGTACCGAACTGACGCATTCTCTTTTTACCCTCTTTCTGCTTTTCGAGCAGCTTCTTCTTACGGGTAATGTCACCGCCGTAGCACTTTGCAAGAACGTCTTTTCTCATAGCCTTGATGGTCTCCCTTGCTATAACCTTGCCGCCGATTGCAACCTGAACGGGGATTTCAAACATCTGTCTCGGAATGTTATCCTTGAGCTTTTCCGCAATTTTACGGGCTCTGGGATATGCCTTTTCCGAATGGATAATATATGAAAGCGCATCTATTACGTCGCCGTTGAGAAGCACGTCGAGCTTTACGAGATTTGACTTTTCGTAGCCTATAAGCTCGTAGTCAAAGGATGCATAGCCGCGCGTTCTTGTTTTGAGCGCATCAAAGAAGTCGTAAATAATCTCGTTTACGGGAAGCACGTAGTGGATATCAACACGGTCTCCCGAAATATAGTCCATATTCTTGAATATGCCTCGTCTCTCCTGACAAAGATCCATAATCGTGCCGACATACTCCGTCGGAGAATAGATATGAGCATCGGCAATGGGCTCTTCAACGAAGTCGATTATTGCAGGGTCGGGATAGTTTGTGGGATTATCGATATCAACCACACTCTTGTCCGAAAGGTGAACCTTGTAAATAACGCTGGGAACGGTGGAAACAAGGTCAAGGTCATATTCTCTTTCAAGACGCTCCTGAATGATTTCAAGGTGAAGAAGACCTAAGAAGCCGCAACGGAAGCCAAAGCCCAGAGCGCCCGAGGTTTCGGGCTGGAAGGAAAGGGCTGCATCGTTGAGCTGTAATTTTTCAAGTGCCTCTCTGAGGGATTCGTAATCGGCACCGTCTGCAGGATAAATACCGCAGAAAACCATGGGATTTACCTTCTTGTAGCCGGGAAGAGGCTCGGAAGCAGGTGCATCCGCTCTTGTTACGGTGTCACCTACACGGGCGTCAACAACACTCTTGATGGATGCCGTTATGTAGCCTACCTCGCCTGCCTTCAGCTCGCTTGCGGCTTCAAGAGAGGTAGCACCCATTCTGCCCACCTCAACAACGGTAAACTGTGCGCCCGTTGCCATCATTTTCATTGTATCACCGGGGCGGAGTGTTCCGTCCATAACTCTTACGTAAACGATAACACCCTTGTAGTTATCGTAAACAGAGTCGAAAACAAGTGCCTTGAAGGGTGCATCGTCATCACCCTCGGGGCAGGGAATGTATTCAACAATCTTTTCGAGCACCTCACCTACGTTTTCACCCGTTTTTGCGGAAACGCGGGGTGCTATAGAGCAGTCAAGACCGATAATATCCTCAACGTCCGCGCATACTCTGTCGGGGTCTGCGGCAGGAAGGTCGATTTTATTTACAACGGGCACAAGCTCAAGGTCGTGGTCAAGCGCAAGATAGGTATTTGCAAGAGTCTGAGCCTCAACGCCCTGAGTTGCATCGACAATAAGCACTGCACCCTCGCAGGCGGCAAGTGAACGGGAAACCTCGTAATTGAAGTCAACGTGACCGGGAGTGTCTATGAGATTGAGCTCGTAGGTCTTGCCGTCCTTTGCCTTATAGTTAAGAGTTACGGCACGTGCCTTGATGGTGGTGCCTCTCTCCTTCTCGATATCCATATTGTCGAGAATCTGCTGCTGCATATCACGCTTCTGAACGGTTTCGGTAAGCTCAAGAAGACGGTCTGCAAGAGTGGACTTACCGTGGTCAATATGTGCTATAATTGAAAAATTTCTGATGTGATCCTTTTTAACTTTCATAAACTTTACCTTTTTAATATTTATTAGAGCGAAGCGGAACAAACCGCCATGCGGTTTCCGAACTTCTTCTCTATTACTTCTTACTTTTTACCTTCAATGCTCATAATGTGTCATTATGAGCCTTGAAGCCCTGACCCAGCACCTCGGAGGAATCGGTTATAATGATAAAGGGCTGCTTGTCGTAGGAAGCAACAACCGACCTTACACGGGATACCTCGTGGGCACGGACAACGCACATAAGAAGCTTTCTGTCCTGACCCGTATAACCGCCCTGCGCAGGAATTATTGAAACACCTCTTCCGCAGACGGCTATTATATCCTTTGTGACCTGCTCGTAGCTGTCCGTCATTATGAACATAAGCTTTGAGTGGCTTCTGCCTGCAACGACGTAATCCACGGCAATGGAGGAAAGGAATATGATGATAATTGAATAGAGCACGCTTTCAACGCTCTTGTAAACAAAGCCCGAAAGCACAACCACCACGAAATCGCAGATAAGAATAAGCTTGCCCACCGAGAAATGGGGGAACTTAAGTCTTAAAAGACGGGCAAGTATATCGAGTCCGCCCGTTGTTGCACCGCCGAGGAATACAACTCCGAGACCGGCGCCTGCAATGATTCCGCCGAAAATGGCACCGACAAGCTTTTCCTCACCGTGGAAAAACAGGTCGTAGCGGTTTGCGAAATAGCTTATAATGTCAATAAAGCCTGACATAAGAGCCGTTGAAAAAACCGTTCGGGCAATAAAGCGGAAGCCGAATTTCCGCCAGGCGATAATGAACAGCGGAATATTCGCAACGAACACAAAGGTACCCGTGGAAATAAAGGGAACAAGATAATTCACAAGAATACCGAGACCCGTTACACCGCCTGCCGCGAATTTAAGGGGTGTTACGAAAAGCGACACGGCAAGAGCATACATAAAGGTACCCACAATGCACATAAGCATTTCCGCTACGGACGTGGTTATTCTCTTTATATCAGTATCATGACTGATTTTTTTACTCATTTTTCAGCACCTCTGAGAATATAAAATCAAGGCGTTCGAAATCTTTTTTGAGGTAAAGATAACCTATAAGTGCCTCAAAGCCCGTGGATTTATGGTACTGGGCCTCGGACTTATTTTTGGGAGTATGCCCTGCGTGGGCATTTCTGCCTCTTTTGAATACGGCAATTTCATCCTCACGAAGCTTCGGCATAAGAATATCCGTCATATCAGCCTGAAAATCCGCATTCACAAGCCTTACGGTGTCCTTGTGCATATCCTTCACACGGGCCTCGCCCTTTGAAAGAACGTGATTTCTTATAAAAAGCTCGTACACCGCATCTCCGATAAAGGCAAGGGACAGACCGCTTAAATTTCTGTAATCGGTATCCGGGGATATTTTACTGAGATTTTCAATATCAGGGAACATACTGGAACTCCAGATCATAAATAATTACGGTATCGCCTTCCTGAACACCGCGGTTGCGAAGCTCCTCAAAGACACCGCTGTTTTCAAGCACTCTCTGCAGATACTGCAGGGACTCATAGTCGTCAATATCCGTTTTGTTGAGAATTTTAAGAAGCCATTCTGCCTCGATGTAAAAATCTCCGCCCATTTCGGTAATCCTGAAGCCCTGATCTCTCTTCTTTTCGAGCATTTCCAGAGGCACGCCTTCACTTTCAAAGCGCTTGATGGGGGGAAGCTCATTAAGCTTTGCCGCAACGGCGTTTATAAGCTCCCCGGTACCCTCCTGAATGGGAGCGATAATTTCAAAATACTGAAGCCCCTGATCCTCAATGAATTTTCTGAAGGAGGCTAACTGCTCGTCCGTTGCAAGGTCAATTTTGTTTGCCGCAACAATCTGAGGACACTTTGTAAGCTCGGGATTGAATACCTCAAGCTCCTTGTTTATAATTTTGAAATCCTCAATGGGGTCTCTGCCCTCACTGCCCGAAACGTCAACAATGTGAACAAGCATACGGCAACGCTCAACGTGACGCAGGAATCGGTGACCGAGTCCTACACCCTCGCCTGCGCCCTCGATAAGACCGGGAATGTCCGCCATAACGAAGGAGCTTTCGGGACCCATTCTCACCACGCCTAAAACGGGAGTAAGAGTGGTGAAGTGATAGTTTGCAATAACGGGCTTTGCCTCACTTACAACGGAAATAAGTGTGGATTTACCTACATTGGGGAAGCCGAGAAGGCCTACGTCTGCAAGAAGCTTTAATTCAAGAATTACTTCCCATTCCTCTCCGGGGAAGCCGTCACGTGCAAAACGGGGTGCCTGACGGGTGGGAGTTGCAAAATGCTGATTGCCCCAGCCGCCTCTGCCGCCCTTTGCACAGATAAAGGGCTCGTCGCCCGACATATCGTGGAGCACGGCTCCGCTTTCGGCTTCTCTGATAACCGTACCTCTGGGCACACGGATTGTAAGGCTCTGACCGTTTTTACCCGTTCTTTTGCCCGTCTGTCCGTTTGCGCCGTTTTCTGCGGTGTACTTTCTCTTGTAACGGAAATCCGCAAGGGTTGCAAGGTGGTCGTCGGCAACAAAAATGATATCGCCGCCCTTACCGCCGTCACCGCCGTCGGGTCCGCCCGAGGCTACGTATTTCTCTCTGTGGAATGCAACGGCACCGTTACCGCCGTTACCTGCCTTTATTTTAATTTTCGCTGAATCTACGAACATATTCTTTATCTCCTGACATAATTATACATAGTATATATTACCACATAAAATAATAAATATAAATAGTTATTTTTGAAAAATTAAAATTTTTTGCGCAAAATAAAGAGGCATCTGCAATAATACAGATACCTCTGCTGTCATTCATCCATAGCATCTTTTTTCTCTGAAAGCTTTCTTTGTAAAGACTAAAGGCCGATTTCCTCAGGAAATCAGCCTCTTTTTCGTTCTTTACTTTCAAGTAAAATTAAACAGCTCTTTCAACCTTACCGGAACGCATGCAGCGAGTGCAAGCATATACTCTGCAAGGAGAACCGTTAACGATAGCCTTAACTCTCTTTACGTTGGGCTTCCAGGTTCTGTTAGATCTTCTGTGA
>JAZRST010000081.1:0-32159 GCA_045651625.1 Acutalibacteraceae bacterium | reverse complement strand
TCAACAATTCTGGGATACTTGTAAGGAGCAGTATGCTTCTTTACATAATTCTGGATATCCTTCTTGAGTGCATCGCTGCCTTCTGTTCCCTTTGTAAGAACTATAACTGCCTTTACAACCTGTCCTCTTACCTCATCGGGTGCTGCGGTAACACCGCATTCAAGAACATAAGGAAGCTCCATAATAACATTTTCGATTTCGAACGGTCCGATACGATATCCGGAGGATTTGATAACATCATCGATTCTGCCGACATACCAATAGAAGCCGTCCTCATCCTTCCATGCAAGGTCGCCTGTGTGCTACATTCCGTCATACCAGGCTTCCTTTGTCTTTTCTTCATCAACATAATAGGCCGTGAACAGACCGCAGGGGATTTTATCACCCGTACGGACAATAATTTCACCGGGAGCACCGATGTCACAGGAATTTCCCTCAGAGTCCACAATATCAATATCGTAAATCGGTACAGGCTTACCCATTGAGCCTATCTTATGGTTTGCTCCTACAAGGTTACCTATCATAAGCGTGCTTTCCGACTGACCGAAGCCCTCCATAATGCGAAGACCTGTCAGCTTTTCAAGCTGCTTGAATACCTCGGGGTTAAGAGCCTCACCTGCAATAGTTGCATGCTCAACGGAGGACATATCGTACTTCGTAAGGTCTTCCTTTATAAGCATACGGTACATTGTGGGAGGTGCACAGAAGGTAGTGATATGATACTTTGCAAACATGGGAAGAATATCCCCTGCATTGAAGCGGTCAAAGTCGTAAACGAAGGTTGCAGCCTCACACATCCACTGACCGTAAAGCTTGCCCCAGAGAGCCTTTGCCCAGCCCGTATCGGAAATTGTAAGGTGAAGTCCGTCGGGGTCAACGCAGTGCCAGTATTTTGCAGTAACGAAATGACCGAGAGCATATTTGTAGTTGTGTGCGGCAATTTTGGGATATCCCGTTGTGCCTGACGTGAAGAACATAAGCATAAGCTCTTCACCGCAGGGTGAATCCTCGGTTCTCTCAAACTTTTCGCTGAAAAGGGTGTATTCGTTATCGAAGCTGCGCCAGCCTTCCTTTTCACCGTTTACAATAATCTTTGTTGTAAGAGTAGGTGCATCCTTTGCTGCCTTGTCTGCCTCATCTGAGGTACTGCCGTCTGCTGTACAGATAATTGCACTGATGCCTGCCGCATTGAAGCGGTAAGAGAAGTCGTGC
The DNA here is from genome assembly GCA_045651625.1 of Acutalibacteraceae bacterium. Lineage (GTDB taxonomy): Bacteria > Bacillota > Clostridia > Oscillospirales > Acutalibacteraceae > RUG806. The sequence continues at coordinate 30,947 of JAZRST010000081.1, read as the reverse complement.
TCAAGAAGCTGATTCGTTGCGGGAATTGCAACGGCCCCTAGCTTGTGAAGACCTAAAATTGCAAACCAGAACTGATAGTGACGCTTGAGAACAAGAAGCACTCTGTCGCCTCTCTTGATGCCGAGAGACTTGAAATAGTTTGCACACTGATTTGAAGCCTTTGAAATGTCCGAGAAGGTAAAGCGTCTTTCCGTGAAATCCTCGGAGATATGAAGCATTGCAAGCTTTTCGGGCTTGGTTCTTGCAATTTCATCAACTATATCAAATGCAAAATTGAATTTATCCTCATTTACAAAGTCAACCTTGACGGGAGTACCGTTTTCATTCTTCTGAACGGATACCCACTTGCGGTAAACACGGTCCGTCTTTGCTTCGCCGAGACGCTTGGGTGCTACGGCACCTGCAGCCTTCTGGGCAGAGAACTCGGGAATAGGCTCACCTGAGGGATTAAGAACGATAGCGTAGAAAAGACAGTCGTCATCACCGACAGCCGCCATACCGTGAGGAGTTGAGGAGTCGTAATAAATGCTGTCACCCTCGTGAAGAATCTCTGCGTGCTCACCTATCTGTACCTTGAGAGTGCCCTTTATAACGATGTCGATTTCCTGACCGTCGTGGGTGGTAAGCTCAATATCCTTATTGTCGTCGCCGCCCTTTACGGAATGAACGTAAAGAGGCTCCGCAATTCTGTTCTTGAAGGATGCAGCAAGGTTATAGTAGGTCATACCGTGGGCGTGCTGAATAATCTGTCCCTCACCCTTTCTTGTCACCGTATAGGAAGCAAGTGTGGGAGATGAGCCCTCGATAATATCCGTAACGTCAACGTTGAACGCCAGTGCACAGCGGTAAATAAATGCAAAGTTAAGGTCACTCTTGCCCTCCTCACAGCGCATATACTCCTCTACGGACACACCCGTTTTATTCGCCATTTCCGTATAGGTAAAGCCCATAACCTCACGGAGCTCCTTGATACGGGAAGCCATTTCTCTTATCTTGAAATCAAGACCTGTAATACTGTTACTCATATTTCCTCCATCCGGGACGAAAAAAACCGTCCCAAAGAAAATTCTTTGAGACGGGAAAAATACATTACCCGCGGTACCACTCAAATTGCACCAAAAGTGCCTCTCAGGCTCATATATCAAGCCTTATGCTTTTACGCAGCCATACGGGAGAGTTCTACGGCGTAAGCTTTCCTCTCTCCGGCTCGGAAGCTACAGACTGTTTCCCTTCACCAACGGCTCGCACCATCCGCCGTCTCTCTTGAGGTTATCTGAAACATCCCTCTTCGTCATTGCCTTTATTACGGGTATTCTATCATCAAAATTCTTAATTGTCAACAAAAAATTTAAGAGAGCTTCACAGCAGCTGCACGAAGAAGTGCTTCATCAATGTTTGCGCAGATGTTTTCCTCTCCGATTTCCTGAAGAAGACCTGCCTTGGCGAGAGTGCTCAGGGGCTGTTCGTTCACGTGGGAGAGAATAAGGGTTTTGCCGCTCTTTTTACATACCTTTATAAGGGATTCAAAGCTGTGAAGACCCGTTGCATCAATTGCGGGAACGCTTCTCATTCTTACAATAAGTATATCCTTTTTGCCGTGCTTTATTACGTCGGCAATTTTCCCGGATGCGCCGAAGAAAACGGGACCCGTGATTTCAAATACCATTGTGTTTTCGGGAACCTTCTTGAAGCGGATGGTTTCACTGTCCGTGCTCTCGTCGAATTCCTTCCAGCCGTAAGCATCTGTAACGTCACTCATTCTCTTCATAAAGAGAACTGTTGCAAGAACAAGACCTACTGCAATTGCAACGACAAGGTCAAAAATAACGGTAAGACCGAAGGTAACCACAAGAACAAGCACGTCGCTCTTAGGAGAACGCTTTACAATGGAAACGAATTCTCTCCACTCGCTCATATTGTATGCAACAACAAAGAGGATTGCCGCAATTGTGGGCATAGGAATAAGTGCCGCATAGGGCATAAGAACAACAAGAACAAGAAGAAGAACTACAGCGTGAATCATACCTGCAACGGGGGTTCTGCCTCCGTTTTTGATGTTTGCGGCCGTTCTTGCAATAGCACCCGTGGCAGGGATACCGCCGAAAACAGCTGATGCGATATTACCCATACCCTGAGCAATAAGCTCGGTGTTTGAATTGTGACGGCTTCCCGTCATACCGTCTGCAACAACGCAGGAAAGAAGGGATTCAACACCTGCAAGAACTGCAATTGTAACGGCATCGGGAATAACTGCCTTTACGGTTTCAACCGACATTTCGGGAAGTGAGGGGGTGGGCAGTGCAGAGGATATTGTGTAAAGTGAACCGATGGTGTTTACGTTCATATCGAACACCTTTACGAGCACTGCTGAAATTACTATTGCGAAAATTGAAGGGGGAATCTTCTTTATGAACTTGGGGAAGATTATAAGCACTGCAAGGGAAATGATACCTATAAGGAAGGCTTCAAAATTGAAGGTGCCGATAGTGTGAACTACCTCTTCAAGCTTCTCTACGGTTTCAATGGGGGAATTTTCAAAGGTAAGTCCGAGGAAATCCTTGAGCTGACCGATAATGAGAGTTACGGCAATACCCGTTGTGAAGCCCGTTGTGATGGTAAAGGGAATGAACTTGATAAGACTTCCGAGCTTGAATACACCCATAAGGATAAGCATTATACCTGCCATAAGCGTGGCAAGCACAAGACCTGAAAAGCCGTTCTCTGCAACAATGCCTGCTACGATTGTGGCAAATGCCGCCGTGGGACCTGCAATCTGCACACGGCTTCCGCCGAAGGCTGAAATTACGAAGCCTGCAACAATTGCGGTATAAAGACCCTGCTCGGGAGTAACACCCGATGCGAGAGCAAGAGCAATTGAGAGAGGAAGTGCAATAATTGCAACAATTACACCAGCGGTTAAATCCTTTACAAACTGAGCACCCGAATATCCCTTAAGACAGGAAATGAGCTTTGGCTGAAAAACGTTCTGCTTTAATGCTTTCATAATAATCTCCCTGCAGCTAAAATTTCTGCCTTGATTATATTCTTAAATTCCTGCACTTTCAAGAAAAAAAAGCTCATTTTTATTATTTCTGTATTTTATTGAAAACTTATAAAGTTCAGAATATTTTTTTATACAAAATAACAACATAAAGGCATCCGATTGCTTACGGATGCCTTTCTTTCGTATTCAGTTAAAAGCTGTCCCTTATGCGCTTGAACATTTTTCTGATTTCAATGTTCTGAGGACACATTTTTTCGCAGGCACCGCAGTCGGCACACTTTCTTACTCTCTCTTCAATATCGGGCATTGCCTCCTTGACCCTTCTGCGGTCAGCATCGGCACCGAGATTGAAGGCTGAGAAAATTTCGGGAATTGCAATTTCCTCGGGACATACACTGCAGTAATTACAGCCCGTGCAGGGAATAAGTCCGAGCTTACCGTGTGCCTTTTTGGCATTTGCGAAGCAGTTTTCCTGATCCTTTGTAAGGGAGCCTGCATCGTATTTATCGGCAAGAGCCATATTTTCCGCAAGCTGCTCTTCAGTCCCCATGCCGCTTAAAAGAAGGGATACCTCGGAGAAATTCCAGATATAAGCGAGAGCGGCTTCAACCGTACCCATACCCTCGGGAAGACATTCTCTTACGGTTTCGTGTGGTGTCACAAGACCGCCGCCGAGAAGGGGCTCCATAATAATAAGCCCCATACCCTTTTCTGCCGCAAGACGAAGTCCCTCAATGCCTGCCTGATAATCGGTATCAAGATAGTTGAACTGAATCTGACAGAATTCGCAGTCCTTATAGCCTTCCATAATTTCACAGAAAACCTCAAGGTCATCGTGAAAGGAAAAGCCCATGTGACGGATTTTACCCTCTGCCTTTGCCTGCTTCATCTTTTCAATAAGACCGAAGTCAACCACCTTTTTCCATGAATCACGGTTAAGTGCGTGGAAAAGATAGAAGTCAACGTAGTCAACGTCAAGCTTTTCCAGCTGTTCATTGAGCAGTCTTTCAAAATCCTCGGGAGCCTTTACGTGTCCCATAGGCAGCTTTGTTGCAAGATAGGTCTTTTCTCTGTAGCCGTCCTTGAGAGCCTTACCTACAAGACGCTCACTTTCACCGTCGTGATAGAAGTATGCGGTGTCAACGTAATTCACTCCGTTGTCAATTGCATTACGGATAAGAGCAATTGCTCTTTCCTCGTCAATTACCTTCTTGCCGTCAGCTTCAACCGTGGGCATTCTCATAGCACCGTAGCCGAGGGCTGATACCTTACAGCCTGTTTTTCCGAATTCTCTGTATTTCATATTTCTCTCCCTTTAAGGTTTATTTGTACTGATAGCATCTTACATAGTCAACCGTAAGAGCAGTGGGAACATATTCATTTTCCGTAATGCCGTCATTGACACCGACGGAAATTATAAGATAAAGAGGCACCTCGCACACTCCGCCGAAATCCGTTCTTGCAGTTTCAACACCGTTTATGTAGAAGATGTATCCGTCCTCATTCCACTCAACACCGTAGGTATTGAATTTGTTATAGGGGTCGTCCGCATAGAAGGAGCCCTGATTTTCACTCTTATGTGCTTCCTCGTAGCTGTCAACGTGAATTGTGTGGTAAACGCTTCCGAAGTCTGCACTGTTCTTGTCGAAAAGAGTGTTGGTTTCAAAAACGTCAACCTCGGCACCCGTCACGCCGCCGTCGGTATCGTCATCCCACATACCGTCAGAAAGAAGCCAGAAGGCAGGATTGATGCCTGCACCCTCGGGGAGGATGCAACGGATTTCAAAGTAGCCGTAAAGCTGCTCGTAGCCTTCATAGCCCTTGTCGTAGCACTTGTTGGGATTGGTTTCCATACCGTAGGAGTAATAGCCTGCACCCTTGGGGCCGTCCTCAAGATACTCAACGTTGATTTCGAGGCAGCCGTCCTCTGTAAAGCTTACCTGATTGCGGTTCCAGTATGCAGTATCGCGAAGCTGTGTATCATTCTTGCCGTAAACGTAGTGACCCTGCCACTTTGTTTCGTCGAAGCCGTTATCAAATTCGTCCGCCCATACAAGCTCGAACTTATCCATGTCAATGCTGTCCTTGTAGGGTGTTATGGGGGTATCAAGAATAAATGCGCAGAAAAGCTGTGCCATTACGGTGAAAAGTGCCGCCGCACTCTTGAAATCAAAATTCACCATACTTTTTACAATATCACCCATAACGCTGAAGGCGTCCGTGAGGGCAACAATCTGTCTTGTTGCAAACATTGAAAAAAGATTCTCCATTATTTATTCCTCCGTATGTTGAATTTTTCAGGATTCACTGCTGAAATCGTGGCTTATAAGTGAATAATACTCATCCTCGGAAATTGTGACAACCGAGCCGTGGCGGGGCTTTAACTGATCTATCTCCATATCGCCTCTGCGGATTCGTGTGAAGCTCTGAAAATCCTCGGTAATCTGAGGGAAGAAGGTACCCTGAGAATATTCATCCATTATCATTATCCACTTATCAGTGCCGTTGATGTTATACATTGAGCTTCCCTCAACACCGTGCCAGTTGAGTGAGCAGATTGTGTAATCCGTATTGTAGGGACCCGTGAGATTTTCCGAGCGGACATAGGCTATTTTCTGAGTGATATCCTCCTTGAAATAGAGGTAGTAATAGCCGTCCTTTTCGTTATAGATAATATCACCGTCTATGCACTGAACGTTTCTTTCTTCACCGGTTTCGGGGTCTGTTTCATTCCAGCGGCCGAAAAGCACCTCGGGTGCCGTTTCAAAGGTCTTGAAATCCTTCGTATATGCATAGTAATGTCCTGCAGTATCGTTTTCGAGAGTGGAGTTTGCCCAGTAAACCATATACATCTCTTTTTCGCTGTCCCATATTGCCTGAGGAGCCCAGGCACGGTTTGTGGTTTCAAAGCCCTCGAATTCTCTCATATCAATAACGGTTTCATCCGTCCAGTTAACGAGATCGTAGCTTCTCCAGGTGATGAGTGAATGATTTGAGGTCCAGCCCTCAAGAGCATTCATATCTGTGGCAATTATAAAATAGCAGTCCTCTCCGTTTTCATCGGGACCTTTAAGGATATAAGGGTCACGTACACAAAGAGTACCCTTTGTCTGCTCAATCACAGCCTCATTGCCGTTGAGTGCCTCAAACTTATAGCCGTCTGTGCTTACTGCAAAATGAAGGGTCTGCTCGCTTACCTCATTCCCCGTAAAATAACAGAAAAGATAAGCACCCTCTCTGCTCACGGGAGGAATTGCATAATCATTGAAAATGAAATTGAAAATAAACATGGGCATCATAAGAAATGCAATAAGATATCTTTTAATTACAAGCCAGGTCATAACAAATCTCCGTTTCATTTATTTTTCCTTATACGCAATAATAGTACCATATATGTCGTCTTGTTGTAAAGAGAAAAAAATAAAGAGCTGAGTACAAAACTCAGCTCAATATTCAAATAATTCTTCAATTATTTAACGGCATCTTTGAGAGCCTGGCCAGCCTTGAAAGCGGGAACCTTAGCAGCAGCAACCTTGATGGTTTCGCCTGTTCTGGGGTTACGAGCTTCCTTTTCAGCTCTTTCACGAACTTCGAATGTGCCGAAGCCGATAAGCTGAACCTTTTCGCCCTTCTTGAGAGCTTCTGTGATGCTGTCGATAACTGCCTTAACAGCTACGTCAGCGTCCTTCTTGGAAAGACCCTTTGCAGCAACTGCATTGATAAGTTCTGTCTTATTCATTATAGTATCCTCCTTATATATTCAAAAGCCTGTTACGGCGTTTGTTCCTGTTTTTTAGCCTTTTCCCAATATTCATCGAGCTTTTCGAGGGTAGCCGATTTCATATCGACGCCTTCCTCACAAGCCATTTTCTCCGATGCTTCAAAACGACGGGAAAATTTATCCGTAGCACGTGTAAGTGCCTCTTCGGGATCAACACCCGTTTTCCTTGCAACATTCACAACAGCAAAAAGAAGATCGCCGATTTCGTCAATGATTTCCTTTTCGTTGCCGTTTTCTATTGCAACGTCAACTTCCTTTGCCTCTTCAGTGATTTTTTCAAATGCGCCCGAAACGTCAGGCCAGTCAAAGCCTGCCTTGGCAGCCTTTTTCTGTACCTTGTTGGCACGCATAAGTGCAGGAAGCTCACGGGGGATGGAGTATATTGCTTCAGCAACCGTGGTCTGCTTCTTGGTACCCATTTTTATGGCATCCCAATTGGTAAGCACCTCTTCCGTTGAAGAGACGTTTACGTCACCAAAAACGTGGGGATGACGGACAATAAGCTTTTTGCAGATTTCATCCGTTACGTCGGAAAAAGTAAAGCTTCCCTTTTCCGTTTCAATAAGCGTGTGAAAAACAACCTGCAGAAGCACGTCACCCAGCTCCTCGCGGAGCATTTCGGGAGAGTTCTTATTGATAGCCTCAATTACCTCGTAGGTCTCTTCTATAAAATCCTTTCTGATGCTCTCGTGTGTCTGCTCAGCATCCCAGGGACAGCCCCCCGGAGCACGGAGAATTTCTACGATTCTCAGAAGGTCATCAACATTATAGAAGTCTTTGAACTGAAAATTATCAACCATAGCACTTACCGCCTAAAAAATCACATACATCGGTATTTTAACCCAAAAGTCTATATTTTTCAAGTACTTTTGCGATTTTTTCTCCCTTGGGAAGCATAATGACGTCACTTTTCAAGAGAGTTTTTGTTGCAAAAAGTGCAATAAGGTAAATTACCACAGCAGCACCCACGGCAATTATAGTGGCAAGGTTATTTGCAGTAAGCTCCGTGCCGATACCTGCATACACAAGAATTTTCAGGCAAAGCAGGTGCACACCGTATGCACCGGCACCCGTAATCACCGAGCAGAGAAGAGGCTTTATAACGCTTGTTTTCCAGTCGTACTTTATATCTGCCGCCTTTTTGAGCACGATGAAGCCCCATAATACCATAATGATATTTGAAAGGAAGGAGCCCACAACCGCACCCTGAATGTTTATTGAGGGAATGCTTACGAGAATCATATTTGCAAGCACCTTTGCAACGGCACCTGCCGCCATACTCTTGAGGGGCACGTTGGGCTTATCCACTGCCTGAAGCATATTGGTAACGGGCTGTGCAAGAGCTAAGAAGCAGACGGAAATTCCGTAAAGCATAAGAATGGGAGCGATGTATTCAATTGCAGGTAAGGTGCTTTCCTTTCTTCCGTAGATAAGAAGAAGTATGGGCTCTGCAAGGGCGAACATTCCGAGTCCTGCAGGAAGAGCCATAAGAAGAATAAGACGGAAAACCCTTTTTATAGTGTCCCCTACCTCACGCTTTTTGCCCGATACCCACAGCTCACTTAAAAGGGGAAGAGCCGAGGAGCCGAGGGCAATTGTAAGAGTGGGAATAATATTCTTGATTTCAAGAACGGTGTCGTAAGCGCCGAAAAGATAGGTCTTGAACTTTGCCGCATCAGCAATAGTATATCCCGTGTATTCCACAATTTTCGGATACATTGCGGCTACCGTATCAAAATTCGTTTCAAGCACGTACATAAGGCGGTTCTGTATAGTCCAGCTGTCAATGAACGTGGTAAGATTGAAAACAAGGGAGCTTACGGCAAAGGGCAGAGCCATAATAAGCAGCTCTTTTCTGAGAAGCCCCTTATTCTGAGCCTCGGGAGAAACATCAACAAGGCTCTGAGGAATACTGCTTTTATCGAGGCGGTGCTTTACTGCTATGTAAGCAAGACCCATAGCGGAGCCGATTGTAACACCGGAAATTGCCGCCGCTGCCGCATAAGCGGAGGAGGCATCCGTCACGAGCTGATTGAGAACGGGAATTTTGTCTGCAAACTCAACGCCGCCAAGAAGAATAACGTTCATAAAGATATAGCCGAAAATCAGCTTGCCTGCAGATTCAATTACCTGCGAAACCGAGGTGGGAGTCATATTGCGAAGTCCCTGATAATAACCTCTGTAGCCGCTCATAATACAGCAGAACAGAAGTGAGGGAGCAACAGTCAGCACAGCGGGAAGTGCATTTATGTCACCGGTGGAAATTGAATAGGGATATGCCATCAGCACGATAATAAGCGTACCGATAACACCGAAAAGCGTAAAAAGTCCCAGAGAAACACTGAAAAGATTCTTTACGTCACGGTATTTTCCCTGAACAGCCTTTTCAGCAACCATTTTGGAAACAGCAACGGGAAGACCTGCAAGGGCAATTGAATATATGGGGGTATAGATATTGTATGCGGTTGCAAAATATCCCTTTGCCTCAAAGCCGATTTTGTTGGTGATATAGAGCTTAAAAAGAATTCCCGTAATTTTAACAAGACCTATGGCGACAGTAAGTATCAGCGCGCCGTTTACGAGAGATTGCTTTTTTCTTTCTTCCATCGGTATGTCCTCCGTTTCTCTTTTCTTAAAATTCTATGACGCGTATCTCTTATTTATACGCTTCCGTAAAAATCCGTTACCGCTTTTTTGCGATTTATCATTTCATCGAAATCGGAAATGTATTCATAAGGATATTTGTAATTGAATATTCTCTCAAGCTCATCACTTCCGGGAAGAGTGAGCTTTGTGACGGCAGAAGCACCCACTGCCAAAACAGTGTGTATCTCCTCCATCATATATATGTTATAAAGGCAGGGGTAATTCTTCTTGCACCAGCCGACGTTTTCGAGATTAGCAACAGATTTGCTCTGTCGGTACATATAGTAGGGCAGATAGCCGTTTGCGGTAAGGATTTTATTGGCATAATCCACCATTTTCTGTGTTTCCTCTGCCGTGCAGTATTCCTTACCCGTCTGATTCATATCTGACGAGCGCTTTACGGAAAGGGTATGCACGGTTATGTTTTCGGGAGAAAGCTCCACAGCCTTGTCTAAGCTTTTGCAGAAGCCCTCATAGGTATCTGCAGGAAGACCTGCAATAAAATCCATATTGATATTATTGAAGCCCATATCCCTTGCCATACGGAATTTACTTAGAGTATCCTCGGCAGTATGACGTCTGCCGATAGCCTCAAGCACGTTGTCCGAGAAGGTCTGGGGATTTATGCTGATTCTCGTGACACCTGCATTTTTAAGGACCTGCAGCTTTTCGGGAGTTATAGTGTCGGGACGTCCTGCCTCAACGGTAAACTCCTTTACGCTTTTCATATCAAAATAAGCGTTAAGTGCATCCGTGATTTCCTTAAGATGCTCAGCCTCTAAGGACGTGGGTGTGCCGCCGCCGATATATACGGTTTCGAGCTTCAGGGAGCTTTCCGCAGCAAGACGGGCAGTTTCCCTTATCTCCTCACAAAGGCATTTAACGTAATCGGGAATAAGCTTTTTTGCGCTGTCTACGGAATGGGACACAAAGGAGCAGTACGAGCATCTTGTGGGGCAGAAGGGAATTGAAACGTAAAGGGAAAATGAGCGTATATCCGCTTCCTCAATAACCTTATTTTCAAAAAGCGCCACGTTTTTTGCAAGAAAGGTCTTTTCCTCGCCCGCTTCAAAAAAATCGGTGAACATCCTTACGGCATTTTCCGTACCCTGCTCACTTATGTATTTTCTCATAAGCTTTGCAGGTCTTATGCCCGTGAGAATACCCCAGGGCGGAGTAATACCCGTAATAGCGGACAGCACCTTGATCATCGCCTTTGCAAGAAGCCTCTCACGAAGAGAATCCCCGTCATCAGCACCTTTGGGATAAGAGAAGGAAAACTCCTCTTCCCTGCCGTCAATGAAAGCACGGCAGAAATATTCGTTTTCGGCTTCTGCTTCCTTTACCTCACAGCTTATGTATCTGTCGGGCTCTTCAGAAGTTTTCCCCTCAAGCACCTTTTCCGCAGGAAAAAATATTCTTATTATTTTCTCGCACTCATATCTGTACGTATTGCCGATTAGCTCAAGAATCATTTTGACCTCAATAAACTGTTCTGTGTTAATTCATAGGAAAGCGTGGTGCTCTCACCGTGACCGGGATAAATAACGTAGTCTTCACCGAGAGCGCCTATACGGCGAAGAGAATTCACAAGAGTTCTCAGATGACCGCCGGGAAGATCCGTTCTTCCGATACCAACCCTGAAAAGAGTATCACCCGTGAACATTTTTCCGTCACCAATAAAACATACTCCGCCTCTGGTGTGACCGGGAGTGTGCATAACGGAAAGCTTCGTTTCCCCGAGGGAAATGCTGTCCCCCTCGGAAATTTCTCTGTCGGGAGACATAACCGTCTGAGAATATCCCTCTACGGAATCGCAAAGACTCCATTCGGTGCTTTCAAGGCAGATTCTGTCTTCTGCGTGAATCAGCACCTCACCGCCGAAATTCTCCTTAAGAGCGTACACTCCGCAGATGTGGTCAAAATGACCGTGGGTAAGAAGGATATATTTAAGCTTCGTAATACCTCTTGAAAGAAGAGCCTCCCTGAGGGCAGGGGTGAACTCTCCGGGATCGACTACTGCAGCTTCCCCCGAAGAAGCATCGGTTACAATATAACAATTGGTCATATACGCTCCTAAAGGAAGCGTGGTTACATTCAGCATAGCTACACCGTAAATTATGATTTTTTCCAGATATCCGTATCAAAAATAATGGTAACGGGACCGTCGTTAAGAAGACTAACCTTCATATCTGCACCGAAAATTCCCGTTTCGACCTTTCTTACACCCTCAGTGAGAAGAAAAGCGTTGAATTTTTCATATAACGCCTTTGCCTCATCGGGCTTTGCCGAAGGGGTAAAGGAGGGTCTGTTTCCCTTTTTCACATCAGCACAAAGGGTAAACTGAGAAACACTCAGTATCTCCCCGTCAACGTCTGTGACGGAGAGATTCATTTTTTCTTCACTGTCTTCAAAAACACGGAGCTTTGCAATTTTTGACGCCATAAGTGCGGCTTCCCTTTCCGTGTCGCCCTCCATAACGCCTAAAAGCACAAGAAAGCCCTTGGAAATACTGCCTGTGATATTGCCGTCAACCCTGACACAAGCTTCCGTTACTCTCTGAATAACCGCCTTCATCAGTTGTTATAAGGAGGCTGCTGATTGTTGTAGGGATTGTTCTGATTGTTTACATCCTGATAAGGAGTGTAGCCGGGATTCTTGGGAAGAACGATAGCGGCAATAATGTAAATCCAGAGACCTACGCCTGCAAAGATAATAAGGCAGGCCCAGATAAGTCTTACGAGTGTAGCATCAATATCAAAATATTCTGCGATACCGCCGCATACACCTGCGATCTTCTTGTCAGTTGTTGAACGATAAAACTTTTTCTTTTCCATTTTGTTTTTCTCCTTTATATAAAAAATTTTTAATTACAATCAAAGACGCATAAGCGTCTTCCGACAGTGTCACTGTTACTTCTTCACTATTACTTCTTACTTCAGATATCCATACCTGAGCGGTCAACGCTGAGCACGCCCGAGAGCTTTCCGAGACGCTGCATAACGGATTTGAGATGCTCAACGCTGTTTGCATTGATAGTAAGATTAATAAGCACTCTGCCGTCCTTGGTGCCTCTCGTATTAATGGACTGAACCGTTACGTGAATTGCGTTAAGCGCCATAAAGATGTCGTTCATAATAGTCTTTCCCGCAAGGCAGGTAAGAAGCATTGAAGCGGCAAATTCCGTTTTTACAGAGGAGTTCCAGTAAACTCTTATCCAGCGGTGTGCCTCGGGAGCATTATATATGTCGTCGGGCACGTTGGGACAGTCCTTTTTGTGAACCGATACACCGTGACCTCTCGTGATAAAGCCTATAATATCATCACCGGGGATGGGATTACAGCAACGGGAAAGCTTGATAAGGCAGTTTGAAATGCCTTCAACCACAACTCCCTCAGAGCTGACTGTCTTAGCCTGCTTATATTTTACTGCGGTTTCGTTTGACGCCTTGACGATTTTATTGTACTCGTCACGAAGCATGGGCATTATCTTCGAAAGAACAATTCCGCCGTAGCCGAGAGCCGCAAAGAAATCGTCCACGGTTGCCATTTTCTGCTTTTCAATGACAATTCCGAGAAGCTGCTGCTCCTGCTCATCCGTAAGAGACATATTGTTTCTTCTGAGCTGTGCCTCGTACTGAGCTCTGCCCTCTTCAATATTTTCCTCTCTGCGTTCCTTCTTGAACCAGTTACGGATTTTTGTACGGGCTTCATTTGTGGTTACAATATTGAGCCAATCTCTTGACGGACCCTTGCCGGGCTGGGAGGACGTAAGAATCTCAATGATTTCTCCCGTTTTTACCACGTAATTGAGCTGAACTATTCTCTTATCAACCTTGGCACCCGTCATTTTATTGCCGACTGCGGAGTGAATTGCATAAGCAAAGTCAATAACCGTAGCACCTACGGGAAGGGCAATAACGTCACCCTTGGGAGTGAAAACAAATACCTCGTCGCTTACGAAATCGTGCTTTATAGTATTGAGAATATCGGTGGCATCGTCAGCTTCGCTTTGTGCTTCAAGAAGATGCTTGACCCAGCCGATGCCCTTTTCAAGCTTTTTGTCGGCTTCCTTGTCCTTGTAGCCCAGCTTATATTTCCAGTGTGCGGCAATACCGTATTCGGCGGTCTTGTGCATTTCCTCGGTTCTTATCTGTACCTCGAAGGGAATTCCTTCCTTACCGATAAGAGTGGTATGAAGAGACTGATACATATTGGGCTTGGGAGTTGAAATATAGTCCTTGAATCTGCCCTGCAGGGGCTTATACATATCGTGGATAACACCGAGACAGTTATAGCAGTCACCTACGGTGTCCACAATGATTCTTACTGCATAAATATCGTAAATTTCCTCAAAGGAGCGTCCCTGCATATACATTTTTCTGTATATACCGTGAACGGACTTGATTCTGCCCTGCACAGTAGCATCGGAAACAACGGTCTTTATTCTTGTGGCAATCTTGTCCTTTATATTTTCAAGAAATTCCTTTCTCAGAGGCTCCTCATCGGCAAGAGCATCCTCAGTTTCCTTGTAAGCAACGGGGTCAAGGAAGCTGATAGCAAGATCCTCAAGCTCCTCCTTTACGGGACGGATACCGAGTCGGTGCGCAATGGGAGCGTAAATTTCAATGGTTTCCTTTGAAATATCACGTCTTTTCTGCTCGTGTACGTACTGCAGAGTTCTCATATTGTGAAGACGGTCTGCAAGCTTTATGATGATGACCCTTATGTCCTCACTCATTGCAAGAAGAAGCTTTCTGAGATTTTCTGCCTGCTGCTCCTCCTTATTGGCAAGGGGCACCTTACCGAGCTTTGTGACACCGTCAACAAGATGCTGAACGTCTGCACCGAAAAGCTTTCTTACCTCCTCCGAGGTTACGGGTGTATCCTCAACAACGTCATGAAGAAGAGCAGAAACCACTGACTGACAGTCCATACCGAAGCCTATAAGAAGCTTTGCAACTGCTATGGGGTGAATAATGTAGGGCTCACCCGATTTTCTCAGCTGCTCACCGTGTGAAGACAGCGCAAACTGAAAGGCCTTCTCAATAATCGCGGCTTCCTCGGGAGAAAACGATGAATCCACGGCAGCCTTGAGCTCCGAATAATATTTATCTACAATATCCATATTTTCCCCCTCCTATTCCTTATAATCAAGCTTTTTAAGAATACTGCAGCCGGACAAATCTGCCTTTCCCGAAAAATCGGAAAGGGAGAAGCCCGAAGAATCCCTCACAAGGATTCCGACATCTGTAAGAGCATCAAGACACACGGCTACACCGCCTGCCTTTTCATAGGGAATTCCCGTTCTCATACAGAGAATTTCGGGACTGAACGTCCATATTTTCTGCTCCTTGAGGAAGCGGTAAACGCTTCCGAGCATTGCTCTGTCGGGACATACAAGAGCCTTTTCTTTTTCTGTCAGCTCTTCGCCCCTTAAAAATTTATTATACACAAAAAGAGAAAAGAACATATCGCGGTCATTTTCTCCTGCGGGTCTTATATCCTTTATCTGAATACCGGGCTTTACCTCTCCGCGGAATTCGTTTTTCTCAATTCTTACGGCTACGTCAACCGCATCACCTGCTCTGTAGGGGAAGGTTTCTGCAGGCTGTCCGAAGTAAACCGTTCTGAAGCTGACGTTATCCTTCATAAGGGTCAGCATTACGTGCTTATCTGAGCCTATTGACTTTATATTCTGAAGCACCGCACCGAAAATACCGAAATAGGGTGTGGGGTTTTCGGCACCGAAGGGCTCAAGGAAGGAAAGGGATTCAAGAATATCCATTCCTATTGCCGCAGGATTCAGTCTTATATCAATATCAAGCGACGGATAGAAGGGCGGCTGTGCGGCAGCATAGCTGTTTATTTTTTCTCTGAAGGCACTTATTTTATCCTCCTGCACGGAAAAGCCTGCGGCAAGAGTGTGTCCGCCGAACTGAATAAGCGTATCCTCACAGTAGCTTAAAGCCTCGTAAAGAGAAAAGCCGTCAATACTTCTGCAGGAGCCACGGGAAACACCGTCCTCACCTACGGAAATCACAACGGCAGGTCTGCCGTACTTTTCAACAAGACGGGATGCGGCAATACCGATAACACCGGGATGCCATTCTCTGCCCGACACAACAATGACACGGTCATTCCTGATTCCGGGATTCTCTTCAAGGAAAGCCTCTATTTCACCTGCTATAGTACTCTCCGTAGTCTGTCTTCTGCCGTTTTCGGCAATGAGAATTTCGGCAAGAGATGCAGCCTCATCCTCATCCTCTGTGAGCAGAAGCTTCAGTGCAGTCTCTGCACTTCCCATACGTCCTGCTGCATTGATTCTCGGAGCGATACCGAAGGCAACGGACGTGCCTGAAATATCTCCCTTTATTCCTGCGCTTTCAAGAAGCCTTACAATTCCGGGACGACTGCTGTGCTTTATAAGACGAAGACCTTTTGCAACAATTATTCTGTTTTCACCCGTAAGAGGAACAATATCCGCAATTGTACCAATAGCGGCAAGGTCACCGAATTCCTCAAAAACAGCCTCGCTGTCTCCGCCCTCAAGAGCGGAAATGAGCTTCAGCGCAACACCAACGCCTGCAAGATTCTCTTCGGGTGAGGTATCGTCCTCTCTGTGGGGATCGACCACGGCATAGGCATCGGGGAGAACCTCTCCCACCTTGTGATGGTCGGTTACAATAAAATCTATTCCGTGTGCCTTGAAAATCTCAGCTTCCTTCACGGATGCAATACCATTATCAACGGTAATAACAAGCTTTATATCGGTTGTACAGATTTCCTCTGCTGTTTCAGGGGAAAGTCCGTAGCCCTCCTTGAGTCTTGAGGGAATTCTGTGGCAGACGTCAGCCCCTACGGTTTCGAGATAAGACGTAAGAAGGGCGGTAGCCGTTACTCCGTCAGCATCATAGTCACCGTAAACCAGTATCTTTTCACCGTTTTCAACGGCACGGCTGATGCGCTCTGCCGCTTTCTCCATATCCTTTATGAGGAAGGGGGAGGAAAGCTCAGCCTCGGCTGCCGAAACAAAGCTCAGCACCGCATCTGCAGTTCTTATTCCCCTTGACTGTAAAAGAAGCACGGCAAAATCATCCACTCCGGTTTTAAGAGCCAGAGCAGATGCCGCATTTTTATCATAAGTGCTTATATTCCAGACCTTACGTCCCAAAATGCACCCTCCAAAGTCTATTAGTCCATATTATCAAATAATTATAGCATAATATTTCCGTATAATCAAGAAAAAAAACTTAACAAAAGACAGTTGTAACATATCATTTCTTTGTGAATAAAATGAACTGCGGAGGAAGGGTGATGCAGTGCTTCGCGCTTCCCCGTAATCCTTTACAAAAAGGAGGTAAACCATGGCTGATAAACGTTTTTTTCTCGATAACAATTCCTGCGGTTGCGGCAGAAACGAAGGATGCGGCTGTGAGAGTGACAGCATGAATATATACAGAAACTGCTGCACTCCCTGCGCACCTGTTCCCGTATGTCCCCCTCCCGCCCCCGGCATTCCCGGTCCTCCCGGCCCTCCCGGTCCTGTAGGTCCCCAGGGACCTCAGGGATTACAGGGTATTCCCGGTGAAACAGGTCCTCAGGGACCCCAGGGCGTACAGGGTATCCAGGGTCCCGCAGGTCCTCAGGGGGTAGCAGGTCCGGAGGGTCCTGCAGGTCCTCAGGGCGAAACGGGTGATACAGGCCCTGCCGGTCCTCAGGGCGAGACAGGTGCTGCAGGTCCTCAGGGTGTAGCAGGTCCCGCAGGTCCTCAGGGTGTGGCAGGTCCTGCAGGTCCTCAGGGTGAGACTGGTGCTACCGGACCTCAGGGTCCTGCAGGCGCAGACGGTGTCACTCCCACGTTCACAATAGGTACCGTAACAACCGGTACGGATGCCGCAGTAACATTAACCGGCACTCCCCCTGACTACGTCCTCAACTTCGTTCTTCCCATCGCTTAAGCAATAAAAAATAAAGCATATCACAGAGGCTGAAATTTATACCTTCCGAAAAAATAACCTTCCGCTTCCTCTGTGATATGTGCAACAAAGAAATCCTCGGAAAGCTCCGAGGATTTCTTTATTTAACTGTCTGCATTGACCTGAACGGGCTCGTCGGAAATCTGATTCTGCTGTCGTCTTTCACGGAGCTGTCTTTCGATTTCCTGCTTTTTCTCCTTGTTGTCCTTAATAAAGCTTATGAAGAACAGATAAAGCACTGCGCCTACAACGGGACCTAACATAAACATAGGCCACTGCCATTTGAGGAACTTTTCGGACTGAGGAAGTCCCTGCTCCTTGCGCATTGAATCGTAGCCGAGGAACTTAAGAATAAAGCCCTCAATAAGGGTAGATGCACCACTTTGCATCTTTGTTGTAAAGTTCTGCATTGAGAAGGAAACACCCTCCGTACGAAGGCCCGTTTTAAGCTCAACCTCGTCAATAGAGTCTGCAGTAAGTGAGCGGTGGGCAATATCCATCATCTGACCGGGAAGATTGACTATAGCCATAAGCGCTGTCATAATAATAAACTTAGGAAGAGTGTTAAAGCCTACAAAGAAAGCTGCAATACGAAGAACTGCGGCAAAAACCTGAGAAAGTACAAGAATTTTCTTCATACCGCCGATTTTCTTTGCAACGCTTGTGGCGAAGAACATAACGGGAGTGCCGAGAACACCGCTTGCGGCACCGTAAATAACTTCAAGAGTCTGTCCGTTAACAGAACCGAAATTCACACAGTTTTCAAAGAAGTAGGCATTCTGCACCTTTGGAGAAAGTCCCTGGGAAAATCTTGCAAGAGATATGAGAAGAAGAGTGGGATTGTGACGGAGTACAAGCAGAGACTGCAACACCGATTCGCCTTTTTTGGGCGGCATTGCAACCCTTTCCTTCATTCTGTATGCGTTCATTGACAGCAACTCACCGCCACAGCAGAAAACAATTGCGCAGATAAAGAAAACGGAAGCATCGGAAAGACCTGCAGAGTTAAGTGCGCTTCTGATAATCTGGAAGGCACCTACTACAACACCGCCGGCACCGGCACCGATGGATACCCACTGAGCAACTCTCGAGCGCTCGTCGGAGTTGGGCGAGGACAGAGGTATCATTCCCCAGAGAGCTACATCCTGGAAGGAGTAGAAGAAGTCGAAAATAAAATACGTAAGAAGAAGATATGCCACCTGCATATTCTCCGAAAGATTGAAATTGAAGAACATTGCAAGGGAAATAAGTCCCAATATCGGCGGAAAATAAAGGTGATAAGGACGAAGCTTTTTATAGGGATTGTGTTTTTTTCTGTCCACAAGGGCACCTATAATGGGATCATTTATAGCATCCCACACGTGGCTCAGGGTAAAAACGGAGCCTACCTTTACGGGATCCATGTGAAGAAGATTGATGCAGAAATATCTCAGCCAGCCCGAAACAAAGCCGTATGTCATATTCTGACCTGCAAGTCCCGAAGCATAAGCAAAAATCTCATTATTCGGAACGTAGCCTTCTCCCTTTGTCTCTTTTGAAAAAAGGAAAAACGGTTTCATAAACACTCTCCTTTATGTTAAAACTTTCTTCATAATTGTAACACAGGGACGGGAATATGTAAATATAAATACATCACAAAAAACACAAGCAAATTTTTACAAAAAAAGCATCCTCAGACAAGGATGCTTTTTCACTGTGATTATTTGTACTGATATACTTTTACGTAGTCAACAACGTAATTATAAGTCTTTGACTTATCAAGGCTATCGTCCTCGGCAATACCGTTTTCTCCGCCCATTTCATAGGAAAGGATGAGATATTCGGGATTCTGAGAAACACCGCCGAAATCTGTTCTGTAGCTTTCAACACCGTTGATGTAGAAAATGTACTCGTTTTCATTCCACTCAAGACCGTAGGTGTTGTATTCCTCGTAAGGATTGCCCTTGATAAGGAACTTCTTGGCACCCATCTTCTGATGAGCATCACCATATCCGTCGAAATGAAGATTTGAGGTTACGGCATTCTTTATTGTATCGTCAATACAGTCACTTTCGAAAATGTCAATCTCAGTGCCGTCTCTGCCGTCCTCTCCGACGTCATACACACCGTCGTTCATAAGCCAGAATGCAGCCCATGCAGTGGGGCAGTCGGGAAGAATACATCTTACCTCGAAATAGCCGTACTTCTGCTCGAAGCCGTTTACGGAATCACTGTCGGTATCAATACCTGCGCTGTACCAGCCTGCACCTGTACCGCCCATACCCTCTTCACTCCAGTACATAGGAATAACGAGGTTTCCGTCCTGAGTGTAAGGAACGGCATTGTTCCAGTATGCACCCTTTCTGGGCTGAGAGGATTTACCCCATACGTAGTGACCGGACCATACGTCCCAGTCAATTCCGTCATCGAAATTATCCTCAAAGGTAAGCTCGAACTTATCCATATCAACCTTCTGTCCGAAGGGATAGTATGCAATTCCGAGGAACTGCAATGCTGTCATCATAAATGCAAGAACTGCTGCGAAAATTTTATTGAACATCTGCTCTTCTCCTTAAAATTTTTTATTCATCATCGGAACCGTCTTCGGGAACCTTCTTTTCCTTGATTCTGACAACAGTCTTCTCAATTCTGTGTTCCTTTACCTCGGTTACGCTGATTTCGAGTAAATCGGTTTCGGCAGTAAGAGTCTCACCGTCCTCGGGAACAATACCGAGTACGGAGAAAACGTATCCGCCGAAGGTGTCAACGTCCTCACAGTCAAGAGCAAGCTTCAGCTCCTCCTCAACGTCGGAAAGCTCAGCCGTACCGCTGATTTTCCAGGTCACATCGTCTACCTTCAGGATATCGGGCTCTTCTTCCTGCTGAGTAATTGTATCCTCGTCATAGTCGCCCACAATACTCTCAAGAATATCGGTGATTGTAACGATACCCGTCATTCCGCCGTATTCGTCGAGAACAATTGCAAAATAGTTTTTCTTCTGCTTCATATTCTTGAAAAGCACGTCTGCCTTAACGGTTTCGGGAACAAAGAATGCAGGGCGGACACAGCTCTTCATTATATTGTCAAGGCTCTTTACCTTGAGTCTGAAATAGTCCTTTGCATTGAGAACACCGACGATGTTATCAACAGTATCCTTACATACGGGGAAGAAGGTGTGACGGCTTTCGTGGATGGTTTCCTCCCATTTTTCGACCGTATCGTCAAGCCAGAGAAGATCGATATCCGTTCTGTGGGTTGCGATATCGTCTGCAGAAAGATCGTCAAACTCAAAAACGTTCTGGATAAGCTCCTTTTCTTCCTCGTCGATAGTGCCGTTTTCACTGCCTGCATCAACCATCATTCTGATTTCCTCCTCGGAAACGGATTCCTCCTGCTCGTTGGGGTCAATGCCGAAAAGACGGAGCATTCCGTTTGTGGAAGCAGTCAGGAACCATACAATGGGAGCAAACACCTTTGAGATGAAGCTTATAAGTCCCGATACTCCGAGAGCAAGGCTTTCAGCCTTTTTCATGGCAACTCTCTTGGGAACAAGCTCACCGAAAACAAGGGTGAAATATGAAAGAATAAGAGTGATAACAACAACCGAAACGGAATTAAGGGCACTCCTTGCAGACTCGGGCACTCCGAGAGCCATAAGAGCATCCACAAGACGTGTTGCAAAGTTATCGGCAGCAAAAGCCGAGCCTAAGAAGCCCGAAAGAGTGATTGCAACCTGAATGGTGGCAAGGAACTTTGCGGGAGTTGACGTCAGCCTTGCAAGACGGACAGCCTTCTTGTTGCCTTTCGCGGCAAGATTCGCAAGCTTGGCATCATTAATTGAGATTATTGCAATTTCAGCCGCCGCAAAGACAGCGTTAAGAGCAATAAGAAAGATCTGCAAGAGTATTTGCGGTAATATGTCCATTATTGTTTTCCTCCAAAAACACAAAAAGACATAACCCCTCGTAAAACACAGGAGTTATGCCGGAATTTATAAAATTAAAATGATTACTGCGATATCAGCAGGGTTCGCCGTATCGCCGTCAGAATTATCCACGTCTGCAGATATCCTTTCACAGAATTTTTTATAATTCTATCATTAAAAGTTTTAAAAGTCAATAGCCGTAAAAAATCTCCGTATATAATATATATTATTTTCTTTTTTGTATTGACTTACATTTTTTATTAAAATATAATGTGCTTGAAAAACAGGGTTTTTTCAAGATTCAGAAACGGGGTGAATTATTTATGAAAATTCCGGCAAACAAGCCCTTTCCCCGGAAGTATCAGTCACTTTACGACGAATGCTTCAAGGAGGAAAAGCCGTTATTCATTATAACGGGTGACCTTACGTTCAAGAGAACATACGGTGAAAGTGCGCTTTGTTTCACAAAAACTGCAGTTTATGCCTTTGATGAAAGCTTTGAAGGCAACCTGAAGATTGTTGAGTATTCAACTCTCGAAAAAGCAAAGGTAAAGAGAATGTACGGTAACGCCACCTTCGACCTTTATCCCAAGGAGGGTAAGCGTCAGGTAATTATGCGCCTTTCCTTTGCGGCGGCAAACGTTGCCGACTCAGGTGCGGACTTTATCAACGGTATAATCGAGCACGGTTATTCCGACGAGCTTTTCTATGCAGTTGAAAACACCTTCATGAAGCAGCGCTCCTTCTGTCCCAAGTGCGGCAGAAGACTTCCCTCTCCCGATGCAGACTGTATAAACTGTAAGGGCAAGGGTAAAATGTTCCAGAAATTCGCACAGTATGCACTCCCCTACAAAAAGGGACTTCTGGTATGTATGCTCCTTTCGGTTTTCGCAACAGCAATGTCGCTTGTGCCCCCCTACATCACGGGACATATGGTTGACAAGGTGCTCCCCTCAGGAGAGATAAATCAGCTTTACGTAATGATTATTCTGCTCCTTGCAGTTTACCTGCTGCAGTATTCCGTTTCCGCCGTAAGATCTTATCTTCTGAGACTTACGGGCGACAGAATCGTTATCGGCATAAAGAAGGATATCTATGCAAAGGCACAGTATCTTCCCATGTCATTCTACGACAAGACCTCAACGGGCTCCGTTATCAACCGCGTTACCTCAGACGCAGGTGCTATACAGAACTTTGTTCTTAAAATTTCACAGGAAGCAGTTGTTCAGTTCTTTACACTTGTGGGCATTCTCGTAATTATGCTCGTGCTTAACTGGAAGCTTACTCTTTTCTCCCTTGTGCCCATTCCTCTTGTTGTTCTTATCGGCAGAAAGTTCGGCAAGAGAATCGGCCCCAAGTATATGAGACTGTGGAGAAGAGGCTCTGCTATTTCAACTCTTCTTGCAGATACAATCCCCGGTATCCGTATAGTAAAGGCATTCACAAACGAGGAAAGCGCAGTAAAGAAGTTCGACTCCTACTGTGACGAATGGATGAAGGAATCCAAGGAAGCTTCAAAAATTGCAAGCATATTCCCTGCCTTCATAACCTTCCTCGTAACCTGCGGCTCACTTATTATCTGGGCATCGGGCGGCTCCTTCGTTATAAGCGGTGCGGAGGGCTTCTCAATCGGTCTTCTCGTTTCCTTTATTTCCTATGCAAGCATGTTCTACGGTCCCATCAACTTCTTTGCAAACTTCAGCGATACTTATCAGAATACTCTTGCATCCGCAGAAAAGATTCTTGACATTCTTGATGCCGAGCCTGAGCACAACTTCGGCAAGGGCAAGGTTCCTGCAAAGATTGACGGTAAGATTGAATTCAGAAACGTAAACTTCTCCTTTGACCGCTCAAAGAAGGTTTTAAGCAACGTAAACCTTGTTATTGAGCCCGGTGACGTTGTAGGTATCGTAGGCACAACGGGCTCGGGTAAATCAACACTCATAAATCTCATTATGAGATACTATGATGAATATGAGGGAGAAATCCTTATTGACGGACAGAACCTTAAGGATATCGATATGGAATACTACCGTAATCAGATAGGCTTTGTTCAGCAGGAGCCCCTTATGTTCAAGGATACTGTTTTCAACAACATTGCCTACGGTGCAGGTAACGTTCACGTTGAGCAGGTGCTGCGTGCCGCAGATATAGCAAATGCACACGGCTTCATTTCACGTATGCCCGATGCATACGATACCCTTTTAGGTGAAAGAGGTATCGGTCTTTCAGGCGGTGAAAAGCAGAGAATCTCAATTGCCCGTGCAGTTATGAAGAACCCCTCAATCCTTATCTTCGACGAAGCTACCGCTGCCGTTGACTCCGAAACAGAGCATCTTATCCAGGAGGCTATTGAAAGACTTATCCGCGGCAGAACAACCCTTATGATTGCACACAGACTTTCAACACTGCGAAATGCAAACAAGATTGTAGTTGTTGACAAGGGCGAAATTATTGAATTCGGCACTCCCGACGAGCTTATGGCTAAGCAGGGTAAGTATTACAAGCTTATTCAGATTCAGTCAATGGGCGAGCAGCTCAAGGCTCAGAAGGAAGCAGAAAATTTTGAATAAGGAGGGGAAAAATTATGATAAACTACATTGACGGTCCCGAAGTGAGAATCACCGAAAACGACGGTATTTTCGTTGACGTGGAATTCTACCACACCAAGGAAAAATATGAAGGACTTGAGCTTCACAGACTTTTCCCCCGTTCAGGCTCCAATAAATACATCGTTCTTCTGAATGACGAGGGCGAGCAGATTGCAATTATCAGAAACATTGACAATCTTGACCCCGATTCAAAGGCACTGGTTGAAAAGGTGCTTGAGGAATACTATATGATTCCCAGAATCACCCGTTTCATTGAAATGACGGAAAAGTTCAAAATCTGGATGTGGACAGCAGAAACGGACAGAGGCACCATTACCTTCGAAATCAGAAACCACATCGCTTCAATCAAGCCCCTTTATGACGGCCGAGTTCTTATCAAGGACGCCAACGACAACCGTTATGAAATTCCCGATTACAGACTTCTTGACAAGGAAAGTCAGAAGATGCTTATCCCCAAACTTTAATAAAGGAGAACTAAAATGAAACTTGTAATTGCAATTGTCAATAATGACGACAGCGCAGTTGTAGCATCTGCACTCACAAAAGAAAATTTCATCGTTACAAAGCTTTCCACAACGGGCGGCTTCCTTATGGTCGGCAACACAACCTTCCTTATCGGTACTGAAGACAAGGATATTCCCAGACTCAAGGAAATCATTGCTAAATATTCAAGAACACGTACCCATCAGGCAGCAACGACCGAATCCTTCGGCAGAGGCTTCTCCGAGGGTGCATTACAGCAGGAAGTAAACGTCGGCGGCGCAACCGTTTTCGTGCTTTCCGTTGACTCAATGGATAAATATTAAGGGAAAATACTCACAAATCCCCGTCTTTGACGCACAAAATATATTTATTGTTTTCTGCCACGATTGAACATTTTTCAATCGTGGTATTCCTTTGTTCCATCCAACTTTATGGTGCTTGTTTTTCGGCTCTTCGCTGTACCACTGTACAGCTTGCCAGAGCCGAAAAACACAAATACGGCAATTTCTGAGTATTTTCCCGTGCATTGTCTTTACTTTGTGCAAATCTTGCTCAGTTAGTTTCATCCGTACCTGAAGGAAACAAATACTGATTGCCGCTAAGCTTCCATATTTCACGATACTGCATCCGTTTTCAGAGAAAACGGCGCATTACCGCAAAATATAAAAACTTTTCAGCAATCCAAAAAAATTTTCGGCGTAAGCTTACTGCACGGTAAACTTACGCCTTATTCATTAAATAATAAATGTTTTTATAACATATAAAATCAGAATATGCACGGGATAAAAGGCATAGAAGAAGTATTTGTTCATCCTCCTGCCTCTTTTTCCGTTATAAAGAGCAAGGGGAACAACACACAGTGCGGCATATACCTGCGAAGAGATAAAGCCGATACCTGCAGGGAAAACGTAAACTATTGAGGTCATAAATCCTGCCAGAGCAAAGCC
Organism: Acutalibacteraceae bacterium; assembly: GCA_045651625.1. Lineage (GTDB taxonomy): Bacteria > Bacillota > Clostridia > Oscillospirales > Acutalibacteraceae > RUG806. The sequence goes on along the minus strand of JAZRST010000081.1, from coordinate 5,590 downwards.
AAGATATCTTGCATCTGTTTTCACCGTGGAGAACATATACATAAGCGTTATTACGACAACACCCATAAAGCCGTAATCACTCAGAAGAAAATGTGCACCGAGAGCGCAGACAAAGGTTGTGATAACACCTAAAGCACCGACTTTTTTCTTTCTGAAAAAATCAAGACAGTAAACGCTTATAAGCCCCAAAAACAGTGTAAAATACACGTTCTGATCCTTGAATTCAAGATACTGCCCGTTAAAAGCCATATCAAAGGGCACCTCGGAAATCACGGCAAAGGCAAGAAGCCTTAAAGCATAAAGGAATTTATTCTTCGTGTGAACGGCACCCTCGGCTATCATAAAAGCAAATATGGGGAAGGCTATTCTTCCTATATGACGCCATATATTGCTTTCGGGACCGATAAAAATTACGCTCCCATGGTCAATGACCATTGCCGCCATAGCAATAAGCTTCAGGGCGTTTGACGAAAGAAAGCCGAATTTATTCTTAGCCGCCATTTTCATTCACCGCCTGCAGTCTTTTCTGACGGGCCTCTTCTACCTTTTTCGTAATATCCTCCATATATTCACCGTGAAGCTTAAACTTGGTGGAGAATACGATTATTGAAAGAATGAAGAAAATGGGGGGAATCACGTACATAACGGCAGAAATTGCATTCTTTACCTTTGCAGGATAAATAATTTTTCCGTCAAGGTCGGGCTTTACGGAATTGAAGCCTGAAACGCCAAGTGCAAGATAGAGAATAACGGTCTGTGCAGTGTAAGCCATCTTCTGAAGGAAGCCCTTCATTGAGAAGGTTACGGATTCACGTCTTACACCCATCTTCACCTCACCGTAGTCAACAACGTCGGCAAGGAAAACGGTCTGTGAAATAAACATTGATGCAGTACCTATCTGAGTGAGCACGTAGAATATATTGAGCATCATAAGATTGCCCATAAACTGACCTGCAAGGAACATTCCGACATATCCGAAAAGTGAAAGAGAAAGTGAAAACTGATAAGTTCTTCTTCTCGTTGTGAACTTCATCATTACGGGAATTACAAGCATACCGAGAACGGAGCCCACTGTACCGAAAAGTGAGAAGGTTGACTGTGCACCCGTGTCACCGATAACTGCTTCAAAGAAGTAATCAAGCACACCCGTGGTTGTATAGAAGCCTGCGTTTGAGAGCATTGCAAAAAGCATAAATACTCTGAGCTGATCGTTTTCCTTTATAACGGAGAAAATCTTCTTGAAGGAGAATTTTTCCTGAGGCGTTACGTGAACGTTTTCCTTAACCTTGCTCATTGAAAGCACGGAGAATAACACAAGGAACACACTGCATATTGCGGCTGTGGTGGTATAGCCGCTCTGAGTCCACACGTTTGAGGTCGTGCCGTCTGCATTGGTGATTACGTTTCCGAGAGCGTTGAGAAGCATAGGAGAGCCCATACTTACAATGCCCTGACCGATACCTGAAAAAGCACGGGCAATTGTGGCAAGAATACTTCTCTCATTGGGATCGGTGGTAAATGAAGGCACCATTGACCAGTAAGGAATATCTGCAGAGGTATTCGTCATACCCCACAGAATATACATTACTGCGATGTAAACGTAAAGCAGTATTGAGGGAGCGCTTCCGTTCATACCCGTGGTAAAGCCGGGATTGAAGAAGAGGAAAAAGAGAATTATTGAGTTGGCAAGTGAGCCGAAAACAACCCAGGGACGGTATCTGCCGAACTTGGTGTTCGTGCTGTCAACAATGGTACCCATCATAGGGTCGTTCACGCCGTCCCATATTCTTGCGGCAGCGGTAAGACCCAGCAGGAAATTTGTATTGAGACCGAGCACGTTGGTAAGGTACTTGTTGAGTCTGCCGTTGAACATACCGTAGCTGAGGTCAAGACCCACTGCGCCGGTACCGTACCATATTTTATCGGTAAAATCCTTTACTTTGCTCATAAGGAAAATTCCTTTCTTTTGTTATGGGTTTATATTAACACAATAAAAGCGGTGGTTCAATCAGTTTTTTGTTTCCTGATTCTTAACGATGAGATAAGTTTTTCTGAAATCGTCCTTTGCCCAGCCGTTTTCGACACCCTTACCGAGAGAAGCACGGGCAGCCATCATTCCGGGCATATAGAAGTCCTCTGCCTCTGCAATTTTATTGCAGATTGAAATATCCTTATACATATTTTCCATTGAAAATGCAGTAGTCCAGTCCTGATTCTTAAGATTCTCACGCTGAACAGCCATATATGAATTATTGGCACCGCCTGCGGCAACGGCATCGGCAAAATTATCTACTGAAATGCCCAGCCTCTGTGCAAGAAGCAGGGTTTCGTTAACACCGTTCTGAATCTGGGCAACAAGGGTATTGTGACAGATTTTCGCACACAGTCCCTTGCCGTTTTCACCCATATAGATTACCTTTTGCCCCATATATGAAAGAATGGGCTCAATTACGGGGAAAAGCTCCTCGTCACAGCCTGCAAGCACACCGAGAGTCCCCTTTATTGCATCAGCCTTTGAACGCACAACGGGACAGTCGGCAAACTGCGCACCCGTCTTTTTGACCTTTTCGGCAACCTCAACGGATACCCAGGGCTCAATGGTGCTCATATCTATGCAGATTTTACCCTCACACAAAGCAGGGAGCATTTCATCGTAAGCCTTTCTTACGTGCTCACCCGTGGGAATCATTGTAATTATCACGTCTGCTTTTTCGGCAACCTCAAGGTTGGAATAACAGCCCACACAGCCGAAGCCTTCAAGCTTTTTAATCTGAGAAGCCTTGTGGTCATTACAGAAAACGGTGTCGTTGTGCTTTTTTACAATGTTTTCGCACATACTCTCACCCATTATACCAAGTCCGATAAAACCGATTCTCATATTATATCTCCTCTCCTGCTTCTCTTTTTTTGTCAAGCTTTCTGTTTCTTACGTACATAAGAAGATCTATTCCCACCATTGTAATATTAAGGAAATAGAAGAACAGAACGTACCATTTTTCGGAAAATGATGCCATATATGCCTCGTTCATAAATTTTGAGGCAATACCTGCAACGTAGCCGAAGAAAATAAGAAGCAGAAAGGGTAAACTCTTGCCCTTGGTTGTTCTTGCCTTGTAGGACTTTATAACGTTAAGCGGCCAGGAGGCACCGAAGGAAAGTATCATTATAATTTCAAGTATTTCAGCCATTTTACACACTCCGCAAAGTATTTTCTTAATTCTATCACAAAAAGAATCAAATTTAAATAGAAAAAAACGAAGAACCTGCACATTACAGTACTGTTCCTCGTTTTTGTGTTTACTTCTTTTTGAAATATATTCCGATAGGGCTTTTGGGTTCTATTGCCCTATAGTCAGTTTTAAGCATTGTATGAAGGCTTGAGCCGAAATTCAGGTTTCTTGCAAGCCATATATTAAGCTTGCTGTAAGGCTGATATCTCTGTTCAAGGTCAACATATGAACTCTTGTCAACAATGCTTGTGTAATGGGTAAATGTATCAAAGCCTGCCTTGCCGTGGTACTGCCCCATACCGCTTTCACCGATACCGCCGAAGCCCATTGCGGTTGTGATAACGTGAATATCCGTTTCATTCACACAGCCGCCGCCGAACTGACAGGATGAATGAACCTTTTCGATATTAGCCTTGTTTTCCGAAAAGATATAAAGCGCAAGGGGCTTTTCGTGCTTCTTTATTTCAGCAATCACATCATCAAGCTTATCGTATGTAAGAACGGGAATAACAGGTCCGAAGATTTCTTCCTTCATAACGGCATCGTCCCAGGTAACTCCGTCCATAACCGTCATCTGAATCCTTCGTGTTGCGGGGTCACTTTTTCCGCCGTACACCGTTTTTACAGGGTCAATAAGAGAGCAGACACGGTTAAAATGCTTATCATTTATAATACAGCCGTAGTCTTCGTTATTAAGGCAATCGCCGAACTGACGGGTGATTTCCTCCTTCACCAGCTCAACAAATCTGTCCTTGATGCTGCTGTGGACGTAAACGTAGTCGGGGGCAACACAGGTCTGTCCCACGTTGAAGCCCTTACCGAAAACAAGTCTTCTTGCGGCAAGACGGAGCTTTGCTGTTTCGTCAACTATTGTGGGGCTTTTTCCTCCAAGCTCAAGAGTTACAGGGGTAAGATTTTCTGCCGCCTTTTTAAGCACGGTCTTACCGACATTCTTACTGCCCGTAAAGAAAATATAATCAAACTTTTCATCAAGAAGATACTGATTTTCTTCTCTTCCTCCAGGGATAACCGCAACGTATTCGGGAGGAAAAATTTCCGCAATCATATCCGCTACGACCTTACTCGCATTGGGTGAATATGCACTTGTTTTCACAACACAGGTATTACCTGCCGATATGGCATCAATAACGGGCGGCAAAGTCAGCATAAAAGGATAATTCCACGGACTCATAATCAGAGTTACGCCGTAGGGAGTGGGTCTTACATAGCTGTGTGACAGCTGCTGACCAAAGGGTGTCATAACCGTCTTTTTCTTTGCAAGCTTTCTTACGTTGGAAAGCATATAGTTTACTTCCGCAACCACAACGGCAATTTCACACATATATGATTCATAGGCACTCTTGCCGAGGTCAGCCTTCAGTGCCGCAGAAATTATGCTTTCATTCTTCACAATGTACTGCTTGATTTTTTTAAGATAAGCGATTCGCAAATCAACATCTCTTGTTGCACCCGAATCAAAAAAGCTTCTCTGTGCTTCAATAACAGAACGAATCTGCTCTTTATTCATCAAATATCTCTCCTATAGTATAATAAACAACATTTATTTACACTTTGTTTATACTTTGTTTATTATTATATCATATTTCGGTTCACTTTTCAATATTTTCGAGAAATATCAATAATTTTACAGAAGCGATTTTATTGCTTAGGAATATTTTCTGATTTTCTTTTTCTCCTTGACTAAACAATCTCATATATAGTAGAATAAATTCATCCGCTCGTGGCGCAGCTGGATAACGCAGCAGATTCCGATTCTGAAGATCGGGGGTTCGAATCCCTTCGAGCGGGCCAAAGAAAAGAGTACCAACCTTATGTTGGTGCTCTTTTTTTGCTTGGAGGGATTCGAACACTGAGAGGGCACTGAGCGTTAAGCAAAACAGTCCGGTGGACTGTTTTGTAGCGAGGTGGTGTGCAGACGGGTACCGAAAGGCTTGCCTTTGGGTCGTCAAGCACGGAATACGCGAAGCGGATTTATCCCTTCGAGCGGGCCAAAAAAAGAGTACCAACCTTGTGTTGGTGCTCTTTTTTGCTTGGAGGGATTCGAACCCTGAGAGGGTACCGAGCGTCAAGCAAAAACAGTCCGGTGGACTGTTTTGTAGCGAGGTGGTGCGCAGACGGGTACCGAAAGGCTTGCCTTTGGGTCGTCAAGCACAGAATACGCGAAGCGGATTCATCCGTTCGAGCGGGCCAAATAAGCCGACAATCTTCTTTTTGATGATTGTCGGTTGTTCTGTTATATATTTTATTTTCAAACAAAATATTGGCAATTTGTATAGCTCTGCAAACAGCATTATTTATATATTCTTTCCCATCACCAATTCCAAGTTCACATCTCAAGG
>JAZRST010000080.1:0-114339 GCA_045651625.1 Acutalibacteraceae bacterium | reverse complement strand
TTATTATTTTTAAGTGTTAAAATATAAAAGTATAAATTTTTTAAGGATGTTGCAGAATGACAAAAATTGATATTTATTCAGGATTTCTCGGTGCAGGTAAAACTACACTTATAAAAAAGCTGATTGCCGATTGCTACAAGGGTGAAAAGGTGGTTCTTATTGAAAATGAATTCGATGAAATCGGCATTGCCGGCGGATTTCTGCAGGATGCAGGCATCGAAATTACTGAAATGAATTCAGGCTGTATCTGTTGTAGTCTTGTAGGTGATTTCAGAACCGCTCTTACAAAGGTTATTGATGAATATGCACCTGACAGAATTCTTATTGAGCCCTCAGGTGTGGGAAAGCTTTCAGATGTTATCCGTGCAGTTGAAAGCATTGCAGGTGAAAACGTAGCACTTAATGCCTTCACAACGGTTGTTGATGCAGGAAAATGTAAAATGTATATGAAGAACTTCGGTGAATTCTTTAATGATCAGATTGAGCATGCAGGCACAATTATTATGAGCCACGCTGATACTGTCAAGGCGGATAAGCTCAAGACAGCTGTGGAGCTTGTAAGAGAGAAAAATCCTTCTGCAGTTATAGTAACAACCCCCATTTCTATGCTTTCAGATGAAGCGCTTGTTGATGCAATTGAAAGAAAGGATACTCTTGAAGCAGTAATCAAGGCAATGCACGAAGAGCATCACCATCATCACGAGCATCATCACCATCACGATGAAGACTGCGACTGCGGATGCCACGACCATGAGCATCACGAGCATCATCACCATCACGATGAAGACTGCGACTGCGGTTGTCACGACCACAAGCATCACGAGCATCATCACCACCACGATGAGGACTGCGACTGCGGTTGTCACGACCACGAGCATCACGAGCATCATCACCATCACGATGAGGACTGCGACTGCGGTTGTCACGACCACGAGCATCACGAGCATCATCACCATCACCATTATCACCACGCTGACGAGGTGTTTGTCAGCATCGGTCGTGAGACCTCAAAGAAATTTACATCAGAAGAAATCAGTGAAATTCTTGATATGCTTTGTGACGAGGAGAGATTCGGTATCGTTCTCAGAGCAAAGGGTATAGTCGATTCCGAAGAGGACAGCTGGATTCACTTTGACTATACACCCGGTGAGCCTGACGTAAGACACGGCAGTGCAGGTATTATCGGCAGAATCTGTGTTATCGGATCAAAGCTTAATGAAAAAGAAATCGAAGAGTTATTCGGTTTATAATTCCGGAGGAATTTTATATGTCAATTCCCGTTTACGTGTTTACAGGTTTTCTTGAATCAGGAAAAACAACCTTCATTCAGGATACACTTGAGGATAAAAGATTCAATTCAGGCGAAAGAACACTTCTTCTTGTTTTTGAGGAGGGTGAGGAAGAATATGAGCCTGAAAAGTTCAGCGGTAAAAACGTTAAAATCTGTACCTTTGACAGCAAGGAGGAGCTTAACGAAAATAAGCTTAAAAATCTTGCGGATTCATTCAGGGCAGAGCGTGTTGTTGTTGAATATAACGGTATGTGGATGATTCAGGATTTTTATGATAATATGCCCGAGGACTGGGTGCCTTATCAGAATATGCTGTTCTTTGACTGCAATACCTTTATTTCCTACAATAACAATATGAGAAGCCTTATCGTGGACAAGCTTTCCGACTGCGACGTTGCAGTATTCAACAGAATTCCAAAGGGCTACGACACTATGGAGCTTCATAAAATTGTCCGTGCAACCTCGAGAAGAACCCAGATTCTTTATGAGTATATTGACGGCACTCTCATTCCCGATGAAATTGAAGATCCCTTGCCCTTTGATATTGATGCTCCCGTAATTGAGGTTTCTGACAAGGATTTTGCATTATTCTACAGAGATCTTACTGAGGAAATGAAGAAATATAAGGGCAAAACCGTAAAATTCCGTGCCATGGCGGCAACTGATCCCAAGTTCCCCTCAGGTACCTGCGCAATAGGAAGACACATTATGACCTGCTGTGCTGATGACGTGGCATTCTGCGGTCTTGTTTCAAAGGTAAATGATCTGTCTGCAGTTGAAAATTCACAGTGGTATATTGTTACTGCAGAAATCGACGTGAGATTTTCAAGAATGTACGGCAAAAAAGGCCCCATTTATAACGTTATAAAAATGGAAAAGACCGATGCTCCCGAGGAATTGGTTGCAACATTTTATTGATAGGAGAGAAAAATATGAGTATTCCGAGAAGTGAACACCCCAAGCCTCAGTTTCAGAGAAATAACTGGGTAAATCTTAACGGTCAGTGGGATTTTTGTATAGATAACGGCAGAAGCGGTATTGCAAGAAAATTCTATGAGGATTTTTCCGCTTTTGACAGAGAAATTACCGTGCCCTTCTGTGTTGAATCCGAGCTTTCGGGTATCGGACACAAGGATTTTATGTATGGTGTATGGTACAAGAGAGCATTCGAAATCTCTGCTGAAAATGCTGAGAAGAGAATCGTACTTCATTTCGGTGCCGCAGATTATAAAACCACCGTATTCATCAACGGTGCAGAGGTCGGTTCACACAAGGGTGGCTACGTTTCATTCTCATTTGATATTACCGATTTTGTTTCAGCCGGTGAGAATACAGTTGTTGTTTACTGCGAGGACGACACAAGATGTCCTATGATTCCCCGTGGTAAGCAGAGTGAGGAATATTATTCACACAGCTGTGACTATACGAGAACAACGGGTATATGGCAGACAGTGTGGCTTGAGTTTACAGAAAAGAACTACGTTAAGCACGTAAAATATTTCCCTGATTACAGAACGGGGACTCTTGCTGTTACGGGTGAGGTTGCGGGAACTGAAAATCTTGTTCTTAAAGCTTCCTATGAAGGCAGGGAAGTGGGCACCGCTTCAATTGACAATTGCTCAGGTACATTCTCTCTTACTCTTTCTCTTTCCGAAATTCATCTTTGGGAAGCAGGTCACGGAAGACTTTATGATCTTGAAATTACTTACGGCAAGGATGAGGTTTTCAGCTACTTCGGTCTGAGAAATATCTGGTTTGAGGGCTATAAGTTTATGCTTAACGGCAAATCCGTTTTCCAGAGACTTATTCTTGATCAGGGCTTCTATCCCGACGGTATTTATACAGCACCCTCAGATGCAGAGCTTCTTAATGATATAAAGCGTTCAATGGCCTGCGGCTTCAACGGCGCCCGTCTTCACGAAAAGGTGTTTGAAGAGAGATTCCTTTATCACTGTGATAAGGAAGGCTACCTTGTGTGGGGAGAATATGCAAACTGGGGACTTGACCATACCCGTCCCGAAAGCATTTATTCCTTCCTGCCTGAGTGGCTCAGTGAAATTGACCGTGATTTCAATCACCCTGCAATTATCGGCTGGTGTCCTTTTAACGAAACCTGGGATATGGCAGGCAGAAAGCAGTATGACGACGTTCTCAGCCTTGTTTACAGAGCAACTAAGACTGCGGATAAGACAAGACCCTGCATTGATACAAGCGGTAATTTCCATGTTGAAACCGATATATTTGATCTTCACGATTACGATCAGAACGTTGGTTCCTTCAAGTCTAATAACGATACAATTATTGAAACCGGAATTCCGTGGGACAGATTTTCCGACAGACAGACCTATAAAAAGGGTCAGCCTGTATTCATAAGTGAATACGGCGGAATCAAATGGAGCTCTACTGACGGAAATTCACGCTACGTTTCCTGGGGCTACGGTGATGCTCCCAAAACTGAAGATGAGTTCAAGGCACGCTATAAAGGACTGACTGATGCCCTTCTTGACAATCCCTGCTACTTCGGCTTCTGCTATACACAGCTTACTGACGTTGAACAGGAACAGAACGGTGTTTACACCTATGACAGAAAAGAAAAGTTCCCCTGCGAATTTTTCTATAACGTAAATTCACGCAAAGCCGCAATTGAAGACTGATTTAAGAGTCTTTAAAGGTTGAGAGTTATACTAACATTGCAGGAAGATATTACCTGCACCCCTTTCTCTTAATCTATCTTGTATTCGTACAGACAAGGCTTCGGATCTTTTCCGGAGCTTTCGTCTTTTATTTCAAAGGAGCAAATCATTATGAGACAGAAACAGTTCAAGGCAGAATCAAAGAAGCTGCTTGATCTTATGATCAATTCAATTTATACACACAAGGAAATCTTTTTAAGAGAGCTTATTTCCAATGCAAGTGACGCAATTGATAAGCTTTATTTCAGATCCCTTACCGATAATTCCGTAACGCTTACCAAGGATGATTTCAGAATTCTTATTACTGCCGACAAGGAAAACAGACAGCTTATCATTTCCGATAACGGTATCGGTATGACTGCAGAGGAGCTTGAAAATAACCTCGGTGTTATTGCAAAAAGCGGCTCACAGAAGTTCAAGGCTGAGAATACCGATGAAAACATTGATATTATCGGTCAGTTCGGTGTCGGCTTTTATTCATCCTTTATGGTAAGTAAAAACGTAAAGGTAATTTCTAAGGCTTTCGGCAGTGACGAAGCAAACTGCTGGGAATCCTCAGGTGCAGAGGGGTATATGATTACTCCCTGCGAAAAGGACACAGCCGGTACTGATATTATCCTTTCAATAAGTGATAACACAGAGGATGTAAGCTTCGACGAATATCTCGACAGCTACAGAATTTCAGCACTTGTAAAAAGATATTCAAACTATATCCGCTATCCCATAAAGATGGAATTTGAGACCTCAGTGCCCGTTGAGGGAAAGGAAGGGGAGTATGAGAAGGTAAAAGAGCTTCGTACTCTCAACTCAATGCTTCCTATCTGGAAAAAGTCAAAGAGCGAAATCTCTGAAGAGGAGTATAATAATTTCTACAGAGACGTTTTCTATGACTACGAAGAGCCCTTAAGAGTGATTCACGCAAAAACTGAGGGTAATGCAACCTACAATGCACTTCTTTTTGTGCCTTCACACGCTCCTTACGATTATTATTCCAAGGATTTTGAAAAGGGTCTTCAGCTTTATTCAAAGGGTGTTCTTATTTCCGATAAGTGCTCCGAGCTTCTTCCTGATTATTTCAATTTCATAAGAGGTATTGTTGACAGTGAGGATTTATCTCTCAATATTTCCCGTGAGATGCTTCAGCACGACCATCAGCTGAAGCTCATCGCAAAGACTCTTGAGAAGAAAATCAGAACTGAGCTTACAAAAATGCTCAATACCGACAGAGAAAAGTATGAGAAGTTCTTTGATTCCTTCGGTAATTCTCTTAAGTTCGGTATTTACACCGATTACGGTATGCACAAGGACGACCTTATTGACCTTCTTCTTTTCAAGAGCAGTAACGAGAAGAAGTACGTGACTCTCAAGGAATATGCCGAAAGAATAAAGTCCGAACAGCCCAGCATCTATTATGCATCAGGTGAAACCATAGACAGAATCGAAATGCTTCCTCAGGTTGAAAAGGTAAAGGATAAGGGCTATGAAATTCTTTATCTTACGGATTATATTGATGAGTTTGCACTTAAGACTGCATTATCTTACGAAAATAAGCCCTTTATCAATATCTGTGCTGATGATGCAGACTTTTCCACTGAAGAGGAGAAGGATGCTGTAAAGACCGAAAATGAAGAAAATTCGGATATGTTCAGCTTTATGAAGGATGCACTTGCAGGTATTTCTGCTGTGAGATTTACAAATAAGCTTAAGAATCATCCCGTCTGCCTTACAAATGAGGGACAGATTTCAGCTGAAATGGAAAAGGTCCTGCAGTCAATGCCCGATTCAAAGGATGTAAAAGCACAGTACGTGCTCGAAATCAATATGGAGCATCCCATTGCCGAAAAGCTTAAGACTCTTTATGAGTCTGATAAGTATAAGCTTTCGGATTATGCTAAGCTTCTTTATAATCAGGCAAGACTTATAGGCGGTCTTTCAATTGAGGATCCCTTACAGTTTTCAAAGCTTATCTGCGACCTTATGTAATGAAACAGGGGACTGCTGTGATTTTGGCAGTCCCCTTAGAAATTTTCAAAAATACTCAAAAAAACTCTTGACATTCAGGTGTATAACTTATATAATAATCAAGCAGCTTGAAACGGGGCATTAGCTCAGTTGGTTAGAGCAACCGGCTCATAACCGGTTGGTCCGGGGTTCGAGTCCCTGATGCCCCACCAATTTCTTTCAGGCTACAAAATAAATATAGGGGTATAGCTCAGTTGGTAGAGCAGCGGTCTCCAAAACCGCGTGCCGAGGGTTCGAGCCCTTCTGCCCCTGCCAAATTAAAACGGATACCTTTGGGTATCCGCTTTAATTTTATAGAGAATAGTGCGAAGCCGAGGCACGCGGAGCGTGACGGGTGAGGTCGCGAGCGCGTCCTGCGGACGATGAAGCGGGCGTAACGAAGCGCAGCGGTCAAAATTCATAGGCGCTCCAAGCCGTAATGAATTTTGGGCACCGCAAGAGGGACACGAAGTGTTTCGAGCCCCGAGCTTATCGGTTAAAAAATTATCATATAAAACACTGTATGGTTTTCTGTTGTAAAAAAATGAATCCGTATCGTAGCAGAGTGCTATGATACGGAATATTTTATATGACTTTTTCTGCAATTAATATATTCTTGCAATGTTTATGCGGAACACCGCTACTGTTACAATCAAATATAATTTCTTCACTTTTATGAAACAGCCAATCGTGGTAATATGTGAACAGTTCGCCTGATTTCCAGATATCAACCCGTAATTCTTCTTTTTCCATATCAGGAGCAGGAGAAATAAAAGGTTTTCCGACAAAAACATTTATGATATTCAATCCGCCAATTTTTGTATGTGCTTTCAAATTGTCAATCAAGTCTTGTCTTAAATCAAAAGGTGCATAATGAAACACACCGCTAGAAAAAATGATATCATAATCAGTTTCTACTCTAAAATCTTTTATATCCGCTTTGAAAAAATTAATTTCCACATCTTGGATGCTTGCAAGCTTTTTCGCTTTTTGTATTCCTGTTTCCGAAATATCAAAAGCTGTTACATCATATCCGTTTTTTGCAAGAAATACTGCATCTTTACCTTCACCGCAGCCGATGTCAAGCACCTTATGTGGTTTAACTGGTGGTTTTCTTTGCATTATTTCATAGCAAAGCTTGTTTGGCTCTAATCCCCAATAATATTCTTCGCCTGTATAGTGATTGTCGTATTCTGTTAAAGATCTTGTGGGATAGTCCAAAAGAGAGTCTATTGAAATATTAAGTGCTGATGCAATAAGTGGTAATGTTTCAATATCGGGATAGGATATTCCGTTCTCCCATTTTGAAATTGCCTGAAAGGAAACATGCAAATTTTCCGCTAACATTTGTTGCGTGATTCCGAGCTCTTTTCTTTTTGCAGATATAATTTTACCGATATTCATCCCCTAACCTCCTTATGGCTTAATTTTATCACTCACTCAAAGATAAATAAATAACTCTTTTATAGAAAATAGGTTATTTTTTCAACTAAACGTTGAATTCTCAAAAAAACACAAAGGATAGCTCCGTTTAAAGAGCTATCCTTAAATTTTATTATCTGTAGGTTATTTTTGCTTTGCTTTATTTTTTGCAATCATTTTCTTTGTTAAGATACCTGAGATGATAACAAAGAAGATTATTGCGGCAACGGGAATTGCTGCGAGCCAGGGCTTTTCGCCGACGCTCTTAAGAGCAATGCCGAATCCGGTATAAACGAGAACAAGCGGAAGGTTGCCGAGATTTGCACCTATCATATAGTTTTTATATGAAACGTTCATTGCACCGAAGAGAAGACTTGAAAGATCTCCGGGAAGAAGTCCCGAGAGCTTTACGATAAAGGTCATCTGTGTTTCGTTAGCACCAGCAAAATCATCTATTTTCTTTACTGCCTTGAATTTGTTCTTAAGTGTATCAACCATTCCCGAGCCTGTGAATTTTCCGAGGAAATAGGGGATTGAAAGGCTCAAAAATACGGAAATTACGTTTACAAGCACTCCGACGAAGTAGTTGGGCATAAGATAACCGCAGATTGAAAATACAACTGCAGGAGGGAATACGAGAGCAAAGGATTTAACGACTGAAAATGCAATAATTCCCATTGCGATTACAAGTGTACCGCCCTCAATCATATTTGCAAGCTCGGGTATATTGGTAACCTTTATGTTGTATTTATTCATAAGTACAATGCAGAGAATGACCATTCCGAGCATAAGAATTCCCGAGGCGATCTGCAATACCTTTATAATTTTTGAGAAATTTTTCTTTTCCATAAAAACACTCCTTTAAAAAATTATAAAATAAATGCTTAATGAATTCAACAGTTTTCTTCTAACGGATAGTATTCAGAAAAATATCTTCCGCTGATTCTGTCCGTTTTGTCTGTAGGAATTACCATAACGCGCTTCTGAGATTTCAGTATTACTATCCTTACGTTTGTTTTAAGAAGCTCTGAGTATTTCTTTTTAAGACGCTTGTATAACGGGTCGTATTCTGTCAGGCAATCGGGGATATGGATGTTAACGGTAAGGGAATTGATATCTGAAAGAATACATTCGCGAAGCCTTGCTTCGTCGCATCTTTCCTTGAAAAACAGCCATACCTTTTCCGTAAATTCCGTAAGCCCCATTCTGTTGAAATCGCAGAAGCTGCCGAATTCGCAGAAGGTATCAAATGGGTCGAGCCCAATTTCATCAAACAGATAATCAAGAGTTATGAGAAATCTTCTGCTGTTGTAAAGTCTTTCCAGGGCTTCCTCGCAGTTTTTCAGTGTATGAATATCATTTTCTGACAGCCATTCGTTTGAGATTATTTCATAGGGTGGTATGCTTTTATAATTGCAGGGGAATTTATCTTCATTCGTTCTCATTTCGGCACCGTGAAGAAGCTTCAGAAAGCCGAGCTGCAGCATGTCGGATTTTAAGCTGAAAGCGCAATTAAAGCTGTTTTTGAAGCTTTTAATATCTTCGAAGGGCAGTCCTGCAATAAGATCGGTGTGAATGTGCATATTACCGAAGGAAATCAGCCGTTTCACATTTGCGGAAAGCTTTTTAAGGTCGGATTTTCTGCCTGTTGCTTCAAGAGTTTTTCTGTTGAAGGATTGTATTCCGATTTCAAGCTGACAAAGACCTTCAGGCATCCGTGAAAGCAGCTCTATTGTGCTGTCTTTCAGAATATCAGCGGCAATTTCAAAATGAAAGCATACATTTTTATTTATTGATTTTCCGTGATTTTCCTTTATAAAGGAAAGAATTCGGTCGGCCCTTCTTGTATCCGCATTGAAGGTTCTGTCGATAAATTTTATGGTTTTAGTACCGCTGTGAGAAAGCCTGATTATATTATTGAAAACAGCTTCCTCGTCAAAATATCTCATCCCTGATAACTGTCCCGAAAGACAGTATGCACACTTGAAGGGACAGCCTCTGCTTGCTTCAATATATGCGATTCTGCCACCGAGCTTTTCAAAATATTCATCGCAGTAAGGTGACGGGGGTGTTTCGCGGTGACACTTTTTAGGATAAGAGATGAAGCAGTCGTTCTCAATATAGCTTATTCCTTCGCAGCTTTCAAAGCTATTTCCGGTTTCGAGGCCGTTAATAAATGAAGAGAATGACCATTCGCCCTCACCGGAAATTACGTAATCAATAAATGTATTCTTTGTGAGGATATCCTCCTGACGGTATTCTGTCTCGGGACCGCCTACGGCTATCAGACAATCAGCATTTTCTTTAAGCCTTTTGCAAAGAGGAAGAAGCTTTTCTATATTCCAGATATAGCAGGAAAATGCAACAATATCGGGCTTATGGGCAATTATACTGTTGAAAAAGCCTTCGGTATCGGCATTGACTGTGGATTCCAAAATAAAAACCTCCTGCTTATTTGTGCAGAAGGAATCAATCCCTGCTTTTATGCACCACAGAGACAGATTTGAATGTATGAATTTTGAATTCAGTGTTGCAAGAACGATTCGCATTTTTTACCTAAAAGAAAAAGCAAGCACGTTATGTACTTGCTTTTATATTAATTTAATCAGTTGGCGGAAACGATTTCGAATGTATCCTGAGCAATCATAAGCTCTTCATTTGTGGGGATAACGAAAAGCTTAACCTTTGAACCGGGCACTGAGATTTCAAGCTCTTCACCGCGCTTGCCGTTTGCTTCTTCGTTGATTGCTGTGCCGAGGAATTCGAGCTTTTCAGCAACTCTTGAACGGTAGTGAGGATTGTTTTCGCCGATACCGCCGGTGAATACAACTGCATCAACACCGCCCATAGCAGCAGCAAAGCCGCCGATGTACTTTGTGAGCTGATGGCAGAGCATTGATTCAACGAGCTTTGCTCTTTCACAGCCGTTCTTTGCATCGTTTTCAATTGTTCTGTTATCACTTGTCTTCTGAGTAACACCGAGCATACCGGACTTCTTGTTCATAACAGCGTCCATCTGATCAGGAGTAAGACCTTCCTTCTTCATAATGATAGGAATGATAGCAGGGTCAATAGAGCCGCATCTTGTACCCATCATAATGCCTTCAAGGGGAGTAACACCCATTGTTGTGTCAAGGCACTTGCCGTCCTTAACAGCAGAGATTGAAGAACCGTTGCCGAGGTGGCAGGTAACAATCTTTGTGCCCTCTGCATTACCGCCGAGAAGCTCAATGCATCTCTTGCTTACGAAACGGTGAGACGTACCGTGGAAGCCGTAACGACGGATACCGTACTTCTCGTAGTATTCATAGGGAAGAGCATACATATATGCATAGTCAGGCATTGTTGCGTGGAAGCCGGTGTCGAAAACAGCAACCTGGGGAACGCCGGGCATAACGCTTTCGCAGGATTCAATACCCATAAGGTTTGCAGGGTTGTGAAGAGGACCGAGGTCAAAGCATTCTCTGATAGCATCCTTAACAGCCTCTGTAACAAGAACGGAACCGCTGAACTTTTCACCGCCGTGAAGAACACGGTGACCTACAGCAGTAATTTCGGACATAGAAGCAAGAACGCCTCTGTCTTCGCTTGTAAGAGTGTCGATAACGATTTTGATTGCAGCTGAGTGGTCAGCCATAGCCATGGGAACTGCCTTGCAGTTCTTGGACTCGTCAGCAGATACCTTGTGAGTGAAAGTGCTTTCGCCGCCGATCTGTTCGCAGATACCCTTAGCGAGCATTTCATTGGTATCCATATCAAAAAGCTGATACTTTAATGAAGAACTTCCGCAGTTGATAACAAGAATTTTCATTTTTGCCTCCAAATTATATTGAAATTTTTTTAACCACCCTGTATTATATATCTATTAAATTAATATTTCAAGTGTTTTATACTGTCTGGAGAGATTTTTTTGTCGAATGCATTCATAGCAAGTGAATATAATCCCTTTCATAACGGTCATCTGCATCATATTGAGGAGACACGTAAGAACGGAGCCGATAATATTATCTGTATAATGAGCGGAAATTTCGTACAGAGAGGCTCAGTAGCCGTTGCTGAAAAGCATTTAAGAGCAAAGGCTGCAATTCTTTCGGGTGCGGATCTTGTTATTGAGCTTCCACTGAAGTATGCGATTTCAACTGCTTCATATTTTGCTGAGGGCTTTATTAAGACTGCCAAGGCTACGGGACTTGCCGGTTTTATATCCTTCGGTGCAAGGGACAGCCTTGAGACACTTAATGAGGTTAAGGATATTATTTTCAGTGCTGAAGCAGAGGAATTCTGCAGTAAATGTCTTTCAGAGGGTACAAACTATGCGAAAGCAAAATCCCTTTACCTGCAGAAATATTCGGACGGCAGTGCCGCAGCAGCTCTTGAGGATGCAAATAACGTGCTCGGACTGGAATATATGAAAGCGAGAGAAAAGCTTTTTCCTGAAGCCGGTGTTTTTGTTGTAAACAGAATGGGATCAATGCACGACAGTGATGAAATTGACGGCAATATAACGAGTGCAGGAAATATCAGAAGGATTTTATATGATGAAATCTCAGCGGATGATGCTATAAACCGTATTTATGAAATAAGAAAGCTTGTACCCGAAGCAGTATTCAATGAGCTTATGAAGGCTTATTCTGAAGGAGCTTTTCCCTCTTCACCAGAAAAGGCAGAGCTTGTGCAGTTTTCACGACTTGTTTCACTTGCAAAAGAGGATTTTATAAAGCTCAATAACGTTACCGGCGGACTTGAAAACAGAATTGCTGAAGGACTTTCAAGATGCAACAGTGTAAGTGAGCTGTGTGATTTTGTAAAGTCAAAGGTCTTTACACACTCCCGCCTCAGACAGATAATGCTCAGTGCAAGCCTTGGTATAGCAAAGGAACTGCTTGACGCGCCTTTACAGTACATAAGAGTTCTTGCTTTCAATGACAAGGGAAGAGCTTTACTGAATGAGATGAGAAAAACTGCTACGGTTCCCGTAATTTCCAATATTTCTCAGGCAGATACGGAAAATTCTCTTACTTCAGCAGAGGTAAAGGCGGACGTTCTTGCAGGAAAGCTTTTCAATCTCAGCCTTCCTTGTCCTCTTGACGGTAATCCCGAGTATGATATTCCGCCCGTTTACATCAGAAATTAAATGAAATTCCCCGACAGAGTTGAGGCTGTCGGGGAAATCTGTTTATCAGTATACAAGCTCGTCAAGCTCTTTTACGGGCTTTTTAAGCTCTGTGGGAATAATTGTGGGTATGCCTTTCTTTATAAACGCAGTAAATTTTGCGGACTTCTTATCGTTTGAGCCTTTCATTTTAGAAATAAGCTCCGTAAGAAGCTGCTGCTTCGGCGGATTGACCTTTCTTGTGTAGGAGTTGAGCTTAATAATAAGCTCATCCTCGCAGGATACATCGGAAACTTCAAGCTTAAGATTCATTCTGTCCCTTATTACCTTGAATTCCGTTTCTTTGCCGTTGACGGTAGCTTCAATACTATCACATGCTGAAATATCAATGAATGACAGAATATAGCTTCTTTTTTCAGGGATCAGGCTGAGCATTCCCGTTGCAGGAGAAACGGTGAAAACAAGAGAATTCGATGAATCGGAAACAGTATATTTCGTTTCGCAGAAGGCATCGTTTTTGTATTCAAGTGTTTCGCCGTCATCCTCGTAAAGCGTAAAGCTGTTGTTGCCCCTTGCAACAAGGATTTCAAGCTTTTCGGGATTCTCAGTTGAATTTGTGTCACACTGACAATCAAGGGGAATGATGGCACCCTCACGGGCCAGAACGGGAATTGAGGACTGGTCGCGGAAAAGATATGTTTCGCAGTTTCCGTTATATACTCTGCCCGTGAAAATATCTGTGTATCTGCCCTTGGGTAAGAATGCCTTTGTTCCCGCAAGACCTGTGGTTTTATCGCATTTTTCGGTTATGGGACACACTATCATTTCAGTTCCGAACAGATATTCATTGGGGCAGTCGTAAGCACGTGAATCCTTGGGAGCTTCATAATACATAGGCTCAATAAGGCATCTGCCTTCTTTTTCCGTAAGTCTGTTCATTGAATAGATATAGGGAATGAGCCTGTGTCTGAATTTAAGGAATTTTACTGCATTCTCCTCAACGAACTTATTGTACATCCAGGGCTCCTTGCCCATAAATTCATTCGAGGTTGAATGAAGTCTGTTGATGGGACTGAAAACACCGTACTGAAGCCATCTGAGATAAAGCTCGTCGTCTCTGTAGCCTCTGCAGTGACCGCCTATATCGTGGCTCCACCAGCTATAGCCGATATTTGATGCAGTAGCAGTGAAATAGGGCTGAAAATCAAGAGATTCCCAGGTCTGTACGGTATCACCCGAGAAGCCGAGAGGATATCTGTGAGAGCCTGCACCTGCAAATCTTGAAAGAATAAGAGGACGCTTGCCGTCACGGGCAATGTCGCCCGAATGATAGTGATTGAGAGCCCACAAGGGGTCAAGCCCTTCAACGGCTGTCTTTTTGCCCTGCTGCCAGTCAATCCACCAGAAATCGACACCCTCGTTTTCGTGGGGATGATGAAGGAATCTGAAATAACCCTCAATAAATTTTTCATCTGTGATATCAAAGCGGATCTGCTCGTGAGAGGCTTTATCTATGCCCATATATTCGCAGAAATCAGCATAAGCATCCTCGTAGAATTTACAGCCTGATGCAGGGTGAAGATTCATTGTTATCTTAAAGCCGTTGCTCTTAAGCCAGGAAAGAAATGCCTTATGGTCAGGGAAAAGGTCTGTATTCCAGGAATATCCCGTCCAACCGGGCAGAACAAGGTTATAGAAAACCTCGAAAAGATTGTTTCTGTGACCGCTGTCGGTTGCTTCCTTTCCGAATTTTTTCACAACGTCAACCCAATGCCAGTCCATATCTATGGTAGCGACGGTAACGGGAATCTTTTCGTCGATGAATCTCTGCATAAGAGAAGTATATTCATCCTGAGTGTATGCCTTATATCTGCTCCACCAGTTGCCGAGAGTGAAACGGGGGATAAGGGGAGTGCTGCCCGTAAGATTGTATAAATCCTTAACGGCTTCTCTGTAGCTGTAGCCGTAGGCAAAGAAATAAACGTCCTTTTCCTTTGCTTCACGGGGAAGAATCCTTCCGTTGCTTTTAAGAATCAGCGATTCACTGTCGTCAAGGACAGCAACGCCCGAAAGAGATATAATTCCGTCTCCGAGCTTTGTTTTTCCGTTAACGTTATCAAGAGTTCTTTTTGTTCCCTTAAGATTTCCCTTTGTGTAATCGGACACGATTCTGCCGTCGTAAAGCTTAACCGAAATCATAACGTCCTTTTCTGTGTCATAAGCAAAAACTGTTTTATCTGTACTGATAGTAACGACGTTACCCTTTACATCAAAATCAGACTTTGCTTCGCAGAAGCTTCTGTTGATAACTGACTGTGTGGGATGGTCACAGAAAATGCCGTTATCCTGCTTTTCAACTCTGAGAAGATATGGGGTGATTACAGAAAATCTGTATGCTCTGAATGCAAATACCTGATTTTCAGGCGCAATTTCATTGGTTTCAAGGTCAAATTTATCAAGATATTCTCTCATATTATCACTTCCTTGCAAATTTCATTTCTATGATATCATTATTCCTGAGTATTATCAATGATTTTATATCATCACGTCAAATTTTTTGCGTAGTCTCTTTATTATTTTAGTTTCAAGTCTGCTGACGTATGACCTTGAAATGCCGTACATTGCCGCAATTTCATTCTGGGTTTTCGGTTCGTTTCCGTCAAGTCCGTAGCGCATAATTATAATACTGCGCTCTCTTTCGTTTTTCATTTCATTTATGAATTTATGAAGAAGCCGCACGTTGCTTTTTGTTATGCATTCGTCTGCAACGTTATCTTCAACTGAAATTATGTCAATCAGTGTCAGCGGATTCCCCTCAGCATCGGTTTCAATTGGCTCGTCGAGTGAAATATCGAGTGCGGACTTTTTTCTGCTTCTGAAAAACATAAGAATTTCATTTTCGATGCATCTTGAAGCATAGGTTGCAAGCCGCACGCCCTTTGTGCTGTCGTAGGAATTCACCGCCTTTATAAGCCCTAAGGTGCCGACGGAAATCAGCTCCTCGTTATCATTTTCATTTACGTTGAATTTCTTGAGTATGTGGGCTACAAGTCTTAAATTGTGCTTCACGAGCATATCCTTTGCCCTTTTGTCTCCCGATGCTAAGAGCTTTAAGTATTTTTCTTCGTCCGCTGTTGAAAGCGGTGGCGGAAATACGCCGTAATTGTCAAGATGCAATGCAAGAAATATGATTCCTGCAAGAATTTCAAGCATATAAATTTCTCCTTCACAAGATATTCTGTAAATTATATGAAGGATACTTGCTAAAATGTCACAGTGTGACAAATATCTATTGAAAAAAATTTCCTTTAATGTTAAAATATATTAAAACAATTTGCAGATGAGGTCATTGTTATGAAGAAGCTTTTATCTCTGATTCTTACTTTCATTTTTGTTTTCGGCATCTGTGCAGTAAACGTATCTGCTGACGAAGACAAATCAGGTGAACATCCCGTTGTTGTAGTGCCCGGCTACGGCTCCGCTTACATCTTTGAAAAAACCGAAGACGGTACCGGCAGAATTCTCTGGGGCTCCTTTGAGGGACTCGGAGTGATTGACAGAGTTCTCGGCAATATTGCAAAGCTCGGCGTCGGTCTCGGTGCCGCAGTTTTCGGTGAGCCTCAGATGTTTGCTGATACAATAAACAATGCAATTCCCGAAATTGTGGGTGATCTTGCCTGTAATCCCGACGGCTCTCCCGTAATTGAAACGGTTACTTATCCCAATGATCCTGCAATTACAAACTACAGATATCTTATTGACGAGCTTGATTCAATGCACGCCGCTGAGCTTGAGATTATGGCTGATGTGGCAGAGGCTTACGGTGAGCAGGGCTATGAGAATATTTTCTCCTTCCAGACTGACTGCAGACTCAGCATTGTTGATGCCATTGAAAATCTCAGAGTCTATATTGACGACGTGCTCGAATATACGGATGCCGAAAAGGTAAATATATTTGCGGTAAGCTACGGCGGTCAGGTATCAGCTTCATATCTTAACGTTTACGGTCACGAAAATAAGGTAAATAATGCCGTTCTTACCGTGCCTGCTATCGGCGGTGCCGCACTTGCATACGACATTATGAGTGAAAATGTACGTCTTGATGAAGAAACACTTATGTACTTCATTGAAAACGGAACAATGCTTGAGGAAGACATCAACTGGCTTATGAAGGCGCATTCACTCGGCTTCCTTGACGAGGTTATCAATCTTATTATCAAGGGTGGTATCAAGTCTATTATCGGTAACTGGGGCAGTATATGGGATTTTATTCCTGCCGAATACTACGAGGAAATGAAGGCTTTATATCTTGATCCCGTCGAAAATGCAGAGCTTATAAGAAAGAGCGATGAATTCCACTATGAAATTCTCCCTCTTATGAATAAAAGGCTTGTTTCCTGCAATGAAAGCGGCACAAGTGTCTATATCGTTGCCGGCTATGATGCTCCCTCTGTTACGGGACTTAACGTGCAGTCTGACGGTATTATTCACCTGAACGGTGCAACGGGTGCTTACAGTGCACCTATGGGACAGCGCTTCGCTGACGGCTTTGAGGGTATGTACACCACCTGCACTGATAGAACACATAAGCATCTTTCTCCTGCAATGAACGTTGATGCCTCAACGGGATACCTTCCCGAGCAGACCTGGTACGTAAGCGGTCTTTTCCACGGAATGACATGGAAGGATGAATATACAAGAGGGCTCTGCACCGAGCTTCTGTTTGCAGACGAGCTTATCAGTGTTCATACCTGCGAGGAATTTCCTCAGTTCTATTATTCTACTAACGTCTGTCACGCTGTAAAGGTTGAGTTCAACGGTGCTGCTGACGGCAGAATCAGCGCTGATAATAAGACTGTAATTATCACCAATCTTTCAAATAAGTACACAATGAATCTCACCTCTGTTGCCTGCTACGGAGCCGATATCAGCATAAAGGTGCCCTTCGGAACCTATCTTGAGCCCGGTGAGTCAATTGAGCTTGCCGTAAACGGTAAGCTTCCTGCTGTCAGCAATACCACCTTTGACGTGACTGCAAACTATATTCTTATCGGAGACATTGCTTTCCAGGGTGAAAGAACTCTTACTTTTACGATTGATAACGGTGAAAATGCTTCTTATGATGCAGACGAGCCCTTCACCGATGCAAAATACGATACTGAATTCGACAGAATTATCGTTGATTTTCTAAAAAATATACTTGTTAAAACAGGCTTTTTCCAGCTTGTAAGAATGCTGTTCAACAGCTTTGTTGCATTATTCTGATTCTGAAAGGGGAGTGACGTGTTGAGAGAAAGTTCAAAGGCTGCATTATGCGGAATAATTTCATCTCTTGCAGTCGTTATTATGCTTTCAACCTATCTTTCCCCATTTCTTGTTTATACGGCTCCCGCATTCAGCGGATTGCTGTTGCTTCTCATCATAAATGAGCTCGGAACAAAATGGGCGGCTGGAACCTACGTGACAATAAGCCTTATTTCTGCATTCATTGTTGCTGATAAGGAAGCCGCAGTGTTTTACACCATGTTTTTCGGCTTTTATCCCATTGTGGGTTCAGT
The DNA here is from genome assembly GCA_045651625.1 of Acutalibacteraceae bacterium. Classification (GTDB taxonomy): domain Bacteria; phylum Bacillota; class Clostridia; order Oscillospirales; family Acutalibacteraceae; genus RUG806. The sequence goes on along the minus strand of JAZRST010000080.1, from coordinate 96,261 downwards.
TCTTAACAAAAAGGTCGGAAGCGTTATTGTAAGAACCGTTCTTAAATTTCTTACCTTCAATATTTCCTGCCTTGTATCCCTTGCTGTCTGTATGTTCGTGCTGTCTCTTGATATGAGTGATATAATCGGTGATACCATAGCCTTCACAGTAATTTTTGCGCTTCTTATGAACGTTCTGTTTTTCGTTTATGACGTTCTTATTATGAGGCTTCAGGAGCTTTACGTCAAAAAGCTCAGAAAAAAATTCAGAAAACTTTTCAATATCAGGTAAAAAATAATCTGTTCAGGCATAAGCATTTATTAAAACATCTTTCGGGTGATTAAAATGAATGATTTTGCCGCAATTATCGTTTCGGTTCTTCTTTTCTGTGTCTGCATTTTTGCAGTTGTTAAGCAGACGGAAAAAAATATTGTATCTGTAATCGGAGCGGAAAGCTCAGATTTTAAGGAGAATATCTTTATTCTTGATGCAGGTCACGGCGGAGAGGACGGGGGAGCCGTTGCTTATGACGGAACTCTCGAAAAAGACCTTAATCTTACGATGTGTAATAATATATCGCTCTATTTTGACATTTTCGGTATTGATTACGTCATTATAAGAGACGGAGATTACAGCGTAGGTGATACCTCACTTGAAACAATAAGGAAGCGCAAGGCTTCTGATATCTATAAGAGATTTGAAATTATAAATTCTTATGAAAATTCCGTGCTTCTCAGCATTCATCAGAATATGTTTTCCGTTGAAAAATACAGCGGAACTCAGGTGTTTTACGACGGAAAATTCGATGAATCCGAGGAGCTTTCCAAGATACTTCAGTTTACGTTCAAGAATACCTTACAGCCCGATAACAACAGAAGCATAAAAACGACCGATAAAAGCATTTATCTTCTTTATGAGGCGCAGCGACCCTCAGTTATGGTTGAGTGCGGCTTTATGTCTAATCTTTCCGAGCTTTCTCGGCTTAAGGATGCTGAATATCAGTCGCAATTTTCATATTTTCTGACAAAGGGTATTATTCAATACTTAATAACATAAAAGGAATAATTATGGCTAAAAACACAAAAACAGCATATATCTGCTCACAGTGCGGTTATTCAACACCGAAATGGGCAGGGAAGTGCCCTGATTGCGGTGAATGGGACACCCTGGAAGAGCAGATTATTTCAACTGAAAAGAATAAAAGCTATATAAATTCAAATCTACAGGCGCTGAAGCTTACGGATATTGAAGGTGTGATTGAGCACAGATATGATACGGGTATTGAAGAGCTCAACCGTGTGCTCGGCTCAGGTCTTGTGAAGGGCTCCGTAGTGCTTCTCAGCGGTGATCCCGGTATCGGTAAATCGACGCTTCTTTTGCAGACAACCCAGTCACTCGGTAAATCCCGTAAGGTTTTATACGTTTCAGGTGAAGAATCACCCCATCAGCTGAAGCTCAGAGCATCACGCGTCGGCGTTACAAGCGAAAATCTTACGGTAATATGCGATACGGATGCTGAGGCTATTTGTGAATACATTAAAGCGTCAATGCCTGACGTAGTTATAATTGACTCAATTCAGACTATGGGAATCAAGGAAATCAATTCCTTGCCGGGAAGCATTACTCAGGTCAGAGAATGCTCAAATCTCTTTATGAGATATGCAAAAACGCTGAATATTCCCGTTATAATTGTAGGCCACGTGAATAAGGACGGTAATATTGCAGGTCCTAAGGTGCTTGAGCATATAGTTGACTGTGTTTTATATTTTGAGGGTGAAAAGAACCTTTCATACAGAATCTTAAGAGCCGTCAAAAACCGTTACGGCTCAACCAATGAAATCGGTGTTTTTGAGATGAATGACAAGGGGCTTCAGGAGGTCAAAAACCCGTCTCAGGCATTGATTTCAGGTAAGCCAAGCAACGTTTCAGGCTCTTGCATTGCCTCGGTAATCGAGGGCTCAAGGCCGATTCTTGCTGAGGTTCAGGGGCTTGTCTGTACATCCGGCTTCGGAACTCCGAGAAGAATGTCCACAGGCTTTGATTATAACAGAATGTCCTTGCTTGTAGCCGTGCTTGAAAAACGTGCGGGTTATTTTATGGGTAATTGTGATATTTTTGTCAATGTTGCCGGAGGACTTAAAATTGATGAGCCTGCATCTGATTTACCCGTGGCTTTAACGCTGATTTCAAGCCTTAAGGATGAGGTTATACGAGATGATTGCATTGCTTTCGGTGAAATCGGACTTGCAGGTGAAATCAGAAGCGTAAGCTTTGCAGAGCTTCGAATCAAGGAAGCTATAAGACTCGGCTTTAAGAAATGTATAATATCAGAACATAATATTAAGGAATTACCGAAGGATTTTTATAATCAGATAGAAATTGTCGGTGTAAGTAATATCCGCAGCGCATATTATGAATCAACAAAATAATCTGTGAGGAAAAGAAAATGAAAAAGAAAATACATGCATCAGCAAATTTCAGAGCAACCGTAACCGTATTGGTATTAAGCGTTGCAATAACTGCAATGATTAAGAAATATACTAAATAAGCTTGATTTATTATTAAATCTGCAGAAATTCGATAAAATGAGCCTTTGTTACTTATTTTTGCTGTTTTAACTCCCCTGAATTATACAAAATATTTATTTTGTATAATTGTGTAAATTTTTCTGCTACCCTGTCTATTACCTTTTTTACGGCGGTATTCTATGAATTATAACTATATTGCAACTCTTCCACAGATAGTTGTTCAGTTTGTTTATTATCAGTCAAACGTAAAAAATAAATCTGAATTGACGTTAAATGAATATTGTCTTGATTTAAGACTGTTTTTACGGTTTCTTGTAATTTCATCCGAAAAGAAAAAGTTTTCCGATGAAGAGCTTGATGCCGTTGATATCACACGTCTTGATGCTGAGTTTTTCAGAAAAATTTCACTTAATGATGCTTACAGATTTTTATCATACTGTAAAGAGGTTCGCGGAAATAAGGAACGAGCAAGAGCGAGAAAATCCTCAGCGATCCGTTCTTTTTTCAAATATCTTAAGGTGAATGCCTATATTGAAGATAATCCCATGATCAGTCTCGACTCCCCCAAGCTCAAGAAAAGCCTTCCGAAATATTTGACCGTTGAGCAGGCTCAGAGGCTTCTTATGAGCGTTGACGGACCTAACAAGGAACGAGATTATTGTATTTTAACATTATTTATGAACTGCGGCTTCCGTTTATCAGAGCTTGTTTCCATTAATTATAATGCTATTAAATATACTGATGATTCAGCGTCAATTGTAATTACGGGTAAAGGTAACAAGGAACGTACGGTTTACCTTAATAAGGCTTGTATTCTTACTATTAAGCGCTATATGAACGTTCGTCCCCGTGACGGAGTAATTGATAAGGATGCACTGTTTTTATCCAACAGAATGACTCGAATCAGCGTAAAAACCGTTCAGCATCTCGTTGAAGCATACATTGAAAAGGCAGGACTTGGCGGTCAGGGCTTTTCCGTGCATAAGCTAAGACACACAGCCGCAACTCTTATGTATCAGACCGGTAAGGTTGACGTGCTTGAGCTCAAGGAATTGTTAGGACACGAAAGTCTTAATACTACACAGATTTATACCCATATTGTCAATGAAAAAATCAAGGAAGCGGTTGATGCCAATCCCCTTTCTGATTTCGGAGCTGACGAATAAACTGAGGACTTCCCTGCTTTTACGGGAAGTCCTTTTAATCTTACATAAGAATTTTTATAAATGACTGAACAAGCACAATTCCTATTGAAAATGCAAGAAACAATGCTGATTTTAATAAATAGCTCCTGAGACTGATTGCCCCTTTATGATAACAGAAATAATTTTTAAGAGCTTCGGACATAATTATTGCAGTGTATTGAGAAAGTGCGGTTATAACGGACAAGAGAATGAAAAATATTACGTCAGACAATATGAACTCTGCTATATTCCCGTATCCGTAGGCATAAAGCCGATATGCATAAAGCATTGAAAAATAAATGCCCTCTGCGACTGAAACCGAATAAACAAACGGTGTTCCCACAAGGCACAGTCCCATAATAAAGTTAATTGTGAGTGTGATGATCACGGGAAGAATTCTGTTAATGAGCTGAAAATGAAGCTGAGCACCGTCAATTGTGAAAGCACTCAAAATATAGCGGCAGTATCCGGAGTTCTTAACGGTAAGCGTGCCGATTATCAGTCCTGAGGTAAAAAGAGAAAACAGTAAAATAAACGTGCTGTAGGCTTTTATGAATTCAATTGCTTTTCTTATGTTGAATGAACGTGATCTGAGACTTAAATTTCTTATTTTCATACTTCCCTGCCTTGTTACTTAAGATTTGCCGATACAATTCCGCCGAGGCTTCCGCTAAGCGCGAAAACGGGTATAAGAAGATATGTAATAAATGAAACTGAAAGCATATTATAAAGTATTAATACCGCAGCAACAATAACTCCTACGGCTAAACCGCTGATGCTCCCCCAGAGAAAGCCTTTGGATTTTACGTGTTTTCCCGTAATTCCGCCTGAAATCAGCCCTGAAAGGCAAGCAGGGATAAACAGCAGGTATTTGACGTTATCGGCAGGAATGTCAAATTTTACGAGAATTAAGGCTATCAGGCAGAATATTGCCACCGCTGTAATTAAGCCTGATATTACACCGCAAATTACTGCCTGATAATTATTTCTTATTCTGAATAAATTCTTCTTTTTCATAAGCTATCTCCTTTTAAGTCATCCTATATGAATCTATGCGCTTAAAAGGACAAATATAACAAAAAAAATACTGCAGCGGAAATCCGTTGCAGTATGAAAAATTATTCTTCGTCGTTCTTCTTGCTTCTTCTCTTTGAAGACTTCTTTTCTTCTCTTTCAGCAGCCTTGGCAGCTTCGAATGCAGCCTTTTCGCTTTCTGCTCTTTCGTTAGCGGTGTTGTTTGTCTGGATACCCCAACGCATAATCTTCATCTTGGTTCTGTCTGCGCCTGTTTCAAGAACGATTGAATCCTCCTTAACAGTAACAACTCTGCCGTTGATGCCGCCGATTGTTGTGATTTCGTCACCGATCTGTACGGAGTCACGAAGCTTCTGCTCTTCCTGCTGCTTTTTCTTCTGAGGTCTGATCATAATGAAATACATAACAACAAGCATAACAACCATCATAATGATCATTGTTACGGAGCTGCCCTTCTGACCTTCAGTGCCGGTAGCAGTGCCGGTGCCCATACCCATACATAAGAAATTTGCTAAATTGAATAACATGAGATTTCCTCCAAATTACATAATATGTGAATTATATCAAAGATTTGCAGATATTTCAAGTATTTTTACCAAATTAATGATATTAATTGTGAGGTGCTCTTTTATCGAGAATATTGACGTATTTTTTATAGAATTCCTCGAAGGTTCCGTTATCAAGAGCTTCTCTTATCTTTTCCATAAGTGAGTTATAGAAATAGAGGTTGTGCATAACTGCAAGTCTCAGTCCCAGCACTTCCTTTGCCTTAAGAAGATGTCTTACGTATGCACGGGAGAAATTACGGCACACGGGACAGTCGCAGGTGGGGTCAATGGGAAGAATATCCGTTTCGAAGCAGGCATTGTTTATGTTTATAATGCCGTTCCAGGTAAACAGATGTCCGTGACGGGCGTTACGGGACGGCATTACACAGTCAAAAAGGTCAACGCCTCTGTGCACTGCTTCAAGAATGTTGACGGGTGTGCCGACACCCATAAGATATCTGATTTTATTATCGGGCATATAAGGCTCAACTGCTGAAATAATTTCGTACATAACCTCAGCAGGCTCACCTACTGCAAGACCGCCTATAGCATAGCCGTCAAGGTCAAGCTTTGCAATCTCCTGCATGTGCTTAATTCTTAAATCGGGATAGGTACAGCCCTGATTTATGCCGAAAAGAAGCTGATTCTTATTGACTGTGTCGTGAAGAGCGTTGAGTCTTTCGTGCTCCTCCTTGCATCTGTAAAGCCAACGGGTCGTTCTTTCGCAGGATTTCTTTGAATAATCGTGGGTTGAGGGATTTTCAACACACTCATCGAAAGCCATTGCGATTGTGGAGCCGAGATTTGACTGAATTCTCATGCTTTCCTCGGGGCCCATAAAAATCTTTCTGCCGTCAATGTGGGAATTGAAGGTAACACCCTCCTCCTTGATTGAACGAAGCTTTGCAAGGGAGAAAACCTGAAATCCGCCTGAATCAGTAAGAATAGGCTTGTTCCAGCCCGTGAACCTGTGAAGACCGCCCATTTCCTTGATTTTTGCATCACCTGTTCTTACGTGAAGATGGTAGGTATTGCAGAGCATTACCTGACAATTGATATCCACAAGGTCAAATGCGGAAAGACCGCCCTTTATTGCCGCTGTTGTTGCAACGTTCATAAAGCCGGGAGTCTGTACGGTTCCGTGTACCGTAGTGAACTCTCCCCTTCTTGCATTGCCTTCCTGTTTTATTAATCTGTACATATTTCACCTCGTCAGATTTCATCCGTGATGATTGTCGAATCACCGAAGGAGAAGAAATGATATCTGTTTTCAATAGCGTGTCTGTAGGCACCCAGAGCATTTTCTCTTGTGCAGAAAGCGGAAACGAGCATAATAAGCGTGCTTTCAGGCAGGTGGAAATTCGTAATAAGAGTATCAATGCACTTGAATTTATAGCCGGGGAAAATGAAGATATTAGTTGAATTACTGCAGGGCTTTACAAAGCCGTTTTCATCGCAGGCAGATTCAAGCGTTCTGCAGCAGGTTGTTCCCGTGCAGATGATTTTGCCGCCGTTTTTCTTTGTTTCGTTTATAGCCTCAGCTGCCTCGGGAGATATAAAATAATTTTCATAATGCATATCGTGATCTTCAATGTTTTCTGCCTTTACGGGACGGAAGGTGCCGATACCGACGTGAAGTGTAACGTATGCAATTTTAACGCCCTTAGCTCTTATTTTTTCGAGAAGCTCGGGAGTGTAGTGAAGGCCTGCAGTAGGTGCTGCCGCAGAGCCGTCGTTTTTTGCATATACTGTCTGATAGCGCTCCTTGTCCTCAAGCTTTTTAGTTATATAATGCGGAAGGGGCATTTCACCGATTTCCTGGAGTCTTTCAAGAAACATTCCTTCGTAGGTGAATTTTACAAGTCGGTTGCCGTTCGGAAGCACCTCGAGCACCTCACCCTGAAGAATGTTATCACCGAAGTTGAACACACTTCCCTCTTTTGCTCTTTTTCCGGGACCTGCAATGCATTCCCAGACGTCGTTCCCCTTATTACTGAGAAGGAGAAACTCTACGTTTGCTCCCGTATCCTTCTTGACACCGTAAATTCTTGCAGGTAAAACCTTGGAATTATTAAGCACAAGACAGTCACCCTCGTGCATATAGTCGAGGATGTCGTAAAAATGTCTGTCCTCCAATTTTCCCGAATGCTTTCCTATAACAAGAAGCCTTGAATGGTCGCGCTTTTCGGCAGGAGTCTGTGCAATGAGCTCCTCGGGTAAATCAAAATAAAAATCACTTTTTTTCATAAATATCGCCTTTAGATTTATAGATAAAATATCCGAATTTATTAGTAAATTTAATAATTCCGATAACCAACATTTATTGATAGTGCATATATTATAATTGACATAAATAAAATATGATGATAGAATTAATAAATCTAAATTATGTTAACACAAATATTGAAAAGACGCAAGTCCCCAAAGGCGACTTTTTGAATATAATGTTTGTGTCGGAGGTATTATTATGGATAAACACTATAAGGTCGGTATTATCGGCGCAACCGGTATGGTAGGTCAGAGATTCATTTCTCTTCTTCACGATCACCCCTGGTTTGAAATTACTGTTCTTGCAGCAAGTCCCCGTTCTGCAGGTAAGACTTATGAAGAAGCTCTTGGCGGCAGATGGGTTATGAAGACTGAGCTTCCCGAAAGCATCAAGGCTATGACAGTTCTTGATGCTCAGGCTGATATTGAAAAGATTGCTTCTCTCGTTGACTTCGTTTTCTGTGCTGTTGATATGAAGAAGGATGAAATCAAGGCTCTTGAAGAGGCTTATGCAAAGGCTGAATGCCCCGTCGTTTCCAACAACAGCGCCCACAGATTCACTCCCGACGTTCCTATGCTTGTTCCCGAAATCAACGGCAAGCACTGTGACGTTATTGCTGCTCAGAAGGCAAGACTCGGTACTAAGAGAGGCTTCATTGCAGTTAAGTCCAACTGCTCACTTCAGAGCTACGTTCCCGCTCTTTATCCCCTTGATGAAAAGTTCGGTGTTGAAGACGTTCTCGTTTGCACATATCAGGCTATTTCAGGTGCGGGCAAAACCTTCGAGCGTTGGCCCGAAATGGTTGACAACGTAATCCCCTACATCGGCGGCGAGGAAGAAAAGAGTGAAAAAGAGCCACTTAAGATCTGGGGTAAGGTTGAAAACGGTGAAATCGTAAACGCTACCAAGCCTCACTTTACTGCTCAGTGCCTTCGTGTTCCCGTTTCAGACGGTCACATGGCTGCAGTTTTTGTAAGATTCAGGAACAAGCCCTCCAAGGAAGAGATTATCGAGGTTTGGAAGAGCTTCTCTGGCCGTCCTCAGGAGCTTGAGCTTCCCTACGCTCCCAAGCAGTTCCTCAACTACTTCACAGGGGACAATATGCCTCAGACAAAGCTTCACAGAGATCTTGAAGGCGGTATGGCTGTTTCAATCGGCAGACTCAGAGAGGATACACAGTACGACTACAAGTTCGTTTGTCTTTCTCATAATACACTCAGAGGTGCAGCAGGCGGTGCAGTTCTTGCAGCTGAGCTTCTTTGTGCGGAAGGTTATATTGAACCTAAAAACTGATTCGGTGATATCTTTTGAAAAAAGCTGTATTCAAGGGTGTTGCAACGGCTCTTATAACACCGTTTACGGATGATGCTGAAAAAGTGGATTTTTCTTCATTTGAAGGACTTGTAGACTTTCAGATAAAAAATTCAGCTGATGCTCTTGTGATTTCCGGCACTACGGGTGAATCCCCCGTGCTGACAAGAGACGAAAAAATCGCTATATTCGAAAAGGCTGTCAAAACCGCAGACGGGCGTGTTCCTATAATTGCAGGTACGGGCTCAAACAGCACCGAGGAAGCAGTAAGAAAATCAAATGATGCAGAAAAACAGGGAGTAAACGGTCTTCTGATCGTTACTCCCTATTATAATAAGTGTACTCAGGAAGGACTTATAAAGCACTATTTCTATATAGCAGACAGAGTGTCTGCTCCCGTTATTGTTTACAGTGTTCCCTCACGTACGGGTGTTACTATTCAGCCCGAGACATATAAGGCTTTATCGGAGCACAAAAACATTGCAGCCGTGAAGGAGGCATCCGCTGACGTTTCAGCTTTTGTTAAAGCAAAAGCCTTGTGCGGTGATGAGCTTTATTTCTACAGCGGAAACGATGACCTTACAGTTACAATGATGTCTCAGGGCGCTGAGGGTGTAATTTCCGTTGTTTCGAACATAATTCCCGATGTAATGCACAGAATTACTGAATATTGCAAAAATTATGATTATTCTGATGCACGAAGGCTTCACGAAAAATACCTGAATTTAATGTATTCATTGTTCTGTGAAGTAAATCCCATTCCGGTGAAATACGCCTGCAGTGCCCTTTTTAACGTAAATAATACGTTAAGATTACCTCTTACAACCATAACTGATATCAATAAGGAAAGGTTACTTAAGGTTATCAGGGAATATAACCTCATATAAACAGCAAGAGCTTCGGAAAACCAGGTTTCTGAAGCTCTTAATTTTTATTTGATGAATTTTCTGATGTCCTCCTGATGGCACATTACTATAATATGTTCATCGGAGGTAAATTTACTTTCAGGTGAAAGCACTGGAATAATGTGACCGTTCTGCTTTACAGCAATTATATTTATGTTGTATTTTTCGCGCACACGAAGGTCCTTAAGTGACTTCCCTGCCCAGGCTGCAGGTACTAAGATTTCATAAATTGAAAATCCGTCCGAAAGCTGGAAGAAGTCGAAAACTGAGTCACTGCTTTCTTCTGCGGCAATGCGGATTGCCATATCTTCCTCGGGATAGATGACTTCATCGGCACCGTTTCTTAAAAGGAATTTCTTTTCTCTTTCACGGTTAACCTCTGCAATAACCCTCTTTGCACCGAGCTCCTTGAGTAAGGATGAAACCTCAAGTGATTCAGTAAAATTTCCGCCGAGACAAACGAAGCAGCAGTCAAACTCATCGATGCCGAAAGAGCTTAACACCTGTTCATCAGTACAGTCTGCGATTTTAGCCGTTACAGCATAAGAAAGATTGGGTGTAATAACGTTTTCATTGATGTCAGCTATGAATACGTCGCATTTTTTACTGTAAAGCTCTTTAAGAAGATGCTGACCGAAGGTGCTCATACCAATTATAAGAAAAGATTTCATAATATTCTCCTTTTAACCGACTGTTATTGATTCTGTGGGGCAGGTCACTGCAGGCTGTGCTCTTTTTTCAAGAATTGCAAGTGCGAAGCTGATGCTGCCTACTCTGCCGCAGAACATAAGAATAATGACAGCCAGCTTTGAAATTATTGATAAATCACGTGTAATTCCTGTTGTCATACCGACTGTACTCATAGCAGAGAAGATTTCAAATAAAACGTCCTGAAGCGGAAGATTATCAACAGCGCATATAAGAGTCACTGCTGAGAAAATAAGCGTAAGGTTGAATACACAGACCGTTACTGCTTTTCTGTGGGTTTCTGCATCAATGCTTCTGCCAAAGATTACGGGCTTCGAAATACCTCTGAGGCTTGCGAAAAGATAAGCAAAAATTACTGCAATCGTTGTTGTTTTTGCACCGCCTGCCGTTGAGCCTGAGGAGCCGCCCACAAACATAAGAAAGCACATAACAAGAATACTGCCCTTTGAAAGTGCGGCAAAATCTACAGTGTTGAAGCCAGCAGTCCTGCATGTGACTGAGGTAAACAGAGAGCCTAATATTTTTTCAGATGCAGTCATTCCCGAAAGTGAATAATCATTTTCAAGAAGGAAAATAATCAGCGCACCGCCGAAGGTAAGAGCAAGGCTTACTGTAAGCACTATTTTTGTGTGAAGCTGATATTTCCTGAAATTAAGCTTGTTTTTCAGCAAATCATCCCATACCAGAAAGCCGATTCCGCCTATTGATATAAGAAGGATAAGGGTTATGTTTATAACGTAATCTCCCGTGTAGTTTATGAGAGAAGAAAACTCACCCTGCACACCGAAAAGGTCGAAGCCCGCATTGCAGAAGGCAGAAATTGAGTGAAATACACCGTACCATATTCCCTTTATAAGCCCGAATTCACCGATGAATCTTGCGGAGAGAATCACTGCACCGATGCCTTCGAAAAGAGCTGTGCCGATGATGATTTTCTTTGTTATGGTCTTGAGACCTGCAATATGTGTTGTGTTGATGCTTTCTGCCATAATACTGCGGTTTCTGAGATTTATGCTTTTCTTTGCAAAGGACATAAAGAACGTTGCAATGGTCATAAAGCCGAGCCCGCCCGTCTGTATGAGAAGAATTATAACTATCTGCCCGAATAGTGACCAGTGTGTAGCGGTATCAACAAGCACGAGACCCGTTACGCAGGAGGAGGACACGGAGGTGAAAAGTGCCGTCAGAAACGGAGTCCACGTGCCGTCCTTTGAGGAAACGGGGAGCATAAGAAGAAGTGTCCCGAGCATTGCAATAAGGAAAAAGCCTGAGGCAATTACCTGCAATGCAGAAAATTTACGTTTAATCATTATTTATCACCGAAGGTTCCGATTAGTCTTATTAACGTATCAAAGGCATAAAGGCAGGATAATTCACGAACTGTGTTTCTTCCGATGTTGCCGAATACCTTTGTTGAGGTAAGAGTTTTCCCGTTGACTGAAAAGCCGAAGCAAACCTTACCTGCATCGGGATCATCATCAGCAGAGGGCCCTGCAAAGCCCGTTATGCCTACACCTATATCACCTGAAGCGGCTTTTGCAGCACCGGTTGCCATTTCAAAAGCAGTCTGCTCACTGACAACTCCGAAGCTTTCAATGGTTTCGGGGTTTACACCGACAGAATTAATTTTTGCTTCGTCTGAATATGTGATATATGATGAACCTATAATTTCCGAGGTTCCCGGAAAATCTATAAGCTTTGAAATGAACATACCGCCCGTACAGGATTCTGCCGCGGCAATTTTAAGCTTCTTTGCAAGAAGAAGGTTCACCAGCTGTTCTGCTGACGTCATAAAAATCACTCCTTAATGCAATTTTATCAGCAAAACTTTTTCTTGTCAATTACGCGTTTTAGTTATATACTGATTTCGGTGAATTAAATGAACATTTTTAACTGTCATACTCATACCTCGTTTTCCCACGACGGAAATGCAAGAATTGAACAGCTTTGCTCTGAAGCAGAACGCTGTAAGCTGATAGGCTTTGCGGTTACCGATCATTGTGACTGTGAATATTCCGATGATAAGGAAATGCTCAGAAGCCTTGAGAAGTCCCGTCTTGAAGCAGAAAAATTTAAAAGAGCTTACAAGGACAGAATTATAATTTCAAAGGGCATTGAAATCGGAGAAGCAATTTTCAACCCTGCCTTTGCAAAAGAAATTATAAGTAAAAACAATTATGACGTAATTCTCGGCTCCGTTCACGCTGTAAGAATCAGAGATTTTGAAATGCCGTTTTCCGTTATCGATTTTTCGAAGCTCAGCGATGAATTTATTGACAGATACGTGACACAGTATTTCGAAGATTTACTTGAAACTGCAAGAAATACAGATTATGATATACTCTGTCACCTTACAGTTGTGCTGAGATACGTAGTTTATAAATATAAGAGAGAGGTTGACTTAAAAAAGCACTACCCCGTTATATCTGAAATTCTCAAAGCAGTAATTGAAAGAGGAAAAACTCTTGAAATTAACACGTCAGGCCTTAATGACGGATATTTTATGCCTGAAAAGGACGTTTTAATGACCTATAAGGCATTGGGCGGAAAAAGAGTTGCCTTGGGAAGTGACGCCCATATACCCCGGAATTTAGCCGTAGGACTGACTGAGGGTGCAGGTCTTCTGATTTCTTCAGGCTTCAATGAGCTTACGTATTACGAAAACAGGAAGCCCGTTACAACAGAAATTAAAAAACCGTAGGCACTGTGTTCTTTATGAACAAGCCTACGGTTAATTTTTTTATTGAAGAATAAATGCTTCAAGCGATTTCACGTCTTCAGCAATATTTCGGGCTCCTGCTTCTTCAAGAGTGCTTCTGTCACGGAAGCCCCAGGTGACAATAACGCTGTCAATTGAGCTGTTATTCGCAGTTTCTATATCCACCTCGGAATCACCGACGTAAAGCGTTTCATCAGCCGTTGCTCCGAAAAATTCAATGACATTTTTAACCATATCGGGTGCCGGCTTTCGGGGTATCCCCTCTTTTTCACCTGCCGAATACGAGAAAAGTCCGTCAAAATATTTTACAATAAGGCTTTTTACGGCAAAATCTGCTTTATTTGACACTACAGCAGTGTGAAGGTTATTGAATCTGATTCTTTCTAAAAGCTCTGTTATGCCGTCATAAGGACGGGTTTTATCGCAGCTGTGATCCTTGTAGTGAGCTTTGAAGCACTCGAAAACTGAATCGGTTACGCTGACATCTGTTTCTGCGGGAACGGAAAGGTCAATAAGCCGTCTTATTCCGTTACCGACAAAGGCTCTTACTTCACTGAGTGTTCTTTCGGGAAGGGAGTGCTCCTTAAGTGCGAAATTCACGGAATCACAAAGGTCCTCAAGAGTATCAAGCACCGTTCCGTCAAGGTCAAAAATTATAAGCTTATATTTCATATTGATATGCTCCGTTATTATATCAGTTCTTAAGATATAATAAATCAAAATCCTATGAATTTCAACAGAAAAAACCGCCGTTCATAAGAACAGCGGTAAAAATATCTTATTTTATTTCTTCTTTTCCCAACCGTCAAAGATTTCGTCAAAGTCGTAAACGTTGTTTTCATCCTTGGAGTGGTTTGTGTACCATACCTGAGCGAAGAAGGGATTGGACTTTGCGATTTCATCGTAGTTCCACTTCTTTTCGGGAAGGTAGCATTCGGGACACCAGTGACCGCCGAGAAGGATAAGGTTGGGGCTTGCTTCGAATTCGTGACCGCAGCAGCCGCACTTCCACTTAAGCTTTGTAACGAGGTCACCCTTTGTCATTGTTTCGCTTAAAACTTCACCGCCACGGAACTGAGCAGCCTCCTTCATATCATTGATGTCGAGCTCTGACTTGGGTTTGGATTCATCGTAGCCGTGGCTGAGCTTAAATTCATCAGCTGCTTCGATTCTCTTGTCGGGGCTTTCAAGCTTGAATTCGTCCCAGCTTGAGGGAATCTTGAGATAGTCTTCATAAGAACCATAGTAAGCGGAAAGTCTTACGGGATCCTTTGTCTTGATCCAGTCAAGAGTACCCCATCTTTCGGTCATGGCAATCTTCTTCATGAAGGGCTTTGCGCATGCGCCGATAAGCTTCTTTGTGGGGATGTACTTGGGAATTCTGAAATAGAATTCAACCTGATTTGCCATGTGATCAAAGTAATCCTTAACGGGCATATTAGCACGGAAATGGAGATATTCCTCAAGAAGGTCACCGTCTGCATAATACTGACCGTGGAAGTTCTTTGTTGTGAACCAGTTAGGATCAAAGAGGGTCTTGGGTGAGCCGAGACCGATACAGCCGAGAAGAAGCTCCTCAAATTCGAAGTTTGTAAGTCTGTATTCCTTACCTGAACCGATGTTGTAGAAGTTTCTGTAGAACTCCTCGGGAAGGTCTTCGGTAACGAAGTTTCTCATAAGACGGCCTGAATCCTCAACTGTACACCATTCAAGCATACCGTTGAGAGGTACGTGATACATAATGGGTTCCATGTTGTGAAGAATTGCAGGATAAAGGATACCTGACTGACGCATTACAACCCAATGCTTGATTCCGCTTTCAACGAAAACTCTTTCAGCCATAACCTTTGAAATTGCATAGTGGTCATAAACAGAAACCTTGATGGGGTCACCGCATCTGCCCCAGTGAATGGGAGTGTTTCTGTCGCCTGTTTCAGCAACTGAGCCTATGTAGCAAACCTTGATATCGTCAGCATTGGGCTGAGCAAGAACTGCCTTACAGATGTTTTCTGCAGCGCCGACGTTAACCTTTCTTGTTGTGTAGGGCTTGTAGTCAGCAGCGGGAGAAACCATGCCGCCGATGTGAAGAACGTAGTCTGCACCCGTTACACCCTTGAGGATTGAATCATACTCGAGGAAGTCACCCCAGATGATTTCAACGTTCTTCTTGCCCATATAAGGAAGAAGAAGCTCCTTATTCTTGTCGCTGGGACGTGCAAGAAAATTGATTTTTACATCACCGAGCTTATAAAGCTCCTGGAATGCAGCCCAACCCATATTACCGGTACCGCCGGTAAGAAATACGGTTTTCATAATATTTACCCCCTATAAAAATTCAAGTAATTTTATAACAAAAACTGATTAAAGTAAACTGTTTAGTGCTCAAAAAAACAAGTGTTTACAATTATTTTACATTTTGATTCCGGTAAGTATGTAGATGAGGTCTGTGAACTGGAAATAGAGCTTGAAGAAAAGCATTTCAACAGCACCGAGAATAGCATCCATCCTGCTGTATTCACCGAATTCGGTAAGATATTCGCCGTCACCGAGAACGTATTCGGAAACTGTAAGCATTTCGGACTTGTAAACGGATGTGTCAGCCTCGTTGATTGTAAGCATACGGATACCTCTTGTTGCAGGCTCTCCGTAGGATTCAAAGGAGCAACCGGGAGTGTTAACGATGTCAACACCGTCCTTTTCAACTGTGAAGGAGTTGAGGTGGTCGTGACCTGAGAAAACTGCTACAACGTCACCGGTTTCAACAAAAGCGTCAAACTGACCGTAGTTATAGTAGCCGGGACAAGGAACCTCAAGAAGAACGCCGTCCTTGATATTGTGAACGAAGGGGAAAATTGTGTAGGACTGACCGTCGTAGTTTCTTGTAGCCTCACCGAGAGCGATGGGAGACTTGTAGAACATAAGGTCATAGATTTCCTGAACGATAATGTGCTGGAAAGCCATAGCGTAAACAGTCTCACCGTCATTCTCTGCCTTTACCTCAGCGGAATTGCTCTTATACCATTCAATCTGATCCTCGTGAACTGCATCATAACCAAGATAATTGCCTTCAGCATCACGGGTATAGGTGTTGGAATCGAACATATAAAGGTTATATGCTATCTTGCTGCCGTCGGAGCTCTTTACGGTAAGATTGTGTGTTCCGACACCGGTAAGCTCGGGAACAGCATCGTAAGCAAGACAGTATTCACCGCCGAACTGCTGATACATAGCGAGAAGCTCTTCACGGGAAACATCCTGCTCGTCGTCGTGGTTACCGAAAACGAGTGTGAAAAAGGTATCGTTCTCAACGAACATATCGCAGATTTCCTTGATTGCGTCTGCCTTTGTTTCCTTAGTTGCTACAGTGTTGTCACCGCCGAGAACAACGATATCAGGCTGATGGATTTTGAGCATATCGGTAATGAATGCCTTTGTTGTAGCGTGAAGAGGATACATATCCTGAATATCACAGATATTGAAGATTTTGAAATCTCCGTTTTCGTCGAAGCTGAGTACGTCATTGTCACCGGGAGCAGCAAAAGCAACTGTGCCGAGAGAAAGAACGAGTATCATACTCATTAAAACAGCAATAAACTTTTTCACATTTATACCTCCTAAAAATAATACAGAATAATTTTACTACTAAATATTTCTAAAGTCAAACTTACTTTGAATTTTTGTCAGATTCTACAGTTTATAAAAGCGTTTTTGTTTATAAATACAAAATATTATTTTTATGTTGATAATAATTGTGTTTTCATCTATTATTTAACTATATTGAACCGGAAGGATGATTGAAATGAACAACCCCAAGCTTGGTATTCAGCTTTTTACATTAAGAGATTTCTGTCAGAATGCAGAGGATTTTGACATTACACTTGCCTACCTTTCCGAAATGGGCGTAAAGGACGTGCAGATTTCCGCCATAGGACCCATTGAGTCTGAAATTCAGAAGGAAATTCTCGATAAGAACGGTATGTCGGTATGTGTTACTCATAAGCCCTTTGACAGATTTGTAAACGATACCGAAAAGCTTATTGAAGAGCACAAGATTATTGACTGCTATGCACTCGGTCTTGGTGCCGCAGGTGATGAATACAGAGATACAAAGGAAAACGTTGACGCTTTTATTGAAAAGATCAATGCCTTCTCCCCTGCTCTCAAGGCAAACGGTATGACATTTAATTATCATAACCACGATTTTGAGTTCAAGATGCTTGATAACGGTATGACAATGATTGACTATCTTATTGAAAATACCGATCCCGAGGTTTTCCATTTCATTCCTGACGTTGCATGGATTCACTTTGCAGGCGCGGATCCCGTGGAATATCTCAAGAAGATGAAGGGCAGAGTAAGCGTTTGCCATTTCAAGGATTATGTCCTTGTTGACGGCATAAGAAAATTCTGCACCCTCGGTGAAGGAAGAGTTGACCTTAAGGCCTGCTACGAGGCCTGTAAGGAGCTTGAAATCCCCTACATTATGTATGAGCAGGACAATGACTGGATTGACGGCGATGCAAAAAAGGCAACGAAGCTTTCCTGGGAATTCATGCAGACACTTGAAGACTGATAAAAATTGCGGCATCGGATAACCGATGCCGTATATATTATGCTTTTATCATATCCTTAAGTCTTAAAAGAGTAAGTCTTTTTCTCATATAAGGAGAATATTTCACACAAAGGTCAAAGTATTCCTGAGATTTTTCAATATCTGCAACCGTAATCTTACAGCCTGCCTTAAACATTGCATTCCTTACCTCATCGTAAGGGGGCACGGAATGAATAATATTTCTTATTTCCTGCCACTTTTCTGAAAGAGAATCCGGGTTTACCGAGTCAACGATATTTTCGGGGAAATTAAGCTTTTTTACGTCGTCGGCAAGATTTCCGTATACGGAAAATACCTCGTCCCAGTTGACTTTCTCGTTCACTCCACTTACCTTATCCCTTTCAGCAAGAGAATTATAGAATTTCAGCATTTCAAGGGTGCATACACCTACGTCCTCACCGTGATAATTCGGAATTATGCCCTCGGGTAACTGCAGACATTCTATAAGGTGAGCAATGATATGCTCACTGCCGCTTGCAGGGCGTGAGTTTTTTGTAAAGCTCATTGCAATACCAGTCATAAGAAGGCTTTCAAAAATCTGTCCTGCAGTTTCTTCGTCGTCTGCGGTAACACGTGAAGCCATAGAAAGAAGGGTGTCGGTGGCTGTCCGGGTAAGTCTTGCTACCCTTTCACAGTAATATTCACCGGTGAGAAGAGAGGATATCTGCCAGTCGATAAGACCGATATACTTTGCCATCATATCTCCGAAGCCTGACGATTTAAGATACGAGGGAGAGGCGGAAAGAATTTTTGTGTCACCGATAATAACCTCGGGGCTTTTTGCCTGATAAGAGGACTTGAAGCCGTCCTTTACAATGGGAGAGGTGTCGGATGCAAAGCCGTCCATCGAAGGAGCCGTGCCGAAAATACAGAGCTTTTTGTCTTCAAGTGCTGCAGCTAATCTGCAGGTGTCGTTTACGGAGCCCGTACCGACGGATAAGACGGATATATCCTTATCTTTAATAAGATCTCTTATTTCATCGACGTGCTTCATATCAGCAACTCGGATATTATCGTATATATGAAGGCTTACATTAAAGCCCTCAAGGGATTCAATTATACCGTCAGCCGCCTTAAGTGTGTTTTTATCGGCAACAAGAAGGAGATTTTCGGAAAAATTATTGCTTTGCAGGATTTCTCCGACGTTTTTTACTATTCCTGAGCCGATATGCACGTCCTTTACGGCAGTAGTATGTACCATTCCGCAGGCGCAGGGCTTGCTGAATTCTTTAATTATATCCATTATGCGGGACATTGGCTTCACCTCGTTAAAATTCGCTGAAATATCCGATTATTCTGTCAATGTTGTCAGAATTGTGCTCGGTTTCCTTTGAATAAAGTCTTGCTGCTTCGGCAATATTTTCGTTGCACGTAAATGCAATAAAAGCACTGAAAAGAGCAGATGCTGCGATAAAAAGAGCACGGGAATACACGTCAAGGTCATTCACAGCCTTGAGATAGTATCTGTAGATATAATATCTGATAATTTTTATAATAGTATCGCTGTTTTTTCTGCAGAAATTCTGAAAATCTCTGTCATTTACAGTTGTTGAGACAGCTTTTTCGAGTAAATTCTTCCATTCGTCGGTGAGAATTTCGTTACCAAGAAGGATTTTTCCGTAGGACTTGAGAAATTCCGGGCTAAATTCGGGATGCTCTGCAATATAAACAAGGTCAATATCAAGACTGTCGTCTGCCGCAGTGTCAAGAATCTGCTTTATAAGTGAAAAGCAGTCTGTATTTTCGCAAAATAAAGACTTTCTTGAGGTGATAAGAAGGCTCAGCACCTCGTCTTCACCCTTATAATCGGGAGTCGGATATTCGGTTTTTTCCGTGCCTAAAATGATTCTGTTGGCTTCAGGGCAGGATAAGGACAGTGCAATTTCAGTAAAACCCTCGTATTCCTCAATAGATCTCGGATGGTTACGGCATATTTCACTTGTATAGTCTTCACCAAGCTCGATGTGAATATCACAAAGCCCGTTTTTATTCAGGAAAGGACAGTTGCCGTTATTAAGCCTGAAGCAGCAGTCGCCTTCCTCATCCTTAATGATTTCTGAGCGGATTTTATCTGCGAATTCACCTTCCAGGGAATTATATCTGTTGAGTGTGTCGCCATCAATGACAATTTCCCATTTTCTGCAGCAGGAATCGGGACACTCCCCTGCAATGCAGGAAAAATCTTTATAATAAGAAGGATAATATTTCACCATAATATTCAAAAAAGCGCCATGAAAACCACGGCGCATAAAGTCAAATCAGATACCGATTTCCATTGCTGTGTCGTAAAGACCAAGGTCAATGGATTTTTTCATATTGAGTGCTTCAACGATATCAAGGTCAATAACCGCTTCCTTCTGCATAGCAACAACGCGGTTGCCGATACCGTCAAGAAGAAGATGAGCTGCATAGTTACCCATTGTACTGCCTGCAACTCTGTCCTTAACTGAGGGTGAGCCACCTCTCTGTACGTGACCGAGAACAGTTGCACGTGCCTCAACACCGAGGTTGTGCTCAATGTACTTAGCGAGTGCTGAAACACCGTTGATGCCCTGAGCCTCAAGCTTTTCGTTGACGCCTTCTGCTACAACGATGATAAAGTGACGCTTGCCGGTCTTCTGAGTTCTTCTCATTCTTTCGATGATGTCTCTTTCAATATCGAATTCCATTTCGGGAATAAGAATTGCTGTAGCGCCGACTGCAATACCTGCATTGAGTGCGAGGAAGCCTGCACGTCTGCCCATTACTTCAACAACTGTGCAACGGTCGTGAGATTCACTTGTATCTCTGATTCTGTCAACCATATCCATGATTGTGTTAAGGCAGGTGTCATAGCCGATTGTGTAGTCACAGCAAGCAATGTCGTTATCAATTGTACCGGGAACACCAACACAGTTGATGCCTCTTACACTGAGGTCTCTTGCGCCCTTGAAGGAGCCGTCGCCACCGATAACAACGATACCCTCAATGCCGTTTTCCTTGCAGATAGAAATAGCCTTCTGCATACCTTCCTCTGTGCAGAACTCCTTGCTTCTTGCAGAATGAAGCATTGTGCCGCCTCTGTGGATGATATCAGAAACACTTCTTAAATTCATTTCATACATATCGCCTTCCATAAGACCTGCATAGCCACGTCTTATTCCGAGAACTCTTGCACCGTTTTCGCAACCGGTTCTTACAACTGCACGGATTGCAGCGTTCATGCCGGGAGCGTCTCCTCCGCTTGTTAATACTGCGATAGTTTTCATTTTATTTTCCTCCTGAGAGATAATATATTAATTTGTCATATCAAGCATATATAATATATGCTCGTATCACTAAAGTCAACTATAATTTGACATTAAATGCACTTTATACCTTCAGAACAACGTTTTTTTCACCGAGAAGCCTGCGAAGTCCCGTAATAAGATCGTTGTTGGGCTCTGCAGTGATCCCCGTTGAGAAATTATAGCTCTTCGTATCCTCGTAATAAAGAATAACGGGTATATTTCCTTCAAAGATTGAGCACATTTTCACGGCCCTCTGACAGTCGATGCCGTCCTTACCGGAAACCTTGAGGAACAGTCCCCTTTTACTCTCCTTTTTAGGCTGAGTGTCAGCATTATTTGCGGGAGATGGTTTTACGGGGGAAGGCTCTGCTTTTGGCTTGGGATTGCTCTTTTCGTAAGCCGTGTATGCACTCTGTCTTAATTTGTATTCCGCATCGGGAAGCTTATAGTTATCAAGATAAGCATCGTCGTCGGGGATTTCCCTTAAGGGCACAACCTCCTCACAGAGAAGCTTCGGGATTTCATCGTCACGAAGAGAAACCTTACCTGTAAGCAGAATGATTTCGTCCTCGATGAAGAACTGACCGTACTGATCGAATTTTTTGGGGAAAACGAGCACCTCGATACTGCCGTAAACGTCCTCCATCTGAAGGAATGCCATTGTAGTGTCGTTCTTTGTGATTTTTTTACGAACGGATGCAAGAATACCTAAAAGTCTTATTCTGTCGCCGTCCTTATAGGGTGAATCAGGCTCTGTGGGCGAGGAATCAACGATATCGGAGGTTTTTGCACTTCCGAGTCTTCCTGCAAGGCGGACGTGCTCCGTCATAGGATGACCTGACATATAAAGACCCGTGGTTTCCTTTTCCATTGCAAGTCTTTGCTTTTCGGGGAATTCCTTTACGTTGGGCGGAACGGGCTCAACAGCCTTTGCAAGTGAGCTGCCAAGGTCAAAAAGACCGATCTGACCTTCAATTTTACCCTTTTTATCACTTTCAAGGGCAGAAAGAATGTCGTCAATCATCATAAACATCTGATTTCTGTTAAGACCGAAGCAGTCAACGGCGCCGCTCTTGATAAGATTTTCGAGTGCGCGACGGTTAAGCTCCTTGCCGTAACAGCGCTTGCAGAAGGAGTAATAGGTTTCAAAGGGGCCGTTTTCCTCACGCTCTGCAATAATCTGCTTGATTACACCGCTGCCGAGGTTCTTGATAGCAAGAAGACCGAATCGAACGTTATCTCCGACAACGGTGAACTTTTCCTCGGATTCGTTAACGCTGGGCGGCAATACCTTGAAGCCGAGGTTGGTCTGACATTCGGTGATGTAGCCAACGACCTTGTCAGTATTATCAAGAACGGAGGTAAGCATAGCTGCCATAAATTCCTGAGGATAATAGCAACGAAGCCAGGCTGTCTGATACGTAACGTAAGCGTAAGCGGCTGAGTGGGATTTATTGAAGGCGTAGGATGCAAAGGATGCCATATCGTCGAATATAGCGTTTGCGGCCTCCGCGGTAATACCTCTTTTGATACAGCCGTCACACTTTGAGCCGCCGTCAGTACCGTCTGAGCCGTAAAGGAAGAACTTTCTCTGCTGTTCGAGAACGTCTGCCTGCTTTTTTGCAACTGCACGTCGAACCATGTCAGCGGCACCGAGAGAATAGCCTGCAAGCTCCCGGAAAATCTGCATAACCTGCTCCTGATAAACGATTGTGCCGTATGTAACGTCAAGAATAGGCTTAAGCTCGGGAGTATGGTATTTGATGTTTTCGGGATCCTGACGGTTTGCAAGATAAGCGGGAATAAAGTCCATGGGACCGGGTCGGTAAAGTGCGATAACCGCTATGATATCTTCAAGGTTGTGAGGCTGCATATTGATCATAAGTGATCTGATGCCGCCCGATTCACACTGGAATACGCCGAAGGTACCGCCTTCACCGAGCATTTTATAAACACCCAGATCGTCAACATCGATTTTCATAATGTCGAGAGTCGGGTCTTTTTTATGAATCATTTTAACCGCATCGTCAATAACCGTAAGAGTACGAAGACCAAGGAAGTCCATCTTAAGAAGACCGAGGGCTTCAACCCATCCCTTATAGTACTGAGTAACAACGGAGTCACCGCTCTTGAAAAGCGGAACGTATTCATCAACGGGCTTGTCGCAGATAACGACACCTGCTGCGTGCATACCCGTATTTCTCGGCATTCCTTCAATTTTGATTGATGTATCTATAACCTTTTTTACGAGAGCGTTGGCATCGTACATCTTTTTAAGCTCCTGATTTGACTGCAGGGCCTTTTCGATTGTCATACCAAGCTCCTGAGGAATTTCCTTCTGAATAGCAGAGCATTCGGCAACGCTCATTCCGAGCACCTTTCCGACGTCACGGACGGCTCCCCTTGCGGCAAGCGTACCGAAGGTTGCAATCTGTGAAACGTGGTCGGCACCGTATCTGCGCACAACGTAGTCGATAACCTCCTGTCTTCTTTCATAACAGAAGTCGATATCAAAGTCGGGCATACTGACTCGTTCGGGGTTAAGGAAACGCTCAAAAAGGAGTGAGTATCTCATCGGGTCAATATCGGTAATACCGCAGGTATAAGCGGCGATGCTGCCTGCACCCGAGCCTCGACCGGGGCCTACGGGGATACCTATGCTTTTTGCATAGTTGATGTAGTCCCAGACTATAAGGAAATAGTCAATAAAGCCCATCTGATTGATGATTCCGAGCTCATAATTGAGTCTTTCCATATATTCCTCGGGGTAGTTTTCACCGTAGCAGCGAACCATTCCCTTATAGCACAGATCAGAGAAATACTCGAAATGGTCGCGGTTGTCGGGAACCTCGAATATAGGAAGCTTTGTATTACCGAATTCAAAGCTGACGTGACAGCGCTCGGCAATTTTATTTGTATTTGCAATAGCATCGGGGACGTCGGGGAAAAGCTCCGCCATTTCGTCACCGGACTTAACGTAGAATTCCTCTGTTTCAAAGCCCATTCCAGTGTCTTCCTCAATTGTATGCTTTGTTGCGATACAAACGAGGATTTTCTGAATTTCTGCATCCTGCTTGGTTATGTAATGAGCGTCGTTGGTTGCAACGAGAGGAATATCAAGCTCACGGGCAAGCTGAATGATTTTAGGATTAGAAGCCTTCTGATCGGCTATACCGTGATCCTGGATTTCAAGAAAATAATTGTCTTTTCCGAATACGTTCTGATACCAGAGAGCGGTTTCCTTTGCTTTTTCGTAGTCACCCTTAAGGATTGCCTGGGGAATTTCACCTGCGAGACAGGCAGAAAGACAGATTATACCCTCGTGGTACTTTTCAATAAGCTCCTTGTCTACTCGGGGCTTGGTGTAGAAGCCCTCTGTCCATGCGGCAGAAACCATTTTGATAAGATTCTGATAGCCCGTCTGATTTTCTGCAAGAAGCACAAGGTGATATCTTTCGTTGTCAAGTCCGTGAACCTTATCAAAGCGGGTACGCTGTGCAACGTAAACCTCACAGCCGATTATACCGTTGATTCCCTCAGCCTTACAGGCCTTGTAAAAGTCAACGGCACCGTACATAACTCCGTGGTCAGTCATGGCGATGCTTGTCATACCAAGCTCCTTTACTCGTTTGATAAGAGGCTTGATTCTGCAGGCACCGTCAAGAAGAGAATATTCGGTATGTATATGTAAATGGGTAAATTCAGTCATTTTATTTTCCTTGTCCGTAGTATGCATCCTTTCCGTGCTTTCTCATATAATGCTTTTCGAGAAGATAGGACGGAATAGCTTCAATTTCATTATTAAGACGTAAGGTTTTAAGAGCCATTTCGCAGACAATTTCAAGTGTGCCTGCATTCTTTGCCGCATCCTTTGCAGATTTTCCCCAGGTAAAGGGACCGTGAGAGCGCACAAGCACGGCAGGAACGGCATTTTCGTCAATAGCGTTATCCCTGAAATGAGAAACAATTACGTCTCCCGTGCTCTTTTCATATTCGCCGTTGACTTCAGAGGAAGTAAGCTCTCTTGCGCAGGGCACCTCGCCGAAGCAGAAATCAGCGTGTGTGGTGCCGAGAGCAGGTACGGGAATGCCTGCCTGAGCGAATGCAACGGCATTGATTGAGTGCGAATGTACAACTCCTCCGATTTCGGGGAAATTGCTGTATAATACGGCGTGAGTTGCTGTGTCTGATGAGGGATTGAGCTCCCCTTCCACCTTGTTTCCGTCAAAATCCACAATAACCATCATATCGGGAGTAAGCTCTTCATACTCAACTCCCGAGGGCTTGATTGCAAAAACTCTTTTTTCTCTGTCGCACTCTGAAGCATTGCCCCAGGTAAAGGGAGCAATGCCGAGCTTATACAACATCATATTGGCTTTGTAGGCCTTTTCTTTTATATCTTTATACATATTATTTCAGCTTTCTGAGAAGGGATGAGATTTCAAGCTCCTTGACGAAGGAGTTGATTTCAGTGTTCTTGTTGATGTAAACGAATTCAATATCAAGTATATTAGCAAAATCGCGCATCATTTCAGCTGTTACGTCGAAGCTGAGAACGGAGTGATGAGCGGCACCTGCATATATCCATGCTTCAGCGGAGGTCTTGAGTGAGGGCTCGGGCTTCCACAATACTGCGGAAACGGGAAGATTGGGAGTATCGTTTTCCTGCTCTACGCATTTTACGTCATTTACAATCATACGAAGGCCGTCGCCCATATCAACAAGGGACACAACGATTGCATCGCCGGGCTTGGACTTGAATACAAGACGTGCAGGATCTTCCCTGCCGCCGATACCAAGGGGGAATACCTTGATTTCAGGCTTTGTAGCGGCAATTGTGGGACAGACCTCAAGCATGTGAGCGCCCATAATCATTTCGTTGCCGGGCTCGAAGTGATAGGTGTAATCCTCCATAAAGGCAGTACCGCCCGTCATATCGGCAGTCATAGCCTTTAGGATTCTCGTCATAGCAGCAACCTTCCAGTCACCCTCTGCACCGAAGCCGTAGCCCTTGCTCATCAGGTCCTGAGAAGCAAGACCGGGAAGCTGGCGAAGCCCCTGAAGGTCTTCAAAGTTTGTATGGAAGGCAGTAAAGCCTCTTTCGTCCATAAATTTCTTTATGGCAATTTCTTCTCTTGCCTGATATCTTACTGCTTCAATATTCTCTGTTGCGAGGGTATATTTCTCCTCGTAAGCCTTCATCTGAGCATCGATTTCTGCATCGGTTACCTTTTCGAGCTCTGCGATGATGTCACCAACGCCGTAATGCTCAATTTCCCAGCCGAGCTTCATCTGTGCTTCAACCTTATCACCGTCGGTAACTGCAACGCTTCTCATATTGTCGCTTATGCGAAGCACTCTTGTTCTTCTGCTTTCGAATACACCGACAGCGGCACGCATCCAGGAAGCGATTTCCTTGCGGAATTCTTCATTTTCCCAGTGGCCTGCAATTACCTTGCGCTTGGCACCCATTCTTGTGCCGATGTAGCCGTGCTCACGGTCACCGTGTGCACTCTGATTAAGATTCATAAAGTCCATATCAATAGTGCTCCAGGGGATATCACGGTTGAACTGCGTGTTGATGTGAAGATAGGGCTTCATCATTTTGGAAATGCCTGAAATCCACATTTTTGAGGGAGAGAAGGTGTGCATCCAGGTGATGATACCTGCACACATAGGATCGTTATTTGCCTTTATAACTGCGGCTTCAATAGCCTTTGAGGTGGTAACACAGGGAAGAAATTCAACTGTGCAGGGAATTACGGGATCTGCATTGAAGCCGTCTGCCATAATTTTTGCGTGAGAATCTACTTCCTTTAAGGTTTCGTCACCGTAAAGGTGCTGTGAGCCGACGAGAAAATAAAACTTGTAATTTTTCATTTCAGTTACCTCTTAAACGGACTTCTTGATTTCCTTGAGACGCTTCATAACGTCATTTGCGCCTCTGCCGAAATAGTCGTGAAGAATCTTGTATTCAGCATAAAGCTTATCATAAACCTTAACAGCCTCGGGATTGGGTTCATACTTTGTATCAAGCACCTTACCGAGTCTGGATGCGGCTGAGAATACATCGTCATAGCCGCCGTTTTCCTTACCAGCGGCTACGGAGCCGAAGATAGCTGAGCCGAGAGCACCGCCCTGATCACTGCCTGCAATCCTGATGGGAAGATTGAGAATATCGGAGTAAATCTGCATTGTCATGGGGTCCTTTTTAGCAATACCGCCTGCTGCATAGAATTCGTTAACCTCAACACCGTACTCACGGAAGGTTTCAATTATCATTCTTGTACCGTATGCAGTAGCTTCAATAAGGGCACGGTAGATTTCTTCGGGCTTTGTAAGAAGAGTCATACCGAGAATCATACCCGTAAGGTCAACGTCAACAAGGCAGGAGCGGTTGCCGTTCCACCAGTCGAGAGCAACAAGTCCGCTTTCGCCGGGCTTGTACTTTTCAGCCTTTTCACGAAGATATTTATGTATATTCATACCCTTCTCTTTTGCATCCTCATAGTAGGATGCGGGAAGGCAGTTGTCAATAAACCACTGGAAATGGTCGCCGACACAGCTCTGACCTGCTTCATAGCCGAAGAAGCCGGGAAGAATACCGTCCTCAACAACACCGCACATACCCTTTACCTGCTTTTCCTCGTTGCCGAGAAGCATATGGCAGGTAGATGTACCCATAATAGCAAGCATTTTTCCTGCTTCTGCAATACCTGCGGCAGGAACGAATACGTGAGCGTCAATAATTGCGGTTGCAATTGCAGTGCCTGCATTGAGACCGAGCTTTTCTGCCATAGCCTCTGTCAGCTCACCTGCCTTAGAGCCCATAGGTGAAATATCTGTTGAAAGCTTTTCCTCAATTACGTTTTCAAGTCTGGGATCAAGTGCCTTGAAGAAATCCTTTGAGGGATAGCCCGTCTTCTTGTTCCACATTTCCTTGTAGCCTGCACAGCAGGAGTTTCTGTTTTCCTTGCCTGAAAGCTGCCATACAACCCAGTCAGCGGCTTCAATGAAGGTATCAGCGGCATCGTAGATTTCGGGAGCCTCGCAAAGCACCTGCCAGATCTTGGGGATAGCCCATTCGGAGGAGATTTTTCCGCCGTAGTTCTTAAGCCAGGGCTCGTTTCTCTCTTCTGCGATTTCGTTGAGCTTGCTTGCAAGGTACTGTGCGGCGTGATGCTTCCAGAGCTTTACGTAAGCGTGGGGCTCATCCTTATATTCATCGAGGAAGCAAAGAGGTGTGCCGTCCTTCTTGGCAGGAAGAATTGTGCAAGCGGTAAAGTCAAGACCGATGCCTACAACGTCGTCCTTTGAAACACCGCTTTCCTTGAGCACTGCGGGAATTGTGTTATAAAGCACGTCAAGATAGTCCTGAGGATGCTGTAATGCCCAGTCAAAGCCGAGCTTCTTGCCTGAGGGAAGACATTCCGACATAACGGAATGGGGATATTCATAAACGGCAGAGGATAATTCCTCGCCTGTTTCATTATTAACAATAAGAGCTCTGCCTGAAAGTGTACCGTAGTCAACACCGATTGAGTATTTTGCCATTGTTTAGTCCTCGCTTTCAATTTTATAATTTTCGGGATTCACGGCATTAACATATACCGTGTTATAAACGTGATATATTACAAAGCCCGGATTTGAAGCCGGAGGTTTTTTCAGATTTTTAACCTTGGTGTAGTCAACCTCAACCATACCTCTGTCCTTTACCGATGAAAAGAAGGCGGCGCAGGTTGCGGCAAACTCCATTGCCTTGTTGGTGGCTTCCCTGCCCTCAAGTGAGAGAATTACGTGAGAGCCCGGAGCCTTCTGAGCGTGAAACCATATATCATTCTTCGATGCCTTCTTAAAGGAAAGATTGTCGTTCTGTATATTGTTTCTGCCCACGTATACCTTAAAGCCGTCGGGAGCATCAAATTCAAGGAAGGGCAAGGGCACGTTCTTCTTGTTTCTGGTTCCCGTTTTACTTTTAAGGAAGCCGGCTCCCGAAAGCTCAGTTCTTATTTCATTAAGCTCTCGTTCGGTTTCGGCACGGGAAAGCTCATCCCTGACGGAAAGAAGATATTCAAGGTCTGCTACACCCTTTTCTATAAGGTCAGTCAGCATTTTTCTTGCTGTCTGAGCCTTTCTGTATTCCTTATAGTAGCGCTGAGAGTTTGCAGATGGTGATAAATGAGGCAAAACTGGAATTCTTACGGTTTTATAGTCGTCGTAATAATTCTGCACCTCGTAAAAATCCCTGCCCTTTTCAAGCGAATAGAGATTTGCATTTATAAGCTCAGCAAAAATTCTTTTGCACTCACTGTCCTCCGATGCGGCAAGCTCCTCACGCTGAACGTTTATCTTTCTTGACGTACGCTCAATGAGACGGTCAACAGTTCTGTAGAGATCCTCTGCCTTTGAGCGTGCACGCTGAAGACGCTCTCGTTCAAAATAGAAGATATCGGGAATCTCAGAGAGTGTTTCAGTGAAATGAAGCGTTGCGCTGTTATCATAAAGCGTTAAGGGCATATATGAAAAATCAAGATATCCCCCGTGAACGTCTGTAAGGTAGCAGGGCTTGCATTCACCGGAGATAAGAGAGCTTTTCAGAAGTGAAAGCTCGTGATAAAGGCGCTCCTTCATACCGTCAGTCATATCCGATACGCTTACGTCACCGAGGGTGATTCTGTAGGCAATTTCACGGGAAATGAGAGGTGAAATACCTGCTACAGCCGTCATAATGGCAGAGCTTAATTTCTTATCACTTAAGGCTGTGATTTCTTCTGTTGCAGCTTCAACAGAATTTTCCGTAAGTAAAAGCTTCTTCTGCTGAGGAGGCATTACGTATGCCCTGCCCGGAAGAATTTCACGGAAGGAGGATTTCGATGAATCCACACGCTTCAGAGCATCAATTATAATTCCGTTTTCGTCAAGCAGAATACAGTTGGAATACTGTGCCATAATTTCGACAACGAGAGTTCTGTTGACTCTGTCGCCTATTTCATTTGTGGCATTCATATCTATAAACAGAATTCTGTCAAAGCCCGCCTGATGAACGTTTGTTATAACGGCGCCGCCGAGCTGCTTTCTCAAAAGCATACAAAGCATTGGCGGAGTCTGAGGATTTTCAGGTGAGAAATCAGTAAAATTGATTCTCGGTGAGTTGCCCGAAACGGATATGAAAAGCTTTTTTGTTTCCGTTCTCGTGCGAAGTGAAATCACAAGCTCATATCTCGTGGGAAGATAAATTCTGTCTACCTTGGCACCAACTGCAAAATCTGCAATTTCATTTTTTAGAAAATGAAGAAAAATACCGTCTGTTGCCATTTATTTCTCCGTAATTACGGTATTTCCGAAGGGGGCT
Source organism: Acutalibacteraceae bacterium (assembly GCA_045651625.1). GTDB lineage: Bacteria > Bacillota > Clostridia > Oscillospirales > Acutalibacteraceae > RUG806. Next base: position 65,841 of record JAZRST010000080.1, on the reverse strand, counting down.
TCAATAAATACCGTGCAATTGAATTGGTCGTTTAATTTTTCGGTCAGCTTTTTAACAACGGGGACCTCGGATTCAAAATGACCGACCGTGAAAAGTGAAATCCCCTTTTCCCTTGCTTCAAGGAATTCGTGATATTTGGCTTCACCCGTAATGAAGGCGTTACAGCCGAGCCTTATAGCATCGTCAACAAAATCTGCACCTGCCCCGGAGCAAAGACCGATTTTTGTGATTTCGGCACCGTTATCACAGTAAGATACAGTGCAGGAAAGCTTATTCCGAAGATATGAGGAAAGCTCCCTTGAGTTCATAGCCCTTGGTGGACTGCAGACGTTAAGAAACGTAGGTGCGCCGTCACAAAGTATTTTCTCATATTCCATTGAAAGTGCTTCACACAGAGCATCGTTGACACCGCCGGAGGCCTTGTCAAGATTTGTGTGAGCGCAGATTATTGCCGTACCCTTCATAACTGACTTGAAAATTAGGCTTTCTGAAGTTACCGTCTTTATAGGTGAAAAGATTACGGGATGATGGGATATGATGAGATTTGCACCGTTTTCTGCGGCAAAATCAATAACCTCCTCGGTAACGTCAAGACAGACAACCGCTTTTGTTACGTCCTTGAAAAGACTGCCGATGAGATGTCCCGAATTATCCCAGGGCTCCTGAGAGAAAAAGGGAGCGAAGGAATCTATGTAGTTATAAACGTCAAGAGCTCTCATTCAGCAATCCCCTTTTCGTAATAGTTTCTGATTCCTTTAAGTCTGTCATATTCTACGGCAGACTCCTCCCTGCCCTTCAAGGCACCAAGCTTTATATCAACTCTGTGAAGCTGTTTTTCCACGTACTGAGCGTTGACCTCGTCCTTCGGAGGTAAATAACCGAACTGACAGAAGCCCTCGTCCGCTTCCCTTTCCTTACCGTCAAAATCTGCTGAAATACAGCAGTATACCTTACCTGCATCAACAACGAATTTTTCTTCAGTCACGGAAAAGCCGTTTGAAAGAAGATATTTTCTTACGTCCTCTGAGTGAGTCATAGGCTGTAAAATCAGATGCATGCCTTCTCTTCTGACCCAGGGGGCTGACGTAAGAATATCAGTCATAAGCGTACCGCCCATACCGCAGATGATGATTTCATCCGCTTCATCGGGTGAAACCTCCTTGAGTCCGTCAGATATGCGAAGAGATATCTTCTCCGAAAGCCCCCGTGATTTTACCGTATTTTCTGCATTCTTAAGAGGCATTACACCGATATCGCAGGCAAGAACAGAGTCAGCTATGCCGTTTTCAACAAGAAAAGCCGGCAGATAAGCGTGGTCTGTGCCGATATCCGTAATTTTAGTACGGCATCGCACAAAGGATGCCGCACAAAGAAGTCTCGGACCTAAATTAATCATCCGCGTGTGAGAAAGTAGTTGTTGAGCTCCTCAATGAGGTCGTCAACATCTACACCGTGTACCATACAAGCCTGAGCAATGGACTCGTTTCTTGCTGAGGGACAGCCGAGACAATGCATGCCCATATTGAGGAAGAAGGGTGCTGTACCCTTATCTGCATCAAGAATATCACCGATTTTTGTTGTTTTTGTTACTACCATTTTTAATTTCTCCTTAAATTTTATTCGTCCTCAGAGAAGCTGTAGGCTACCTGAGTGTTTGTCTGAGCGACAATATATTTCGGTCTGTCCTTTGCTTCGGTATAGACACGGGCAAGATACTCGCCGATGATACCGATTGAAAGGAGCAGAAGAAATCCGATAAAGAACATTCCCGTAAGAATGAAGGGAATGAATCCCACGTATTCGGGGCTTATAATGTTTCTGACAATACCGTAAAGGAAGCTGATTACTCCGATAAAAGCAGAAAGGAACGCGAAAAGGAAGCTGAATCTCAAGGGAGTTGTTGTAAAGCCGAGAATACCGTCGATGGCATATTTTGCAAGCTTTGTGATTGACCACTTGGTTTCACCTGCGGCTCTTTCACGGTTAGTATGTCCTATCCACTTTACGTTAAAACCAACCCAGCTGAAAATTCCCTTTGAAAAACGGATGCTTTCGGGCATTGAAATAATTGCCTTGACTACGTTTTTCTTCATAATGCGGAAATCCTGAGCGGATTCGGTGATTTTTGTTTCGCTTACCTTGTTGATGACCTTATAGAAGCTGTCAGAAAGGAAGCTCTTGAGCTTTCCTTCACCGTCTCTGTCCTCGCGGTTAGCGGCGGCAACGTCGTAGCCCTCTTCATCAACGTAATGAAGCATTTCGGGGATGATTTCGGGGGAATGCTGTAAATCGGCATCAAGAATACCGATGAAATCCGCCTTTACTGCATACTCCATACCGGCAAGCATTGCGGCTTCCTTTCCGAAATTTCTTGAGAAGGAAATGAACTTGACTGCCACGTTTCTTGCTGCAAGCTCCTTGATGATTTTAAGAGTATCGTCACGGCTTCCGTCGTCAACGAAAACAAGCTCAGTGTAATATCTGTCCCTGAGAGAGTCGATTACCTTAGTGGTTTCTTCATAGAACATTGCGAGTACGTCTGCTTCGTTGAAGCAGGGTACGATAAGTGCTAAAGTTTTCATAATTGTTCACCTTTTTTTCGTATTTCAGCAGTCATCGAAGGCATCTTCAAGAACTGCTTCAGCGCATTTGATTCCGTCAACGGCGGCTGATACGATACCGCCTGCATAGCCTGCACCCTCACCGCAGGGATAAATTCCCTTGATGCTTGCCTGCCTGAATTCGTCACGGATGATTCTTACGGGAGAAGAGCTTCTGCTCTCGGGGGCAGTAAGCACTGCATCGGGAAGAGCAAAGCCCTCAAGCTTTTTGTTGAATTCGTAAAGCGCGGCTTCAATTGAGTCGCATATTTCACGGGGCATAACACGTCTTATGTCGGTAGGTGTAACACCCGTGGGAAAGGAGGGCTTTACGGCACCGAGCCTGCGGCTCGGCTGATTTCTGAGAAAATCTCCGACAGTCTGACAGGGACCGGAATAATTACTGCCGCCTGCTTCAAATGCCGTTCTTTCGATTTTTCTCTGAAGTGCAATACCTGCAAGAGGATGGTCGGAGCCGAAATGTGAAGGCTCTACACCAACAAGAATTGCGGAGTTTGCATTTTCCTTGTCTCTCGCATATTCACTCATACCGTTGGTAACAACCGTGTTTTCCTCCGAGGGCGCACAGACCACAGTACCGCCGGGACACATACAGAAGGTATATGCACCTCTGTCGTGGAGTGAGTGATTTGATAATTTATAATTTGCGGCACCGAGAAGCGGATTGTTCCACTCCTTGCCGAAAAGTGACTTATTTATAAGCTCCTGAGGATGCTCGATTCTCACACCCATTGAAAATGCCTTGGGCTCCATTATGATACCGTGCGAGAAAAGCATTTCAACGGTATCGCGGGCAGAATGTCCGACGGCAAGAATAACACAGTCGGTTTCAATATCTGTGATGCTTCCCTTTTCATCCTCAAAGGAAATGCCCTGAATGTAGCCGTTTGCCTTATAGATATCCTTCAGCGTACATCCGAAGCGCACCTCACCGCCCAGTGATATTATTTCGTTTCTCATATTCTTTACAACGCCTACGAGCTTGTCCGTACCGATATGCGGATGCGAGGAGTAAAGAATTTTCTCGGGAGCGCCGAATTTATGGAAGGCTTCAAGAACGTATCTGCAGCGGCTGTCCTTTATACCGGTTGTGAGCTTGCCGTCAGAAAAGGTACCGGCTCCCCCTTCACCGAACTGAACGTTCGAGGAGGTGTTGAGCCTTTTTGTGCTCCAGAAGCCGTAAACGTCCCTTGTTCTTGTGTCTACGTCGTTGCCTCTTTCAAGCACGAGAGGACGAAGACCTGCTTTTGCAAGAATGTATGAAGCAAACATACCTGCAGGACCAAAGCCGACGATAATGGGTCTGAAGGAGGACGTTCTCTTATTCTCGGGCATTTCATAGACGTATTTTTCACAGACGTGAACCTTGTTCTGAGGAAAAGAGAGAGCGAATGCCTCTTCATCTATATCCGTTTCAAGATTCACGGAATAAATCATCTTTATATTGTTACGTTTTCTCGAATCTATTGATTCTCTTACAATTTCAAAGCCCTTTACCGAGGAAAGAGAAAGTCCGACAGCATCTGCCGCCGCCTTTTTTATTTCGGCTTCGGGTGTACCGAGAGGTACAGATATTTCGTTTATTCGAAGCAAATTAATTCTCCCTGACTATACTTGTGCCTGCAACGTAAGCAGAGGACCACGCCCACTGAAGGTTATAGCCTCCGCAGTCGCCGTCAACGTTTACTATTTCACCTGCGACGTGCAGACCCTTTATCTTTTTAAGCTCCATAGTTCCGGGGTTGATTTCTGATGCCCTTATACCGCCTGCGGTGACCTGAGCATCGGAAAAGCCCTTTACGGAGCAGATTTTATACTTTTTATTCTTAACGGCCGTAACGATTTTTTCAATAACAGCCACGTTCAGCTTGCCGACTGTAAGGCTGAGATTCAGCGAGCATTCGGATAATATGAAGGTGCCGAGCTTTTTGGGAATTATTCCCGAAAGAAGCATTTCAACTGGCATATCCGGATTATTCCTCACAATAGCCATAAGCTCGTTTTTGAGCTCCTCAGCCGTAAAGGACGGCGCAGAATCCACGTGTGCAAAAACAGTCTTATTTTCATTGAGAGCGACAGAAGCAAAGCGGGAAACCTGCATTGAGGGAATGCCCGAAAGACCGTAATCCGTGTACTGGATTTCACCCGTGTCCTCGGCAATTATTTTTCCGTCACACTTAAGAGCTATTTTGCCCTGCGCTCTTATGCCCTTAAGGCTCTTTGTGAATCTGTCACAGATAAGTGCCGTCAAAGCCGGAAGCAAGGGTGTGCATTCAACCGAGAAAGGACGAAGAAGCCCGAAGCCGCTTCCGTCACTTCCCTGCACCGGAGCTGCCTTTCCCCCCGTTGCAAGAATTATCTTATCGGCAAAAATTTCATTATTGAGAATAAAGCCGTTGCCTTTTTTGCTGACGTCGGTAATTTTCGTGTCACAGATTTCATTTATTCCGAGCTTACTGCACTCTTGTCTCAGAGCATCAAGCACGGCAGTCGCCTGAAATGACATAGGATAAACTCTGCCTGCTGTATCAGCCTTCGGAAATACGCCGATGCTGTGAAAGAACTCCTGTGCTTCCGAAGAGGTAAAACGGGAATAGACAGAGAAAGCAAAAGCACTGTCACCGTGAAAATTACACTCAGTTACGTTTTCGTTGGTAAAATTACATCTGCCGTTTCCCGTTACGAGTATCTTTTTGCCGACACGGGGATTGCGGTCATAGACGTTTACGGTAATTCTTTTGTTATCGAGCAGAGCCTGTCTTGCCGCAAATATTGCAGATGCAAGACCTGCCGCACCGCCTCCTATTACGGCAACGGTAAAATTACCCCGTGTATCAGTCATCTTTTTCATCAGTTATAACCGACCTGAGAATATCATAGATATCCTTGTCCTTATCAATGGCGGATGCGGCTCTAAAGAGAGCTATGAATTTACGCTCGTTCTTTGAAAGCTCCGTAATATTCTTCTCCCTGACCGCTTTTATAAGCTCAATTCCGTAATCGGGGCTGTGAAGGGAATCCCCCGTTCTGTCTGCACCCGTGAGCCATTCAATATCAACGTTGAAAATTGCCGAAAGTTTGACAATGACCTCAACAGAAGGCTTAAGGTGTCCCAGCTCATAATATGAATACGTTGAACGGTCCAGTCCGAGAACGTCAGCCACCTGCTGTTGAGTAAGCTTACACTCTTTTCTTGCCGCCTTTATACGCTCTGATATTACCATTTACAGCCCTCCGTAAAAAATATCCGGACAGGAAAATTCTGTCCGGATGAATTATAGCATTTAATTATTATAATTGCAAGTATTATTATAAAGAAATCACTCTGCACTGAGGAGCCAGTCAAGAGATACGCCGAGCACCCTTGAAATAATCAGAAGCTCATAGTCAAATACACCTCTTACCTGACCCTCAAGCTTTGAAAGGGCGGATGCATTAATATCCATTCCCTCAACCTGAAGACGGGCAAGAAAATCCTTCTGCTTCATACCCAGCTCTTTTCTTTTCATTTCAATTCGGGCTCCCACAATATTGCGGTCACCGAGCTCCTGTTTTCTTAACCTCAAAATAATCACCCCGAGTAAATGTTAACAATATATTAACACAAAATGTCGATATGTCAACAACGACTTAAAATTAATTTGAATTTTTCGTTGATAATGGCAGTCAGTTATGCTAAAATTGAAAATAAGATTTAGTGAACGGAGAATTATTATGACGAATTCATCCCTGAATAAATGCGAACTTATGTTTGATTTTTACGAGCTTTCTCAGGCAAACGGCTTCCTCAGAACGGGAATAGACAACACAGTTGCCTGGTTTGATATGTTTTTCCGTCCCTCTGCAGAAATGGGCGGCTTCTGCATTATGGCAGGCATTAAGCAGCTTACCGACTACATGACCAATCTCTCCTTCTCTGAGGATGAGCTTCAGTTTCTTTCCGAGAAGGGCTTAAGCGATGAATTTATTGAATATCTGAGAAATTTCAGCTTCACCTGCGACATATGGGCAGTGCCCGAGGGAACTCCCGTTTTTGCAAACGAGCCCGTTATCAAGGTAAGAGGACCCGTTATTCAGGCGCAGATGCTTGAAACTCTTATTCTTCTTTCCGTCAATCATCAGTCACTTGTTGCAACAAAGGCAAACAGAATTGTAAGAGCCGCAGGCGGACGTGCAATTATTGAATCCGGTGCGAGACGCGCTCACGGTGCAGTTGCCGCAATGGGCGGAACGAGAAGTGCTTATATCGGCGGCTGCTGTGCCACAACAAACGTTGCTGCGGCAAAGGAATACGACATTCCCCTTTTCTCTGCTATGAGTAACACCTGGATTCAGATGTTTGACAGTGAATACGAAGCTTTTGCAACCTATTGCCGAGAATATCCCGATAACTGTGTGCTTCTTATTGATACATACGACACTATGGACAAGGGGCTTCCCGATGCTATCAGGGCCTTTGACGAGGTTCTTTCCCCAATGGGCAAGCGTCCTAAGGGCGTGAGAATCAACAGCGGTGACCTTGCTTATCTTTCAAAGAAAATCAGAAGAGTTCTCAATGAATCGGGCTATCCCGACTGTGACATTTACGCTTCAAACTCACTTGATGAATATATTATCCGAGATATGCTTCAGAACGGCGCAAGAATCGACAGCTTCCTTGTGGGCGAAAGAATGATAACCTCTGCATCAAATCCCGTCATGCCCGGCTCTTATAAGCTTTCTGCAATTGAAAAGGAAGGAGAAGTCATTCCGAAAATCAAGATTTATGAAAACGTTTCAAAGATTACCACTCCCTGCCCCAAGCTTTTATGGAGACTCTTTGACAACGAAACGGGAAAGGCTATTGCAGACGTTCTTACCCTTCAGGATGAGGATCTCTCTGACTGTAAGGAATACGAGCTTTTCGATCCCGATTACACATGGAAGAAGAAAACCGTTACCGATTTCGTTGCCCGTCAGCTTCTTGTTAAAATTGTTGAAAACGGCGAGGTTATTTACTCCTTCCCTGATGCCGAGAGCATCAGAAATTACTGTGCAGAACAGATTGATACCCTTTGGGAGGAGGTTGTGAGATTCGAATATCCTCACAATTACTACGTGGATTTATCACAGAGGCTATGGTCTCTCAAGCAGAAAATGATTGATGAATGCTTCAATAAATAAAAATTTTTTTACCGTGAAGGTCAGCTGTCCTCCACGGTAAATTCTTTTTTAAGGGCAATATCCTCAATACAAAGAAAGCTTCCGCTGAATTCAGCCCCGCTTGTCACGGAAAGCTTAATGTCACTTTCAATAATCTCCGAGCTTCTTCTTAGCTTAAGACAGCTTCCGGCAAAATCCCTGAAGCACATAAGAGCTGCCTGATTCTCCGAGAGCTCCATTTCGATCTGCTCGAAGGAATAAAGATGACGCCTTATGATTCCGAGAGGAAAAATAACGTCATTCCCGTCGGTAAAATATCTTGATTCTGTAAAGTTAAGTGACTTTACATCAATGATGCTGTTTAGTGTCAGTCCGAAGAATATCGGAAAGTAAATATCTTTACACTTTTTAATCTTTCCGACCCGGATTACAGACGGCATTCTGCTTGCTATAAAGTTCTTTGTACGGGCAAATATTTCCCCTTCGCTGTCAACAAATTTCACCGAGCCGTCACGGTGATTGACAATGCCTGAAATAAGAAGATCTCCTTTAACTACGGCAGTTCCCGGATAAAGCTGACCCGTACCGCAGTAAATCAGTGCATTTATGATTTCACCGTCCTTCGATGCCACTATGTTTGTGTATTTCTCTTCTTCTGTATTCTCCTTCACCTTTACCTCGCTTATATCCACAAACATTCTGGTCCCCGTGATTCTGACGTTGACCCAGGATATATCCTCGAAGGTGTTATAAAGAACATATTCTGCCTCCTTGCAGTCAACTGCATCAGAAAAAGCACCGATGAAGGCACCTGCCTCTTCAAGCACACTGAGAATCTGCTCGGTTTCAATGAATTCAGTCGGCGTTACGTCAATAGCCCAAACAACCGAATGAAGCACCGCAGTAATTACTGTAAAAATAAGAAGTCCCAAGGGAATTCCGTAGCGTTTTCGGTATCTGAAAAAAAGGTGCGGAAGACCTGATCTTTCAGCGATATCAAGCTCCGAGCCGCTTTTTGCTGCGGCACGGCGTAAAGAATCAATATCCGAGAAATGAACCTTACCTGTTATTGATTCTTCCGTTCTTTTAAGCTCGAAAATCAGTATTTTTTCTTTTACACATTCGGATATAAATTCATCGAAAAAGCCGTTGCTGACTGAAAATCCGGCAAGACCGAAAAGAAAATCAGAAAAGCGCGTTCTTTTCATCAAATCACCTCCTTATAAAATCGATTTTGTCAATTTCACCCGACACGATAATCTCAGTATCGGAAAAACGCTTCATAAACAGGCTTCTGCCCGAGATTTCTGTAACGTATTTTACCGAAATTACTACAATATTGCTTTCATCATAGCCCTTTATATCAGTAATTCCCGTAATTCTGAGATTTCCCTCGGAATTCATTTCAAGAAGAAATCTTCTGTCGGTATCAACCTGCATTTTTCTTGACACGGTACTGATAAAATTCTGAAGCCTATCTGTCACCTTAAATTTCATCGAATCATCTCCCGTAAATTTTATGATATCGGGAATTTTTATAGTACCATCTTTCATAAAATCTACTATGAGAATTTTTTTAACAAGAGAATTAAAACAGAATATTGCAGTAATTTCGGCAGTCAGCATAATGCTTCTAAGTATACTTTTTTCAGAAAATATGAGAACTGCCGCCTCTCTTTCAGTTAGTAATTGCCTTAACATAGTGATACCGTCCATATTTCCTATGACTGTGATATCATTTTTCGTTATGGAAACGGGCTTTTCCGTAAAGCTGAAGCACCTTACGGAAAAGCTTACTATAAAGCTTTTCGGTTTATCCGGAGTAAGCCTTGAGGGCATGATTCTCGGACTTACGGGCGGATATAACACGGCAGTAAAATGTGCAGTTATATTAAAAGAAAAGTATCCCGATGCCGCAAATCAGGCAAAAAGGATTGCTCTGTTTTTTATGAATCCCGGAATACCATTCACCGTTCTGCTTGCAGGAGCCGGTCTGTCAGGCTCAATTAAAGCCGGAATAAGGCTATATGCCGAAGCTGTATTTTTTAATCTTTTGCTTGCATTTTTATACAACAGATTCAGTCAGATTTCCGATAAGATTATAATACGCACGGAAACAAAATCTGTAAGCGATGCCTTTGTTTCTGCCGTAAAATCCGCTTCTGCAACTATTATTTCAATATCCTTTAATATTGTTTTCTTTTCGTGTTTAGTAAGTATTACGGGAGAAATCCTCCCCTTTCAGGCTTCAGAAGTAATTCTTACGCTTCTGAGTGAGGTAAGCTCGGGAGTAATTTTTTCAACTGAGAATTGTCCTTTTTACATAACGTCAGGAATTACGGCATTCGGCGGTATGTGCATATTTATTCAGAATCTCGAGGATATAAAGAAGCTCGGAATCAGGCCGGCGCATTTCTTAGGTGTCAGACTTATTCATGGATTTCTCACGGGAATAACGGAATACGCATATTCTCTGATTTTTCCTGATACGGTTTATACGTCTGCATTAATTAAAGTAAAATTTTCCTCCTGCGGTAATCCCGGCGGAACAGCGGCGCTGCTGTTTCTTTGTGTAATTTATCTTTTTGCGGTAAGAAACATAAGGTCACGGAAATTTGCGACAAAGAAAGTGGATTAATTACAAAAAGAGAACTTGCCCAAAGTAAAAATATGTGGTAAAATCAAAATATAAAATTCGAAAGAGTGAATTGAATTGAGCAGAAAAATTATAGAAGCAAAAGAACCAAGATGTGAATATTGCCTCAGAGGTAAATTATCTGCAGACGGTGAAACAGTTCTCTGCACAAAAAAAGGTGTTATGAACAAGGATTTTAGCTGTAAAAAGTTCAGATACGATCCTCTTAAGAGAGTTCCCGATATAAAGAAGCCCAATGTGGCAGATTTTAATTTTACTCCTGACGATTTCGCATTATGAGGTTAAATTATGTATAAAAAGTTCAATCTCGGAATAGGATTAGATAAAAACGGAAGAATTGCAGAGAAGCTTACTGAGCTCTCAGGCAACACTCCCATGGTAAAGGTCGGCGGCTTTTGTGAAAAATACGGAATAAATGCCGAAATCGTAGCAAAGCTCGAGTATTTCAATCCTCTTGGCAGTGCTAAGGACAGAGTAGGAATTGCTCTTGTTGAGGATGCTGAAAGGAAGGGCTATATCTCTCAAGGCGCTACAATCATTGAGCCTACAAGCGGAAATACGGGTGTGGGTCTTGCCCTTGCCTGCGCTGTAAAGGGATATAAGCTGATTCTTACGATGCCCGAAAATATGAGCCGTGAAAGAGTGCTTTTATTAAAGGCATTAGGTGCCCAAACAGTGCTAACTGATGCGGCAGAGGGAATGCAGGGTGCAATAGAAAAAGCCCGTGAAATCAAGGAAAATACCGAAAATTCATTTATTCCCGATCAGTTCAACAACTGTGCTAACGCTGATATTCACAGAAAAACTACGGGCCCCGAAATTCTTCGCGATACCTACGGAAAAATTGACTTTTTTATTGCAGGTGTCGGTACGGGCGGCACAATAACAGGTGTCGGTGAGGTGCTCAAGGCCTTCAATCCTTCAATTAAGATTGTTGCGGTTGAGCCTTCAAAATCCCCCGTATTATCAGGCGGAGAAAAGGGCGCACACGGACTTATGGGAATCGGTGCAGGATTTGTTCCTTCAATACTGAACCGCAGTATAATTGATGAAGTTATAACCGTTTCTGAGGAGGATGCCTATACGGCATCAAGAGAAGCGGCAAAAACGGACGGCTTGCTGGTCGGAATTTCATCAGGTGCCGTGCTTCACGCGGCAAAGGAAATTGCCCTTAAAAACAACGATAAGAGCATAAGAATTGTTGTTCTTCTCCCCGATTCGGGTGAAAGATATCTTTCAACAGAGCTTTTTAACAGCTGACAAAGCAAAGGATGTACTGAAAAATCAGTGCATCCTCATTTTTTATATAAAGGAGAATTTTATGATACTGAAAATCGGTGATAAGGGTGCTGACGTTCAGCTTTTGCAGACCGCACTTATAAGATCAGGCTTTCTTTCGGGTGAGCCTGACGGAATATTCGGTCCGCGAACTCAGGATGCAGTAAAGCGGCTTCAGACAGCGTTCAATCTTACGTCTGACGGCATTGCAGGAGAAAAGACTCTTTCGGAGCTCGAAAAATACATTACTGGATATTACATAAAAACCATAAAAAAGGGAGATACCTTGTGGTCGATTGCGGCACTTGCAGGCACGTCACTTGATGCTCTTATAACCGCAAATCCTGAAATTGACCCCGACAGACTGAATATCGGTGAAAAAATTACAGTTCCGTTTATTTATCCGCTGGTGCCGACGGATATTTCATATTCCTCATATCTTGTGAAATTAATCTGCCGAGGACTTGTGGCAAGATATCCCTTCATAAGGCTTTCAAGTGCAGGAAAAAGCGTTATGGGTAAGGATTTATGGGCAATGACCGCAGGAAACGGCAATAAGGAAATATTTATAAATGCAGGCTTTCATTCCAACGAGTGGCTGAATATACCGGTAGTACTTAAATTTTTTGAGGAATATCTGAAGGCAGTTGCAAAAAAAAGATTCTTGTACGGAGAAAATGCAAAGGAACTTTTTGAAAATACAAGGCTTCACCTGATTCCTCTTGTGAATCCCGACGGACTTGATCTGGTGACGGGAGCCTTGAAGGAGGGTGAATATTATGAAAGAGCAAAAGAAATTGCATCTCACTTCCCTGCCGTACCTTTTCCTGAGGGCTGGAAGGCAAATATTAACGGTGTTGATCTGAATCTTCAGTATCCTGCAAACTGGGAAAGGGCTAAAGAAATCAAGTTCAGTCAGGGTTATACAACTCCGTCACCTATTGAATACGTTGGCTCCGCTCCTTTAACTGAGCCTGAGGCAAGAGCGGTTTTTGACTATACAATTAAAAACGAGTTCAGGATAATTTTAGCCTACCACTCTCAGGGAAGCATCATTTATTGGAAATATCTTGATTTTCTTCCGCCTGAAAGTCTCAGAATCGGCAATATCTTAAGTGATGCATCGGGATATCCGCTTGAAATTACACCTGCTGATTCCTCTTATGCCGGATACAAGGATTGGTTTATTGAAAAATATAACAGACCGGGCTATACAATTGAAACGGGAATCGGCACAAATCCCCTTCCTATATCTCAATTCGACAGAATTTACGAAGAAAATAAATTGCTTCTGATATCTGCTCTTCGTGAAACGGCAATGATATGATTTGTGCTTAAAACATTTTCTGCAGCTTCATTGACATCAGCCGAAAAATAAAACGGACACGAAATGAACGTGTCCGTTTAGCTTTTTTATATTGATTTATCTTACAATGTCAACCGACTTACCCGTTTCTGCGGAAAGGTAAATTGCATCAAGAATTCTCATAAGCTCAACACCGTCATCAGCAGTTGCAAGGCACTGAGCCTTACCGTTTACGGCATCAACAAAATTCTTTACCTCACGTTTAAAATCGCGTGCAAAATCAAAGTCATTCTGACCGTGAGGCACAATGTCTGCAAGCTCGTTGTTAACCTCTGTATATAGCTCGAAGGGACTGAGATTTAGTCCTGCCTTCTCACCGTAGAATACGATGTCACCGCAGTTGTCCTTTCGGTTGAGATTGAAGGATGCTTCAACGTGAAGAACGGCACCGTTATCAAAACGGATCATAGCAGTTGCAAGGTCTTCAACAGTGAAAACGGGCTTTTCAACCTTGGTTTCACTCTGCCATTCAGTTCCCTTGATGTGGCTTCTTGCGCCGATTTTATTGAAGGTTGCACCGAAGACCGTAACGGGCTTGGGACCTCCCATAATGTAACGTGAAAGGTCAATCACATGAACACCAAGGTCAATAAGAGGACCGCCGCCTGAAAGCTCCTTATTCCCGAACCAACCGCCGGGGAATCCGCAACGGCGAAGATATGAAGCCTTTGCATAGTAGATGTCACCAACGTAGCCCTTTTTAATGTAATCAATTGCGGCTGCAGCATCGTTACCCTGACGGCGGACAAAGCCTATCATAAGAAGCTTGCCGTTCTTTTCGGCGGCTTCCTTCATTTTAAGTGCTTCCTCAGTGTTCATAGCCATAGGCTTTTCACAGAGCACGTTACAGCCTGCATTGAGTGCGGCAATTGAGCACTCAGCGTGAGCATTGTTCCACGTGCAAACGCTTACTACGTCAAGCTGATGATTTTTAAGCATTTCGTAGCAATTGTCGTAATAATTGGGAATGCAGTATTTTTCTGCATAAGCCTTTGCCTTGGGAAAATTAATATCACAGCAGGCTACAAGCTCGACCTCGTCACCGAGAGCCTTGTAACCGTCCATATGTGCATTGGCAATACCGCCGTTTCCTATAATTCCGACCTTAAGAGCCATATTCTTCTCCTTTATCAATAAATCTTATTAAGTATATCTGTAAGGAAAGCAACTGCGTTCTTTATATCCTGAAAACGTGTTGCGCCTGCTTCTCTTTCGATTGTGAGGAAGCCGTCGTAGCCAACCTCCTTAAGAGCGGCAATATATTCGGGGAAAGGAACTGCACCCTGACCGAGAGGATGCTCCTGATAATCGTCAGCAGAAAGCTTTACACCGTCCTTAGCGTGGGTGTGAACAATATAATCCTTGAGAATGTGAACAGCCTCAACGGGATCCTGACCTGCACACATAACGAAGTTTGCAGGGTCAAGATTTACCTTTGCACTTTTAGTGTCTGCTTTTTCGAGAATACCTCTGAGCTTTATTGCCATTTCAGGGCCTGTTTCCGTTGCAAAGGAAACACCGATTTTGTCACCGTATTTGCCGAGTCTTTCAATTGTATTAACGATATTATAGTATTCCTCGCTGTTTTCATCCTCGGGAACTCTTCCGATGTGGGTCGTGATTACTCTTGTATCAAAATCAAGTGCAAGATCCATCATTGACATTGTTCTGAGAATTCCCTCTTCATTTGTGCCCATTTCATTGAAATGAAGACCGAAATCGGCACAGAGAGCAGAAAATACAAGTCCGTTATCCTTAACGTATTTAAGAACGTCTGCACGATCCTGCTTTGCAAGCTTTTCGGGACAAAGCTCACCGCCCGTAACGTAGGGCTGAAGACCCTTTACGCCCATATCGCGGGCAAGAATTACAGCTTCCTTAAAGGAAACCTGAAATGAATCAGGAATTACACCAATTTTCATCATAATATTTTACCTCCGTTAATTATAAGCTTCTGAGCATCTTTATTGCGGCAGGGGCTTCCGTTGCAAAATCGGTTACGGATGCCTCAATTGAGCATCTTTCGCAGGTGCCTTCCTTTAATGCATCAATAAATGCCTTGTAGTCATATTCATCGGCAGATAAGGGATAAATTCTCTTTTTGCCGTCACGACCAACGGGATTGGAAATGTGAGCGTGGATAATTGAATCCTTTATCATAAGAATATCCTCTGCAGTGTCACCGCACTGATCCATATGGAAAAGGTCTGCAAGACAGCGGATATTTTCACGGTCAGCAAGAGCTGCCAACAGAACACCCTCTTTGACGGTGTTAATCATATTGGTTTCTGCCTTCTGAAGAGGCTCTGTAACAACAGTGATGCCGTATTTTTCCGCCTCGGGAGAAGCAATTTCACGAAGAAAATAACCCATCTGTCTTACTGCTTTTTCATAGGAATAGCCGTCGGGGATGCTTCTTGCACCCGATGAGCCGAAAACAACCGTCTTTACCCCCATTCTGGCGCAGTTTTTCATTCCGCGGGAAACGAATTCGGATAAAGCGCCGTAATCAACACTGTCACCCGTTACGGGCAGATTTCCCGGGAGAAAGCAGTTAACAGCCTCTGAATAAATATTATATTTCTTTTCTCTTTCTTCCCATTCTGTAAGCTGTTCTTCAGTTGCATTGGCAAACATCTGAAAGCCGCATTCTATGTAATCATAGCCGCTTTCTGCGGCAACCTTAACGTTTTCCTCACGGTCAAGTCCCGTGCAGACACCGAATCTCATAATATGTCCTCCGTATTTGAGAATTTTTCGTCAAGATACTGCGAAAATGCAAGAAGCAATCTGTCGTTTCTGTTGTTTCCGTCATTTGCAGAAAAGCCGTGCCAGGCGGCTGCAGCCTTCCTTTTTACAGAAAAGGCAACACACTGACCGTGCGCACCCGTTTTAAGGTAAATGTCCGTATCCCTGAAGGGCGTGCAGGCATAGTCATTTTCCATAGCAGCTTCAATAAAGGAAGCTGAAATTATCTCCCTGCCGTCAAGCATTCCCTTATTTGCCCACAAAAAGCCCAGCTTTGCAGTATCATCGCTTGCGGTATAAAGTCCTCCGCCGCCTATTGTATGCCCCATAGGACAAAGAAGCATCCCCCACTGACCGAAGCCGAGAGGCTTTGCTATATTCTCCCTTATAAATTCCTGAGCGGTCATTCCTGAGGCTTTTGCGATAATTCTGCCTAAAAGATAGTAAGCCGCATCGGAATACCTTCTTTCGGTTCCCGGTTCTGCCTCAATTTTAATCGAAAAGACGTATTTCAGAAAATCATCACCGATAAGCGGAATATGAGCACTCTCGTCAACACCGTAAGGTATATTGAGCATACCCGTTTTATGCTGAAGAGCGTGTTCAACCGTGACGTTATACCATCCGTCATCAATTTTATCACCGATTTCCTCTTTTGTAAAGAAGTCAGTTACCTTATTCTTAAGATTTATTCTGCCTTCAGTGACAAGAATGCCTACAGCCGAGGCTATGAAGAATTTTGTGACTGAATGACTGTTATTTGCAAAATTGGAGTTTTCGTTATGAAGATATTCTGCCCCTTCCTCAGTTATAACGGCAATATCGTACATCGGATCTGTTTCTTTATAAAAAGCATCAAAAAGAGCATTTGACATAAATTTACCTTCTTCAAAAATTGCGTAAGCGGTATTCCGCCTACGCAAAAGCTTACATTTTATCTGTTTTTTCGAGCCACCTGATTCTGCCGAAAACGTTTCTGACAGCCCTGTAGGAGGGCTTTTCGTTCCCTTCTGCATCCACAAGTCCCCAACGAGTTTCAGTGGGACATTCCTTCTGACCGCAGTAATAGCACATATCGGGGTCCTTATAGCAGTAGATGTTACAGCCGCAGACGAAATCAAGGCTGTACAGGTGACTTATAAGGTCTTCAAAAAATCTTGCCTGACCGTCGGGAGTATGAGGATAGCCCGGAATTTTTGTAAGGCGCGGAAGCTCACCGTAGAAATGATTAACCATATCGCTTCTGAAAAGGAAGCCGAAATATCTTGTGGGGTCGCCTGAGCAGACAAATTTAATATGGTCGGCAAAATGCTTCGGCATATTGTCTACGAATTTCTCAATATTCTTCTTTGCTTCTTTTTCACTTTTTGCTCCGTAGCGACCGAGCATTGCCTTTTTCTCGGCTCTTGTTTTCGGTGCGCCGCCGCTTAAATATCCGAATTCCTGAATAAGTATAGGCTTGCCCGTTAAAGCATAAAGATATCTGCAGAGCCCTTCAAATGCCCACATAGAGCCGGGCACGTTGAAGAAGCAGCCCATATAGATATCAACACCGACGTAATCGCAGAACTTCACAACGGGAAGAAGCTCGGCGTGAAGACCTGCTTCAGGTCCTGCAGAGTTATAGCCGATTATGATATCACCCTTATAAGGATGCATAACCTCGATATTTACAGCAATGAATTTTGCAGCTTCCTTAAGAGTAAGAGGAATAGTGAAACGGGGAATTCCCATTTCATTGGTAATCTGAAAGCCTGAAACCACTCCCTGCATATCCTTTATAAGGAATCTGCCGATTTCCTTTACCCTTTCGGTGCCCTCGTCAGTTCTGATATCAGCACCGAATTCAATGTAATCTGCAGGGTAAGGCGTTACAGCCATTACCCTTATGCCGTTCTTCTGAAAGCGTCTGCAGCGCTCCTTAAAGTTCTCGTAGGAGGGGGAAATACTGCCGTCCTTTTCATAGGGAAAAGGTATGTCAATTCTTATCCAGCCGATATTTGCGCCCTTTATCTGCTGAAAATCATCAGTAGGATGGCAGACACCGCGGATGAAGCCCGTCTTTTCACGGAAGGCTACGGTTTCGGGAGAGGATGATTTGATAAAATATGATTTTATAAGATTAGAGGGCAGGAGCTTAAGTCCTGCCGTAATCTGGTCCTTTATGAATTGTTCCATCAGATCTTCACCGTGTCTTCAAGATTTTCCATCATTTCAAGAATCTCTTCATTGACTGTCTGTTCCTTTGCAAGAAGAGCACGTCTTTCGTTAAGAGCAATGTACATCTGCTCTCTCTTTTCCCCTACAAGGTCATAGAAGAAATAAGGAATAATATGAATAATCTTCGGGAACAGTCCGACACCTACAAAGAGGAAGAATACCTTTTGATAAATAGTTGAACTTCCCTGAGACCAGGGGAGCATAGGAATTGTGGGGTCATAGCCTGACCATTTGAAAAGGAAGATTGTAAATGCCGCATTGAGAGGTGCGGTAATCTTTGTAACAAGGTCAGTAAGAATATTGATTGTACCGTCAGGTCTTTCACCCGTTACATACTCTGTATAGTCATTGATTTCACGGGTAACCTCTGCTTCGAATACGTTTGCAGGTCCGTTATTAATACCGTTAAGACCATGGAAAACAGCATAAATAATAATCATTATCCATTTGCAGTTCTTGCCGAATTTCTTAATGATGGGAAGACCGCAGGCAAGCATACCTACAATAGATATCATATCCCACAATCTAAGAGCTATAAGAGCATTTTTGTTATTATCCTTGAATATTTTTCTGAATTTAGGAATAAGTGCTGCTGAGGGCATATCAAATGCATTGTAAAGTGAATATGCAAGGAAGGAGTTGATTGAGCCGCCGAAGATTTCCTGCTGAGTAACAACGTCCCAGGAATAACCGCCTTCGCTCCACCAGGAGGTAACGAATCTTGTAGCGAAATTCCTTAAAGCATACTTATTCTTAAGCACATAGAACATAGTCTTTGTAATCGGTGCGGGCTTGGGCTGAAGAGCAATTCTTTCCTTACAGCCTATTGCCATAGCTATGTTTCCTACTGCACCTACAGAACAGGAAATTGTTGCGAGTGTTGCGAAAACAACGGACATAGGAAGGTTTATGAAGCCCTTGTTGTTAAGCTCCATAAGGGGCGGGAAAATGGTATATACCGCCTGAGAAGCAGCTTCACCGATATAGGTCTGAAGAAGACCAACGGTAATTCTGTCCTGAGGATTTGCCGTCTGAAGGGACAGCAGATTTCCTCCCGGGATATTATAAATTGTGGAGAAGGTCTCCTGAATAAAGAGCATTGTAAAAACGAAAATAATTTTCTTCGGATCATCACCTGCAGTATCGCCTAAGAACAAAGCACCCGAGTACAGCATAAAGGTGCTTGCGAAATAAGGAATGGCACCGAAAACAATGTAAGGACGGGCTTTACCCCAACGGGTACGGGTTTTGTCGTAAATAATACCCATAAGCGGGTTGTTGAGCATATCGTAAATACCGATAAGAGAAAGGATAACGGTAACATATACCATATCAATCTTCAGAACATTAACGAAGTAAAGAGTACGGTAGGTATTTACACCGCCAAGAAGCTTTGTAACAAACGCGCCAATAGCCGGCAGGAACATTTCCTTAGGAGTGAGAACGTTCGTATGGAACATCTTAATAGCAAGCCTGCTGTATTTTATCTTCTGATCATCCTGCAAAGCGGCAGCTGAATTATTTTCAGCAGTAAAGACACCCTGCACGATATCCTTTACATTTTTGTTTGTTGCATTTTCACTCATTCAACTGTCACCTCACAAGTAGATCTGTAATATCCGTCGTCTGAAAGAGCATAAACAATAACCGTACCTTCAGCTACTGCAGTTACAACACCGTTTGCGTCAACTGTTGCAATGCTTTCATCCTCTGAGTACCATTTTACAGTCTGAATCGTAGCCTTCTTAGGAGAAACCTTTGTGCTGAGCGTGAAGGTCTCACCAACTGCAAGCTCAACGTTCTTCTTACTCATTTTCATAGATTCAACGGGAGTTTTTACCTTTACGGTACAGGTATCGGAATAGGTCTTCCCGAGATATTCGTATGTAGCGGTAATAACTGC
Organism: Acutalibacteraceae bacterium; assembly: GCA_045651625.1. Classification (GTDB taxonomy): domain Bacteria; phylum Bacillota; class Clostridia; order Oscillospirales; family Acutalibacteraceae; genus RUG806. Next base: position 45,907 of record JAZRST010000080.1, on the reverse strand, counting down.
CTCACCGGTCTTTGCCGTTGTATCAATATATCCGTCGGCATCAACTGTTGCAATGCTTTCGTCAGATGAGGACCAGGTAACTGTCATTTCAAGAGGATTCTCGCAGGTAAGGGTTGCAAGAAGGTTATCAGTACCCTTAGGCTCGATTTCAAGAATCTCATTATTGAGAGTAAGAGCGGGCCATGTAAAGCCGTAATTCATATTCTCATTCATTGAGAAGCTGACAGAATTACTGCCGAGAGACTCATATTTTCCTATAAAGGAAACATCTGCCCTCACGTCAATACCCTTGATAAAGCTGAGATATACGATTTCGTCCGTAAGTCTGCTGACCTTGAAATAAATCTTAAATGAATTATAGCTGTATTCCCTGCTGTCAATGGTCATAACGTCAGAGAGAACTCCTGAGGTGAGAGCATCAATCTGTTCCTCGGTTCTCTGAGGGAAATTTGCATTGAAGGCTTCGGGAGAAGTGTACATCATATCAGAGCCAAAGGAAAGCTCGATTTCATACTCGGGACGATATTTGATGAAATACTCTCTGCTTGAGCCGCAGGGCTCGCAGGATGAAAGCTGTTCATCACCCGTAAGTCCGCAGGAGGGACACTGATAATAAATGTAGTTACATTTGAATTCGGTAACCTCAACACCCTCAAGAGCAGGAACTCTGAGAAGCTCTGAAATATCTTCACCGAAATTAACTGCTGTTAACTTACCTTCCGTATCTTCAACGGAGGAAATGTGATCTCTGAAGCCGTCCTTCGCAAAAAGAAGAGCGGAATTGAAGGTATCCGTTCCGTCTGTCACGAGAGAAGAGGAATCAACAGAGAAATTATCGTCAGATGAAAGCTGAGGCTTTTCGCGGAGTGCCTTTGCGATTACCGTATTAAGGTAAATTACCGCATCCTCTGCAGTTTCGGGAGCAGGTGTAAGACCTTCCTTAATGTCATTGGGAGGGAACGTGCCTTCCATTGCTCGGACACGGTCAAGACCAATCCAGAAGCCGCCAATGAAGAAGACAATCAGAATAAACGTAACAGCAACAGAAAAAAGCTTCTGCTTGTCAAATTTCTTTTCAGACATCTGCCCTTACCTCCCCTTTGAATTTTTCATAGAAAGCTGCCTCTTCCTTGGCAATCTGCTCGTCAATCTTTCTTGTAGCCTCTGTTTCAACAACAGGCTGAGGAAGATCATCCAGCTTAATTCTGCCTGCCTTCACTTCCTTGTAGATTCTTACTCTTTCCTCTACACCCTCGTCATATACGGGATGAATGCCATTCTTCCATAAAAGAAGATTGACAACAAACACAGAGGCGAACATAAGAACGGAAACAACAAGTCCGAAACCGGAGCTGCCCGATAAAACGAGAGAATCAGCGGCGGCTGATCTGAACACTGAAATAAGCACCAGTGTTGCAACAGAGGAAATAATTCCGAGTCCTGCTGTCACGGTTGCGAGCTTCTGCATATTCTTTATGCTGATAAAGCCGAAAAGTGAGAAAACAAGACAGAAAACACAGCAAAGCGCAACTGCAGCAAAGCCGAAAAGTGCATTTCTGAGAGCGGTAAATTCAGCACCGACCACAGCGGAGGAGCACATCTCGAAAATAAAATTAAGCGCACCGCCCGTTACGATATTAATGATACCGAGAATGCCGAAGTGTGCTTCACTTGTAACAAAGGGCAAGGAAATTGTAATATTGCCCGAGGGAATAAGAAGTGAAAGCAGAGGCAAAAGCATAACGATGAGCTTTGCAGTTACGAGCTTTGAGCCTGAAAACGAATATTTCAGGTTTCTGATTTTTACTTTAAGCCCTGCCTGAGAAAGCTCTGCAAGCTTAGCTTCACGGATGAAGTTTTCTTCAAAATTGTAAAAACGCATATTAACTCCGCATCCGGGACAGAACTGTCCGACGTCAAGAATACGAAGCTTTCTGTCGCATTTAGGACATTTTGCCATAAATTAGCCCTCCTTCAGAGATTGAGCAACGGGGATTTTTCAAGATGCCCCGTGTAATTTGCAAATGAAAGTTTGGGAATACCGTCTTTTCTGAATATCACTCTTGTGACAGAACAGTTATCCACCTGCCAGCAGAAGGTCTCAGGGATTGCAATTCCAAGAGCCTCACGAAGAAGATATCCGAAATAAGACCCGTGAGACACGACCATAATATGATCTCCGTCCGATGCCTCACTGAAAAAGTAATCGATGCACCGCTTTGCCCGACACTGTCTGTCGTCAATATCCTCATTCCCAAGAAGAAGCGCACCGCCGGTAGGTGTGGGCTCGGTACAAGGAACGGCAAGAGGAAATTTACTTTCGAGGCGCCACCTTTCAGTGCCTGCAATTTCAGTGTTAATTTCCATCAGGTCCGATAAAAGAATCACACTTTTATTAAGCTTACGGGCAGTGGGGTAAGCGGTTTCCACTGCTCTTACGAGGGTGCTTGAATATATTCTGTCAACACCTGAAAGAAGTGAGCTTTCAGCTAATTTTTCAGCCTGCCCGAGTCCGTCAGGGCTCAAGGGCGGGTCATCCTTCTGATACTCAGGCTCATAAGGAATTCCAACGTTTCCGCAGGATTCAGCGTGACGAACGAATGAAATCACAAAGCTTATATTACGGTTCATATTCCCCTCCTTTGCATACAGTTACTCTTAGTATAAATAATATCACAACACTGGTATCAATACAAGGGGAATATACAAATTAATTAAAATCTGAGCATTTTATTTCATTTTTTTGTAAAAATAACTGAAAATTATGGCAGAAATTTTAACTTACCTATAGCATTTCAATTCAGGATGGTATATTATTGAGTCATAAGCACTAAGGAGGTTTTACTTATGGCTTTCATAAGAGACAAGCACGAGGAACGGACGGGCTTTCAGTCAAGCTCACAGCTTCTTAAGAACATTGACAGCAGATGCGACTTTGTTATGGTGTACGGTCTTAATGACTCGTCACCCGAAAGAATCAGACAGCACAAGGATGCAGGCTACGTTATTCACTTTATGACGGGTATTGCATGGGGACATTATACCGACTACCTTTACGGTGAATATGACGGAATGAATCACTGGGACGAGGCACAGCAGGACCGCTTCGGAAATCTTATTCTTCACGGCAAGGACGTACCCTATATGGTGCCTACAATTGCATTTGCGGATTATCTGAGCATCAAGCTGAGAGCCATAGTTGATGCAGGTGCCGAGGCTATACACGTAGAAGAGCCTGAATTCTGGGACAGAGGCGGTTATTCCCCTGCATTTAAGAGAGAATATGAACTATATTACCGTGAGCCCTGGAAGGCACCTCACGAAAGCGTTGATGCTAAATATAAATGCGGAAGGCTCAAGGCATATCTTTACACAAGAACAATTGAAAGAGTTTCTTCCGCACTCAAGGAATATGCAAAGGTAAAATACGGCAGAAATATCCGCTTTTACGTGCCCACGCACTCACTTATAAACTATACTCAGTGGAAAATAGTAAGCCCCGAGGGCAGGCTCAGTGACATTCCCGGTGTTGACGGCTGTATTGCTCAGGTATGGACGGGCACGGCTCGTGAGGAAAACTGGTTTGACGGAAAATTCAGTGAGCGTACCTTTGAAACGGCATATCTTGAATACGGTGTTATGCAGGAGCTCGTCAAGGGCACGGGCAGAACAATGTGGTTTTTACACGATCCAATTGAGGACAACCCCATTTTCGACTGGGATGACTACAGAAGGAACTATTTCTGTACCGTTGCTGCCTCCCTTCTTCATCCGAAGGTCAATAAATTTGAAATCTGTCCCTGGCCCAACAGAGTTTTCAATAACGCCTATCCCAAGGATGCACCCGATGCAATAACAATCCCCGAGGAATACGAAACAATTCTCAATAACACCTTCAATACCCTCGGAACACTTGAGGGGGCAAGGGATAACGAATTCCGTGTTGGTATTCTTGTGGGCGACTGTCAGCTGTATCAGAGAGAATATCCCGACTGCTGCTTCAGTGAAAGGGCAAAAGAGGTTGTAGGAACTGTTTTAAGGGACGACAAAGAAATCCTTGAAAGATTCAGAAATGAGCTCTTTAAGGGAGCAGATGACAAGGAGCTGATGCTTAAGTTTATGTCATCAAACGCCTTCCCTGCCTTCTATTCACTTGCCCTTCCCCTACTTAAATACGGCATTCCCGTCCGTCCCGTGCTTCTTGACAATATGAGAAGATACGTAGGCTACCTGAACGACTACGATATTCTTCTTATGAGCTACGAATATATGAAGCCCGATTATCCCGATATCAATAATTCAATAGCATCCTGGGTACGAGAGGGCGGACAGCTGATTTACGTCGGTGACGGCTCTGACCCCTTCAATGAAATCTCCTCCTGGTGGACAGGCAAATTCAATAATCCTGCAGAGCATCTATTCACTATGCTCGGAGTTCCGTTTAATGATGATAAGGCAATTTTTAGTTGCGGTGAGGGTACCGTGTCTTATATGAAAATCAACCCCTGCTTCTTCTCTTTCTCCAAAGACAATGCCGACATTCTGAGAGACTTTTTCCTTGAAACGGCAAAGAGAAAGGGAAAAGAGACCGAATTCAGCAACTCTCTTGTAATTGAAAGAGGAAATTACATTATTGCCGCCGTTATGGATGAAAGCATAAACGACGAGCCCCTTGTATTTACGGGACTTTTCGCTGATATGTTCTCCCCTGATTTCAGCATTGTAACCGAAAAGGTGCTTCTTCCCGGAGATAAGGCTATGCTTCACGATATTACGAAGCTTTACGACACGGATATCGTAGGCACCTCGGTCAGAATAAGAGAATTGAAGGCTCAGGAAAATAAAATTACTCTTATAACCGAGGGCGCCGAAATGAGAACCGCAAACATAAGAATCCGTATCCCGTTTGTACCGAAAAAAGCAAGTATTGACGGTGATGAAATTACAGCTTCCTACTGTGAGCGCAGTAAAACCGCACTTCTTACGTTCTCTAATACAACGGGCATCCGTGAAATAGTAATTGAATAAAAAAAATCAGGCACGAGGCTGAAAATCAGCTTTGTGCCTGAAATATTTACGAGCTTACTTTACTTCTTCAAAATGAAGAGCAAAGCTGTCACCGTCCCAGTCGGGATAATGATACATAGAGATACCTGCATACATAAGAAGTGCGCCTGAGTAAACCTCACCGTCTTCAAGGCACTTGTAATACTTATCAGCATCAAGACCCTTGAGCTTAATGAAGAAGTTTCTTGCTTCCTTGAAGAACTTGACAACGACTGTGAGCATTGCCTGAGATTTATCCTCACTTACAAACTCCCAGGCTACCTTATAGGGGTCATCCCAGGGATTGATAATTCTGTAAAGATCACCGTAGTGAATGAGGTCGTAATACTTATGATAATCGGCAATCTGAGTTTTGATTTCAGCGCGTGCCTCCTCACTGATTTCTGCAGGGTCAAGCTCGTAGCCGAAGGAGCCCCACATTGCAACGTTTCTCTTTGTTTCGTAGCCTGAACGGCTTGAAGCAGAAACGTGTGCACCCTGAACAGATGCAGGATAGCAAAGAGATGAGCCGAACTGAATATCAACACGTGAAAGAGCATCTGTGTTGTCAGAGCACCATATCTGAGGTGAGAAATACATCATACCGGGGTCGTAGCGTCCGCCGCCGCCTGAGCAGTTTTCAAGAAGAATATGGGGGAATGCCTTGAGGATTCTGTCCATAAGCTCATAGGTGCCGAGGATGAAGCGGTGGAAGAATTCCTTGCCCTTTTCGGGAGGAAGAAGTGCTGAGCCTGCCTCAGTGATGTTACGGTTGAAGTCCCACTTAACGTAGTCAATGTCGTTATTAGCGAGAACGAAGCTGATTTTATCGAAAAGATAATCTCTTACGTCCTGACGGGACATATCAATTACGTACTGCCATCTGCCCTGAGAGGAATCACGGACAGGTACGTGAATATGCCAGTCGGGATGAGCACGGAAAAGGTCGGAATCGGGAGAAATCATTTCGGGCTCATACCAGATACCGAACTTGAGACCGAGTCCCTTTATACGGGAAACAAGGGAGCCGAGACCGCCTCTGAGCTTATTTTCATTGACCTCCCAGTCACCGAGAGCTCTTCTGTCGTCGTTTCTTGCACCGAACCAGCCGTCGTCCATAACGAGCATTTCAATGCCGGTTTCCTTTGCCCATTTTGCAATTTCAAAGAGCTTGTCGTCATCAAAATCAAAATAGGTGCCTTCCCAGTTGTTTATAAGAAGAGGACGCTTTGCCTTCTTCCAGGGACCTCTGACGAGGTTATTGTTATAGAGCTTGTGGAAGGTACGGCTCATACCGCCGAGACCCTCGCTTGAGTAAACGAGAACTGCTTCGGGAGAATAGAACTCCTCACCGCTTTCAAGTGTCCAGCCAAAATCTGAGGGATCAATACCCATCATTACACGGGAGGAATTATTGAAATCAACCTCAATTTCACAAAGGTGATTGCAGGAATAAACAAGATTGAAGCCGTAGGCATCGCCGAAATCCTCGGTAGCACCGTGTCTGAGAAGAGCCATAAAGGGATTCTGTTGAGCAGAGGAGGAGCCTCTTCTTGAGCCGATGCCTTGTCTGCCGTGAGCAAGAGGACGGCGTTCAAGGTTTCTTTCGTTGTTGTGTCTGCCGTAAAGAGTAATAAGGTCGAAATCGCAGGCATTCATATCGAGGTTGAAGCTCATTACCTTTTCGATTGTGAAGGGCTTGTCGGAGGTATTTCTGATAATCACGCTTCTTGTAATAGCGGAATATTTCTCGAATACGGTGTAAAGAAGAATTGCTTCTGCGCGCGTTACCTTATCAATTGTGGTGATTTCAAGGGTTGTGCACTCCCCTTCTTCATTTTCATAAAGAGCAGGAAGACCCTTGAGTGCAGGCTTACCGCTGTAAATCTTATGAGAAGCATATCTCATATCAGTAGCGGCGTTACCGTCTGCATTTCTTATCTGCAGGGAGGAAATTCTCATATCTGCACAGCCGTTACAGCCTATTTCAAAGGGGAAAACATCAGGTGAGAAATCTCTCGTGAGAAGATTGGGATTTGATGCAGAGAAGGATGCATACATTCTTCTGTCTGCAAAATCCTTTAAGTTGGCATCGGGAATTTTCTTGCCGTAGTAAAGGTGAACAAGATAATTCTCATCGTAAATTGTAAAGATATAGCTTGAATCAAGGGTATCAAGCTTGAATATCTTTCTTTCGCTGTCAAAAACAACGGACATAATATACCTCCATATATAATTAAAACCGTCACCTTTTTCGGATGACGGTTTTTAATAGCTTTAAGCTTTTGCTTCGTTTTCTGCCTTCTTAGCAAGAGTTGAAGGTCTTTCATTGTAAGGAAGAAGGAATTCCGAAACATCCTTATATTTAACCTGAATGTTCTTTTTCTTGTAGATTACGTTAACGGCAATCATAACAACGAAGATAAGAACTGCAACTATGTAAGCTGTGGGATTTGCAGAGCCGGTGAAGATGCCGGGAAGCTTTGCTGTAAGCTCTGAAATCATAAGATTGTAGAAAACAAAGGAAACAGTTGCAAGAACAATACCGATTGAGGGGATTGTGATGTTTCTTACGATACCCTTCTTTGCTGCTGAAAGAGTAAGAAGGAAGAAGCCTACGAGAGTAAGAACTACCATAAGAACAAGACATACAAGGGATACTGCCCAGTAAATCATACCGGTACCGAGAAGGTCGGAGCCGATAAGCTTCAGAAGAAGGTCAACGTCAAAGCCGTTGTCAATAATGAAGGTAACAATGGAAATGAGGTTTACGCTTGCGTGCTTCTCAAGGTAAGGAAGAACGTAATTCACGGTACCCATAGGAAGAAGAGTTGCAACGATGGGAAGAAGTCCGAGAACAAGTCTTACAATTGAAAGAGGATGACCGATAAGTGAGAACTTAAGTCTGTCATACTTGGGCTGGCTCTTTGCGTGAGCATATTCAGCCTTGTCTGCTTCCTCACGGAGTCTGTCTTCAATACCGAAATACATAACATTAACACCGCACTTGGGGCACTCGGGCTTCCAGTCGGTTATCTTAAGCTTATAATTACATTTTGGACAAAATTCTGCCATAAATATCACCTATCCTGAAAATATTATATAACTTCTAACTAATTATATCACAAAGCTTTTTACAATACAAGAAGAAAAAAATGTTTGTGAAAACTGTTAATTATTCAAGCATAGATTTGTCGATATTGACATTATAAGGCTCTCTGAGTGCAAGAATCTGCTCGGATGTGATGAACTGCTTCTTGCCGCCGCAGGACATAACCTTGATAAGAATTTCAGCAGCCTTTTCGATTGTATCCATAAGACCGAAGGCAACATCGAAATCCTCGCCTGAGCAGAAAATACCGTGGTGTGACCAGATAACAGCGTCAAACTGCTTGATCTTCTCCCCTGTTGCAACAGCAATATCAGCACTGCCGCAAACCATCCAGGGCACAACGCCGATACCTGCAGGGAAAACGATGGGACATTCTGTAATCATTTCCCAGATTTCGCGTGTGAATACCTTATCCTCAAGAGGAAGAAGGAAGGTAAGAGCGATGATATTAGCAGGATGAGCGTGCATAATTACACGGTGACGGCCGTTGGTCTTTTCCTTTTTGATTGAGTGGTTGAGAAGGTGTGTGGGGAATTCACTTGTAGGTACGCCGCCCTCGTTAAGACCCCATACAATTTTGTAGTTTTCACCCTTTTCGTCAATCTTTACGATGCAGATGTTGTTTTCGGGCTCGTTCTTCACGTTCATATAGAACTTGCCGCTGCCCGTTACGGTGAAATATTCGTTTGCAAGATTGTCAACGGTAATGCCGATGCTCTTCCATTCGCTCTTATCGGAGAAAAGGTGCTTTATTGCATCTACCTCCTCGTCCTTCATTCTGTAGGACATATTACCGCCGTTTCTTTCGTTCCAGCCCTTAAGCCAGGACTGATTGCAGGTGTCAACAAATTTTGCTACTGCCTTGAGTTCAAGTACGTTATTCATATTATTTTACTTCCTTTCAGCAAGAACCGTGTTCTCGTATTCCTTAACTTCATTGTACCAGTCTTCTCTTACGGGTACGTTATTGATTTCACAGAATTTATCCCAGATAACGCCTACGGGATAGGACTTTGCTTCCTCGGAAAGAACGAACATTTCTGTAAAATTTCCTTCGTTCTGTAAAGCGGAAAGCTTTTCATTGGGAGTGAGCATTGCACCTAAAAGTGCCTTCTGCATATTTCTGATACCCATTACCCAGGCGGCAATTCTGTTTATGCTTGCATCAAAATAGTCAAGACCGATAATAACCTTTTCGGGACCTGCTATTACGATTTCCTTTGCAATTTCCTTTAATTCGTCAGTGTAGCCTACAACGTGATCGGAGTCCCAGCGGACGCCTCTCGTTACGTGAAGAGCAACCTTGTCAGCAAAAAGAAGCATTGAGGGAATTTTATCGGCAACACTTTCTGTGGGATGGAAATGACCGTTGTCAAGAAGACACATACAGCCGTTCCTTGCGGCATAATTCATATAGAATTCGTGTGAGCCTACTGTGTAGGATTCAACACCGATACCGAAGACCTTGGATTCAACGGAATCCACAAGATATCCGGGGTTATATTTTACTGAAAGAATCTCGTCAAGTGAAGCCTTGAGTCTTGCACGGGGACTTGTTCTGTCAGCAGGAGTTTCCTTGAAGCCGTCGGGAATCCAGATGTTGTTAAGACAAGGAGTACCGAGCTTTTCGCCGATGTAAGCACCGATTTTTCTTATAGCCTTGCAGTGGTCAATCCAGAAGCGTGTTACCTTTTCATCGGGATGAGAAAGTGTAAGTCCGTCAGCCGCTAAGGGATGCGAGAAAAGAGTGGGATTAATATCAATTCCGAGACCTCTTTCCCTTGCAAACTCAATCCATTTGTCAAAATGACGGGGCTCAAGCTTGTCACGGGATACGACACCGTCGGAATAATCGGCGTAAATCGCGTGAAGATTGATTCTGTGCTTACCGCCAACAAGAGAGAGAGTCTTATCGATATCAGCCATAAGCTCTTCCATATTTCTTGCCTTACCGGGGTAATTACCGGTTGCCTGAATACCGCCCGTAAGCTCGCCTGATGCCTCAAAGCCGCCTACGTCGTCACCCTGCCAGCAATGAAGGGACAGAGAAACAGCGGAAAGCTTCCTTATTGCTTCGTCGGTATCAATGCCGATGCCTGCATAGAGTTTTTTAGCTTCATCATAGATTAATGACATAATCACACCTCTTATTTCTTGAGTTCAATTGCCTTCTTTGCCTTTGCGGCAATGTTTTCAGCATTCAGTCCGTAGATTTCGAGAAGCTCGAGAGCAGGACCTGATTTTCCGAATACGTCTTCAACGCCTACTCTTGTTACGGGCACGGGATATGCTTCACTGAGCACCTCAGCAACCGCTGAGCCGAGACCGCCGATTACGCTGTGCTCCTCAGCCGTTACGATACAGCCGGTTTTCTTAGCGGCATCAAGGATAATATCCTTATCGATAGGCTTTATTGTTGCCATATTGATAAGAGCCGCAGAAATACCCTCGTTCTTAAGAAGCTCAACTGCCTGCATTGCACGCTCTACCATAAGACCCGTTGCAATGATTGTAACGTCTGTACCCTCGTTGAGGTAAACGCCCTTGCCGATTTCAAACTTATAATTTTCGTCAAAAATTCTCGGAACTGCAAGTCTGCCGAAGCGCATATATACAGGACCGTCGTGCTCTGCTGCAGCAAATACTGCAAGTCTTGCTTCAACGTCGTCTGCAGGATTGAGAATAGTCATTCCGGGGATAGTTCTCATAAGAGCAATATCCTCACAGCACTGATGGCTGGCACCGTCCTCACCTACGGAGATACCTGCGTGAGTTGCACCGATTTTAACGTTAATATGGGGATAACCGATTGTATTTCTTATCTGCTCAAAGGCTCTGCCTGCCGCAAACATTGCAAAGGAGCTTGCAAATACGGTGTAGCCTGAAGCGGCAAGACCTGCGGCAATACCCATCATATTGCCCTCTGCGATACCGCAGTCATAGAATCTTTCGGGGAAGACCTTCTTGAACATACCCGTTTTCGTTGCTGCCGCAAGGTCAGCATCAAGCACTATAAGCTTTTCATTCTTTTCACCAAGCTCTGCGAGAGCCTTACCGTAGGCGTCTCTTGTAGCTGTTTTGATTACGTCTGCCATTGTTTCTTCCTCCTCTTATTTATTGAGCTCTTCAATTACTGCATCAAGCTCTGCCATAGCGGCGGCATACTGCTCTGCATTGGGAGCACTGCCGTGCCAGGAAACCTGATTTTCCATAAAGGAAACACCCTTGCCCTTTACGGTCTTCATAATGATAGCCGTGGGCTTATCCGTGCAGGCCTTTGCCTCTTCAACCGCCTTTTCGATTTCATCGAAGCAGTGGCCGCAGATTTCAATTACGTTGAAGCCGAAGGCTGTGAACTTTTCGGGAATGGGATAAGGAGAGTTAACCTCTTCAACACTGCCGTCAATCTGAAGATTGTTGTTATCTACGATAACCGTAAGAGCGGAAAGCTTCTTAGCGGCGGCAAACATACATGCCTCCCATACCTGACCCTCTTCGATTTCACCGTCACCGAGAATTGCATATACTCTGTAAGGATTGCCTTCTATCTTGGAAGCAAGAGCAAAGCCGCAGGCGGCGGAAATGCCCTGACCCAGTGAGCCCGTGCTCATATCAACACCGGGAACGTAGTTCATATTGGGATGTCCCTGAAGATAAGAATCTGATTTTCTTAAGGTCTTGAGATCCTCAACGGGAAAAAAGCCCTTTTCGGCAAGAGCCGCATATAAAGCGGGAGCCGCGTGACCCTTTGAGAGAACAAGTCTGTCTCTGCCTTCCCAACGGGGATTGGTGACATCAACCTTCATTTCTCTGAAATAGAGATATGAAAGAATATCTGCTATTGAAAGAGATCCGCCGGGATGACCGCTTTTAGCGTTGAAGGTACTTTCGATAATACCCTTTCTTATGTTGGCGGCTTTGAGTTTTAACAGTTTCTTTTCTGTGTTTTCCATAAAAAGCACTCCTTAATTTTTTAGCTTGTTTAATACGTTTGTAAAGTATTCGGGAAGCGGTGAGCTGAACTCAAGGTACTCCCCTGTTTTCGGATGAATAAAGCCGATAACTGCGGCATGAAGGCACTGACCTTCAAGTCCGAAGGGATTCTTCGGCTGTCCGTAAACTCCGTCACCCACTATGGGATGTCCGAGAGCCGAGCAGTGAACACGGATCTGATGAGTTCTGCCCGTTTCGAGCGAGAACCTGCAGTAATCAAAGCCCTGAAAACGCTCAAGCACTTCATAATGAGTTACGGCATTTCGGGGATTAAGACCGTTGACAGCCTGCTTTTTTCTGTCGTTCCTTGAGCGGCCGAGGGGCATATTAATCGTCCCCTTATCATCGGGCATTTTACCCGTAACAACGGCAAAATACTGTCTTCTGAAGCTGTGCTCCTTAATCTGAGCGGCAAGATGGGCGTGGGATGCATCATTCTTTGCCACAATAAGAAGCCCCGAGGTGTCCTTATCTATTCTGTGGACGATGCCGGGTCGGATAACACCGTTAATAGATGAAAGCCTGCCCTTGCAGTGAAACAGCAGTGCATTCACAAGTGTTCCGTCGGGATTCCCGGGAGCAGGATGCACAACCATTCCTCTCGGCTTATTGACAACAAGAAGCTCGTCGTCCTCAAAAACTATTTCAACAGGGATATCCTGAGGCTCGGCTTTAAGCTCAACGGGGTCGGGAATTTCGAGAAAAACCACATCACCCGTTTTAAGCTTAAGGCTTTTTGTAACGGTTTTTCCGTTAACGGTTACCTTGCCCTCGTCTATAAGCTTCTGCACTGCAGAGCGTGACAAGGAAGCCTCCTCAAGGGAAATGAGCTTATCAAGCCTCTCCCCCTGATTTTCTGCGGTTATTTCAAATACAATCTCATTCATTATGAGCTGCACCGCCCTGCTTTTTAAGCTTTTCTGCCTTGGTATCTCTTATAATCTCATAAATAAGATAGAAAACAAGAGAAAATGCACCGACACAAACAAGGCAGTCTGCAAAATTATAAACGGGGAATTCAATGAAGAGAGTTTCAATGTAGTCAACAACGAAGCCTCTCATAATACGGTCAATCATATTTGCAAGTCCGCCCGCAATAATTATGGGAATAAAGATATTATAAGCGGCAGGGCGCCTGAACGGCAGAACAAGATATATAAGACCGATTGCGATAATTACACCCGTCACAACGGAGAGAAGCTGAGGATTACTGTCAAACATACCCCAGGCAACACCCGTATTCTGTATATACGTCCAGCCGTAAAGCCCCTTGATAAAATCAACCTTTTCATAAAGAGCAATATTGTCAAGAACAACGTCCTTTATGAGCAGATCAACAGCAACAAGAATTGCAATGCCTGCAAGCTGAACGGCTGAAACAAGTAAATTCTTCTTAGTATATTTAATCACGTTTAGCCTCACTGAGTGATTTATTTTTTACCCTTTTTGCCCTTTTTTCTGAAGATTGAAGGCTTTTCTTCCTGCTTTTCATCCATATCAAAATCCTCGAAGGCGGAAAAGTCGATATCGAAGCTGTTTATGGGAGCCTTTTCATCAGAGGAAGCATCAGCTTCTGCATCATCGCTTTTTTCGTCGTCGGTAATTTCTGAGAAATCCGAGAAATCGTCACCGAAATCAGAGAAATCGTCCTCTGCTTCCTTTTCGGGAATTTCGGGAAGGTGCTCTTCCTCAAGGGAAATGTAAGCATCCTTGTCGATATCGGCATTCTTATCGGTAATAACGTCGTTGATGGCAGTTCTGAGATTGTCAGCAATAACAGAGAAATCATCAGTTGAATAATCAACGCCTGTAGTGAACACAAGATCCTCCTCCTGAGCGGGAGCAGGAGCCTCCTCTTCGTTTACACTAAGCTGCTTGTCGGAGAAATCTGTAGCGTTGTCATTGGCTTCAATGAACTTTTCAACGTCGAAATCTGAGGACTTTTCCTTACCGGTGAAGATTGTTTCAATCTTTTCTGCGGCCTTGGAAACGGGAGCGCCGTCGGTATAAACTCTGGACTTTTCAAGAACAGAGGTATCAGCTTCAACCTCTCTTTCCTTGTAAAGACCGTAAATTGAAAGCATCTTTATAACGTCAACGTCCTTGGCGATGGGCTCAAGATAAGCGTCAACGTTAATCTGGAATACGTCGTCATTCTCCTCGAATGCGGGAAGAACTGCAAGAGCAGACTTCTGTGCGGCAAGCATTTCTTCACTTGCCTTAACCTGCTTTTCAAGGCTTTCTCTGAGCTGTACGGACTGGCTCTGTACAATATGATAATTCTGTTCAACAGTTGTGATGAGGTCAACAAGCTTAACCTTGAGGTTAGTTGCAAGGGAGGTCATTCTTTCACATTCGTGCTTTGCACCTGAAAGCATTTCAGCAGACTTTGTGCCTGCATCCTTCATCATTGCATCAGCATTCTTGTCTGCATCAAATACCTTTGTGCGAGCAGTAATGTCAGCGCTGTCAAGTATTGCGGTACTCTGAGCCTTAGCAGCGGCAAGAATTGCTTCAACCGTAGCGTCTGCATCGCTGAGAGCTGTCTTTACGGTGCTTTCTGCTTCAGAAACAATCTGCTGAGCCTTGATTTTTGCGGCTTCAAGAAGCTCTTCTGCCTCTCTTCTTGCAGTAAAGTGAATTTCTTCACCCATAACCTTAGCCTCGTGAAGGATTGCTTCTGCATTAATCTTTGCATTTTCGGCTTCCTTGGCGGCACCCTCCTTGATAGCGGCAACCTCTGCCTCTGCACGGCTCTTTGCCTCTTCAATATACATAAAGGAGTTATGTGTGCTGACCTTATTAAGCTCGTCAGCCTGCTTCTTAGCCTCTTCAACCATCTGTACTGCACGGTTTTCAGCCTCGTCAATAAGCTGAGTAGAGGTAATCTTTGCAGTTTCAAGATTTTCCTTAGCGCGTACAACAACGTCCTGAGTGTCAGCCTCTGCCTTCTTTATAAGAGCGTCAGCCTGCTCCTTTGCGTTGTTTATAAGAGATTCTGAATATTCCTCAGCGGCACGGGTAAGCTCATCTGCCTTGAGTCTGGCTTCAGCAATAATCTGATCACCCTCAGCACCGGCTCCGCTCTTGAGAGCGTCTGCAACCTGCTTTGCATCGTTAATCTGAGCCTCAGCCTCTGCCTTTGCCTCTTCAAGGAGCTTTGCTGCCTTATCGTCACAGTCGCTGAGAAGCTCGTTAACAGAGGATTCAACCTCTGCTTCAACGGAAGCGGCTGATTCTCTTGCAGCGGCAAGATAACCGTCTGCCATTACCTTTGCAGACTGAATAATGCTTGTATATTCAGCCTCAGCTGCAGCAGTGATTTTTTCTGCCCTAACGTTTGCACTGTCAATGATGCCTTCGCCCTTCTGAACGATTTCGGCAACCTTTGCATTTGCATCAACAATAATTGCATCAGCCTGAGACTGTGCATTTGCAATTACGAGATCAGCACTCTTCTGAGCATTGAGAAGAACGTCACGGAGAACGTTTTCGTCCTTTCTGTATTCGTCGAGCTTAGCGGCAAGAACACTTAACTTTCTGATAAGATTGCCGTTTTCCTCGAAAACCTCTTCATAGTTTGCTATTACGGAAGACAATACCTTATCAACGTCATCGGATGAATAGGTATCACCTTCAAGTCTTTTGAGTTCTATCTGTTTAAGCTGTGCGGGAGTGAGCATAATATTCGCATCCTTTCCTCATTATCATAAAGCTGTTATTTATTAAACAAAAAACATTCCGTTGCTTTCGAGCTCATCAAGCAGGTCGCCCATAACGTCAACGTTATAAGGAGTGATGATGTAAGTGTTGTTAGCAATCTTCTTGAGCTTGCCGCCGTTGGCGTAAGCAACACCGCTGAGGAAGCAAAGAAGCTTGCTTGCATGCTCCTTGGGAGTGTTTTCGAGATTGAGAACTACGGTTCTCTTATCAAGAAGCTCGTCTGCAATTGCAGTTGCATCATCGAAATTATCGGGAGTTTTAAGAACTACCTGAAGCTTTGCGGTTGTGTGGATATCAACAACCTTTGTGCCGTGAGGAGCTGGTGACTGTCTTCTTTCCTGAGAAGCAGAGCGTGCACTTTCTTTCTGTGCAGGCTCATAATCAAGCTCGCCGTCTTCCTCGTCAAAATATCCTTCATCAATATTCAGTGCTTTTTTAATCTTATCTGTAAGTCCCATTGTTTTTATTCCTTTCATATATATACATTATAATTATTCACGTCAGTAGCGCCTTTGTCCGAAGAGAGCCGAGCCTACGCGGACAAGGGTTGCACCCTCGAGGATTGCAGGTACAAAGTCAGAGGACATTCCCATTGATAGCACGGAAAGCTCTGCTTTACCTCTTAGTGACGAAGAGGTATCCTCATAAAGACGTCTTGTTTTTTCAAAGTAGCGTCTTGCTTCATTTTCATCACAGACGGGCGGAACACACATAAGCCCCTTAAGGACTATTCCTTCGGCTTCAGCCGCCTTATGAGCACATTCCTGAAGCAATTCAACGGGAAGACCCGTTTTTGCTTCCTCTTCCCCGATATTTACCTCAAGGAGAATCTCCATGGTTTTATTATGAAGAGTACACTGCCTTGAAATTTCATCAATAAGCGAAAGACTGTCAACCGACTGTATCATAGATACAACGTCAATTATCTTTCTTACCTTATTTGACTGCAGGTGTCCGATAATATGCTTTTCAACATCCTGGGTATCAAGAAATTCGAGCTTTCCGAGAAGCTCCTGAACCTTATTTTCACCGATAAGCTTCACACCAAGCCGTGTCATATAGTTTATAGGGGCAGGTGCCAGTGTTTTGGTGACCGCCATAAGCCTTACGTCTTCGGGAGAGCGTCCGCTTTTCACGGCGGCTTCAGCTAAAAGGTCCGATATTCTTTTGTAATTTTCATCAAGATATGAGAGATCCTGATTATGTAAGAAGCTTTCCGTCATATAAATCAGTTCCCTCCAGTATCATTTCATCGTAAACTGCAAGATAAGAATCGTCAAGGGGCTGAGGCTTGGAAAGAACGATGTTTGCATCGGAATAAATAATCTGCACCTTCTTGAAGTTGACAAGATTTCCTTCCTTTACGTAGACTCCCTTTTCACCGTCTACGGTTCTGAGTGCCATTCTGTCAACGGCAATACCCTCAACGGAATCAACTCTTATTTTAACCGCCTCGTGTCTTAAGGCTGCAATTTCTTCATTCATAACGTTACTGCGAAGAACAACAGTAAGTATATTACTGCCCTCCGTAACGTTTACGGATTCAATTTCCATTCTAAGGTCAGCTGCACTCGAGTTACCGAACATAACCGTAACATATGAGCCTCTTACCTTGTTACCGAGCTTTTCAACCGTTGTGTTGAAAACAAGATACCAGTTGAAGTCTGTTATAAGCTTTCCGACATTACTGCCTGAAACAGCACCTGCCGTGGCATTGAGCAGCGCCTCGGTGTCGGCGGCCTTATATGAGCAGATTGTGTCGTAATCAGCCGCTGTCTCGAAGCCGTCTGCCGAATCAACGTAATAGCCTGCCTGAGATACAGTTACGGCTGAGCCCGTGCCTGCTGTGATTTTCAGCGAATCGTATTCAGCCTGCAAGGAAGAAATCTTCGGTGAAACGTCAATCTCCTCACCCGTTGCGGACTGTTTTTTCATTATTGCCTCGCGAAGTCCTCTTGAGAGGTCATAAACCGAGGACAAGGAATCGGATTCAACTGCCTCGCTCAGTGCAAACAGTGAATCTGCAACCGAGTTTTTATAAACCCCGATATCTGCACCGGGTGTTGCGCCCTTGCTGATTTCAATTGACTTATAGTATTCAATTTCATCCTTTATTTCTCTGAGCCTTGAGGCGGCAACTGCGGCGGATTCGGAGGCGTAAATATTTGCAACCGTGTCACCTATTGCAACCTTAGAGCCGTTATCGACTGCAGGAACCACCGCACCCGAAAAGCTGTTGTCAATAAGAACCTCTTTTCTTACGGCAAAGCCCATGGTGTCAATGGTTTCATAAACCGTTCTTGTTACTGCCGTCTGTGTTTTCATTACCACCTGAGAGCCTTCAAGAGCAAAAATGGGATAAATGATTACAAACATCAGCACGAGAATGAACACTACGGCAAGAATCTTTTTAACTGTAGGAGATTTGATCTCTATATCAATATTGGTATTTATATGCTTTTTCTTATCCAAGAGCTTCACCTGCCTTATAAATTCCTGATTCTTCAATCTGACTTACTGCGAAAGCGAGCATTTCGTCAAGGTCTTCAAAGCTGTCACAGTAAATGCTTCTTATATTTTCATTACGTCTGAACCACGTAAGCTGTCGTTTAGCGTAATGTCTTGTTGCCTTTTTAAGATTGTCTGCTGCTTCTGCGAGTGTGATTTCACCTCTGAGATAGCCTGCAATTTCCTTGTGTCCTATAGCCTGAGCCGAGGTATTTTCGGGAGACAGTCTGAAATATTCACGTGCCTCCTCGGCAAGACCGTTTTCAAGCATAATATCAACACGGCGGTTCATTCTGTCGTAAAGGATTTCACGGTGCTTGTAATTCAGGCAGAAATAAAGACTGTTATAGGGAGTGGGAACACTTCTTGATCGCTCACGGAGCACCGACGGTTTTTCACCCGTAAGATAATAGGCTTCAAGAGCACGGAGCACTCTGCCCTCATTATTTATGTGAAGTGAATCAGCGGTTTCGGGGTCTATCTCACGAAGCTCGTTGAAAAGTGCCTCAATACCCTCCTTTTCACGGCGAAGACGAAGAGAATTTCTCATTTCGGTGTTATCGGGCTGCTCGTCGAAAACAATGTTTCCTAAAAGTGAATCAACGTAAAGCCCGGTACCGCCGCAGATAATGACCTTCTTACCGCGGGAATGAATATCGTTTATAGCATCTGTTGCATCTTTTATGTATCTTGCGACGCTGTAGGTAACCGAGGGGTCAAGAAAATCTATAAGGTGATGGGGTACACCCTGCATTTCCTCGTAAGTGGGCTTTGCCGAGGCAATATCCATACCCTTATATATCTGCATTGAATCGGCAGAAACGATTTCCGCACCGATTTCCCTTGCAAGTGCTACGGAAAAAGCGGTTTTACCCGATGCCGTGGGGCCTACAACTGCAATTACGGGAATTTTATTAATTAAATCTGACATTTATACTCTTCCGAACTGTTTTTCTATTTCGTGCTTTGAAAGCTCGTACATAACGGGTCTGCCGTGGGGGCAGTAGCGGATGCTTTCATCTGCGAGAAGCTTTTCTACGAAAGCCGAGGTTTCTTCCTCCTTGAGTGCATCCCCTGCCTTTATTGCGGCACGGCAGGATGCGGAGTGGTAGAGCCACTGAAGCTTTTCGGGCACGGGCTTTGTTTTTCCCTTAAGAAGCTCCCCTGCCATTTCAGTGATGATAAGAGGGATATCCTCCTTAGAAAGCACAAGGGGGAAGCCTCGCACAACAACGGCACCGTCACCGAAATCATCAACCATAAAGCCGCCCTTGCGGAAAACCTCAAGATTTTCTATAACAGCCGCATATTCCTTTGCTGAAAGTGTTACGCTAACGGGCAGGAGAAGAAGCTGTGAATCCTGAGAAAAATCGGTTTTTGAAAGGGTGTTGAATATCATTCTTTCGTGAGCGGCGTGCTTGTCAATAATCAGCAGCTTTTCGCCCTGCTCAACGAGAATGTAGGTTCTGAACACCTCACCGACGATTCTGTATTCGTTCTTTTCAGCAGGTGCTTTTTCTGTAACAACGGGAATATCGTCGTCAGCACTTATATCAATTGAAGCAGGTCTTGAAACGGGAGCAGAATATGAAACGAAGCTCTTGTTTCTTTCTGCCACAACCTCCCTGGGAGTTCTGTTCTCAATGGGAGCTGATGTATCCCTGAAGGTACTGTAAACGGGAGAGGCGGGCACCGAAAAGGGTCTGAAGACCGTGGGGGTGCTTTCCGTCTTTTCGGGCTTTGCTGCTTCGGAAGGACCTTCGGCACTGAGCGCCTTTACGGGAGCCGTATCCTTCTTTTCTACAACTGAAGGAGAAGACACAACGGGATTTACCTTTATAATTTCGGGGGATTTTGCTTCAAATTCTGCTTTTACGTGAGGCCTTTCGGAAATAACGGGAGCGCTTTCCTTCTTCTCCGTAACAGCCGCCCTCTGAAAGCTCAGCTGCTCGGCTGTGGGAAGGGGCTTTGCCGTTATATCTCGTCTTTCGCGAAGAGTAACCTCAGGTCTTGCGGTGTCACCCTTATTGAGTGCGGACTTTGCCGAATAGAAAACGGCTTCAAAGACCTTGGAATCCTCCGAAAAACGGATTTCAGTCTTGGCAGGATGAACGTTTACGTCAATTTTTCCTGCAGGTAAATCAATAAACAGGAAGCAGACGGGGAATTTTCCCACCATAATTGAGTTTTTGTAGGCTTCATCAAGTGCGGCAGAGGCAACGGGAATGCGCACGTATCTTCCGTTTACGTAAAAATACTGCATATTTCTGTTGGGTCTGTTATTAAGGGGACGTGAAATGAAGCCCTTTATCTTAAATGAGTTATATTCGTAGTCAACAGGGATAAGACTGTCGGAAATATCCTTTCCGAAAACGGAAAATACTGTATCGAGAAGTCTGCCGTTTCCGGGAGTTGAAAGCACGGTCTTACCGTCCTTTATAAGGGTGAATTTTACCTCGGGATGTGAAATTGCCGCCTTTGCGGTCACATCCGAAACGTAAGTACCCTCAGTCATATCCTTTTTAAGGAATTTCATACGTGCAGGGGTGTTGAAAAACAGGTCTCTTATGATAACGGTGGTTCCCACGGGACAGCCCGTTTCATCAAAGGAGATTTCCTCACCGCCGTGAATTTCAATGGCAGTTCCCGTTTCCTCGTCCTCAGTTCTCGTCATCATTGAAAGACGGGAAACAGCGGCAATTGAGGGAAGTGCCTCACCGCGGAAGCCGAGAGTAAAAATAGCATCAAGGTCCTCGCCCGTGCTTATCTTACTTGTAGCGTGGCTTATGAATGCGGTTCTTACGTCCTCACGGTGGATACCGCAGCCGTTATCCGTAACACGGATATACCTTATACCACCGTTCTTGATTTCAACGGTTACAGCCGTAGCACCTGCATCAATGGAATTTTCAAGCATTTCCTTAACGGCGGAGGACGGGCGCTCCACAACCTCGCCTGCTGCTATGAGCTCTGCCACGTTTTTTGGCAGAACGTTGATTTTCGGCATACCCGACTCTCCTTTCCGTAGGTTAAATAATTCGTTTCTTTATCTCGTAAAGCTTCTGTAATGCCTCAATGGGTGTCAGAGTGTTTACGTCGAGGCTTTTTATTTCCTCTAAAAGCTCGTTATTTGAGCCCGTAAACATTCCGAACTGCATTTCTTCCTCGTGCTTGGGAGCCTCGGGAGCAGCTTTCACAACGGTTGTCACCGCACCGTTTTCCTCAAGCTCCTTAAGGATTACCTTAGCGCGTGAAACCACGCTTGAGGGAATACCTGAAAGCTTTGCAACCTCAATACCGTAGCTTCCGTCTGCAGAGCCTCTGACGATTCTTCTGAGGAAGGTGATATCGTCTCCCCTCTTCTTTACGGAGGTATTGTAATTCTTCACACCCGGAAGCGTGCCTTCAAGCTCTGTAAGCTCGTGGTAATGAGTTGCGAAAAGTGTTTTTGCACCGATTTTCTTTTTATCGGTAACGTATTCAAGCACCGCACGGGCAATGCTCATACCGTCGTAGGTAGAGGTGCCTCGTCCGATTTCGTCAAGTATAATAAGGCTTTTTGATGTGGCGTTGGCAAGGATTGATGAAACCTCACTCATTTCAGTCATAAAGGTTGACTGACCGCCTACAAGGTCGTCGGAAGCACCAACACGAGTGAAAATGCTGTCAACGATGCCGATTGTTGCCTTTCTTGCAGGAACAAAGGAGCCCATCTGCGCCATAAGCACGATAACAGCGGTCTGTCGCATAAAGGTTGACTTACCTGCCATATTGGGACCCGTGATGATAGCCGAGCGGTTTTCATTACCGTCAAGAAGGGTATCGTTGGGAACAAAGGGAGCATCGTCAAGGAATTTTTCAACGACGGGGTGTCTGCCGTCCTTAATATCAATCACGTCACCCATATTGACCTCGGGGCGGACGTAATTGTTGTTCTGTGCCACGTGTGCGAGAGAACACAGAGCATCAAGTGTTGCAAGTGCTGATGCCGTGTTTCTCAGTCTGAACTGAGCATCGGCAATTCTTGTTCTGATGTCAGAGAAAAGCTCGTATTCAAGCTTTGTGATTCTTTCCTGAGCACCGAGAACCTTGGATTCAAGCTCCTTGAGCTCGGGAGTGATATATCTTTCGCAGTTTGAAAGGGTCTGCTTTCTTATGTAATGCTCGGGAACGTATTCCTTGAAGGAATTGAGCACCTCAATATAGTAGCCGAAAACACGGTTGTAGCCGATTTTAAGCTTTTTGATGCCCGTTTTCTCCTGCTCCTCGGCTTCTATACGGCTTAAGAAATCCTTACCGCCGTTTACGATGACACGAAGCTCGTCAAGCTCCTGACAGTAGCCGTCGCAGATCATATTTCCCTCTCTTACGGAGAAGGGCGGATCCTCAACAATTGATGCTTCAATCAGCTCCTTGATTTCATCGAGGGTATCGAGCTTGTCACGGGTATCGCGAAGCATTGTGCTTCTGACGCTCTCAAGCATTCCCTTGATTTCGGGAAGCGCCGAGGCAGTAGCGTAAAGGCTTCTTAATTCCTTTGCATTTGCAGAGCCGTAAACTATTCTCGTTGTAATTCTTTCAAGGTCGTTTATACCCTTAAGAGCATCGGTGATGCCGACTCTCAGCTGTGTGAGCTCATAAAGCTCCTCAACTGCATTCTGACGGTAAATGATGCCTGAAAGATTTATAAGGGGTTGCTCGACCCAGCTTCTGAGAAGTCTTTTTCCCATTGCGGTCTTCGTCTTGTCAAGCACCCAGAGAAGTGAGCCCTTTTTCTCACGTCTTCTTTCAGTTTCCGTAAGCTCAAGATTTCTTCTTGTTACGGCACCGAGGGAGAGATATTTTTCGTCGTTATAGACCTTGATATCGGTAATGTTGGCAAGGGAGTTTTTCTGAGTTGAATAAAGATAGATAAGAAGACCGCCGAGTGCCTTTACGGTTTCGGGGGAATCTGCAAGCCCTATTTCGGAAACAGTCTGTCCGAAGTGCTTTTCGGCAATGTCCCTTGCATCGGCATAAGCCTCTTCCTTTCTTACGGAAGCAAGGATATCCGTCTTTCTTGAAACGTAGGCTCTTATAGTCTTGTCACCCGTGAGCATATCGTTACACAGAAGCTCGGAGGGAGCAAAACGGGCAAGTCCGTTTATAATCTTATCACTGAGAGAGCCGCCGACCTCGGTGCTTACGTATAATTCACCGGTCGATACGTCACAGAAGCACATACCTGCCGCACTGACACCGAGATAAACCGATGCGAGATAGTTATTCCTCTCTTCATCGAGCATTATGCTTTCGGTTACGGTGCCGGGGGTAAGGACTCTTATAACGTCACGGGTTACGATGCCCTTTGCCTGCGCCGGGTCCTCGGTCTGCTCACAAACGGCTACCTTATAGCCCTTTGCAACAAGACGTGCGATGTAGGTTTCGGCGGCATGAAAGGGAATTCCGCACATAGGTGCTCTTTCCTCCTGACCGCAGTCCCTGCCCGTAAGCACAAGCTCAAGCTCTCTTGAAGCCGTTTTCGCATCCTCGAAAAACATTTCGTAAAAGTCACCGAGACGGTAAAAAAGCAGAGCGTCCTGATACTGTTCTTTAATTTTGAAATACTGCCTCATCATAGGCGTATATTCAGCCATCTTAAAACTTCCTTGCAAATAAAATTGATTTAAGTCAGTCGGTCAATCAACCGCAGCTGCCTCCGCAGGATGCGCAGTTGCCTGTACAGCCCTCTTCCTGTGCCTTGGGCTCGCAGGTTTCGGGGTCTTCACCGTTTACTGCAAGAGTAAGAAGCTGAATAGCGTAGTTCATCATTTCGTCTACGGCATTCTTTGTTTCTTCGTATCTTCTCATATTTTCGTTGAGCATAATCTGACCGTAGATTGCTCTGAATTCGCTGTCGTAGCCCTCAAGCTTCTTTGTATCGGGCTCTTCCTTCTGAGATTCGTTCTGATAGGAAAGCTGAATAAGGTTGAGCTTGCCTATAAGACCGTTGAGCTCTATATCCTCTTCATTTGCCTTCTGTGCCTCACGGAAGGCAAGATATCTTTCGTCTGCCTGAATAGCTTTGCCTAATTCTCTTGTTGCGCTGATAACGTCCATTTTGTTTTTCTCCGTTCAAATTTGATTTTATATTACTGCCTCACCTGAAAGAATCCAGTTGAGTGCCTTTGTAACCCTTACTTTTATGTAGGAGCCGATAAGAGACTCGTCTCCCTCGAAATCTATATTGATATTGCCGTCTGTTCTGCCCGTAAGCCTGCCGTCGGCTTCCTTGGTTGTTCCCTCAACGAGAACCTCGTAGGTCTTTCCCACCATTGAAGCACAACGCTCGGCGGCGATTTTTTCCTGAAGCTTCAGAAGCTCTGAAAACCATTTTGATTTTTCGGAATAGGGTACGGGGTCGTCCATTTTTTCAGCCCTCGTGCCGTGACGGGGTGAGAAAATGAAGGTGAAGAGTGAGGTGAATTTCACTTCCTTGATAAGAGAGAGTGTATCGCAGAATTCATCATAGGTTTCACCGGGGAAGCCCACGATAATATCACTTGTTACGGAAAGGTCGGGCATAACCGATTTTCCGTATTTTATAAGCTCAATGTATTCCTCACGGGTGTAGCCTCTGTTCATTTTCTTAAGCACACGGTTGTTGCCCGACTGGAAAGGAAGGTGAAGATGCCTTGCAACCTTACTGCAGGCTGCCATTGTATCAAGAAGCTCCCTTGTGCAGTCCTTGGGGTGTGAGGTCATAAACCTGATTTTGAAATCTCCGGGAAGGTCGTTTACCATTTTAAGAAGCCTCGGAAAATTGATTCCGTCGGCACTTCCCTTTCCGTAGGAATTCACGTTCTGTCCGAGAAGGGTGATTTCCCTGGCACCGAGAGAGATAAGCTCCTTTGCTTCCTTTATGACCTCTTCGGGTGAACGGCTTCTTTCCCTGCCGCGAACGTAGGGCACCACACAGTAGCTGCAGAAATTATTGCAACCGTACATAATGGGAAGCCACATCTTGAAATCACGGTCTCTGTAAACGGGAAGGTCCTCTGCAATTTCACCGTTTGTTTCGTCCGTTACAAAAACACGCTTGCCGGATCGCAGCACCTTATAGAGCATTTCGGGAACGCGGTGTACAGCAAAGGTACCGAAAACGAGATTCACATAAGGATAGCTTCTTTTTATTCTCTCCCACACGTGGGTCTGTTGCATCATACATCCGCAAAGGGCAATTATCATTTCACGGTTCTTCATTTTAAGAGGCTTTAAGGCGCCGACATTTCCGAAAACGCGGTCCTCAGCGTGCTCACGGACTGCGCAGGTATTGAAAAGCACGAAATCCGCTTCCTCCTTATCCTCCGTAAAATCATAGCCCATCTCGTAAAGCTGACCCTTGATTCTTTCGGAATCTGAGACATTTCCCTGACAGCCGTAGGTGTGAACGAATGCCCTGGGTCTCCGGGAGGGGTATTTTACAGAAAGAATTGCCCTTACCTTTTCGGTATATTCTTTTTGAATGCGCATTTCCTCGGGGGAAACAACGGGAAAAGCATCTTTGATATGTGACAAGGCGACCTCCGTAAAAAGGGCATAGTTACCCCATTTAATGATATTTCAGTTTATTATATATAATTATATTAAAAAAGTAAAGACTATTCTAAAAAATATTTTCGGTTTTTACCCTTTCTCCCTCATCTGTGACCGTGAGAAAGGCATAAATTTCCGCTAAAAGCAACGTAATTTTTTCGTCATTACGGCTATTCAGTGCCGCCCGAAGCTCAATATGCAGTCTGTCTATCATATCGGCATCGGTGTGCTTGAGAAACAGCGAAAACACACTTTCATTGGTTTTTCGCATTTTGAGCACGTTTTCGGCGCAGGAATAAATATCAGTATTTGCTTCAATCTCCGAAAGCACTGCTTCAATTTCACTGTGCACCCTTCCCACGGCAAGCAAGCTTGACAGAAAAGCGAGAACAAGAAAAACGATTGCAACTACAAGTCTTTTAGTCATCGGCATTCTCCTTGAGAATAAGATTATAGGAGCCTGATTTATCAACTGTCAGAAGAAAAATCTCTTCAGGAGAATACCCTTCCTTTTTCACGATGTCATCGAGCTTTCTGTCGTTCATACCGCAGTCACTGTAGCCCGAGCGGACGATTTCGCCGTCCATTATAACTGCGCAGGAAAGACCGTTATCCTGACTTTCAACTGCCATATCCTCGGCTGTTACGGTGCGCTTCTCCGGCTTTAAGAGTACGCTCAGGGTGCCGTCTGTTTCGGCAATCGCATACTGCACGTCACCGATATCAAAAACGTCCTTCTGCCTCAGAGCCTCAAGTAAATCATCAAGAGTGTATCTGAGCCTTTTCATTTCCTTGGGGTCAAGCTTGCCGTTTCTTATGATGATAACGGAGTTTCCCTGAAGAAGGCTTCGCGCCCGTCGGCTTTTAAGACTTATAACGGACATAAGTATTTCGAGGCTTACGAGCACCGCTATGGCAACGAGGGTATTGAGCATCGGAATATCGTTATCCTGCATGGGCGTTGCCGCCATTTCGGAGAGCAGAATCGTCACCACAAGCTCAGCAGGCTGAAGCTGTCCTATCTGCCTTTTTCCCATAATGCGAACCGCAAATACAATCACAACAAGTAAAATTCCCGTTCTTACAAACGAAATCAGCATAAAATCATCCTTTCAGGGGTAGTATAACCCGTGAAAATCGGGAAATACCTAATAAACGAAAGGACGTGTGGCTTTGAATAAGCATAAGGATATGTATTTTACGGGAAATGCCGTGAAGGACTGTGAAATAATAAGGGATATTTTTTCGGACTGCTTTGACCTTATTGTCCGTGAAATAATCTTCGGAGGAAGAACTGCCTTCGTTTTTACCCTTGACGGAATGTGCGATGAAATTAAAATCACGGAAAGCATAATAAAGCCTCTCACGGACGAGGAGAGAACGGATATCGAAAAGCCCTTTGAGGAAATAAGAAAAACCGTATTCAAGGGTACCAATATGCGACCGTCACTCACACCGATGACGGCGGCAGAGGACATAATTTCAGGTAATCTCGTCCTTCTTGTGGACGGTGAAGCGACGGCACTCACCTTCCCCTTTCAGGGCTTTCCCAAGAGCGCCGTGAACGAGCCTCAGAGTGAGCAGAACGAAAGAGGCTCTCAGGAGGGCTTCTGTGACAACTTCAAGGATAACGTCACTCTTTTAAGACGAAAAATACGCTCACCGAAGCTGAAAATCAAGCAGCTTACCCTCGGCAAAATAAGCAATACACCCGTTCTTATCTGCTATATTTCCGACAAGGTTACAGACGAGCTTCTTTCCTCCGTCACAAAAAGACTGCAGAAAATTGACCTTGAGGCAGTGCTGGGCTCAGGGTACCTCCGTCCCTTTCTTGACAACAGAAGACCCTCGTTCTTTACGGATACGGGCATTACGGAGCGCCCCGACAAGTTTGCCGCAATGCTTCTTCAGGGGAGAGTCGGAATTATCTGTGACGGCACACCCTTTGCGCTTATTGTGCCCTATCTTTTTGTAGATTACTTTCATGCTGTGGACGATTATCTTTCAAGCACCTATTACGCCGTGTTTATGAGGATTCTCAGAATCGTCTGCTTCATAATTGCCGCAACCCTTCCCGGAGCCTTTGTGGCAATAAGCCTTTTTCATCCCGAGATTATGCCCTCGGACATAATGTTCGGCATTTCTGCCGCCACGGGAAAAACTCCCTTTCCCATTATGATTGAGGCACTGACAATACACTTCATTTACGAAATTGTACGTGAGGCAGGCCTGAGAATGCCGAGATCCGTCGGACACGCGGTCAGCATTGTCGGAGCCCTTGTAATCGGAGACGCGGCAGTAACGGCAGGACTTATAGCCGCACCCATGCTCATTGTAGTGGCACTGACAGCAATTTCCTCCTCGGTTATTTCAAAGCTTCACGAGCCCGTGGCAATTCTCAGATTCGGCTTTATTGTCATCGGGGGCTTTACGGGGCTTTACGGAATAATGCTCGGCATCGGCATAATGATAACTGATATCTGCTCAGTCTCCCCCTACGGAATTCCCTTTTCGGCACCCGTTTCTCCATTTGTGAAGAGGGCGCAGAGGGATGCTCTCATAAGGCGGAGCTGGACGAGAATCAGAAACGGAGAAACACTTATCGGGGAGATGAAATTCTGATGAAGAGTATCGGAAAAATAAGCAGTCTGCAGATGTTTTCAATTCTTTTTCTCTGCAGAATAATCTCGCTTTTTACCTTTATGCTTCCATCTGCCGCCTATATCCCCTCGGGTGACAGAACACTTACAACACTTACGGTGCTTGCCTTTGAAGCTCTTTATTGCATAGTGCTGATTTTTACACTGAAAAGAACGAGGAGCAAGGGAATTATTGCCGTTACCCGTGAGAAATCCGCTCATGTTTCAAGGCTTCTTGCCATTATTTATACTCTCGCCTTTATATGGTTTGCAGGCATCGGCACGGCAAGATTCGAGCTGTTTATAAGCACGGTTATGTTCCCCAATTCAGAGCTTTATATTATGATCTTACTGCTTTTAGGTGCGGCAATGTACGCTTCCCTCAAGGGGCTTGAAGCTATAGGAAGAGCCTCAGTGATACTCTTTTTTCTGCTGGGTCTCAGTGTTATTTTTATCATAGTCTCCGTAACGGGTGAATTCCGTTATAAGAATCTGAGTCCCGTGCTGACAGAAGGCCTTTCTCCGCTTCTGAGCTTTTCGTTTTACGTAAGCGTAAGGGCAGCTGAGCTTCTCACGCTTCACGTGAATGCACCCGACATAAACGGCAATATCGGGAAAACCGCAATTAAATTCACGGCTGTATTTTCAATTATTTCAACTGTGATTCTTTTGGTACTTTCAGGTGTTACGGGAGAATTCGGAAACGATCAGATTTTTCCCCTGTATACACTTACCGTCATTGCAAAATTCGGCATATTCGAGCGCCTTGACGATATCCTGACGGGGGTATGGGTGCTTTGCTCCTTCGTGCAGGTTTCTTATCTTATAATCACGGGAATGAAGGCACTTTCCCAGGGATTCGGGAAAACAAGAAAAATCCCTGTCTGTTTTCTTATAACAGCAGGAATTTTCGCGGTTTATATTCTCACGTCGCGTACCGTTGCAGTGTTTTCCGAGGCGGTTTCCTCAAGGATAGTCGACGTTATTTTCATAGTGCTGATGATAGTAATTCCCATAATAATTTCACTGTCATTGCCGAAAAAAAAGAGGTTGAAGATATGAAGAAATTAACGGCATTTTTTATGATTCTGACACTGATATTTCTTACCTCCTGCAGTAATATTGAGATTGTGGAGCTCAACGAAAGGCTAATAATCGAAGCCATAGGAATTGACTACAGCGACGGGCTTTACAAGGTCACAATTGAGGGGCTCGATTCCTTTTCTGCAGGCACGGATTCAAATTCAATCTCTGCACCGAGCCTTACAAAATGCTACCTCTTCCAGGGTGAAACAATAGGCATGGCAATGAACAGCATCTCCGTAATTACGGGGCAGATTCCCTTGTTTTCTCAGGCAAGAATACTGATTCTGGGCTTTTCTGCCGCAACACAGAAACTGAGTGAAATCCTTGATTTTTTCAGGCGGGAATACACAACGAGAACGGATATTCTGTTTGCAGTTGCAAAGAACACGGCGTCCGAGGTGGTGTCTGCCGATTTCGGACAGAATATCTCTGCGGGAAATATTCTGCAGGCGGCAATTTTATCCTACAAGCACACGGGAAGAAACACCTACACTCCCCTTTACAGATTCTTAAACTCCGTTATGGGTGAAACCGATTCCTCCTACTGCCCCGTTATTGACATCAAGGATAACGAATACGGCGACGGAAAGGAGGTTTCGCTTTCGGGAACTGCCGTTTTCGGAAAGGACGAAAGCGCAATTATAATATCTCCCGAGCTTACACTGGGGCTTATGATTATTTCCGATGAAATAAGAAACGGGGATATCACCGTCAGCACCGAAAAGGGCAAGGCTACCATTGAAATTATTGACTGCAAAACACATATCCGCACTAAAACCGAGGATGAAAGGGCAATAATCACAATTAACGTAAAAATGAGATGCGACATACCCGAATTTCAGTCAGAGCATTTCAGAGGTCTTTCAAAATCCGACACGGAAACCATAGCCGAGGCATCTGCAAAGAAAATTTCGGGACTTCTGACGGATACGCTGAACGAGGTGTTTTATAAGTATAACTATGATGCCTTCGGAATCGGCAGAAGAATAAACCTTAAGGACAACGGCTTTTACAGTGAAATTATAAATAATGGAATTCGGCTCTGCGATATAACGGACGTAGAAATCAGAACGAGCGTTGAAATCAGGAGAATAGGAAAAATCATATTAGCCGAAGACTAAAAACAACGGAGCTATCCTGACGGACAGCTCCTTAAATATTTACTATTAACCTAAAACAATCTTCTTGAAGGATTTTTTGCCTCTCTTGATAAGAAGACCTTCACCGATTTCTTCCTTGGTGTAGCTCTTTCTTGTGTCGGTAATCTTCTCACCGTCAACGGTTACACCGCCCTGCTCAACTGCACGGCGAGCCTCAGAACGGGTGGGAGTAAGACCTGAAACAACAAGCATTGTAAGAATATCAACAGCACCGTCACGGAAATCCTCATCCTTCACGGGAGCCTCGGGTGCTACTGCGGCACCATCGGAGAAAAGAGCGCGTGCGGCATCCTGAGCCTTTGCTGCCTCCTCTTCACCGTGAACGAGCTTTGTAAGCTCGAATGCAAGAATTTCCTTTGCAGTGTTGAGCTGTGCGCCCTCCCAGGCATCCATCTTGTCAATTTCTTCCAGAGGAAGGAAGGTAAGCATACGGATGCACTTGAGAACGTCAGCATCACCAACGTTTCTCCAGTACTGATAGAAATCGTAAGGAGTGGTCTTGTTGGGGTCAAGCCATACGGCGCCGCCGACAGTCTTACCCATCTTCTTACCCTCGGAATTAAGAAGAAGAGTGATTGTCATAGCGTGAGATTCCTTATCAAGCTTTCTTCTGATAAGCTCACGGCCGCCGAGCATATTTGACCACTGGTCGTCACCGCCGAACTGAAGGTTACAGCCGTACTTTCTGTAAAGCTCGAGGAAGTCGTAGCTCTGCATAATCATATAGTTGAACTCGAGGAAGGAAAGACCCTTTTCCATTCTCTGCTTGTAGCACTCTGCACGAAGCATATTGTTAACGGAGAAGCAGGCACCGACCTCTCTTAAAAGCTCAACGTAGTTAAGATCAAGAAGCCAGTCTGCATTATTAACCATAATAGCCTTATCATCACCGAATTCGATGAAGCGCTCCATCTGCTTCTTGAAGCATTCACAGTTGTGCTCGATTGTTTCCTTAGTCATCATTGAGCGCATATCAGTTCTGCCGGAGGGGTCACCGATGTGTGCAGTGCCGCCGCCGATGAGAGCGATGGGCTTGTTACCTGCCATCTGAAGTCTCTTCATAAGGCAAAGCGCCATAAAGTGTCCTACGTGCAGTGAATCTGCAGTGGGGTCAAAGCCGATATAGAATACTGCCTTGCCGTTGTTGACAAGCTCTCTTACCTCGTCCTCATTTGTTACCTGTGCTATAAGGCCTCTTGCCTTAAGCTCTTCGTAAATTCCCATAATATATTGTCCTTTCAGAATAATTTACAAAATAAAAGGTCTGCCCTTGAAGTAAAAGGACAGACGTAAATCCGTGTTACCACCTTTTTTCGGCATATCCTCACGGAGATGCCCTTAAGGACTTGAAAAGTAAATCAAGCCGCACATTATAACGGTTGTCAGCCGCCGCAGCCTACAGGGATTTCTCCGTTCGGTACGAAGCTCAGGGATGTATTCACAGAATTTTCCGATGCAGACTCGCACCTGCCGTCTGCTCTCTTGAATCGGGTGAAAAACGCTACTTGTTCCCGTCAAAGCATTATATTGAAATGAATTTTACTATAAATAAAAATATTTGTCAAGTATCAGAATATCATGTGGACTGCAGTGATATCAAGGGCACAGAGAACTGCCGCAAGAATATCGGCACCGAAGGCGGTGAAGATAAGCTTATTATCCGTAAGCTCCTTATTTTTTCTGTCAGTGACGTAAAGAATCACCGTCCACACTGCGAGAAGCACGGGAAGAATATAAGCGATAGCAACAAGCACCGGGAAGAAGGGTGAGGTTACCTCAACGGTATATTCAGCCTGACCCGTCAGTGCCATATTTGTCTGAGCAGTGGCAAATGCCGCATTTCTCAGGAAAATACACACGATATAAGCAATATCCCACACTGTAAAAAGCGCAGCATTGATAATGCTCAGAATGAACAATAAGCTGCTGTCACCTTTTTTAATGTAAAATCTGTTCATAACGAACCACCTTTATTTTAGTAAGCCGTAAATCAGAAATTGAAAATTGCACCTGCGCCGTAGGTTACCACGGACATAATAAGGTCAGCAATAAACACACCGAGAGCAACAATGGGAAGCGCCTTCTTAAAATCAATACCGAGAAGCGCCGCAAAGAGTGAGCCGGTCCAGCCGCCCGTTCCGGGAAGAGGAATTGCAATAAAGGCAAGAAGACCCCACTGCTTGTATCTTAAGACCTTATCCGCATTCTTAGCGGTTTTGCCCTCAAGCTTTTCAATGAAGCCGACGAGGATGCCGTGCTTCTTCATAAATTTGAAAATCTGCTTAATGAAAAGAAGAATAAAGGGCATGGGAATCATATTTCCGAGATAGCAGATGGCAAAAGCCTTGAAGAAATTGATTTCAAAAAGCTTTGCAAGAATCATACCGCCCCTGCATTCAAGCACGGGAAGAAGTGACGTAAGGAAAATAATGATTTCGTGGCTTACGGAATCACTGAAAAGTGAGGCAAACCAGGTAGTGAGCTGTTCGGTCATAAAAAAACTCCTGAAAAATTAGTTGATACCGTTTTCAAGCATATATTCCCGTACGGAAATGAGAATATCCTTGTCATTGTCAAATTTGAGTCTGTCGAGAGCCTCGTTGTAGCGAAGCCAGATATAATCCTCGATTTCCTCCTTCTGTATAACGGTCTGAGTGTCTTCGGTAGAAGCTAAGAATACCTCTACCCTCTTTTCAATCTTAGTACCGATTTTATACTGGGAATCCTTGCAGAAGCCGGGTAATATATTTATATGCAGACCCGTTTCCTCAAGAACCTCACGGACGGCAGTTTCTTCACGGGATTCGCCCTTTTCCATATGACCCTTGGGGAAGCCCCAGTTGTTGCTTCTTCTGTTTTTAATGAGAAGGAAGCGGAATTCCTCGTTGATTCTGCGGAAAACCACTGCTCCGCAGGAGTGCTCGTAAAGACAGTCGAGAGTATAGGAATCCCTCGGCTCGTTGAACTCAAGCACGTCTCTTATTTCATAGTCAATTCTTCTCATATTCTTGGGAGCGACAACGAGAACCGAGCGCTTGCTGTCGTTATAACGAAGTATTGCAATAATCTTCCCCTCGAATACCCGCACCGGGTGATTGACACCGAGAACATACGCGCCGAGGGTAAAGCTCTTCTTCTCGCTCTGAACCTCAGCAATTCCGTAATTGATAATATATCGGACACCGGTACGGAGCTCAAGATAATTGCAAGGCTTTGTAACCTTGACTTTCACGATTTTTCCTAACATAAATAAACTCCGTAAAACTAAATATAAACACATTATATAAAAGTCGTCCGCATTTTTCAAGAACTATTTTGCTGTTTTGGTGCTGAAATTTAAGATTTTTTCAAAAAAAATATTGTATTATGTGCCCGTTCACGATAAAATGTATACGGAAAGTTTTCTTTTCAGAACATACAAGGAGAATACCAATGGCAGAAGATATTTATTTCAGCTCAAAAAAGCCTGACAGGGAAAAGCCGAAGCCTCAGGCATCATATACGGAAAAAATCGACTCCGATTCACTCAGAAGAAAGCCGGGAGAAATGAATTTCGGAGATATAGTGACGGAAAACGGCAAGATTAATACGGGCGCAGCCGTTGCACCCCGACAGCAGAAAAACGGCAAGGCAAAGCCTGAAAAAAAGAAGAAAAGCAAGGTCTTCAAAAAGGTATTATCAGTTATTCTCGCAGTAATAATTGCATTTACGGTAATCGGCGCCGCCGGTGCTTCCTACGTGCTTTCAGACTACGAGAAAAGCGAATATTCCGAAAACGTGCACACCGACGAAAAGGCGCTTCTTCACTCCTCAGCCGTGTATAACGTGCTTCTTATGGGCATTGATACACTTGATACATCAAATTCCTCACGCTCCGATGCTATGATTCTGATGTCTCTTGACACGAAAAACGGTGAAATCAAGCTTTCATCCTTCCTTCGTGACTCTTACGTAAGCATTCCCGGCTACGGCTATATGAAGCTCAATGCCGCCTGCGTTTACGGCGGACCTCAGCTTGTGTGCGATACCATTGAAGCCAATTTCGGCATAAGAATTGACGATTACGCCAAGGTCGGCTACGATATGTTCATAAAAATCATTGATGCCGTGGGCGGTGTTACAATTCCCGAGATTGACGAAAAGGAAGCAAGGGCGCTTAAAGCTGAGGGCTTCGACACAGAGCCCGGCACGGATATACACTTAAACGGTGAAAATGCCCTTAAATACTGCAGAATCAGAAAGGGTCAGGACGATTTTTACAGAACCGGCAGACAAAGAGAGGTAATTTCTCTCGTGCTCAAGCGTCTTCCCCTCTCAAATCCCGTAAAGCTCATTAAAACCGCCAAGGAAATTGCAGGCACAATTGAATGCTCAATAGACAAGTCCGAATTCTTCGGCATCCTTCTTAAGGCACTCACCTGCATTTCGGGTGACATCTCTCAGATGACCGTTCCTGCAGACGGCACCTGGTATAACGATACGAAAAATTATCAGGCAGTTCTCGTTGTTGACTTCGATGAAAACAAGGAGTTGCTGAATGAATTTTTATACAAATAAGGAGAATATTTATGAAATACGCAAAGCTTACAATCGCAAGTGAATTCCGAGTCGGAAAAACCGACGACAGAATATACGGTTCATTTGTTGAGCACCTGGGACGCTGTGTTTACGGCGGAATCTATGAGCCCGGTCACCCCGAGGCTGACGAAAACGGCTTCAGAAGGGACGTGCTCGGACTTATTAAGGAGCTGAACGTTCCCGTTGTCAGATATCCCGGCGGAAACTTTGTTTCGGGCTACAACTGGGAGGACGGCGTAGGTCCTAAGGAGCTTCGTCCCAAGAGACTTGAGCTTGCATGGGGCACACTTGAAACCAACGAATTCGGCACAGACGAATTTATGAAATGGTGCAAGGAGGCAAACACTGCACCTATGATGGCAGTAAATCTCGGCACAAGAGGTCCCGATGAAGCAAGACAGCTTGTTGAATACTGCAACCACAAGGGCGGCACATATCTCAGTGACTTAAGAAAGAAGAACGGCAGTGCCGATCCTTACAATGTAAAGCTCTGGTGCCTCGGCAACGAAATGGACGGTCCCTGGCAGATGGGTGCTAAGACTGCAACCGAATACGGCAGAGTTGCCTGTGAGGCAGCAAAGGTTATGAAGTGGACAGACCCCTCAATTGAGACCGTTCTCTGCGGCAGCTCCAGCTGGGGCATGAAGACCTTCGGTGAATGGGAAACAACAGCTCTCGATTTAGCCTGGGATCACGTTGACTACGTTTCAATGCATCAGTACCACGGCAACAACGACAACTATCTTGAAAACTTCCTTGCAAAGGGCGTTGAGACAGATAAGTTCATTGAAAGCGTTATTGCGGCTCTCGACTACGTTCAGGGCAAGCGCCATTCAAAGAAGAGAATCGACATATCCTTTGACGAGTGGAACGTATGGTATCACTCCAACGGAGCAGAATTTGAGAAATGGTCAAAGGCTCCCCACCTTCTTGAGGATGTGTATAATTATGCAGACGTTCTCGTTGTGGGAACTATGCTCAACTCAATTCTCCGTCACTGCGACAGAGTTAAAATTGCCTGCCTTGCTCAGCTTGTAAACGTTATTGCTCCCATTATGACCGACGATAACGGCAAGGCATGGAAGCAGACAATTTTCTATCCCTTTATGTTCGCTTCCCGCTACGGCAGAGGCTACGTCCTTCAGGGTATCACTGATACGTCCAAGTACGACACAAAGTGGTACAGTGACGTTCCCGACGTTGACACCGCCGCAGTTCTCTCCGAGGACGGCGAGGAGCTTACAATTTTTGCAATCAACCGTGATATCAACGACGACATCGTTCTTGAAACAAAGCTCTGTGACTTTGAAGGCTTCGTGCCCGTAAGCCACACGGTTATCGAGCACACCGACCCATATGTCAGAAACTTAAGAGATTCTCAGCCCGTTGCACCCTCCGAAAAGGCAGAGCTTCCCGAAGTTGACGGCAAAATTATGAAGACCAAGCTCGGAAAGATGTCCTGGAATATGATCAGACTGAATAAAGTAAAATAATTCTTGTAATTCATCATTAATGGGCGTATAATTATATCCATAAAATTGAAAGGAAGGAAAAATATGTCAAAACTTTTCAATGCATACTGCCGTACGTATCAGAAGATTATGTACGTTGGCTCAATGGTTCTTGACTGGAGCAAGCCCGAGCTTATTCAGGGTGCAGGCTCTGTTAAAAAGCTTCCTCAGGCTGTAAAGGAGAAGGGCTTGTCAAACGTACTTGTGGTTACAGACAAGGGTCTTATGTCACTCGGTCTTCTTGGCGGTCTTTTCGAGGCACTTGAAGCCGCAGGCATCACCTACACCGTATTTGACGGCGTTCAGCCAAACCCCACAATCGACAATATTGAGGATGCAGTTGAGCTTTACCTTGCAAACGGCTGTCAGGGCATCATCGCCTTCGGCGGCGGCTCACCTATGGACTGTGCAAAGGCCTGCGGTGCAAGAATCGCACGCCCCGACAAAACAATTCCTCAGCTCAGAGGCGTTCTCAAGGTTATGAAGAAGCTGCCTCCCCTCTTTGCAGTTCCCACAACTGCAGGTACCGGCTCTGAAACCACGGTTGCCGCTGTTGTTTCAAACCCCGTTACACACGAGAAAAACGCTATCAACGACAATCACCTTATTCCCAAGGTTGCAGTGCTTGACCCCGAGCTTACTCTCGGTCTTCCCAAGCACATCACCTCAACCACGGGTATGGATGCTCTTACTCACGCAGTTGAAGCCTTCATCGGCAAGAGCAACACTCCCGGCACCAAGAAGGCGGCTATAAGAGCCACAAAGATGATTTTCGACAATATCTACACTGCTTACGAGGACGGAAAGAATATTGAAGCAAGAGCAAATATGCTTGAAGCTTCCTTCTGGGCAGGCGTTGCCTTCACAAGAGCATATGTCGGCTACGTTCACGCAATTGCACACAACCTCGGCGGTCACTACGGCATTCCCCACGGTCTTGCAAATGCCGTTATTCTCCCCTACGTGCTTGATTACTACGGAAGCTCAGCCTACAAGAAGCTTGCAAAGCTCTCTGACGTTGCAGGTCTTCCCACAATGGGTATGAACAACGAGCAGAAGGCAAAGCTCTTCATTGCAACAGTGCGTGAAATGAACGAAAAAATGGGCATTCCTGACAAGTTCGACTGCATAGTTGAGGACGATATCCCCACAATTGTAGAGCGTGCGCTCAAGGAGGCAAATCCCCTTTATCCTGTTCCTAAGATTATGGATAAGGCTGACTGTGAAGCAGTTATCAGAAGGTTAATGAAATAAATATTAATTTTGCTCCTCGGAAACGGGGAGCTTTTTCTTTTTCGGGGACTTAAATTCACATAATTTACTCTTGCAATTGAAAACGGTTTCGTTTATAATTATTTTGTTAAATTATATATAAAGGAGATGTCCTTATGTCAGAAAAAGTCAGAGTCGGTATTATCGGTATCGGTAATATGGGTATGAGCCACATCAACAACTTTGAAAAGGGTATGATGCCCGAGGTTGATATCACCTGCGTAGCCGATATTGATGAAAAGAAATTCGCACGCGCCGAAGAGAAGATTCCCGGTGTAGTATGCTTCAATACCGCAACCGAGCTTATAAATTCAGGTCTTTGCGATGCAGTTCTTATTGCTACTCCCCACTATGACCATCCCCCCATCGGCATTGAAGCCCTCAAGGCCGGTCTTCACGTAATGAGCGAAAAGCCTGCAGGCGTTTACACAAAGCAGGTAAGAGAGCTTATTGAGGTTGCTGAGTCCGTTGAGCCAGTTTACGCTATTATGTTCAATCAGAGAACAAACTGCATCTACCGTAAGGTAAGAGAAATGGTAGCATCGGGCGAATACGGTGAAATGAAGAGAGTCAGCTGGATTATCACTGACTGGTACCGTACTCAGGCTTACTATAATTCAGGCGGATGGCCTGCAACCTCGGCCGGCGAAGGCGGCGGCGTTATGCTTAATCAGTGTCCCCATCAGCTTGACCTCTGGCAGTGGATATGCGGTATGCCCTCAAAGGTAAAGGCTATCTGTCACGAGGGCAAGTGGCACGATATTGAGGTTGAGGACGACGTTTCAATCTACGTTGAATATCCTAATGGTGCAACGGGCACCTTCATCACAACAACCGGTGACTATCCCGGAACAAACAGACTTGAAATCACCCTCGACAAAGCAAAGATTGTCTGTGAAAACGGCGAAATCAGAATGTTCCTTCTCAATACACTTACTTCAGAATACACAATGAATTCCGAGGAAGGCTTCGGAAGCATTGAGGGTGAATGGGTAACTGTTGAGACAGACGGCATCAACGACCAGCACGTAGGCGTTATGAACGCTTTTGCCGCTCACATCTTAAGAGGCGAGCCCCTTGTTGCCCAGGGTAAGGAGGGTATCAACGGCCTTACAATCTCCAATGCCGCCTTCCTTTCCTCCTGGCTTGACAAGACAATTGAGCTTCCTATGGATGAGGAGCTTTACTACGAGCTTCTTAAGAAGAAGATTGCCACCTCAAGAACCGACAAGGTTGTTGTTGAAAGAGTTGAAGAGGATATGAGCAATACCTTCTGATAAGCCTCAGGACATAAAATTACTTAATAGGTTTTCAGGGGACGTCGTCCGCGGTGTCCCCTGAATATTCCCCGACTACTGATAAAAGTTCATTTCCCCAGTGAATTTTTATGAGTAATCAGAAATTTAATAATAATTGAAGGAATGTAAGCTATGTTATTTTCACAGGATATAGGAATTGACCTCGGTACGGGTAACACACTCGTATGCGTTAAAAATAAAGGTGTTATCATCAGAGAGCCCTCTGTTGTGGCAATTGACGTTAAAAGTCAGCCCCGTCGCGTTGCTGCAGTGGGTGACGAGGCAAAGATGATGATAGGAAGAACTCCCGGCTCAATCACCGCAATAAAGCCCCTTAAGGACTCCGTTGTTGCTGACTACGATGTTACGGCTGATATGCTCAGAATCTTTATGAAGAGAGCAACTGCAGGCACGCTCTTTACCCGTGCGCGTGCTCTTATCTGCATCCCCTCAAGCATCACAGAGGTTGAAAGAAAGGCTGTTCACGATGCGGCAAAGGCTGCAGGCGCAAGATACGTAAGCCTTATTGAGGCACCCATGGCGGCGGCTATCGGTGCCGGACTTTCCGTTACGGAGGCCAAGGGCAGTATGATTGTTGACATCGGCTCGGGCACTGCCGAGGTTGCCGTTATTTCCCTCGGTGACATCGTAGCCTCCCGTACCGTCAAGGTTGCAGGCGATGCCTTTGACAATGCAATTGTTCAGCACATAAGAAAGACCTATAACCTTCTTATCGGTGAAAAGACTGCCGAGGAAATCAAGCTTTCCATAGGCTCAGCCTCTCCCTATTCGGGTGAGGGTGCAATCTCCGTAAAGGGCAGAAACCTCTCCGACGGACTTCCCGGCACTGCAGAAATCACATCTGCTGACGTAAGAAACGCTCTTTCCGAGCCCGTCAATCAGATTCTTGAAGCAATAGCACAGACTCTTGAAAAGACTCCCCCCGAGCTTTCCTCGGATATCATCACCTCAGGCATC
Source organism: Acutalibacteraceae bacterium (assembly GCA_045651625.1). GTDB lineage: Bacteria > Bacillota > Clostridia > Oscillospirales > Acutalibacteraceae > RUG806. The sequence goes on along the minus strand of JAZRST010000080.1, from coordinate 5,428 downwards.
ACCCTTACGGGCGGCAGTGCACAGCTCAGAGGTCTTGACAAGCTTATTGAAAGAAGAACGGGAATGACCGTACACCTTGCGGACAACCCCACGGACTGTGTAATTACGGGTATTGCCGTATGTCTTCAGAAGGACAACCTCAATCTTTTCAGATAATCGGAGCAGAATATGAAAAATTTCTTTTCAGGCACAAAATTCAGAATATGTGCGGCAATTGTAACTGCAATGTTTCTTGCCGTATTCGTTTCAGCCGTATCTGAAAACGGAGCATCCCCTGTTTCTTCCGCACTGTCTTACATTCTGACTCCCGTTGAAAGCATTGCCGCACGTATCAGCGAGGCACTTTCAGATTTCAACGGCTACTTCGTTTCGGGCAAGGCTCTCGAAAAGAAGAACGAGGAGCTTCAGAATGAAATAAACGAGCTGAGATTACAGATAGTTGACTATGAGAAAACAAAGCACAAGCTTGCCGCCTACGAGGACTTCCTCGGAGTCAAGGAGGAGAATCCCGATTTTGAATTCGTTTCGGGTGAAATTATCCTCAGAGACACCTCGGATTTTTACGGCTCCTTCACACTGAACGTGGGAGCTGACGACGGAGTTGAGGTGAACTGCCCCGTTATTTATTCGGATAATCTCATCGGCGTGGTTTCCACGGTAAGTCCCAAAAACTGCACGGTTTACACTCTTTTCAATCCCGAAATCAGCGTCAGTGCTTATGAAATCAGAACAAGAGAGAGCTGCTATACCGAGTCGGATTACGCTCTTTCAGGTGAAGGCTACCTTAAGTTATCCGGACTTAAAAAGAACACTCCCGTGGTATCGGGCGGTATCGTCTGCACCTCGGGCATCGGCGGAATTTATCCCAAGGATCTGATCATCGGCACCGTACGTGAAATCAGAAACGACGTTACGGGGCTTTCCTCCTACGGTCTTATTTCCCCTGAAATTGACTACTCAAAGCTGACTGACGTATTCGTCATTACCGACTTTGAAGGCAAATCGGACGGCTGATTATGAAAAAACATCTCTTTACCATATCGGCAGTAAGAAGGCTTATCTTTTTCGCAATGCTTCTTCTGTCATACGTGCTGCAGTTTATAATTATCCCCAGAACGGCTCTGCCCTTTCCCCTTCTTCTGCTTATTCCCGTAGCTGTGTCAGTCACAGTATTCGAGCATGAATTCGCAGGACTTCTGTGGGGACTGCTTGCAGGTGTGCTGTGGGATTTTGCATCTCCCGTCACCGACGGACTTTATGCACTTATTTTCCCTGTAATATTCCTCTTCACGGGACTTCTTACCCGTTACGTGCTGAGAAACACCTGCCTTACGGCTTCAATCTTCACGGCAGTGTTCTCACTTATTCCCTCGGTGCTCGGTCTTATCTACGACAAAAATGACCTTACGGGTGAATTCATATTATCCGTTATGAGGGCAGAAATGCTCCCTTCCGTGATTTCCTCGGTTATAATTCTTATTCCCGTATATTTCCTTACCTCGGCTGTTTACAGACGCTTCTCCGCTGAAAGGTTTTAATTTCACCTATGAAAGAAAAAGCAAACAAGAAACTCATTTTCATATTTTCGTTCTTCGGAATATTCTTTTTAGGCTTTATGGCACAGCTCGTATTCATACAGATTGTGAATGCCGAAAAATATTCCGCTTCCTCTGCCGTGTCATCCTACGACGTAAACGTATCTGCACCCCGCGGTGAAATCCTCGATAACAGCGGCAACGCCCTGGTTTACAACGAGCTTATAAACACGCTTACCTTCAACTACACTGAATTTCCCCGGACGGATGAAGAGATAAACAAGGAAATCTTCCGTCTTCAGACCTTCCTTTCCGAAAAGGGTGAAGGGTGGACAGACCTGCTTCCCCTTGTTTTTGACGAAGAGGGAAAAATACAGTACAAGGAGGATTCAGCCTCGGCTGTAAGCTATATGAAGGGTCCGCAGATGTGTGCCGTGAACGACTATGCGACGGCTGAGGACTGCCTGAACGTGCTTATTGAGAAATATAAACTCGGGGATTACCCCGTAGCCGTGGCACGTGACATTGCTTCCGTTCGCTACAATATGCACAAGAGCTGGTTTTCAACCTCACTTCCCTACACCTTTGCTGAAAAGGTATCCGTTGAAACCATAGCCTACGTAAAAGAAAACAAGGAGCTTTTCCCCGGTGTTGACGGCGGAGCCTCCTCTCAAAGAAAGTATTCGGGTGACGGCACTGCCGCTTCCCACATTTTAGGCGTTGTGGGTCTTATAAGTGCCGAGGAATACGAAATCAAGAATGCTCTCACCGAAGCACAGCTTAACGACCCCGCTATATCTGAGGGTGAAAAGGAAAAAATCGGAAAATCTGCCTATGCCCTTAATGATTACATAGGAAAAAGCGGTATTGAAAGCTATGCCGAAGGCTATCTCAGAGGTCAGTCGGGCACTCTTACAGTATCAATCACCGCAGGACAGAAGGTGCTTCGCTCCTACTCACTGCTTCCAGAGGCTGGCAACACCATCTTCCTGACCCTTGACAGAAACCTTCAGGAGATTGCGGACAAATCCCTTAAAAAGCAGATTATGGCTGTTACCGAGACCGAGGCTCTGGCTCAGGGTCTTACCCCTGCAGGTGCGGTTGTTGTTCAGGACGTAAAAACCGGTGCAGTGCTCGCAAGCTCCTCATATCCCAATTACACACTTACAACCTATTACGACGACTATAATACTCTTGCAGCTGACCCCGGTAAGCCCTTGTGGAACCGTGCTGTGCAGAGCACCTATTCACCCGGCTCCACAATGAAGCCTGTTATTGCAATTGCCGCTCTTGAGGAGGGCATAATTGAGCCCGATTCAACGGTTTACTGCACGGGTCAGTACGAATACATTGACCAGGTTTTCGCCTGCTTCAACAAAACGGCTCACGGTCTTATAAACGTTGAGCAAGCCCTAGAGCATTCCTGCAACATCTTCTTCTTTGAGCTTGCAAGACAGCTGGGCATTGACAAAATGAATACCTATTCCTCCCTTTTCGGTCTCGGCAGTAAAACGGGCATTGAAATCTCCGAAAGTGAGGGTATTCTTGCAGGTATTGCTTACCGAGATTCCTTAGGGCTTGGCTGGAAGGCCGGTGAAACGCTTCTTGCCGCCATCGGTCAGTCCGATAACTCCTTTACCCCCTTACAGCTCAATAACTACTGCGCAACCATTGCAAACGGCGGAACAAGATACGTACCCTATCTTATAGAGAAAATCGTGTCCTCGGATTTCACCGAAAGCATATATACCCACGAAAAGGAAATTGCGGTTGAAACCAATATTTCAAAGGAAACACTTGATACGGTCAAGGCAGGTATGTACCTTGTTGCAAATCAGGGCTCCTGCGCACCCTATCTCGGAAAGCTTTCCGAAAAGGTAGCCTGCAAAACGGGTACTGCCGAAAAGACCCTTGTGGTTGACGGCAGAATCGTTGAAGGCACCGACGGCTTCCTTATTGCCTTCGGACCCTACGATACACCCGAAATTGCAATTACCGTCGTAATTGAAAACGCAGGCTCAGGCTCGGCTACGGCTCAGGTTGCGGCAGATATATTCGAATATTATTTCTCTTCCGCAGGCTCCACAGCGGGCATACAGACAGAGAATACCGTTATCTGGTAAAGTATCATTTTCATGCATACCGTTTTACATTCAGCAACATTTACAGAAGGTTGTGTTAATATGGCAATCAGAACAGTCACCGCTTCGGGTAAGGGCGGTGTAGGAAAATCAACAATCACAAAAAATCTCGGTCTGCAGTTTTCAGAAATGGGCTTTCGCACCCTGCTCATAGACTGCGATGCGGGGCTTTCATCCCTTGATATAATGCTCGGTGTTACGGAAAAGGTGAATTTCACCTGGGCAGACGTTGCAGACGACCGTTGCACAGTCAGGGATACTCTCATAAAGATAAGCGACAAGCTTACCCTTCTCCCATCACCGAAAACTCCTCTTACTGAGGATTTCCCCGATATCATACAAAGCATCACGGACGAGCTTGGCAGTGAGTACGACTACATTTTCATTGACGCCCCTGCAGGCATTGGAAGAGGTCTTTTAAGAGCCGCAAGAGGTGCCGACAAGGCATTGGTTGTTGCAACTGCAGACGAGGTATCCGTATCGGGTGCAGGCACAGTCAGCCGTGTCCTTCGTGAATCGGGCATAAATGAAAGCAGACTTCTTATAAACCGCTACAGCGTAAAGGCGGCTAAGAAGGGGCTTTTACTTACGGTTGACGAGATAATTGACAAGACCCTCGTACAGTTAATCGGCATAATCCCCGAGGATAAGAATATAATGTACACAACGGTCAGCACGAAAAAACTCAGAACAAAGAAAAGCGACAGCGCATTTTCGAGGATTTCGGGAAGAATTCAGGGAAAAAATATCCCCCTCGAGCTTTCACAGCTGAAATAAGTGTTGAAATAATGAATATTTTGTGTTATTATTATTTAATATTAATAGGAAATTAATTAAGGACGGTGTATTTATGAATATTGCATTGATAGCACACGATTCAAAGAAAGAGCTTATGACACAGTTCTGTATAGCATACTGCGGAATTCTCAGCCATCACTCACTTTACGCTACCGCAACAACGGGTAAGCTTATTGAGGATGCAACGGGACTTCCCATCAGAAAATTCCTTGCAGGCAGTCAGGGCGGCGCTCAGCAGATAGGTTCTCTTATTTCCTGCAACGAAATCGACCTTCTGCTTTTATTCCGTGACCCTCTTACCAAAAAGGCAACGGAGCCGGATGATAACGACCTTCTCCGTCTTTGCGACGTTCATATGATTCCCGTTGCTACAAACATTGCAACAGCAGAATCCCTTGTTCGAGGCCTTGAAAGAGGCGACCTTGACTGGAGAAATCTTGTCAGAGGCAACTGATAATTTTCATTTTTTTGAGGAGAAAACCCAATGGCACTTTTAACTAAAGCACCGAGAGGCACTCAGGATACTCTCCCTTCCGAGAGCTACAGACTCCGTTTCATTGAAAACGCTCTGGGAGAAACTGCAGGCAATTTCGGCTTCAGGGAGATAAGAACTCCCGTTTTTGAGCACACAGAGCTCTTTATGAGAGGTATGGGCGACACAACAGACGTTGTTCAGAAGGAGATGTACACCTTCAACGATAACGGCAACCGCAGTATTTCACTTCGTCCCGAGGGAACTGCAGGTACCGTAAGAGCCTTCCTTGAGCACGGTCTCTTCAACGAGCCCCTCCCCCAGAAATATTACTATCTCACCTCCTGCTACCGCTATGAAAAGCCTCAGGCAGGCAGACTCAGAGAATTCCATCAGTTCGGCGTTGAAAGCCTCGGTACGGGCTCACCTGCCGCTGATGCTGAAATCATCGCACTTGCACAGCAGGTTTTCGATTTCTTCGG
>JAZRST010000079.1:0-12371 GCA_045651625.1 Acutalibacteraceae bacterium | reverse complement strand
CCTACCGCTTCTCACAGTGGGATCCCGATGACAAGGAAAAGTACATCGGCACTCCCGAGCAGTGGGATGAGGCTCAGGGTATGATGAAGAAAATTCTTGATAACCTCGGCATCAACTACAAAATCGGTATCGGTGAAGCCGCATTCTACGGCCCCAAGCTTGATATCCAGATCAAGAACGTGCACGGTAAGGAAGATACTCTTATCACAATTCAGATTGACCACATGCTTGCCGAAAAGTTCGGTATGGAATACGTTGCGGCTGACGGTACAAAGAAGAATCCCTATATTATCCACAGAACGTCAATCGGCTGTTATGAAAGAACACTTGCCCTTCTTATTGAAAAGTATGCAGGTGCCTTCCCCGTATGGCTTGCTCCCGAGCAGGTTCGTATTCTTCCCATTGCAGACCGTCATCAGGATGCCGCTTATGCAGTCAAGAAGGCTCTTGAGGAGGCAGGCATCGTAAAGGTTGACGTTGACACAAGAAGCGAAAAGCTCGGCTACAAGCTTCGTGAAGCACAGCTTGAAAAGATTCCCTATATGCTTGTTGTCGGTGACAAGGAGGCAGAGGACTTCACTGTTTCCGTAAGAAAGCGCGGTCACGGCGATCAGGGTGTTATGGCTGTTGCAGACTTCGTAAAGCTTATTTCCGAGGAAATCGAAACAAGAGTTATCTGGTAAAAAAACAAAATCTCTGCACCCTTTCCCCGGATGCAGGGATTTTTTTGAAAAGGAAAATGATAATGAAAAAAGTATTATCTTTTATATTAGCGGCAGTAATGCTTCTTACCGTATTTCCCGTTGCCTCCTTTGCGGTTGAGAATCCGGCAATTTCAATGACGCCTCAGCTTACTGATGCGGCGTATGATTACCTTAATGAAATTTATATTGAAAAATTTCCGGAGCTGGGTCTTGAATTCTCCTTCGGCAGCGAAGCCGACAAGGCGGTTCTGCAGAAATTGGCAGACACGCTTACAAAAAACTGCAAAACCGATAAGGAAAAGGCAGAGGCAGTTGTGGGCTGGGCAGACAGAAATGTGCAGTATAAATCCTATACGGGCGGAACCTACTATTTTCCCATTGACGTTTTTTATTACAGAACGGGCAACTGCCTGGGACTGGGTCTTTTTATTTCTCAGGTGCTGCGCCTTGCAGGTGTACCTGCGGTGTTCTGTGCAGGCACGAGAGGCGATATGAGAGATTTTATAGACCTCGGTAACCGTGAGGTTGACCACGGCTGGGTTATGATTTACTATAATGGTACTTGGAATCTTTATGACCCTCTTTTTGATGTTTTCGGAACAACGGACAGAGATTTTATTTCCCGTTGGTATTTTACCGATTTTATAGAGGGTGTATCACCCTATTATGAGGGAATGAACTGCGAATATGTCTATTACGGCGATAGTATTTTCTATATAGACGGCAGATTTGTTCACTATAAAAACGGTATGCCTGCATCCGAATTTTACGGATATGCTGCCGAGGGCGGTTCAGCTCTCAACGGTGCTGTTCCTTATATGACAAAGAACAGATATGCGGCACCCTACGGCGGAGGAGACGGCTTTTTTTACATTGAAAATCCTGAGCGCAGAGACGGAATGATAAACGACGAGTGCTACTCCGGCGGATGGATAAACTACGGGGAAAATTTGGGCTATTATACAAGAGCCAACGGTATTATTGCAGGATGCACCATGAAAGAATATAACGGAGAGTATCTGTTTCTGCCCTACGGTTCATCAGCGCAGAGGCTTTTCGGAAATGCGGATGACTATACCTTTACGTGGGGTGCTCCGACGTTTATTCTCGGTGAGGAGATAAATGCTCCCGAACCCCTGTGGGTGGAAAGTGAGCTTGCAAGAGGCAAGGTTATCACTTACGAGAGCCTTTATCCCGAGGTTGCCGCTGTTTCTGCAACAGGGGAGATTACGGCACTTGCCGAAGGTTATGTATCAATTTTGGTATGTTCAAGAGATTCTTATGATGACCCCGGTAACTACTGCGGTGATTTTATTGAATTCTATATTGCAACAGAAAAAAGGGAGTATGATTACTCTGACAACATTTTCGGCGGTGAAGAAGACGCCATCAGAGAAATAAAGCCTCTTGGAGACAACGGCATTGCGGCAAAGAGCGATACCTCAGTTGAAGCCTTCCTTACAGACGTAAAGGGTGCTGTAGTCAAAGATGTGTCGGGTAAAGAGGTAACTGAAAATGCAAAGCTCGGCAGTGGTATGACAGTTACTATGCCCGACGGTACGGAATACACCGTTGTTGTGAAGGGTGACCTTGATTCCGACGGTACGGTATCCTCCTCCGATGCAAGACTTACCCTGCGTGCTTCCGTGGGACTTGAGAACAGCTCTGCAGAATGGTTTACTGATGCAGGTAACGTTGAAGCAGATAAGGACGGGAAGAAGCTTACCTCCTCCGATGCAAGACTTATTCTCCGTGCATCAGTCGGTCTCGAAAATCAGGGCGAATGGTTCAATTCAATTGCATAAAAAGTACGGTTCCGCAGAAAATTTCTGCAGAACCGTTTTTTTAATCTGTTTTTTTGTTTTTAGGGTAGTTTCTTTCAAGGAAAACTCCGTTCCGGAGTCCCTGGATTTCCTTGTCCGTGTCTGCCTTCTCCAGACGGTATTCGCTCCAGATGCAATACTGCTTTTCCTTTTCAATGCCGATATAACGGCGGTTCAGCTTTTTCGCAGCTGCAAGTGTGGTGCCTGAGCCTGCAAAGGGGTCAAAAACGGTGTCACCCTCACGGGAGCTTGCAAGAATTATCTTTGCAATAAGCTTTTCGGGCTTCTGTGTGGGGTGTGCCGTATTTTCGGGCATTGACCAGAAGGGCACGGTGATATCATCCCAGAAATTAGAGGGGCAGGTATCTCTGTAATTGCCGTCCTCAGATTCCTCCCAGTCCTTAGGTCTGCCGTCAACGCGGTAGGGGGCAAGCACACGTCTTCTGATTTTTACGGCGTTGAGATTGAAGGTATATTTATCGGAATTTGTAGCAAACCATATATCCTCCATTCCGTTTTTCCAGTTGGCCTTTGCGCCTCTGCCTTTTTCTCTCTGCCAGGTGATTCTGTTTCTGACGGTGAAAAATTCACTGAGCACACGACCTATAATAAGACCCGATTCCCAGTCACAGCAGACGTAAATTGAGCCGTTCTCCCTCAGAAGGGGCTTTACGGCAGACAGCCATTTTCTTGTAAAATCCTCGTACTCCTGCAGGTTTTTCTTTGAGAAGGTTGTGCTTCCGTAGGTTTTTCTGAGATTGTAGGGAGGGTCTGCAACTATAAGGTCAACGCTTTTTTCGGGAAGACGGGAGCATACCTTGAAGGTATCTCCGAGAATGGTGGTGTCAAGAAGCTCTGAAATATCCGTAACCGTCCTGCTTACCTTTTTGCAACGGCTGAGATATATCTTGCCCTCTTCCACGGAAATATCTATGGTTTTGTTTCTTGAAGCTTTTACGTTCGGCATTTCAGCTTATTTTATTCCGAACTGCTTGAGTCCCGACCACTTTACGCCCCACTTGTTTGCCCAGCTTTCGCAGTAGAGCTTGTAGTAGGAAACGTTGTTCTTCTTTCTGTAATCGGCAAAGAAATTGCACCAGATAGCAGAGGGAAGTGCCACGACAATCCAATAAAGAGGACCTAAAAGAAGGCACTGAATGGTGTGACCGTATTCGTGAATCTTCGTGTTGTTTGTCCAGCCCTCAGCCTTGCCCTCGGCAATGAAAATGAAAAGACCGAGAGAAAGTCCGCCCCAGTCACCGGGGATATAGGTGATGTAAGCATTTCTGAATTTTTCGGTGCGGTATTTTCTTTTGAGAATAAGGTAAATTATACCGCTGATTGCATTTACGGGAAGACCCCACGTAAACTGCACAAGATAGAAAAGGAATTTTTCGAAGCCCTTTGTTGCAATGGATTTGTCAACGGGCTTTCTGATTTTTGCACGTACCATATTTATCACTCTCCGTTTAAGCCTATTATATAAAATAAAAATATTTTTTTCAATATTAAATAAGGAAATTGCGGAATATTGATTTTTTTAATAAAAAACGCTAAAATAAATATATAAAAACTTTTCCTCGGAGGGAATATGCAATATCTCGTATCGTTTGTTGAGGGTATTATCACCTTTATATCTCCCTGCCTTCTTCCTATGCTTCCCGTGTATCTTTCATATTTTGCAGGGGGAGGGGAGAGAAGCACGAAAAAGACTCTGCTCGGTGCCTCGGGCTTTGTGCTTGGCTTTACCTGTGTCTTCACGGCAATGGGAGCACTTGCAGGCACCCTCGGAAGCTTTCTCAAGCAATATGAAGCCGTAGTCAACGTGATTCTCGGACTTATCGTTATTGTCTTCGGCCTTAATTACATCGGTGTGTTCCGGCTGAAGCTTTTCAGCGGAGGAAAAAGCCGTAAGGTGAAAACGGAAATGGGCTTTTTCTCTGCTCTTCTTTTCGGAGTCGTGTTTTCCGTGGGCTGGACACCCTGCGTGGGTGCCTTCTTAGGCTCTGCTCTGGCAATGGCTTCGGGTGAGGGCAATGCCGTGAAGGGTATTATAATGCTTCTTCTTTACTCGCTGGGGCTTGGTGTTCCCTTCCTTCTTAGCGCCGTGCTTATAGATAAGCTCAAGGGTGCCTTTACCTTTATAAAGAAAAATTACAAGGTCATCAACACCGTCTGCGGAGTATTTCTCATTATAATCGGTGTGCTTATGATGACGGGTCTTATGAATAAATTCCTGACAATTCTCAGCTAAAGGAGAGTATATATGAAAAATAAATCCCTTATTGTAACAATTTTTGTGCTTGTGGCGGTTATTGCTCTTGCGGCGGCTGTGTATCCTTCCCTTGCAGAAAAGGCTGTGGAAGCCACAACAGCCGAGCAGACAAGCATTGCCGATACGGTGCAGTATCAGAAATATAAGGATGTCAGGCTTTATGATAAGGAAGGAAATGCGGTAATGCTGTCCGATTTTGAAGGGAAACCCGTGATTCTCAATTTCTGGGCAACCTGGTGCGGCTACTGTGTTCAGGAAATGCCCGATTTTGAAGCGGCGTATAAGGAATACGGCGATGAAATTCAGTTTCTGATAGTAAACACCGACGACGGCATCGGAGACGGAGAAAAATTCATAGCCGATAAGGGCTACAGCTTCCCCACATATTACGACCTTCAGTTCAATGCCGCCATAACCTACGGTATATCGGGTATACCCCGCACAATCGCAATCGATGCCGAGGGTAACATCCGCTACAACCGTGCAGGTATGGTGGATTCCGCCGCCCTCGAGAGTATCATAGATATGATAAAATAAAATATAAATAAAAGATAACAGCTCCTGTCAAAGCAGGAGCTGTGTTGTTTTTGCTGTGATATCAGCCGTGGTAGTGATGCTCGTACTGTGCGGAGCCGTCTGCGCCGATTGTAAGTGTTGTGCCGCCCATAAGGCCCTCTTCATAGTAACAGCCGTAGCCGAGCTTGAGTCCGTATGTGAGCTGAATGCCCTCATAGTTGATTGAAGAGTTGCATACGTGGTCGTGACCGAACATAACGTTCTTTGTGCTGCCGAGCTGGAGCATCTTATCTGTGAAGAAGTTGTTTACTGCACCGGGGCAGGGTGTTTCGTGAAGAACGCCCGTTGCCTTGTCAGCATATTCGCCGATCCATAAGCCGTCCTTTTCCTCAGCATAGGAGATGCTGCCTGCACAGTCGGGACAGCTTCCGCTCTCCAGCTGTGCCATTGTGAAGTTCTTGTCACAGCCGGAGCAGTGATGTCCTGCATAGTAGTAATACCATACTTCTCTTACTTCATAAACGGGGATGTGCATGAATACAGAGCTTTCAACGGTCTTGCCTTCTGTTTTTTCAATACCCTTGATAACCCATTCGTACCATTCAATCTGGTTTGCCCAGAGGTGGTCGTAGCCTTCAATGTGATTGCCGTTTTCGTCGGTGTAGTCAACGTTGTCGTGTGAGTCCATCATAATGATTGTGTGAACAAGCTCACCGTTTTCTTCAACGTTGATAACGTAGTTGCCGTAGCCCATATCCTTGGGGCCGAACCTGAAGAGACAGTTTTCAGCGTTTGCGAAGAGGTATGCGCACCAGAATTCGCTCATGCAGCCCTGACCGTCGTGGTTGCCCATTACGGGAGCCCAGGGAATACCGAGAGAATCCATAAAGTTAACGAGCTCTACGTAGGAAACTGTGTCCCATGCATTGTCACCGGTAAGGGTGATGAGGTCGGGCTTCTGCTCTTCAACGAGCTTTGTGATCATTTCCTTGGCGTATTCATATTCGGGATAGAAATTTTCATCGTCCGAAATCTGAACGTCTGTGATGTTGAGGATGACAAAATCCTTATCTGCTTCCTTTTCAAGAACTATTGCATAATCCTCAGTGTATTCCGTTTCTGCGGACCAGTCCTCAAAATATGAATCCTGATTAAGGTGTGCGGGAACGGGAGCAAGAATCTGGGGAAGAGCAAAGAAGAATGCCATAACGAGCTTGAATACTGCTACAATTACGTCCATAATTATAAACCTCCGTTAATTTTGTGCTATTATTTTACTATTGAATCCGCGGGATTTCAATAGATATGTGTAAATCAGGCCTATTAATCGGCATAATGCCGAGGGGATTGTGCAAATATTTGTGCAAAAAGCCGAAAATTTAAAACCCAATTGAAATGAAAAATGAAAAATGTTAGTATATATTAGAAAAAATATCCGGAGGGAAAAAGAAATGAAGAAAATTATTGCATTAGTGCTTTCATTTGCAATGCTTCTTACCGTTGCTGTTATCCCCGTTTCAGCTGCTGAAACAACAGATAACACTGCAGTAACCGCAGCATCAGATCTTGAAAGTGCATTTGTTGACGGCGACGCTCTTATCGTTTTCGTTACAGGTATCGGCCAGAGCTACTCATACCGCTTTGACCAGAGCTATGTTGACACTTACGGTGAATCACTTCAGGATTACGACGTATATGCTCCCCTTATTGCAAATGGTGAATATCAGACAAGATGGAACCTTTTCAATTCCTTTGACGAGGCCTTCTCGAACACAGAGACAATTAAGGCAATTATAAACGTTGTTCTTGATCTTCTTATTTCTGCTTTCACAAGAAAGACAATAATCAAGCAGGAAGACGTTGAAACAATCGTTCACAATCTCTTCAGCTTCAACCTTGTTGATGAAGAGGGTAATCCTCATCCCAGAGTTGTAACTCCCAGATACGCTATGTCTGTTGCTCAGTATCCCTGGGCAGAGGGTGAAAACGGCGAAATGAGAAGCGAAGCAAGAGAACGCTTCTTCTCCGCTATTCCCTGCGAGGACATTGCTAAGGAAAAGTTCGGCGACAGATATGAGGAATATCTCTACGTTTTCAACTACAGTGCATTCTCATACACCTCAAAGAACGTTGAAGGACTTCACGAGTTCATCGAAACAATTCTCGAAACAAACACAGTAGGTGCAACAGAGGTTATTCTTGTTCCCATGAGCATGGGTGCTTCCGTTACAACTGCTTACCTTGATGCATATCCCACAAGAGCAACAAGCCACGTAAAGAGAGTTGTCGGTATCGTAGGTGCATGGGACGGCACAGAAATTATTGCCGATATGCTTACACAGACATACTGTGAGCCTCTTTCCGCAGATCTTTTCTACAACGGACTTATTTCTGATCTTGTAGGTGAGCCCTGGGGCTATGTTGTAAACATCGCTCTTCGTCTCTTCCCCAAGCAGGTGCTCCGTGATTTCATTGATATGGCACTGCGCGGTCTTGCAACAGACCTCTTCGGACCTACACCCTCTCTTGCAAATATGGCTCCTCTCGCAAGATATGAAGAGGTTATGGCAACAGACTTTATCCGCTCCGACGTTGTAAGAGCAGAGGTTGATGCTTTCTATGCAGCAAAGGCAAAGCTTCACACTGAAACAATCCCCGGTCTTCAGGCTGAAGGCGTAACCTTCTCCTTCATCGCAGGCTACGGTCTTCCCTTCGGTGCATGTACTGCAGACTACAGCCTCTTCGGCTTTATGAAGCAGGGCCCCATCACAAACTCTGACGAAATTATCAATATTGACTCTACCGCTCCCGGTACATCTTACGTTGCTTACAACACAAAGTTTGAGAATACCGAAGGCAGAGAGCTTTCACCCGACGGCTCAATCGATATTTCTACCGCATATTATAAGGAAACATCCTGGTACTTCTACGGACAGAAGCACGAGCTTGAGTACAACAATACAGCTCTTTCCCTTGCACTTAACCTTGCAACAGGTCACGTAACAGACGTTGACAGCTGTGCTGATCCCGAGGGTGAATACTACTATCCTCAGTTCAACGGTGCAAGAAACCTTAAGCCCCTCAAGTGGTATAAGGAAGACCTTCAGAGATACTGCGACGAAACAGGCTACGTTCCCACAGCAGACGTTGAAGCAGCATTTGCTAAGGCAGACGCTATGGCAGCAGTAACTGTTAACAACCCCGAAAAGGACGATGCAATTCTTGCAGAGGTTGAGGCAAAGCTTATTGAAGTTGGTGTTTACGATGCTCCCACAGAGCCCGGCACAATGGATAAGCTCCTCAATTCCGGTCTCAAGGGTCTTAACGACCTTACCTATATGGTATTCGGCCCCAAGGGCTTCTTCGATTTCTATTTCGACAGAATTGCAGGCAAATTTTAATGACAACGGGAGACTGTGAAAGCAGTCTCCCTTTTTCTGCATTAAATTCAGGGTGTTTTTTCTTATTAAATGCCTGTTAATTACCCTGTATTCACTATAATGTTTACAATTACGGCTTCCCGTGTTAAAATTGAATCAAATAAAAAAACGGAGGTATCTGAAATGCAGAAATTCAGAAAAGTAATCAGCATCTTACTTGCAGCACTTTTATTGTCCTCCTGCTTCGGCGCAGTTGTTGCCGTTGCGGATATTGTTGACCCCGAGCAGCCTATTGCAGACTGGCCCTACGGTCATTATCCCCAGGTTTATGTTCAGGGCTTTGAGTCAAAGCGTATTTATTACAAGGATGATCCTGAACAGAAATCCCTTCTTTTCCCCATTGATACAAACAGACTTCTCGGTAATTTTATGAATTACTCCAAGTATGCAAACGAAGCACTTGAGAAGAATGACCCCAGACTTGTATACAATATTGTTTACGGCGCTCTCTGGGACAGCTTCGGTGCTACTGCTCTCAAGCCTGACGGTATTACCATGCAGGATGAGGTAACGGTTGATCCCACATACTTGCAGATTGACTATGTTTACGGTGAGTATTCCTTCAAGTACGACACACGTCTTGACCCCGTTGATGCGGCTAAGGAGCTTCGTACCTATATTGAATGGGTAAAGGCTCATTCCCGTCAGGATAAGATTGAGCTTGTCGGCTCCAGCTACGGTACTTCCGTTGTTGTTGCATATCTTGCTGAGTACGGCTATGAGGATATCGATTCCGTTGTTCTCTGCGTTCCTTCTCTTGAGGGTGTTAACTTTGTAGGTGAGCTTTTCTGCGGTACCTTCAATTTTGATCCCGATGCAGTTGAGGCTTTTGCAGGCGGAATGATTGGTGACGAAACAATTCAGCTTCTTCTTGACGTTATGAACGACCTCGGTATGCTTGACCTGATTCTTGACTTTATGCTTGAGCCCACTCTTAAGCTTGCAGTTCTTAATGCTCTTGAGGATATTATTCACGACGTATTTGCTACACATCCCGCAATGTGGGCATTTATTGAAGACGAATATTTCTATGAGGCTCTTGAAAACGTTTACGGCACAGACTGGAACGAGGATACAGAAGAGTATCATCAGCTCGTAGACAAGGTTGTATATTTCCACGAGAATATCAAGGTAAAGGACCGCGAAATCATTCAGGCAGCTGTTGACGGCGGTGTTCATTTCAACGTTATCGCAAAGTACAATGAAGCTCCCTTCCCCTTCTCAAAGGACGGCAACTTCACCGGTGACGGCTTTGTGGATCTTGGAAATGCAAGCCTTGGTGCAACCGTTGCAATGAACGGCGAAACTCTTCCCGAGGACTACACTCAGGCACAGCTTACTGAGTATGACCTTATCTCTCCTGACAGAGTAATTGACGCTTCCACCTGTCTTCTTCCCTTCAACACCTGGTTCATTAAGGACCTTGCACACGGTGAAAAGCCCGACTATTACTATGAGGTTATCAACCGCATTCTCTACGAGGATCTTGACGTATTCACATCCGATACACTTCCTCAGTTCGTAAAGAACACCGGCGATGCTATCGTTCCTCTTGAAGAGGAGGAAAAAGAGCCCGAAATGAGCCTTCTTGAAAAGCTCGGCGCTCTTATCAGGACTTTCTTTGATATGATAGTAAATGCAATCAAGGGCTTATTCGCATAATTTATCGGAAATAAAAGCATAATAAAGAGGAGCTGTAAAAAAACGAAAGTTTTTTTACAGCTCCTTTTAAGGGGATAGGAAAAAATGATGAAGAACGTACAAACCGAGCAAAATCAAGGCTTTTGCCTTGGTTTTGTTTGCCCGACGGCGTACAATGGTACGTCCAGAGGCGAGGTTTGTTCGTAGCATAAAACATTGAATTTTACCGATTTTTAATCTTTGGGCACATTTTTGGGGTTCCGGCAGCTTTTATTTTCTGCAGAACCCCTTGATTTATATAGTTTTATGCGGTCTTCGCTTTTTTTACATCCCCTTTTTGCTGCTGTAAAATGTATAATGCTTTAATTTCCCGACCTTATTATCAGTCCGACTGTTTTCTGCTCCAGCTGACGAGCGTATTCTTCATAAGCATTGTAATGGTCATAGGACCTACTCCGCCGGGAACGGGAGTGATGTATGAAGCCTTTTCGCTCACTGCCTCAAAATCAACGTCACCCGTAACCTTGCCGTTCTCAAGACGGTTGATGCCCACGTCCACAACGACAGCGCCTTCCTTTACCATATCTGCGGTAATGAAGCTTGCCTTGCCGATTGCTGCAATTACGATATCTGCACGGCTGACCTCTTCGGCAAGATTCACGGTTCTTGAATGGCACACGGTAACGGTTGCATTTTCCTGAAGCATAAGAAGAGCGGCAGGCTTGCCTACGATGTTGCTTCTGCCTACTATAACACAGTGCTTGCCTGCAATTTCAATGCCCTCTGATTTAAGCATTTCAACCACGCCTGCAGGAGTGCAGGGTGCAAAGCAGGGCTTGCCCGAGAGAAGGTTGCCCGTGTTTACGGGAGAAAAGCCGTCAACGTCCTTTTCGGGTGCAATTGCATCAATGACCTTGTTTTCGTCAATCTGAGAGGGGAGAGGAAGCTGGCAGAGAATGCCGTCGATATTTTCATCCTTATTGAGCCTTTCAATAAGCTCTAAAAGCTCCTTTTCCTCTGCATTTTCGGGGAGGGCGTATTCAACGGAATAAAATCCGCAGATTTCACATGCCTTCTTCTTGTTGTTTACGTATATTCTTGAAGCAGGGTTATCCCCTACGATAATTACTGCGAGACCGGGAGCACGGGTGCCCTCTTTTCTGTTTTTTACGGTTTCTGCAATTGAAAGTCTTAAGCTTTCCGAGATTTTCTTTCCGTCAATGATTTTTGCTGACATATTTTCACTCCTCCGGTGTTTGTAGGTCTATTATATCCGCGGAAAACTTTGTTTGTCAACAAAAAGGAAAGAATGATTATTAATAATATTAATTGAAAAATTTAAAAACCTTCATTAATGTAATCGTATCTGGCAATTGACTTTTATGAGGTGTTGTAATATTATTCTAATGTTAACACGATATGATTTTTACATATCGGGACAAATCCGAACGGAGGAAAAATGAAAATGAAAAAGTTCACAAAAGTAATGGCTCTTCTTCTCAGCCTTGCAATGGTTCTTTGCTTTGCTGCTTGCGGCGGTACAACTGAAGAAACAACAGCAGGCTCAGAAGAAACAACAGCTGCTGACGTAGCATACGACCTTACAAAGGAAGGCGACTACACAGCAGACAACACCGAATACGTTATCGGTGCAACCGGTCCCCTCACAGGTGACGCAGCTTCCTACGGTATTTCCGTACAGCAGGGCGCACAGCTTGCAATTGAAGAAATCAATGCAGCAGGCGGTCTTAACGGCGTAAACTTCAAGCTTGATATGAAGGATGACAAGGCAACAGCTGCTGATGCATCTACAGGCTACGATGCTCTTTACGAAGCAGGTATGCAGGCTTCTCTCGGTTCCGTTACATCCGGTTCCGCTGAATCCTTTGCTACAAGAGCTGATGAAGACGGCGTTTTCGCTCTTACTCCCTCAGCTTCCGCTGACAACGTAATCAACGCAAGCAACAACTGC
>JAZRST010000078.1:0-70667 GCA_045651625.1 Acutalibacteraceae bacterium | reverse complement strand
GATCTTGAAGGCAAGACCGCTCAGGAATATGCTGATGATTTCTATGATTACAACGGCTACGGCTACGGTGAAAATAAGGACGGACTTCTTTGCTTATATCTTGACGGCGAAGAAGGACAGCGAAATGCTACACTTACCACTTCCGGCACTGCTCAGATGAACATCGGAGATGATGAAATTGAAGATATTCTTCTTGCAATCGCAGGCTCTGCAAAGTTCGGTGAATTCAAGGATGCGTTTGATTGGTATATTGATTTGGCTGAGGAGGCTGTAAAGCCCGTGCCTCCCTTGTTCTGGCTTCTTATATGTCTTGCTGTGGGTATGGTAATAGGACTTATTATTACAAATTCAATGGCGTCCAAAAACTACTCTGTACATAAGAAGGAAACTGCAGCGGATTACGTAAGAGAAGGCACACTTATGATCACAGGAAGAAACGATATATTCAGAAATACAAGAGTTAACGTGACACCGAAGCCCAAGAGCAACAGCGGAAAGTCGTCCGGTTCAAACGGCTCAACTCACACAAGCTCCTCAGGCAGAAGCCACGGCGGCGGCTCGATTTCCTTCTGATAGAGGAAATTAATAGGAGGAAATATAATGGGACTTTTTGATAAAATTAAAAATTCTGCATCAATGAACGGGGGAGGCGCTCCCGTTCAGAGTGCAGGTAACAAAAGCAAAAGAGTTGTGTTTGAAAGACTGCCTTCAAATGCTGAAGAATTCAGACTTCTTCCGGAAGCAGCACTTGCGGATCCCTTTGAAACAGCCGCGCTCACTGTTCTTGCCTTTTGCTTTTATACGGAAAATAAGGATGAAGCTCTTAAAATGCTTGACTATTTAAGAGGCCCCCGTCCCTTAAGCGTTATGGATAAGCAGTTTATTGCAGATCGCTTCCGTGATAAGGATTACGTGCCCCGTTCATATTTTGAAGGTGCAACACCTGCTAACAACTATCTGCCTTCTGAGCCTTATACCGTAGTTGTAAGTGATAATCCTTATTCATATCAGAATGAAAGCTATGCCACCCTTTATATCCGTTCAGGCGGAGCTGACAGCCTCAGAAGTGTACAGATGCGCCTTGCAAAGGACGGCAAATGGTATCTCTGGGAGCAGTTCCTTCTTGCTGATATCCGTCAGCCCGAAAGCATGAATCCCTGGGCATAAAACTTTCAGGAGGAAAAAACAAATGTCAGCGCATTGTATGTCAATTCCGTTCAGCGGAAATTTCTGGGCCCGGGTGGTGCAGGGAACGTTTGACCTTACGGCATCGATATGGTTCAAGGCAAAAATTGAATATGACATAGTTGATCAGGAGCGGCTCAATACAATGTTTGGCGGAATTTTACCTGCAGAGTTTATGCAAAAGGATGCTGAGCTTGCCGTTAAGAGAACGTTTACCGCGCTTTTTGAAGAGGGTGCTTCTCTTGATGAAATTAAGCACAAAACGGTAAATGAGGCAGACAGGGCTTTAGCGTACAAGCGCATTGAAGAATGGGAATCGAGATGTGGTGTCAGAGCTATACGCATTTCGGATATGCAAATTCAGGTGGATTATCAGACAGAGAAATTACTTGCATCTGTAGGTATCGGTGCTTCTGCAACCGAAGAGCCCAAGGTCAATAGCTGGAAATGCTCCTGCGGTAACCTGAATTCGGGTAAATTCTGTACTGAATGCGGAGTGAAAAAGCCTGACTTCTGGCTTTGTTCCTGCGGAAGCAATAATAACGGTAATTTCTGCACCGAGTGCGGAAAACCGAAAAACAATTAAACTATAAAAAGAGGTAAATTAAAATGAAAAAAATACTCGCTTTATTAATGGCAATTATGCTTGTTTTATCACTTGCCGCCTGCGGCGGTAACACCGAAGAAACAACCGCTCCTGCAGGAGAAGAAACAACAGCTGCAGAAGAAACAACAGAAGCTCTTTCAGCTGAAAAGGAAATTGTTGAAGGCGAAGAGGGTGTAGGACCCGCAAAGCTTTCAAACAGCTATCTCTCATTCGAAATTCCCG
This sequence comes from Acutalibacteraceae bacterium, assembly GCA_045651625.1. Taxonomy (GTDB): domain Bacteria; phylum Bacillota; class Clostridia; order Oscillospirales; family Acutalibacteraceae; genus RUG806. The sequence goes on along the minus strand of JAZRST010000078.1, from coordinate 68,653 downwards.
AAGGCTTCGGCTATTACATTGACGATGCGAATACCGAGGCAGGCGAATCTCAGTTCCAGGTTATCGTTGAACTCAGGAATGCAGACGGCAATAACATTGGCGAGCTTCTTATCAACAACAGCGGAAGTTTTGAAACTGCTGATGAATATGCCAATTATACTATTGATGAATATAAGGACAGCGAAACGGTAACGGTAAGTGACGTGGACTCTGCAACCTTCGGTATTTTTAATGTAAGACACTTTACTCTTGACAGAGGCTTTATGGTTGATAACCGTTATTTCGGCTATTATCAGATTCCTGATGAAAATGCAGAATTTCGTAATGTTCGTCTTGAGCTTGAACTTCTCGGTTACTATTATAAGGACGTTGAATTCCCCAAGGCAGAATGTGAAGCCATTATGAATTCAATCGTAATCAAATAAAATTCTTGATTTTAGGAGTGGCCGTCATTGGCGGTCACTCTTTTTGACATTTTTTGAGAAATGTTATAGAATATAACTATAAATTATCTTAATCGGAGAAAGCCAATGAAGGATTTCAGTAAAGTAAATTTTAAATGGACCTTCCGTGATTATCAGCAGAAGGTGCTCGATAATGCCGGAGGACACCTGAAGGATAAAAGAATACATATTGTTGCGGCTCCCGGAAGCGGCAAAACAATACTGGGACTTGAGCTTATAAGAAGACTCGGTGCCCCTGCTCTCGTTATGTCTCCGTCTGTTTCAATCAAGCAGCAGTGGGGAGAGAGATTTTCGGAGGCTTATCTTCCCGAAACGGAAAATGCCGATGACTATATCTCATATTCACTCAAGGAGCCGAAGCTGCTTACATCGGTTACTTATCAGGCTCTTCACGCCGCTTTCTCAAAGTCCGTTCTTGAAGCTGTGGAGGAAGAAGAGGATACCCTTGAAGCGGAAGCAAGTCAGGATTTTTCCGATTTTGACCTTATAGCGGTTACAAAAAAAGCAGGCATAAAAACAATCTGCCTTGATGAAGCCCATCATCTTAAAAGCGAATGGCAGAGAGCACTTGAAAAATTCATTGAAGCAATAGGTGCTGATATCACAATAATTTCACTTACCGCAACTCCGCCCTATGACAGTGCTCCTGCCGAATGGAATCGCTACGTAAGGCTCTGCGGTGAGATTGACGAGGAAATTTTCGTTCCTCAGCTTGTAAAGCAGAAAACGCTCTGTCCCCATCAGGACTATATCTATTTCAGCTATCCCACAGCCGAAGAAGCCGAAATGGTGAAAAGCTATAAGCTGAAGGCTCAGGAATGTGTCAATAAAATACTGTCAGACGGCTATATGACAGCGGCGCTGAGAGAGTGCGGAATTTTAGGTGAAAAGCCCCTGAATGAAGAAGCGCTCTACGAAAATACCGAGGGCTTTGCCGCACTGATAACTGTTGCTGCATCAACGGGTGTAAAAATTCCCGACAGTACAGTAACGAAGGTGTTCGGCAAAAAGAATATCCCTGCCTGCAAGGATGAGACTGTGCAGACAGCATTTCAGCTTGTGATAGATAAGCCTGAAATTTTCGGTGAAGCCGTTTCAGACGGAATCAGAAAAACGTTATCCGAAAGCTCTCTTATAGAAAAGAGAAGGGTCTGTCTTATCATAAACGATAAGCTCAATAAGATGCTCGCTTCCTCAATGGGAAAGCTTAAAAGCATTGAAAGCATAACGGAAAGTGAAATTCAGAATCTCGGTGATGGTCTTCGTATGCTCATACTTACGGACTTTATTAAAAAGGACGTAATGAAAACGGTTGGTACGGACGAGGAAATTCATACTATGGGTGCCGTACCCGTGTTTGAGGCTGTCAGAAGAAAATGTGGTGAAAAAGCAAAAATTGCCCTTCTTACCGGTACGCTTGTAATTCTGCCCAACGAGGCAGTTGCGTGCGCACAGAAAATTGCAAACGAGGAGAAGGTTGGCTGCATAGTAAAGCCTGTTGCAAATACCTCTCACAGTGAGGTTAACTTCTCAGGCTCAAATAAGCATAAGGTGGGCATAATCACAAGAGTTTTTGCCGAAGGCTATATAAACGTGCTTGTGGGTACAAAATCCCTTCTCGGTGAGGGCTGGGATTCACCCAACATAAACTCTCTTATTCTTGCTAGCTTTGTAGGAAGCTTTATGCTTTCAAATCAGATGCGCGGACGTGCTATCAGAATTGATAAGAAGAACCCCGAAAAGGTTTCCGATATATGGCATCTTGTTACGGTGCTCCCCGATGATCAGAAAAAAGATTTCGAAACAATTGAGGGTGACGATTTTGACACCGTAAAGCGCCGTTTTTCCTGCTTTCAGGCTCCTGCCTATAATGAAGACGTAATTGAAAGCGGAATTAAAAGAATCGACATTTTGACGCCTCCCTTCAACAAGGAGGGAATCGACAGAATAAATAACGAAATGCTTCGTCTTGCCTCTGCAAGAAATACCGTTGCATCAAGATGGGATGCTGTTGTAAGAGGCAGCGCAAGACCTGAGATTTCAGAAGCTGCGGAAATTCCCACTGCGGTTTATCCTCAGAAGGCTGTATTCAGAAACAAGCTTTATGCGGTTATTCTTGCCGTAATTGCGGTTCTGGGAATCGTGCTTATGGCGGCTTCGGGTGCCATCGGCGGAATCTTAGGCTTTATTATCAGTGCCGCAGCATTTGTTTTCTGTATGAAAAAGGCTTCCTTCGTTGTGAAAAATTCCTCTGCCGAGAAGACTGTGACGGGACTTTCAAGGGCAGTTCTTAAAACCCTTCAGCAGCTGAAGCTTGTGGAGAATTCCTCCGGGATAAAGCTCAGCGTCAGCCTTTCCTCGGATGCAAAAAATATCTGTGTGAATCTTACGGGTGCACCCGAAAGAGACAAGAAGGTATTTCTTAAGGCAATAAACGAGCTTTTATCTCCCATTGACGACTCGAGATACGTTATTGTCGCCACGAAAAAGCTTTTCAATTCTCCCGTGCGTGATTACGTGAACAGCTATGCCTGTCCCTCTGCCTTCGGTACAAATAAAGAAAGTGCAGAGCTTTTCGGTAAAAATCTCAAGGGTCCGGCAGGAAATTTTGAGCTTATATACACAAGAAGTGAAAACGGCAGGAAAATTCTTAATGAATGCAAAAAGCTGTCAAGAATCACGGGAATAAAATAAAAAGATGCCCGATAGCCTCGGGCATTTTTTTGTTTTCTGAAGCTGTGATGATTTATTGAAAAAGTCGTAGCGATATGCTATAATTATAAAAAAGAACCGTGTAACTGACGTAAATAAGGCAAATTGCAGTTCAATTTGTTTCAGCAGGGAGTGTTTTTATTATGAAAATACTGATAACCCCACCCGATAATAATACTTATGCCCGTTATTTCCCGTCCGGCCTTATTGAGGAGCTGAAGGAGATGGGTGAAGTGGAAAGAAATCCCTTTGAACGCTCCTTTACTGCGGAGGAATTAAGGGAAAGAATAGCAGATGCCGATATTCTGCTGACACACTGGGGAACTCCCCGTATTGATGAGGAAATGCTCGTGAATGCCCCGAAGCTCCGCCTTGTAGCCCATGCCGCAGGCTCGGTGGCAGGAATAGCAAGTGAGGCTCTTTTTGAACGAAATATTCCCGTTTTAAGCGCCAATCCCGTTATGGCACAGTATGTTGCTGAAAGTGTTTTAGGCTATATGATAGCAGGCACGCACCGCTTTATACAGACGGATTCCATACTCCGAGGCGGCGGCTGGGAAAAGCTCAGTAATCAGCAAGCCTCACTTTTCGGCGCTGAAATAGGTCTTGTAGGACTCGGTGCCGTGGGCAGAAAATTGCTCGATCTGCTGTCACCCTTTGGTTGCAAGGTGTACGTATACGATCCCTTTATTTCAGCGGATGCCCTTGAAAAATGGAGCTTTGCACAGCCGTGTGATTTTGAAGCTGCTATGAAAAAGCCGATTGTTTCCGTTCACGCATCAAGGACCCGTGAAACCTACCGTATGATAAATAAAAATGCACTGGAGCTGATGCCTGAGGGTGCACTTTTTATAAATTCAGCCCGTGCATCCATAGTTGATACTGAGGCTCTTATTGAAAAGCTTCAGGATGGTAAGCTTTATGCAGTAATCGACGTGTATGATGAGGAGGGGGCAGGGAAGCCTGATAAAAGGCTTCTTGAAGCACGAGCCTGCACGCTGCTTCAGCCACACGCTGCCGCAATTACTGCAGGCAGTCAGATGACTAAGGCTATAGTCGACGATATCAGGCGGTTTATAAACGGTGACGGACTGCGGCTTGCCGTCAGTCGCCGGCAATTCAGACTTATGACTCAGGAGTGATAAAATATGAAGCTTGCATTCTCGACCTTGGGTTGCCCCGGATGGTCATTGAAATATTCTGTTGAGCAGGCAGAAAAATACGGATTTCAGGCTATTGAAATCCGTGGTATAAGGGACTGCCTTCGTGCCGATACAATTGAAGAATTGTTGCCTGAAAGCAGGGAAGAGTCCTTACGCTATGCTAAGGAAAAGGGAATTTCGTTCTGCTGTCTTGACGCCTCCGCTTCATTCCACGAGGCTCATAAGCGTGAAGAAAATTACGAGGAGGCTATGGCTACCGTAAGGCTCGCTTCCGTGTGCAAGATTCCATACGTGCGTATTTTCGGCAATCATCTCGTTACTGACAATGAGGACGCAGAGATTTCCGATATTGCCGCCGTGATACGAAAGCTCTGCAAGGAAGCGGAGATGCTTGACGTCACGATATTATTAGAGGTTCACGGTGACTTCAATACGAGTGACAGAATCCTCAAGACTGCGGCTGCCGTGAATTGTCCTGACTTCGGTATTGTTTGGGATATTCAGCACAGCCGTGAGGACCCTCGTCAGTTCTGGGAAAGAACAAAGCACCTGATCCGTCACGTGCACATAAAAGACAGCATACAGAGCGTATTGTGCAACACGGGAGAAGGAGATCTTCCCGTTGCAGCAATAGTCCGTATGCTGGAAAATGATAATTATGACGGCTTTTTAAGCCTTGAGTGGGAAAAACGCTGGCATCCTGAAATCCGTGATGCCGAGGAGGAATTCCCCTCGTTTGTAAAATTTATGAATGAACTGTCAGGAAAATAATTCCGTTATTCCTTTTCTTTTCCGAGAATGGAATTATACTGATAAGCTCTGACGTAATCAATAACAAAATCTACAGGGAACGTACCGGGTGCGTTCCTTGTTATTTTTCCCGACCAGCCGTGGAAGGGCTTACCTGCAACACCGTCAATTTCAACTGAGAGAATAAGGTATTCCGGAACTCCTGATACACCGCCGTAGCGGCTTCTTCCGGTTTCCTTGCCGTTTATGTAGAAAATATATCCATCCTCATTCCATTCTACGCCGTAGGTGTTATATTCACTGTAAGGATTGTTTGCATTTGCCACTGCCACATTTCTATATCTGTGACCTGCCTGATATCCGCCGTGATGAAGGTTTGAAGTAATCATATTGTGATTTTTGTTCTTAAGGCATCTGTGCCATAACGGAGATTCAAAAACGTCAATTTCGGTGCCTTTTTTTCCGGGCACAAAATCACCGATTGCTTCTGTTGAAAGCCAGAAGGCAGACCACAGTCCCTGCGCAGGAGGCAGAATGCATCTGCATTCAAAATAGCCGTATTTCTGCTCCCATAAATGTCTTGTGTCAATTCTGTCGCAGTACCAGCCCTCACCGTATTTTCCGTCTTCCTTGTATTCTGTTCGGATAATAAGGTTGCTGTCCTTGACAAACGCCTGATTTTCGTCCCAATAGCCGCCCTTGCGCACACCCTGACGGTAGTGATTCCATATATCGGAGTTGATGCTGTTACCGTCAAAATGCTCCTCAAAGGTAAGCGTGAATTCTGAAAGGTCAAGCTCTTTTCCCGGCTTTGCGGGCTTAAGAGCACGGTAAATAACAATTCCACGATGGATGATATCTATTGAAACGTTGATAAATTTGTCGAACAGATTTTTCAGAGGAATCGCCCCTTCTGTGATTTTTAGCGTATTATACCATACTGTTGATACCTATAACAACATAATTCACAAAAATTTTACTTTTTGCTTTACAATTTTGTTAAACTTAATATGTAATATATAAAATGTGATGTTGTATACAAATATTTACTTTTTGGGGAGATTTTTTATGAGCTTTAATTCTAAGCTTTTTGAGGCAAAGCTTGAAAATGCGGCAATTAAATTTGTGAATACGCTTCTTCTTGCATTTCACAAGTCTGATGCTGTGCGCACTGGTGAAAAAATCAATACCGACGATATGATTCTTACCTTTGAGGATCATTTTGACGGTGAAAGGCTCAATGAGGATATCTGGAGAGCACACAATTTTTACGGTGTACGTAAGGGCGGCTACTGGAGCAGCTCTCAGCTGAGGCTTGAGGACAGCAATCTGATAATTACAACCGAATATCTTGAAAACGGTGAATTCGGTCCCGGCTGGTATACCTCAGGCATTGAGACCGAGGATAAGTTTGAGCAGACCTACGGCTATTTTGAATGTCGCTGTAAGCTTGCCAAGGGGCAGGGCTTGTGGTCAGCCTTCTGGATGATGAATTCAAACGTCAATAAGGTTGTGGGACATTCCCGTAACGGTGCTGAAATAGATATCTTTGAATCCCCCTTCTGGTTTATGGGCGAGAATAAGAGAAATCTCGTAACGCTGAATCTTCACTATAACGGCTACAGCCTTCACACAAGATATAAGAACGTGGGAATTTTTCAGCTTGATAACGACCCTTATGAAAATTACAACACCTACGGTATGAAATGGACCCCCGATGCCTATACCTTCTACATAAACGGCTACGAGGTTGCAAAAACCTCCTGGGGAGGAGTTTCGGAAAAGCCCGAATATCTCATTCTTTCCTGCGAGGTTGACGGCGGTGATGCTATTCCCACAAAGGGCTGGTCGGGCTACATAGAAAGAAACGATAAAAAGACCTTTAAGGCAGAATATATCGTTGATTACGTAAGAGCTTATAAATTCAGGGATTGATAATATGGGAGGTGTACACCTTGTCTGATTGTCCGAAATGTAAACAGAAAATAAGTCCTTTGTATCTTAAACAGAACTGTCCCCATTGTGACGTAAACCTTCGTTTTTACAATTTTGAAGAAAATTTTTACAGAGATGCAAAAAGGGCAGAGCTTTCAACCGCACAGATCAGTATGTTCATTGCTCACATCAAGGCATCCTTCATCGGATCAAGGCTTACAATTGCAAGGCTTTGTGTAATGCTTCTGCCTATAATATCATTTCTTGTTCCTTACGGAAGGGTAGTCATTTCACAGCCCTTTCTGAATGACAGTATTTCTCTTTCAGCATTGGGTATTTACGGTGCCTATGAAGGCGGATATCTTCCCTATATTCTGTCTATGGCAGGCGGAGATATAAACGGAAATGCTTTTATTCTTCTTATTGCCGTTCTCGGAGCCTATCTTCTTTCTGCAGTTGCTGCTCTTCTTGTGTTTTTTATGACACTGCTGTGCTTTTTCAGTATAAAGAAAATGCACAAGATTATAGCAGGAACCGCAGTCAGCGGAATTGTTTTTTCGGTAATATCAACCATATTGATTGCCGTTTTTGCTTTCTTTACAAAAGACACGGGACTTGTTTCAGGTGCTGTTTATCCCGGCTTTCTTGTATCCGTGGCATTTTTTGCCGTTGTAGCCGTAATCAATGCTCTTATCGGCAAGAAAGGGCTTGTCATTGTATATAAAGAAGGTGACGAGGAGCGAGTTGCCATTGCAAAGAAGGTAAAGGCAGGCGAAATCAGTATTGATGATCTTCCTCAGCCCATTGTTGAAACTGCGGAAACGGAAAAAATCCGAATGGAAATAGAAAAACAGCAGGAGCTTTACAGAAAACTGGGAGAAGGTGATGACCGTGCCGAAGCTTGACTGGAAAAAATACATATATAAGATTGTTATTGTTATTCTTGTTACTTTTTTTGTGGTTGGTGTAGGTTTCGGAGCCAAGGAAATTCTGTCCATAGAGGGCGTAAGGGAGCTGTATACAGCTCCGATGCCTCTTTCTCCTATGCCTGAAAGCCACGGGGAAACAATTCAGTATATCAATTCCTGCATTGAAAAGGCTCTCAAGCTTTCTCCGAAGACAGAGCTTTCGTCATCCTTCTCTGTAGACAAGGGCTCTGTGCAGGTGACGGATAATAATGAGCAGCTGCTTACTTCTGTTAAAATGGCTGTGCCCGAAATCAATTCACTTGTCAATGAAGGCTTTACTGCTATGACGGCTGATTATTCTGAATCAGCAGAGAGCTTTCTTGAAATCTGTAATATAGAATCTTCCGATATTCTCAGCTCACGTATTGATTACGAATATTATAAATGCTCACTTTGCACCTCTGAAATCGCATACGATGCTTACTCCGACGTGTGCCCCGAGTGCTCAAGTGAAAATACACTGCAGCTGAGAAGCTATGATACGTATAAAATCACGGTAAGCATTTCCCCCGAGTCCTTAGCCTTTGAAGAAAATGCTTTCCCGAAAACCGAAGCACTCTCCTTTGTAATCGGAAACGGCGGCGGAGATTATTATTCGCTTAAGAATTTCAGCAAGCAGGCTGACGAGGTAATTCTTTATGCTGAAATCAACCGTCTTACGGATGAAATTTCCGTGCTTCGCTTTGAAACCGTAAGCAGCTTCTCTGCAGAGCTTGATATGACGGGTGAATATGAGGCCCTTGGCACAGTAACGGTAAGCGCATCCGCAAAAGACAGAATCAATTACAGCTTCAGCTGGCCGTCTGTTATACTTGATAAGCAGGAAATGACCGTTGAAATCGGCAGCTCCGAGGCTATCAAGGCAAAGCTTACCTGCGACGATCCTGCTTCCTATGACGTAATATGGACTTCATCCGACGAGTCTGTGCTGACAGTTGACGATATGGGCTATCTCAAGACAAAAAAGGCTTTCGGTGACAGTATCGTTACCGCAACCTTTACCTTTAACGGAAAGCAGTACAGCGATTCCTGCCTTGTGCACGTAGGTGTGCCTGCTGAGGGCGTTGACCTTAATAAGGGCAGGCTTTCACTGAAGACAGGTGAGAGCGCACAGCTTGAAGCCGTGTTCAATCCCAAGGATACAACAAACACTAAATGCTATTGGTACAGTGAAGATGAAGCTGTTGCAAGGGTGGATGAAAACGGACTCGTGACTGCAGTAGCACCCGGAAAAACCGTAATTTATATAATTTCCGACTACGGAAATTATTACTCATCCTGCAAAACGGAGGTGACGGACTGATGGCAAACGAAAATAAAAACGTAATAAGTGCATTTTTTGAGGCAGAAAACGATTCTGCGGCGAACATAGACAAAAGAATGCTGAGCAAATACAGCAGTATTGCCGTAAAATCCTTCCACACCCGTGTGCTTGACGGAAAGGAGCTTTCAATCCCTGCAATTGCCCAGTTCGCAACCAGTATTCTTAACGGTGTTCAGGTTTATGAAACCCTTTTCTTCGTAAACGTTCTGAGAATCAATATGATTTACGTTACGGCAATAAAGGCACTCATCAGTATTTACGACGTGCTTAACGATCCGCTTATAGGTATTGTCTATGACCGCACAAGAACCCGTTACGGAAAAGCAAGACCCTTCCTGCTGCTTGGTGCGGTGCCGTATTTCCTTGTGACTGCATTTATGTACTCAGGTGCGGTGTTTATGAAAAATCCCTCGGGCGATGACCCGAAAAAGATAATGTTTGTCTTTATAATGCTGTTCCTGAAGGAAACCTTTGCAACGATGTATAATCTGCCGAAGAATAATTTGCTGTCGCTGATGACGGCTAACCCAAAGGACAGAATTTCAGTCGGTCTTCTTAATTCATATCTCAGTGAAGCAGGCTCAACAATCGTTTATGCAATATTCCTGCCTCTTATGGAGATGAATAATAAGGGCTATATCAATCTGCCGATGTCCTGGCTGTTTACGATTCTTGCCTGGTTTGCCGCATCAATAGGAATTGTATGTAACGTTTCCGCGGCTGTCTGCTGTAAGGAGAGAGTTATGCTTCAGACAAAGCCGGCGCCCATAGAAAAATCTGTTTTATACGTTCTGAAAAATAAGTATATGCTGCGAAATTTTGCCGCAAACTTCGTGACCTCCTGGTGGAGCAACGGCGGTTACTCATGGGACGTAGTTACTCAGCAGGAAATTTTCGGCGGAACGTTCTACACAGTGCTTGCAATGGCACCCTATAACATTATTGACGTCATTTCAGTTACGTTTATTCCCAAATTTGCAGAATTCTTCAAAAACAACAACCGCAATGAGCTGATTGCTCTTCGCTTATGGGATATTCTTTGTGTATGCGGCATGTGGGCAGCCATTCCGTTTGTTGACAGACGCTGGATAGCAATTGCAATCTATTGTCTGTTCTATGGTATGACCGGTGTCAACAACGGTCCTGCCAACGTTGTTGAAGGCGAAATAGGACGTGAAATCAACGATTATACTGAGTACGTTACGGGTGAACGTCCTGACGGTACTATTGAAATTCTTACCAATCTGATACTTCGTGTAACTGCACCGCTTAATGCGCTGTTTACAATATTCCTTTTCAAGTGGTCAGGCTATGACACCACTTTACCCATGCTTCCCTGGTCTCAGGGCAACAAGGTTGTTTATCAGAAGGTATGGTTCCTTTATAACGGCATTAACATTCTGCCCCGTGTCATCAAGGTGATTCCCTATTTCTGGTATGATATCGTTGGAGAAAAGCGCGAGCAGATGTATATCGAGCTCAATGAAAGAAGAGCTCTTTTAGCAAGCAACGGCAATGAATTTGAGGAAGGCGTTAATGAAATCATAGAAATGCTTTCAGAAACTGAGAGGAGTAAATAAAAATGTTTGATAAGTTATTATATGTGGTTTATTTTGTTCTGAGAAAAACAATTCTTTTTGTGATAGCAGGCTTTATGTGTCTCGGCACGTTCAGTGTTCCCGAATATGAGGAGCCTCAGAATCCCAATATCAATACAGGGGACTATTTCCGTCCCGATTACGGCAATACCCTTATTTCTTCTCACAGAAGCGGCAAGGGTGCGGCTCCCGAAAATACTCTTATGGCTATAAAGTCCAATCTTTTATATGCGGAATCCGATTCTGCAATCATTGAAATGGACGTTCAGCTTACAAGTGACGGACAGATTGTTCTTTATCACAGTCTGTGGCTTGAGGAAATGAGTGACAGTGAGGAATATTTCGGACATAAGTACACTCCCGTTTTTGCAAAAAGCTATGAGGAGCTGCGCAATCTCAATATGGGTGAATTCTTCAGTGTTGACGGTGAATATCCTTATGCAGGTCTCAGAGGCGACGAGATTCCCGACGATATCAGAATCACACTTTTAAGCGACGTATTCAGCTGTGTTGAAGGAGAGGCTCCCGGCAAATTCAGATACGTTATTGAAGTAAAATATCCTATCCATTGGGGCAGAGCCATCGTTGACGGCATTTATGAAATGATGCAGGAATACGATATGGCAGACAGAGTGATTGTTGCAAGCTTCTGGCCTGACGTAACTGCCTATATCGACAGTGAATATGGTGATAAAATCAGCCGTTCCGCTAATCCCTTTGAAATTGTAGATTTTTACGGCTGTTATACAAGAAATGAAGAGCTGAAGGCTGAGGATATAAAGTTTGAGTGCTTACAGATGCCCTATTACTGGGACGACGGCAAGCTTCTCGTCGGAAATCTCGGCAAGGCAAGCTTCATTGACTATGCACACAAATATAATCTTTCCGTTCAGTACTGGACAATAAACAGACCTGACGATGCAAAGCTTCTTGCTGCAGCAGGTGCAGACCTTCTTATGACTGACTATCCGGACAGAATCCGTGAGGCTCTTTATCCCACAGAGGCTGTTGAATGACATAAAATGAGCAGTCGATTTTTCGGCTGCTTATTTTTCTGATGATATACCGAAAAAGGAGATTTTTATGCTTGAAAATATTTATTCTGCACCTTACATAGTGCCTCCATCCGAGCATCCGAGGCTTATGCTCAGAAGCAAGGATTTCGACCGTATAAAGAAGAATCTTGAAAAAGACACTCCTTGCGGTGCAGCACGGGTATTCAGGGAGCTGCTCACACTTGAAATAACGGGTAAGGGTGCGAATCCCGATTTCGGCACGTATCATCTTAAGGAATATGAGGCTGTTGAAGCAAAGGCTCTCAATGCGTTGCTTCATAATGATGCATTGCAGGGAAGGGCAGTCATTGAGGATTTACTTAAGCTTCTGCGCACGGTAAGCTACAACGGTACAATTATGATGGCACGCTTCAGCGGACATCTTATCTTTATCGCATCGGAAGTATACGACTGGTGCTACAATTGGCTTAAAAATGATGAAAAATACGAGATAATTGAAGCCTGCGAAAGGCTTGCAGAAAAATATTTTGAAATGGGATATCCTCCCGTCAGGCAGTCTGCCATAAGCGGACACGGCACGGAAGCACAGCTGCTTAGAGATTTATTATCCTTCGGTATAGCAGTTTACGATGAGCGTCCCGACATATATAACTTCTGTGCAGGCAGATTATTCAGTGAATATCTTCCCGTATATGAAAAGGTTTTTGCAGGGGAATTTCATCCTCAGGGGCCGTCCTACGGTGCCTACCGTCATACGGGAACCATGTGGTTCGGTCTGCTGATATATTCAATGAGCGGTGAAAGGGTTCTGCCTCATTGTGTTGAAAAATTGGCGGACAGCTTTCTCTATCTTACACGCCCCGACGGGGAAATGCTTCGTCTCGGCGATGACTGCAATGAAGGCAAGGCTCTTTATTCGCAGAAAAATCCCTTTGGCGTTCCGCTGTTTCTTACTGCGGCTTATACGGGAAACTGTTCTTATTATGCCGAAGCACAGCTTCAGCTTCATCCCTCGTATATTATGCCCTCGCACTACAGCGTTGACTATTATACTGAAGGAAGCTATGGAGAAGGACTTATGTCACCTTCTGTATATCTTATATGGGACGGCATATCAGAACTTCAAGACTCAATGCCTATGCCTCCTGCACGTTATTTCGGCTTTCCCGTGGGTTGCACGGTATATAATGACGGTGAAAGGCTTGTTTTTATGAAAATAGGTGAGCTTTGGGGGGCTAATCACGATCACCTTGATACGGGCTGTTTTCAGATATACGACGGAGAAATTCTTGCCTCCGATTCAGGTGTTTATGACGCCTATCATACCCCTCACAGAATGAATTATTATATCCACACCGTTGCCCATAACTGTCTTCTTGTCGGCGGAGAGGGGACACGCTTCCCCTATGACCTTGAGGAGCCTGAAAATCCCGACCATTGGCTTTCTGACTATGGTATGGCAACTGTTACGTATCACAGTGAAGAAGACGGAAAATATGTGCTTGAAGGGGATTTAACCAAGGCTTATCAGGAAAAATGCGAGCTTGTAACCCGAAGAATGTGCTGGGAGCCTCACCGCGGTGAACGGGGTATTTTTACCGTTAAGGATAATGTTGAATCCGGGCAGGAGGAGACTGTTACGTTTCTTCTTCATTGTCAGAGTGAGCCTTCTGTCAGCGAAAATGAAATTGTTATCTGCGGAAAAAGACGAAAGCTCGTTTGCAGGGTAAGGTCTTCTTCAGAAATAAAGCTTGTTCCCGTTACGGGATACGGCAGGCAGTTTGAAAAAGACGGAATAAATTATGAGCCGAAAGCCCATACCGCTGAGGAAGGCTGGGGCAGAATTGAAATTTCTGCAAGAGGCAAAAAGGTTGAGCTTTTGGTTGAATGTGAAATAAAAAACGTGTAAGTGAGACTGTTATGATAAAAGATTTTGTAGCTTATAAGGATTTCGGTGCGAAGGGTGACGGAAAGACTGACGATATGTCTGCCATTGCTCTTTGCCACGAATATGCTAATAAATACAATATTCCCGTTGTTGCAGGCGAGGGAGAATACTATATCGGCAGTAAGGATATTACTGCTATAATTATGACGGATACCGATTTTTCGGGTGCAAAATTTATTATAGACGACAGCGCCCCTGAAAACATACGTCAGCACTGCTTCTGGGTAAAATCGGATGCAGAGCGTTTTACTCCCGATATTTCTTCAGTTTCGGTGAATCAGAAGAAAATTGATTTTCCCCACAGCGGTAACGTATACGTCCGTGTGTTTTCAGATAAAAGGGTGTATATAAGAAAAGGACTCAATAAGAATAACGGTACGGATGCAGCCGACTCATTTATCGTGGATAATGAAGGAAACGTGGGGTGCGGAATAAACTGGGAGTATGAAAAAATAAAAGGTGCTTATGCTTTCTCCGTGGACGATAAGCCTGTGACAATAAGGGGCGGAAGCTTTACCACTATAGCAAACCGTGCAGAAGCAAAATACAATTATCACGAAAGAAATATTCTTATAACCCGTTCAAACGTAACTGTTGAGGGACTTACCCATTTCGTGACGGGGGAAGGGGAGCACGGAGCTCCGTACAGCGGATTTATCTGTGTGAACGAATGCAGTAATATCACGCTTCGCGGCTGCCGCTTCACTCCGCATAAAACTTATTACACCGAGTCGCAGATTCCCGGTGAAATGGTGCCTATGGGCAGCTATGAGCTTAACTTTTATGCTGTGATAGGTCTTAAACTTGAAAATATTTCGCAGACAATTGATATCTGTGATGAGCGCTACTGGGGGCTTATGGGGTCAAATTTCTGCAAAAACGTATCCCTTGATGCCTGTACTATGTCACGCTTTGATGCTCATTGCGGTGTTACGGGCGGTGAAATAAAAAATTGCCGTCTCGGACATATGGGCGTGCATCTTATCGGCTTTGGTGAGTTCCTGATTGAAAGCACAACGGTTTATAACAGACATTTTGTTACCTTCCGTGATGACTACGGTGCCAATTTTAACGGTGAGCTTATCATCAGAAGCTGTACGTGGAAGCCCGCTTCGGATAACAGAGCGGTTTATAATTTATTTCAGGCAGTAAATGAGGGTGAGCATGATTTCGGATATTGCTGCACAATGCCCCAAACGATTGTTATTGACAATATGATGATTGATGACAGCCATATTAAGGATAATTGCCGTTTTGTGATTTTTGGTAACTATGACAGTAATTTTGCCGACAATAAGCCGTATCCCTACGGTATTCCCGAAAACGTTACCGTGAATATCTCTTCTGCTTCGGGAAGAGATATAGAGCCCTTTGCCGATCCCTTGCTGTATAAGGGGCTGAAGGTTGACTTCACTTGAAAAATACTATTAAAAACGCTTTTCTGTTTTTATCCGGAGTTTTCAGCTCCGGATTTTTTTATCTCTGATACGGATGTCTCGGTAGCTGTCAGTTGGAGAAAAAGGTTGCAAAATACCCGTTAATATGATAAAATTGTATTCAATTAACGGGTGAATCTGAAAAGGAGAGGCTTGAATGCTAAACAGAGCTTTTCACGATCTGAAAAAATATTTCAGATATTCTGTGGTATCAGCAAAATCAAAGCTTAAGGCAGAGGTTGCCAATTCATATCTGAACTGGCTGTGGTGGATACTTGATCCGCTGTGCTTTATGCTTATATATACATTTATCTTCGGCTATGTGTTCAATGCAAGGGAGCAGTATTTCCCTGTGTTTATTTTCATTGGTCTTTCAATGTGGGATTTCGTTAACAAAACGCTGCTTGGCAGTGTAAAAACCATAAAACTCAACAAGGCAATTGTTTCAAGGGTTTATTTCCCTAAATTTATTCTTGTGCTTTCAAAAATATGGATAAACGGCTTCAAGATGATGATATCCTTCGGTATTGTTATTCTTATGATGCTTATTTTCCATGTTCAGCTATCGTGGAATATTCTGTTCTTTATCCCCATTCTGCTGATTCTTTCGCTGTTTACCTTCGGATGTGCCTGTTTTCTTATGCACTACGGTGTGTACGTTGAAGATCTCAGTAACGTCCTTAACGTGGTGCTGAGATTTGTTTTCTATGCTACGGGTATATTTTATAATATTGAAACACGTATTCCGCAGGTCGGAGGCCTGCTTAACAAGGTCAATCCCATTGCTTTTCTTATTACCTCCATGAGGCAGAGCCTTATATACGGTGAGGCTCCCGATTGGAAGCTGTTGCTTGTATGGCTTGCAGTCAGCGTTATTCTGGTGCTTCTCGGCATCCGCAAAATATACAAAGAAGAAAACAGTTACGTAAAGGCAATATGACAGAAGAGGAAACAATTATGAGTGAATATGCAATTGAGGTTGAAAATCTCAGTGTTTGTTATAAGGGGCTTAAATCTTACTCAATCAGGAAGAATCTTCTGAAAAGAAAGCATTCTGAAAATGAGTTATTCAGAGCTCTGAAGGGTGTAAGCTTCAGACTTCAGAAGGGCGAAATACTCGGAATTGTAGGAAAAAACGGCAGCGGTAAAAGTACACTTCTTAAGGCAATAGCAGGAATTTTTACCCCCGATGAGGGCAGTGTGGAGCTGCACGGGAATTCCGTATCGTTGCTTGCAATCGGCGTAGGCTTCATAAAGGAGCTTACGGGCAGGGAGAATATTCTGTTGTCCGGTATGCTTCTTGGTTTCTCCGAGGCAGAAATACGAAGCCGTACCGATGAGATTATTGAGTTTTCCGAGCTTGGCGATTTTATTGATAAGCCTGTAAGAACCTATTCCAGCGGAATGTATTCCAAATTATCCTTTGCAATTACTGCAATTCTTGAAACTGATATTATTCTTATAGATGAGGTTCTGAGTGTAGGTGATGCACGCTTTCGTAAGAAAAGCTATGCCAGGATGAAGGAGCTTATCAGTCAGAAGGACAGAACCGTTGTTATTGTTTCCCACGACAGTAAAACTTTGCTTGATTTGTGTGACAAGCTGTTATGGATCAATGACGGTGAGGTTATGCAGTTCGGTGAAACAAAAGCCGTTCTGTCAGCTTATGACAGCTTTTCCGGATAATATATAATGAATAAAATAATAACAGCACAAGGCTACTGCGATAAGTAGCTTTGTGCTGTTTGCTTTTGAATAATTTTAACTGTCGGTTTACGGATGCTTATTCGGATTTGTCCATAAGATAGGAAATGTCTAACTGCTCACCGAGTCTGAAATCCCAGTGCTTAGGCTCAAAGCGAAGGAAGAGCCCGGGAGTGAAGGTCATTTCACCTACGTAAATCTGTCCGTCCTGATTATAGAAATCTATTCGTACAAAGGGGAAGTCCTTACAAAGGATTTCAGCCATTTCGTACATCTTGTCAAGATTTTCGGGTTTTTCGGGTGCTGTGGAAGAGAATTTACCTGCACGGCGTACGGGAAGAACGTTCCAGTCTCTGTCAACAAAGGTACGGGACTGTGTTTTTGAACCACGCTCCTTGACGATGAGGGAGAACTTTACTTCACCGTTACAGCAGTAGAATTTATAGTCGTCAAGATACTGGTTGTCACCCAATTCAAGGAATTCTTCAATTACGATAAGAGGCTTTTCGGGCTTTTCATCGGTGATACACATATTATTGTAATAATATGAAGACCAGGGATAAAGCCAGGTTGAAATAACTGCCTTGAGCTGATCAATTTTGAGCTTTCTCTTATCTTTGACAAGAATAACCTCGTTTGCGCCCCAGCCCTCGTTTGCCTTGATAACAAAGCGGTCGGGAAGTGCATCAAAATCAATATCATTTACGTTGTCGTAAGCACCGATTAAGGGCACAATGTATTCGTGACCGATGCGGTCGCCGATCCATTTCTTTGCAAGAGCCTTATCGGATGCAATTTTGTGGTCGGGGTGCTTATAATGGAGAGCAAGCCACAGGAGCTTTTCGTTGAAGCTCTGAGGATTATCAAGGTTCGGGAAGTATTTTAACTGCTTATAGCCCTTTTGCTCACAGTAATGCTTCTTCATATCCATTGTGATTTTTTCTTCCATCATGTAAGCCATTCTGGGAGTCAGAATCTCAAATTCGGGAGTGGGAAGAGATACAGCTTTTTTGTTGAGCTGTCTGAGCTTTCTTGTACGGATCTGTACACCGCTGATTCCGGCATAACGGTGACCGTCATAATTCTGGAAATAGAGAGGGAAGCGGACTACGTTGAAAAGAATAAGATAATGCTTCTTCAGGATTTCATCGTGACGGATAATATTTCTGCGGACGCTGTTGAGAGCCGCCTTTGTTTTTCTTGTTGCCTTTGCACCTGCTACACGGACAGATTCAAAGGGAACGGGCTTATCCGTAATCATCTTTTCAGGAAGCTCGAACCATTCACCGAACTTGTAATCCCATTCCACGGGCTCAAAGGGAAGAAGACCGCCGCCTGAATAGAAGGTCATTTCACCGAGATAAATTTTGTCTCCTACCTCGTAGAAGTCAACACGGACAAAGGGGAAGGGTTTTGCAAGCTTTTCTGCAAGCTCTATCATTTTTTCATAATTACGGGGCTTGGGAGGCAGGGGATTTGCGTGACGTGTGTTTCCGTATGTAAAGGGAAGATAATTGAAATCACGGTCAAAGAAATCAAAGGTTACGCTTTCGGAGCTTCTGTCGGTTGCAATAAACAGAGCCTTGACCTCACCGTTGAAGGTAAAGAATTTGTAGTCGTAAACCTGACCGTCAATCTGCTCAAGATATTCTTCAGCATATACAACGGGCTTTGCGTGCTTGAAGCCCCAGTTGAAATACTGATAGTATGAGTTACGGTCGGGCTTCATCCACTTTTTAAGCGTTGCACGTGTTGCATCAAAGTCGAGCTCCGACTTGTTCTTGACAATTATGTTGTAACCGCTTGACCAGTTGACCTTGAGAACAAAGCTGTCGGGAAGTGCATCAAAATCAATATCGTCAGGATCGTCCCAGCTGGCAATTGTTGGAACGTAATAGCCCTCACCGATTGTCTCCTTTACATAATCCTTTACAGCAAATTTATCACTGCAGATTGTAATCAGCGGATTCTGATAATAGAGCTTTGTCCACATGATTTTTTCATTGAAGGTTTTGGGCTCGTCAAGATTCATTTCATAGCCGACGCGTCTGCTGAATGCATCACCGAGAATTTCTTTCTTGGTTTCCTCATTAAGAAGAATTCCCAGACCGTAGTGTTCTTTTTTTACGTCTCTTATACCTTTGTAATTTGAAGCCATTTTATCTCTCCATAAGCCGATATTTACATATCAGGTAATTTAATGTGTTCGCCTAATTTATAATCCCATTCAGGAGGGTTGAAGGGCAGTATGCCGCCTCCCGAATAGAATGTCATTTCGCCGACAAAAATTTTGTTTTCCGTTTCATAAAAATCCACTCTGACGAAGGGGAAGGGCTGTGATAAAATTTCAGCACAGCGTATCATCTCATCAAAGAATTTCGGTTTCCCGATATCCTCTGCATTTCTTCTGCCGCCGTATGTAAAGGGCAGGCGATTGAAATCAGTATCGAAAAATGTATATGTGAGTTTTCCGTCCTTATGACGGTCAGTTGCAGTAAAAAGGAATTTTACCTTTCCGTTGCAGCAGTAGAATTTGTAGTCGTAAAGCTGTCCGTCGAGCTGCTCCATATAGTTTTCAGCATAGACGACGGGCTTCATATTTTTGTAGCCCCAGTTGAAGGCCTGATAATAACTGTTCTGCTGAGGCTCCATCCAGAAGCGGATTTTTTCAAGAGCTTCTTTACAGTTCAGTCGGGCTTTATTCTTGACTATTATGTTATAGCCGCTGGACCAGTTGACCTTCATAACAAATTTTTCGGGAAGAATACTGAAATCCACGTCATCGGGATTATCCCAGGCGGCAATTGTCGGAACAACAAAGCCTTCGCCCAGCTTTTCTGTTACGTAATCCTTCACTGCAAATTTGTCACAGCAGGTGGTTACAAGGGGATTTTTGTAGTTAAGCTTCATCCAGAAGATTTTTTCGTTGAAGCTTTTCGGATTATCAAGGTCGGGCGCATACCCGAGCTTATCTTCAAATATTGACTCGGCTATCTGACGGATTTTTTCGTCAGTGAGCTGATCGTTCATTATGAAATTGAGCTTTGCCTGATTGATAAAGTATTTGTCAAGGTATCTGTCAAGAAAGGGAAGACGGAAGGTAAGACCTGCTATGCGGTAGTATTTACGGTTATCTCGGACGATTGTCGTAAACGGAATCTTAAACCGCATAATCTGAAAAATCTTCGTATCTCCGTTTGTGATAACCTTATACGGAATACGTACAGGCCCGAGTTTCAGATAATTCATAAATATTATTCTCCAACTATTTCCGTAAGGAAAAGGTTTAATGCATATACGTACCACTTCTGATCGCCCGTCATATCGGGGATGTTATCGGCAATCAGCTCTCTATGCAGAGGTCCCGTCCAGTCTTTAAGCCATTCGGTCATAGGTCTTGGGAGGGGAGTCTTTTCGGGAAGGGGCATATCAGGATAAATTTTTCTGAAAAGCTCCCTGATAATATATTTGCTTTCACCGTTTCTGATTCTTTCCATATCGAGCGGAACTCCCAGCACGGAGCTCGCATATGGTGAAAAGAAGCTTATATCAGCAAGGCGGCAGGCATTGTTGTAAAAGCCGAGGGAAACGTCATATTCGAAGGCATTGAGAAAGCCGAATACGTCTACCGTGCCGTCCTTTTGTACGTGGGGTAAAATGGGAGTCTGAATAATCCCGGGGTGTCTGAGCACCTTCGTTACGTCAACAAAGGAAAATCGCTCTGTAAACTCAGAGAGTGTCCAGTCTCTTGATAAGAGCTTGCTGTGACCTCCGTAAATTATGTCTGCAGTCTCACCGAAAATCAGAGTTCTGACTCCGTCCTTTTTTGCCTGCAGGGCAGCTTTATATATCTGAACCTCAATGGAGTGAATAGGACAGCCCTTCTGCTTCATAAGCGGCAGTGCATATTTTTCGTAATCGCTCCAGTGAATATCAATAACCGTGTTTTTAAGTCCGCATATTTCTGCATAGTGCTTTGCGGCAGCAGTTTCATCAATCGAGGTATCAGCCTGACAGTGAAGGGTATAGGTCTGAGTGCCTTCAGGGAGAAATGCCGCAAGAATAGCCGAATCCATACCGCTGCTGAGCATCAGTGCCGCAGGACCGTTATGTAAAATTTTATTAATCTCGCTTCTGAGATGTGCTTCAAGCTCACCGGCGGTGCAGATTGGCTTGCGCTCTGCTTCATTGTGATAGAACCAGGGATTAGCTGAATCGGAAAATCTGCGGTTTTGGTCGACAATTGCACGATACGTCAGGTATGAATTCATGCAAAAATTCAGGTCGGTCTGCATTTCTTATTCTCCGTTTCTCAGATGCTTGAGAGCCTTGGAAATCTGTGTGGAGGAAACGTTCTTGGTGTAGGGGAAGTATACGATTCTGATGCCTGCCTCCTTGAACTGACGCTCATAGTCCTGCCATTTGTCGCTGTTGTACCAATCATCACCGACAAACATAACGTCTGCCTTCAGCCTTTTGCACATTTCGAGCTTGTCCATATTTTCCTGTGCAACGGCGGCATCCACGTAGCAGATGCTTCTGATGATTTCTATTCTGTCGCAAAAGGGAATAACGGGAGTTTTTCCCTTGTATTTCACAAGCTCATCGGTGCTGACGCCGACAATGAGCTTATCACACATGCCCTTTGCATTTTTTAAGAGATTAAGATGTCCGATATGGAATAAATCGAAAACACCGGCTGTATATCCGATGGTCATTCTGATTCCTCCTGAGAATTGAATTCAACGTGATACGGAAGGTGCCCGTATCGCTTGCTTTTTTCGGGGAGATTTTTATAATCACCGTATTGAGCGGTAAGATAAGCATCGTAATTGTTGGGGACGGGCATCTGCATTTCTCCGAATGGAAGATATGTAATGGGGTAAAGATCCTCAACGTTTACCCTGAGACGTCTGCGGACAATATGGGAGAGCTCTTTGCAGTCCTTGCTGTTGAACATACGCACACAGCCGTCCAGCAGGCGGAAAAGAAGTGACTTCGGAACGGGAAGAAGACAGATATGCAGTATTCTTCTGATAACGCTCTTGTAATTCTCTTTTCTTTTGAAGCGTGAGCTGCATACCGTTGTCAGCGACTTGCTGAGATACAGCTGATTTGCAATTCTGCAAAGATAATAGTGAAGCTTTTTTACAGTGTCGTTGTCGGGAACGTTGTCAAAGGGGAAAATATCAACAAACACCCCCTGATGAATATCAAGATCTCTGAGATAATATTCAACGAACTTTGTGTCATCTTTTCTGATTTTTGAAAAGTAAAAAGGAGACTTTTTTTCTGTGAAGAAGGTCTGAAGAAAATATCCCTTAGGTAATTCCTCTGCGGCATATTTCAGGAACGCCTCGTAATCCTTTCTGGGCATACCGATGTCAATATCATCATCCCAGGGGATAAAGCCCTGATGGCGCACAGCACCGAGAACAGAGCCGCCGATTGCAAAATAAGTAAGGTTATGCTTACGGCAGATGCTGTCGATTTTTTGCATGATATCAAATTCAGCTTCTTGTATTCTTTTTATCGTTTCTTGTTTAGTCATATAAAAATTAACCTTTTTCGTCAGAAAATCGGGATATGCAGAAAAGCAGAACGATAAATATCATTCTTAGTATAACACTGTTGCTGATATGTTCTTGAACAACAGCACTGAAAAATGTATACAATATGTTACAATAAATTATTACAAATTGTAATTATAACAGATTTTGTGTAATTTTCAAGTAGTATCACAATTTTTTCATATTTATTTTACAAGAATATATATGTTTACTAAAATTTAACAATTTTACGACTCTAAAAATGTAGCATAGGGTATAGACATCCCTCTTTAGTTGTGGTAATATAAAGCCGTATATGTATATCCTGCAGTCCGGTCTGCAGGTAAGCGTTTTTGTGCAGAGCATACGAATGCTTACATGTAAAAATTCTATGGAGGTAGAAAAAATGATTTCCAACTTTTTAAAGAAATCTCTCGTTTTCCTGCTTGCACTGGTTATGGTAATGTCAGTAATGCCTGTCCAGGTTCTTGCGGCAGAGAGCGGAGATGCTCCCTCGGCACGTGCCCTGGTTGATACGAAAATCGGAATAACCGCTTCAAAAACATCAGACGGCGGTGCTATTTCTTCCGAGGCAGACGGAACAGATTTTTCCGTTTTTGTTGACAGTAAGCTTGCAAGCCAGGCTAAGGCTGCTGTTACAATCACAAATAAAAAGTCCTCATCCGTTGTTCTCAGCTTCAGCTACACCTTAGCGGCTGAAAGTGATAAGGCAGCTGTCAGCGGTGCTGTTTCAGGCGCTACCGGTGTTTACCGTGCAGTGCTCGCAGCTGGTGCTTCAATCAAAATCAATGTTGATACAGGCGCTCGTAACAAGGATGCTACTTTTTACATTGAGAATATTTCCGCTAAGGAAATTACATCAGGCACCGCAAACATCAATTTTGTATATAACTCCGATTACGGTAGTGTAAGCGGTTCAGGCAATGCAGGACAGAAGGTTACTGTTACCGCAACGGCAAAAGCAGGAAGCCAGTTCCTTGCATGGACTGACGAAAACAATATGGTGCTTTCAAAGAATCCTACATTCGATTTCCTCGCTTCCGGCAACGATACCTTAAAGGCAATCTTTGCAAATGCAAATGGTGAAGCATACTTCGAGGCAGGTAATTTCCTTCATTCAGACCTTAATAAGGCTGCTTCAACAGCCGCAAAGCTGGTAGTGCTTGCTGCTGACGGTATTCTTAAGGCAGGTGAATACACCGTTCCTGCAGGGGTTACTCTTCTTATTCCCAAGAATACTGCATATACAGTGGATACAACTATGCCTGAAAGAGTCAGCAATCTGGTGGCACATGCAACTCCCACAGCCTTCCGTACCCTTAAAATGGCTCCCGGTGCAAACATTACCGTTAACGGTAATCTTAATGTTGCCGGTGCACAGTATGCAGGTGGCTCCAATTATCAGGTAATGGGCGGTGTTTACGGCCCCGTTGGCTTCATCCGAATGGAAGAAGGCAGTAAGATTACCATGGGTAGTGGCTCCTTCCTTTATGTATGGGGCTACATTGTAGGCTCAGGTGACATTGAGGTTCTCAGTGGCGGTACTGTTTATGAATCCTTCCAGTCAACTGACTGGCGAGGCGGCTCAGCCACCACCTCCCTTGTATTATCAGATGAAAATCATGTATTTCCCATGTCTCAGTACTATGTTCACAATATTGAAGTAGCAATGAAGCTAAATGCAGGTGCTACCGAAAAGGGCTACACATGTACTACCATTGGTAACAATATAGGCGTGCAGGGTGCAGAGATTCCCTTTATCGGTGCAGGGGACGATAACCTCTTCACAATTGACGCAGGCTACGTTATCAAGGACTATGACGAGGCTACAGACCGTCAGGTTTATGATGTTTACGGCAACCTTTCAATGAAGAAGATCAAGGTTTCAATGACACTTAACTTCGGTAAGGTAACTCTTGACTCATCAAAATACGTTCTTCCCATTACAAATAACCTTTCCATCAGAATGCACAGCGGTACAATAACCATCACTCAGGACATCTGCTTCCTTCCCGGTGCAGAGATTGTTATTCATGAGGGTGCAACCTGTAACCTTGCTGACGGCAAGAATGCTTATGTTTATGACCTTGATAACTGGGGCGGATATGTAGGCTCCATGAACTACACCTTCATTCCCTTGCCATATGCTCCCGGCAGACTCCCCGGAGTGAACCGTGTGCTTACAGACGCTAAGATTCAGATTGACGGTACCGTAAACGCTTCAGCCGGCTTCCTTTACACAACACCCGGTGGTGCTATTGTAACCAGCACCGGCAACGGCAAGGTTATTATGAAGGAAGGAAAGGCTACTGAGACATATCAGATTTCTCAGGGTGGCAATGACGGAACAAAGACCTTCAATATCGTTATTCCCGTTGTGCCTGCAAAGCTTCAGAATGCAGACGGCACAGCTACCAATCCTTCCAAGGAAATCAACCCTGCAGAGGGTACAGTTTATACCTACACGAACGGCAAGTGGGTTGCAAAGTGCAGAAATTCAACCTGTGTTTCAAACGGCACTGCATCCTGTGCAAATACTCTTCCTTGTATCTATTGCGGTTTTACAGTAGGACATAACTATGGCACTAAGCCTACCATTATAGAGCCTGTTAAGTGTCTGACTGCAGGTATTTATGAATATAAGTGTGAAGACTGCGTAGATTCTTACAGAGAAGCAATTCCTGCTGTTGGACACCAGCTTGTAACAGATAAGGCTGTAGCAGCAACCTGTACAACAACAGGTAAGACAGAAGGCTCACACTGCAGATTGTGTGATGTAGTGTCTGTGGCTCAGAAGGAAATTCCCGCAACAGGTCATAGCTTTACAGTAATTACAGCATCAGAATCCACATGTAACGAAGCAGGTAACATTGAGCACAAGCTCTGCACAGCATGTAACAAGTACTTTGCTGCTGATGCTGCAGCAGATGCAACAAACGGCAATGCTGACAATTCAGCATTTGTAATCGCAAAGGATGCCAATGCTCATTCTTGGGATAACGGCAAAATCACCACAACAGCAACCTGTAAGGTAAAGGGCGTAAAGACCTACACCTGTCAGTACAACTCCAAGCATACAAAGACAGAAGACCTCGGTCTTAACACACAGAATCACGCAAGCCAGAAGTCAGTTGCAGCTGTACAGGCTACCTGTATAAAGGTCGGCTATACAGCAGGTGTTTTCTGTAATGACTGTCAGAAGTACATTTCAGGTCATACAGAAATTGCAATTAATCCCTCAAATCACGTTAATACCAAGACCGTAGCAGAAGTAAAGGCAACCTGTACTACGAAGGGTACAACAGCCGGTACTTATTGTAATGACTGTCAGAAATATGCTTCAGGCCATACTGAAATTGCAATTGACTCAAACGCCCATAAGTGGGATAACGGCACAATCACAACAACAGCAACCTGTAAGGTAAGCGGCATCAAGACATACAAATGTCAGAACGATGCTTCCCATATAAAGACAGAAAACCTTGGTGTGAATGCTTCCAATCACGTAAATACCAAGACAACAGAAGCAGTTGCTCCTACCTGCACAACAAAGGGCTACACAGCAGGCGTTTACTGTAACGATTGTCAGAAGTACATTTCAGGTCATACAGAAATTGCAGTTGACACAAATGCTCACAAGTGGGATAACGGTGCAATTACAACAACATCTACCTGTAAGGTAAGCGGTGTCAAGACATACACATGTCAGCACAATTCAGCCCATAAGAAGACAGAAAACCTTGGTCTCAATGCTTCAAATCACGCTAACACCAAGAACGTTGCAGAGGTAAAGGCAACCTGTACAACAAAGGGCTCAACTGCAGGCGTTTACTGTAACGATTGTCAGAAGTACATCTCCGGCCATGCAGAAATTGCAATCAATCCCTCAAATCACGTAAACACAAAGAATGTACCTGAAACTCCCGCAACCTTTGATAAGGTTGGCTACACAGCAGGTGTTTACTGTAACGACTGTCAGAAATACATCTCCGGTCACGAGGAAATTCCCGTTCTTATGGTTCTCGGTGACGTTGACGGTGACGGATCGATTACCTCATCCGATGCAAGACTTGCACTCCGTGTAGCAGTTGGCCTTGAAAATCTCAATGATTCTCAGAAGAAGCCTGCCGACGTTGACGGTGACGGTCAGATTACTGCTTCCGACGCACGACTTATTCTCCGTGCAGCTGTTGGTCTTGAGGATCCCAAATCCTGGAAGAAATAAAATAAATTTTGCATCAGCATATAGAAATATATGCTGATGCATTTTTGTTTATTATCACCATATTTCGGTGAAGTGCCATGAATATTCTGTCATTGACTTTGAAGGCAATCTGTGATACTATATTTACTAATTGAAATAATTTTTTTGGAGGTAGAAAATATGATTTCAAATTATTTAAAGAAATCTCTTGCATTTCTGCTGACTCTGATTATGGTAGTGTCAGTAATGCCTGTTCAGGTTTTAGCGGCAGAAGTCGGAGATGATTCCGGCCATATCTGGGATGAAGGCTACGTTTCCGTTTTACCCGGTTGTGAAACGGAAGGTGAAAAAACCTTCACCTGCATCATTTGCAATAACTCCAAGACAGAGCCGGAGCCTGCTCTCGGTCACGATATTGAGTATCACGAGGGCTCTGCTCCCACTTATACAAAGCCAGGCTGGCATCCCTATGAAACCTGTAACAGATGTGAAGACTATAATACCTTTGTTGCAATTCCTGCACTTGGTGCGGCCAGCATCACTACCTTTGACGAGTTCATTGAGAATCTTCCTATTCTTGAAGACATAGCAGATACTTACGTCAAGAAGGTTGATCCCGGCCAGGATCCTGCAATGCTTGTAATCAAGTACATCCGTACAGGTGTTGACCGCTATAATTCCGGTTCCTGGAAAATAATGGCAGGTGAAGAGAATAAGCAGTTCGCGGAATACGTGACCAAGTACGAAACAGCTTATAACGATGCTCTCGAAGAGGGCGCCGAGAAAATGAAGGTTACAGGCCTCAAGAACATTGAGGAATTCTATCTTCCTAACGGTAATCATGCTGATATCGGACACGTATTCGGTTCAATGGATATCACATACACAAACAAGACAAGTGAGAACCATGCTGACGTTTCAGGCTGGGCAGGCGATACTGTTGACCTTATGAGCCTTGCTGACCTGTTCGGCTGGGAAGCAACTGAGCTTGAAGGCATTATTGCCGAAATCAAAGAAAAGTACTTCCTCAGATACGAAGACGAATTTAAAGATAATGAAGAGTATGATGAGGAAACTTTTGAAGGTACATTCAGTAACACTGATATTGAAGGCGACCTTGATGCTTTTTATATCATGAAGACTCTTCTCAAGTCTGACTATGAAAACGGTACTCTTACCAAGATCATTTCCGAGTACATGACTCCCTCACTTACAAGTAAGCAGAGAGCCAAGTTCTTCATTGATAACCGTCTTGACGGTGTAAGCCTCAGAGCTGATGTCAGAGAAGCCGTTTATAATGAGGTTGTTGCTAACAGCGTTGTTATGACTCTTGAAGGCACTCGTCCTTTCAAAACAGATAACGTTACTCTTCTCAGAAAGGCCTGCTGCTACGTATTCGCAGATTACATATGTAAGCTTGCAGGTGACTTCACCGAAATCAAGGAGAATAAGTACTACAGCGTTTACCAGACAGAAACCACAACTCTTGCTCCCGGTATCGTGCAGAAGATCAACTATGCTAAGGCTGCTGACGGCAAGACAATGGTATTCTACACTGCAACAGGTGATATCACCAACAGCAATGTAAGCGTTTTTGCTAACTATAACAATAACAATCCTGCAGGCGGTTGGGCTATGCAGAGAGTTATTGATCAGGCAAATGCTGCTCAGGAAAAGTACGGAAATCCTGAAAGTGATAAGTATATTGAAAACTTCAACGTTGTAGCAAGTATCAACGGTGCAGGCTACGATATGTATACAGGTGAGCCCAGCGGTATCCTTGTAATGGATTCTAAGACTTATCATCCTATCGACGGTCACGGCTTCTTCGCTATTCTTGATGACGGTACAGCTATGATCGGCACAATGGAGCAGTTCAAGGCTCTTCAGGCTGAGCGTCCCGGTCGTGTAAAGGAAGCTATTGCTACCTTCGGCGATCTTATCCGTGACGGACAGATTGTTGCTGCAGACCACGGTGACCGTGCAAGCCGTACAGCTGTCGGTATCACAGCAACCGGCAAGGTTGTATTCATGGTTCTTGACGGTCGTCAGGGTGACCTTTCCTGCGGCGGTGACATGAGAGAAATTGCTCAGATCATGTACGAAGCAGGCTGTGTTGTTGCTGTTAACCTTGACGGCGGCGGATCCAGTACCTACGTTGCAAAGCAGCCCGGTGAGGATGAGCTCAGCGTTGTAAGTAAGCCCTCTGACGGTATTTCCCGTTCAGTTTCCACATCTCTTTACATGGTATCCACTGCTCCTGACTCAACAGTGTTTGACCGTGCAATCGTTGAAAGTAATTATGCTTACTTTACTGTAGGCGCCTCAGATACCTTCACTGCAACTGCTGTCGGTGCAATCGGAAATCAGGTTGAAATGCCCGAAGGTGTTGAATGGGCTATTTCCGATGAAGCTATCGGTACAATTACAGAAGACGGCGTATTCACAGCTATCGCTAAGGGTACGGCACAGATCGTTCTCAAGCTTGACGGTGCAGTTGTAGGCTACAAGAACATCAGCGTTGTAGACCCCGATAACGTTTACTTCGAAAAGGCAAGAATCAATGCTATATACGACATTCCCTTGACATTGCCCGTAAAGGTAGCTTTCGAAGGCAAGGCAGTAGCATTCACTGCTACTGACGTTGTTCTCAGTGTTGCTGATCCTGCTCACGGCACAATTGACGGCTTTACCTTCACAGGTAATGAAGCTTCAGGCCTCAGACTTATTACAGTAACAGCAGCACTTGCAATTGATCCCGAGACAAAGGGTACTGTAAATCTTTCCATGTATACCAAGGACGAAGCAAGCTTCGACTTTGATAATGCAGACGGCGGTGATCATCAGCTTGCATGGATCCGTGAGGTAACCAACTCAACCAAGGAAGGTGCCAACGCTTACTGGGCAATAGACAAAGAAGCTCCCATGGAGGCTACATATACTTTTGCAATGGATATGACCTATCTTGAGCTTCCCGAGGTTCTTCAGGATCTTACATACATGCTTCCCGGTGCAGACGTTGAAGGAAACAACTCCGCATGGAATTTCCTTCTTCAGCTTGCCGAGCGTATAAGTGTTCTCACAACAGTTACTCCCGTAATCTATTTTGACAAGAGTGTTGAAATTGATATTTCAAAGCTCTCAATCAATAACGAGCTTTTCTATCTCAAGGAAGCTACTGTCAATGAAGAGGAAAACAGCCTGACACTTGTTCTTGGTTGGCACAGACAGGAAACTCCCATTGATGTTGCAGTTGCTAACCCCTTGTGTATCCTCACAGGTATCAAGCTGACTCCCAAGGACGATGCTGCCTGGACCGGCAGTCAGTCTCTTGTTCTTACCAATAAGGGCCACATCGGATACGACGTATATCTCCGTGCAAATGCTCTTTTCTCCTTCTCAAGCAAGGAAGAAAATCAGCAGCATTACGGTCTTTATCCCTTCCAGAATATCCGTGACGACGGTGTTCAGGAAAACGGCGGACATTTCAAATCTGTCTATAAATCATTCGAAGATCAGTACACTCTTCACGTTGGTGAAAAAGACGGCTGGGTAATTGAAGGCCGCGGCTTCGCTTATTATGAAAACGGTGAAAAGTATTACGGTATCAGAGAAATCGAAGGTCTCTATTATGACTTCGGTGCTGACGGCGTAAATATCGGTCAGAAGCCTTACACAGGTGCGATGATTGAAGAAAACGGCGATGAATTCTGGCTTGTTGACGGTAAAAAGTTTACCGGCTGGATGATCAACGACATGAAGGACGTTAAGTATTACGATCCTGAAACAGGTCGTCGTGAAGAGCTTAAGACTGAAGAGGTTCCTTCAACCTGTATCATTGACGGTCACTGTGTATATACCGCAGAATCAGGTGCCGTAAAGACAATCAAGTTTGACGACGCAGGCGGACATGAATACGTTCTTCAGGAGGACGGCTCCAACGTATGTTCAATCTGCGGATGGGTAAGAGTTGAAATGCCAGACGTTAACGTAACTCTCAGCTTCTATGAGACAACGTACACGGGAACTGCTAAAACTCCCACCACAACTGCTGTAGCTGATGACGGCAGAGTGCTTACAAAGCCCGGTCAGACAGCATATTACGACTATTATTCAACCTATAAGAACAACGTAAACGTAGGTACTGCTTCCGTTACACTTACTGCTATGAAGTACGGTATGTATCAGAACCTTCTTACATGGCGTGGTAATGCGGCAAAGTCAATTACCGTAACATATGAAATCAGACCTGACGTTCCCGCAAACGTATCATTCACAAAGCAGGAGGACAAGGCTGTTCTTGAATGGACAAAGGCTTTAGCTCCCGAAGTAACATACGTAATTTACTCTTCAGCTGACGGAAAAGAATGGATTGAGGTTGCTGAAACCACAGAGCTTACATATGCTATGGAAGTAAGCGAGGCTGCAGATAAGCTCTTCGCAATCGGCACACGTAAGGTTGTCAGCGGTAAGACCTATGAATCTCTTCAGAAGACAAAGATTGTCGTTCTTGATAAGCTTATTGTTACAGTATCTGAAAACAATGCAGGCAAGCCCACTCTTTCCTGGATTAACGTCGGCAGTGCAAAGGAATATTCTGTATACCGTGCAACAAGCATTAACGGCGCATTCGGAAGAGTATTCGGAACAACCGGTTCTTCTTATACTCACGTATCTGCAACAGAAGGCAGAACATATTACTACTACGTAGTGGCTCTTCTTGAAGACGGTACAGAATTAAAGAGTGAGGTTGTTACAGCTACCACCTGTGATGAGCACAGCTATGAATGGATTGTAACAAAGGATGCCGCTGTCGGTGTCAATGGCGTAGAGTCTTATATGTGTAAGAACTGTAAGGACGTAACTGAAACCAAGGAAATTCCTGCTCTTGAGCCTGAAATTCCCACTGAGCCTGAAATCAAGAACGGTGACGTTGACGGTAATGATGCTGTTGATGCTACAGACGCAAGACTTGCACTTCGTGCAGCAGTAGGTCTTGATACACTTACTGATGAACTCAAGAAGGCAGCTGACGTTGATAAGGACGGCGACGTTGATGCAACAGACGCTCGTCTTATTCTCCGCGCTGCAGTAGGTCTCGAAAAACTCAACTAAACTGCAAATAAATGCAATGACCGTCGGTTCGCCGGCGGTTGTTGCATTTTATGCAATTAATCATAAAAGGGTCAAATATGCTTTTTTGAGCGTATAAGAGTATTATCAGTATTTGAAGTAAGTTCAGGTCTTTATGGGGTTGTTTTGCGGAAAATTTATGATATAATGCAGGTAAACGATACGAAAAGAGGGGAGAAAGACTGTATGAACAGCAGTGTATCTGTTTTAAGTGATATTTCTTACGGCAAGCACGAAAGACATAAAATTGATGTTTTTATCCCCGGAAAGGTCAAAGCAGGCTCCGGAGTTATACTTTTTATTCACGGCGGTGGTTGGAGTGACGGAGATAAATCCGTGTATCATCCCGATGCGCAGTTTTTCTGCGAAAGGGGTTTTATCTGTGCCGTAATGAACTACCGTTTTGTGTCGGAAGCGCTGAACGTTTCCGATGAGCTTGACGATATTACGGCGGCTCTCAAAAAGATAAAAGAGGTATGTGCCGAAAAGGGCTTTTCTGCAGAAAAGCTTATTTTGTCCGGCGGCTCGGCAGGAGCACATCTTGCACTGCTTTATTCGTATCTAAGAAGGGATGCCTCTCCCGTTCTGCCCGTTGCAGTCTGTGCATACTGTCCGCCTGTAAGCTGTTTTGC
The DNA here is from genome assembly GCA_045651625.1 of Acutalibacteraceae bacterium. Classification (GTDB taxonomy): domain Bacteria; phylum Bacillota; class Clostridia; order Oscillospirales; family Acutalibacteraceae; genus RUG806. Next base: position 36,096 of record JAZRST010000078.1, on the reverse strand, counting down.
CGAAGATTTTCTTCTCGGTATTTCAGGTGAATTTGAGGAATGGAAATATAGTGTTCTTTCTGCTTGCTGCGGTGAAAGGCTCACTAAAGACAGCTTTTGCGGTGCCTCTCAGCAAGAGGCTCTCAGAAGAATTTCTCCCATACAATATGTAACCCCTCAGTGTATTCCCACTGCGGTTTTTTACGGTGCAAGGGACGAGCTTATTCCCGTTTCGCATATTAAGGCATTTATAAAGCTTCTTGAGGAAAATAACGTCACTAACGAGTCTCTCGTGTATGAAAACAGCGGTCACGCACTTGATAAGGATCCCGAAACCGCACTTGATGCCAAGAAAATTATTCTTAAATATGCTGAAAAATATTTTTGAAACAGTGAATATAAAGAAACAAAAAGCAGATTTCACAGTCTGCTTTTTTCTTATCTTACCGATCTGTAATAAATATTGTAAAGAAAACCTGCGGAATATATAATGAAGCTGAATAGGAAAAAGGTGATTGTATGATAAAAATTCTCATAATAGAAGATGATTCCGCCATAGTCAGAAATCTCAGTGAACTGCTTCGTCAGGAGGGCTTTTCGGTAAGCAGTGCCCTTAACTGCAATGATGCTCTGAATAAGCTTGAAGGCTCTTCGTTTGACCTTGTTCTGTTGGATGTATTGCTTCCCGACGGAAACGGCTTCGCACTTTGCAAAAGAATAAAAAGCGTAACAGACTGTCCCGTAATTTTTCTTACGGCGTCCTCGGATGAATTCAGTGTCGTTACGGGGCTTGATATAGGTGCAGATGACTATATTGAAAAGCCTTACCGCCCGAGAGAGCTTATTTCGCGTATAAAATCTGTGCTCAGAAGAAGCGGAAAAAGTCAGAGCACGGTCCGTGCAGGAAGCATAATCGTTGATATTGATAAAGGCACCGTAACAAAAAACGGCAGGGACGTATTTCTTTCTGCGCTTGAATATAAGCTCCTTCTTGTGTTTCTCAATAATCCCGATGTGATTCTTACAAGAAACAAATTGCTTTCTGAAATATGGGACATTGCAGGGGATTTTGTGAATGACAACACCCTCACGGTTTATATCAAGCGTCTGCGAGACAAGATAGAGGACGACGTGCAGAATCCCAGAATAATCCTGACCGTAAGAGGTCTTGGATATAAAACAGGAGAGCTTAAATGAAACTTTCAAAAAATCCTGAAATAAAGAAATTTCTTATAATAGTCCTGATTCCGTCGGCAATGCTGTGCATAGCTTCCTCATTCTTTTCACTGATAACTGCAGCTATTCTTGCCGTGCTTTTAGCTTTTCTTATAACGGCATTCCTGATTTTCACAAGAAACAGATATGACCGTATAAACAGGCTTTCGGAGGATATAGACCGCATACTGCACGGGGAAGATGATATTGACATAAAAAGCTTCGGTGAGGGGGAGCTGTCCGTGCTTGAATGTGACGTGCAGAAAATGCTTTCCCGTCTTCGTGAGCAGAGAGATAATCTGCAGAAGGATAAAAGCTTTCTTGCGGACTCAATTGCAGATATTTCGCATCAGCTGAGAACTCCGCTTACGGGAATTAATCTTATTCTGAGCTTGCTGTACTCTTCCGAGGTTACCGAGGAAAGAAAGGACGAGCTGTTAAGAGAGCTTTCCTCTCTTATAGCCCGTACGGAAAATCTTGTATCGGTTCTTCTTAAAATTTCAAGGCTTGATGCAGGAACGGTTCAGTTTGAAAGAAAGCCTGCCGACCTCGGTGAGCTTATAAAAAAATCTGCAGAGCCCGTTATGATTCTTATGGATATAAAAAATCAGAAGCTGACTGCAGATACCGGCGGTATTACGCTTGATTGCGATTTTGCCTGGTGCCTTGAAGCCTTCGGAAATATCCTTAAAAACTGTGCTGAGCATACACCTGAAAACGGCAGCATAATTGTAAGTGCGAAGGACTCTCCGATATTTACGGAAATTGTGATTTCCGATGATGGTAAGGGCTTTGACGAGGAGGATATTCCTCACGTGTTTGAACGCTTCTATAAAGGGAAGAATTCCTCGGAGGAAAGCTTCGGAATAGGACTCAATCTCTGTAAAATGATTATTTCCGCCCATAACGGGACAATTAAAGCTCGTAACTCCGAAAATGGCGGCGCCGAGTTTATAATCCGCTTTTATAAGCAGGTTGTGTGACATTTTTGTAATAACAGGGTCACCGAAAAGTAATGTTGACAATGTAAAATAAAGCCGTAATCAAAGAAAAGGAGACGTTTTTATGGACATTCTCAGAATTGAAAGCCTTTCAAAAATTTACGGTGAAGGTGAAAATCAGGTCAGGGCTCTTGATAACGTAAGCTTTACCGTTCCCAAGGGACAGTTTGTGGCTATTATAGGTCCCTCAGGCTCGGGTAAGAGTACGCTTCTGCATATTCTTGGCGGTGTAGACAGACCCACAAGCGGAAAGGTATTTCTTGGCGGTCAGGACGTTTATGCTCAGGATGAAGACCGTCTTGCTATTTTCCGCAGACGTCAGGTAGGGCTTATTTATCAGTTCTACAATCTTATTCCCGTGCTCAACGTAACGGAAAATATAACCTTGCCCTTATTGATGGACGGCAAAAAAATTGACGAAAAATATCTTGACGAGCTGCTCGGGCTTCTTTCGTTGAAGGGTAGGGAAAAGCATCTTCCCAATGAGCTTTCGGGCGGTCAGCAGCAGAGAGTTTCTATCGGAAGGGCACTGATAAATAATCCTGCAGTAATGCTTGCAGACGAGCCTACGGGTAACCTTGATTCAAAGAACAGCCACGAAATTGTGGAGCTGCTCAAGGCATCAAATAAAAAGTACGGGCAGACGCTTATAATTATCACTCACGATGAATCAATCGCTTTGCAGGCGGACAGAATAATTTCAATAAATGACGGCAGAATTGAAAGCGACCGCCTTATAAATCAGTGAGGTGAGGGCTATGAATATTTTTAAGCAGTTCACCGCACGTACACTTAAGAAAAACAGGACGAGAACAATTGTAACGATAATCGGAATAATTCTTTCCGTTGCAATGTTCACTGCAACAATCGAGGCCTTCGTAACTGTTGAGCGCTATCTTATAAGCTATGCTGAAATGTATAACGGCAGATATCACGTAGGCTTCAATAATGTTGAAAAAGAAGATTTCGGCACGGTCACCGGGGATAAAAGAGTAAAGGAATACACCTACATTCAGGACGTGGGCTATGCTTATATCGGCTCTGTAAATGAATATAAGCCTTACGTTTATATTGCAGGAATTCCGAAGAATTTTACGGATATTATTCCGATTCATCTGACCTCCGGCAGGCTTCCCGAAAGCAGTAACGAGCTTGTGGTTTCCGAGCATCTTTTTTATAACGGAGACGTAAAGCTTGAGCTCGGTCAGCAGATAACTCTTGAGGTAGGTCAGCGGCAGTGGACAGATCTTATAAATATCTCTGAAGAGGAGTATATTGCCCTCGGCGGGGACACAAGAATGAAGCTGACTCAGGAGGCTCCTTTCCGTGCTCCGAACGGTGATGAAGCTCAGGAGACAATTATAAATACAAGCACGAAAACCTATACAATCGTCGGCTTCTGTCTTCGTCCCGATGAAAGCATTGAGGACTATGAAGCACCCGGATATACTGCATATACCGTAAACGAGGACGGAAATGACGGTCTTTACAGTATCTTTTCTGTGCTTGAAAAGCCCACAGGCTACGAGCAGTATTCCTATGACATCATAAATAAGCTCGGTCTTTCCCGTTCACAGATAAATTCAGATCTGCTGATGTTCAGCTTCCAGAGCTTCAATTCGGCATTTCCCTTGCTTGTCATCGGTCTTATGAGTGTGCTTATTGGTCTTATTGTATTCGGCTCCGTTTCCCTTATTTATAATTCGTTTTCAATATCCGTCAGCGAAAGAACAAGGCAGTTCGGCATTCTAAAAAGCATAGGTGCCACTAAAAAACAGATAAGAAAAACAGTGCTTTACGAGGCGGTGGTGCTTTGTATCATCGGTATACCTATCGGTATTTTGGCAGGCTGTCTCGGAATTGCCGTTACCTTCCGCGGGCTGAGTGATTCAATTTCAACCTTCCTCGCTGATCTTGCTGAGCTTGAGCTGAGCTTTGAATTTTCACCGGTCGCAATAATTGCTGCAAGCCTTCTCAGCTTTATTACTGTTATAATTTCTGCATATATACCTGCGAAAAAGGCAATAAAAATCAATCCCATAGATTCCGTAAGACAGTCCGATGAAATTAAAATCAGAAGAAGCAGTGTTAAGGTTTCACCTCTTACAGGAAAGCTTTTCGGCTTTGAAGCAACGCTTTCCTCCAAAAACTTCAAGAGAAACAAAAGAAAATACCGAACAACCGTTTTTTCACTCTTTGTGTCTGTTGTTCTGTTTATCTCTGCTTCTTCGCTTGCAATGTATTTTACGGATATTGTTGAAGCGGAAAGCAGTGATATGAATTATGACGTCAAGGTGCAGATGTTTGATTTCGGTCATCTTGATATCGCAGGTGATACAGTAATCACTGATGACCTGATTGAAAGAGTTTCCGACGGTATAAAGGATATTGAGGGAATAGAAGAGTTCACGTTCTCTCAAAGCCGCACGGAATACTATGATGTATCCGTGGATTTTATATCGGAGGAATACCTCGGTATGCTTGAACGTGAAAGAGCATATAACAGGGAAGAGGCAGATTCTTTCAGTAACGGCTTTACTTATGCCGTTGTTGACGATGCATCCTTCAGAAGGCTTCTCAAAGAAAACGGTCTTGATGAAAAAGATTATTTTAACAAGAATAAGCCTCAGGCATTGGTCTATGACAGAAGCACTTATATTTATCAGTCTGACGATGAAGAAAGAGTATATATAAACTCCTTCCTTGACAGCAGAAAATTCCCTGCAACACTTGAAATCACCCTTATTCTTCCTTCGTTTACGGAAAACGGAGAAACATACCACTATTTCGGACAGACCGAGACTGTCAACGGTGTGACCTGCTACGTCTATGATATCGCACGTGATGAGGGAGAAGCCTTTGACGAAGCAACAAAGCGTTATCTGACGGAAGGGGAGGCAGTAAGCTATATTGAAATATCAATCGGCGCGTTCCTTGATGAAAGACCCTGCTTTGCAGAAGGAGGCGGAACATATCTCGTATATCCCGAAGCACTCAAGGAAAGCGTTCTGAACGGTGTTGCCTCAGATACGGAGATTTATATAATTGCTCCCGACCATAAAAAGGTCACTGAGGATACTGATAAGCTGATAACCGGTATTGCAGGACCTGCAAACAATATAAGCGTAACCGATTATGCCGCTGATATTGAAAGCACGCGAGCCCTTGTTACAATAGCAAAGGTGCTGGCTTACGGCTTTATAATTCTTATTTCACTGATTGCCGCAGCTAACGTATTCAATACAATTTCAACAAATATTGCACTCAGAAGAAGAGAAATTGCAACCCTTAAATCCGTAGGACTTACAAGAAAGGGTATGGTTAAAATGATGACCTTTGAATCACTTCTTTACGGTCTTAAAAGCCTTGTATTTTCTCTTCCCGTGTCCTTCGGTATTACCTATCTTATCTGGCTTATAGCATCCGACAGCGGTTATTATATGAGCTTTTACGTGCCGTGGGATAAATTCCTTACAGCAATCTTAAGTGTATTCATAATAGTTGCCGTAAGTATGGTTTATTCAGTAAGAAAGGTTAATAAGCACAATACGGTTGAAACGCTGAGAAACGAAAATATCTGATAAAAAAGACTCCGGAGAAACAGCTTCTCCGGATCTCTTTATGTTTTTCAGTTGTCAGTTAATATAGCTAAAATTTCTTTGAAGCTGTCTGATGATTTGAATTCATCTGAAAGAGGATATTTTTCTGTCATCAGATATTTCATACGCTGACATATGCTTTTCACTCGTGTGGTCTTTTTATGCTCACGTCCCTCAAAAAACTGTGCCTTTCTCTCACTGATATCGGGTAAATTATCATGCTTTACCGCATATGCAGCCGCGATTTTCAGGTGCTTCAGTGCATTTTCAGTGTCACCTGCTTCGGCATAAAAATGACCCAAATGTCCGTGGTTATATATAACGTCGAGCCAGGATTTTCCGAAATTTCCGTCAGTATAGAAAATGTCGTAAACAGCAAGCATCTTTTCTATTGCTTCAATTTTATAGCCGATGGAAAAGCTGCCGTCATAAAGACAGAAATGATCAACGGAATGCTCCAGAAGAAAAAGCAGATTTTCAATAGAATCGCCACAGGCCTTCTGCTGCTTATCCTTGTTGCTTATAAGCATTGTTGAAAGATAATCTTTTGTGTTTATCATAGCGGGCATTCGCGAAAGAATATTTTCAGCCTGAAGCTGATACTCTTCATTTCCGGTATAATGAGCTTTTGTGTGAAGGTGCTGACAGATAAGTCTTTTTGCCCACATTCTTATGTTGTCATCTGTACAGTTGTGCTGGATGTTTTCATATATTGAGTGAATTTCCTTTGAGGCTTTTTCATATTCAGCTGTATCCTCGGGAGATTTTACCCACATTATAAGCACCATATAACGTACAAGCAGACGGAAATCGGAAGGGAAGTCTTTTACAGCCCTCTGAAATGCTCTGAAAACAAAATGAGTATCCGTATGGACCTGTGCTTCATAAAGCTCAAGGTATTCACTGATTTTTCTTTCAGCATCTGCTTTATTAAGTCCGAGAATTTCATCAACGCTCACCTTGAAAAAGCCTGCAATTTCGGGAAGCATAGTAATATCGGGATAGCTTTCTCCTCTCTCCCAGTTGCTCACGCTCTGAAAGGTAACACCTAAAAACTCTGCAAGAGTTTCCTGGGTAATTCCTTTTTCTCGTCTTAATTTCTTTATGTTTTCGCCTAAGTATATTGTCATGAACATCACCTCATAGAATTAATGACCGGTCTGTCTTTATAATACCCCGTGTCATCCCGAAAAACAATAAAATATTCCTTGAATATGATTCAAGCGGTGATTGAAAAACTCAAATATTATGGTAAGCATTGCTTAATTGCAAACATATATAATATTAATAATTCTTATTTGACATTACAAAATTTTAATGGTATCATACATATTTAATGACATCATTTATAAGGATGTGGTTTTTTGGAACATATACTTTATTTTGAAAAGCCTGCAAAGGACTGGGAGGAAGCTCTTCCCATAGGTAACGGAAGCCTTGGTGCAATGGTATTTTCAGGCACAAAGAAGCTTCGTCTGCAGATGAATGAAATAACTCTCTGGAACGGGGACAAGTATCCCGATGCCGATAAGAAGGAAGCCTATAAGCACCTTCCCGAATTGAGAGAGCTTATCAACAACAAAAAATACTCTCAGGCGGCAGATTTGCTCAACAAGGAGTTTATAAATAACGGCGGAGGCTTTGAGGGTGCATATTCAGGCTCTTATCAGACCTTCGGTGATATGTACATAAAAAATCTCAACAAAGAAAAAAAGCCCTCCGCATACAGAAGACAGCTTGATATTTCGGAAGCTGTATGCTCGGACGAATACGTAACGGACTCAGTGAAAATCACAAGGGAATATTTCACCTCCGCTCCTGCAAGGGCTACTTTTGTTAAGATTACAAGCAGTAAAAAGGCTTATCTCAATTTCAGCATAAGCTATGAGCTTGACCATATTGAAGGTATTACAGCAGAAAATAATACTCTTCGCTTCAGCGGTCATGCGGACGGAAATCCCGACCATATTGCTTTTGCAGGACACGTTGCAGTCCATACTCAGGGCGGTACCGTGGAGGCAAAGAAGAACACTCTCGAGGTGCACGGTGCAGATTCCGTAATCATCTGCTTTACCGCGGCAACGGATTATATTCCCGATCAGTCGAAGAATTTCAAGGGTGAAAATCCCGTTGAAATCTGTGAAAGGATTATTTCAGCCGTAAATTTCGACGGGTATGATGCAATAAAGAGTGCACATACGGAAAATTACAAGGCTTTATATAACAAGTCCTCAATTGAGCTTACGGGCAGTGAGGAAAGCACTCTTACTCTTACTAAGAGGCTGAGAAAATTCTACAGGAAGCACGATGATATCGGTCTTGTGGAGCTTCTTTTCAATTACGGAAAGTATCTTCTTATCTCTTCAAGCCGTGAAGAAAATGCCTTGCCTGCAAATCTTCAGGGTATATGGTGCAAGGATTACAAGGCACCCTGGCACAGTGATTATCACACCAATATAAATGTGCAGATGAACTACTGGTGTGCAGGTCCTGCAAACATCGTTCATTGCACGAAGCCTTTTGCTGATTTTATCTGTTCTCTTCCCGAAAACGGCTCAAAAACCGCAAAGGCATATTACAATGCTCCCGGCTGGACGCTTTATACGATTTCAAATCCCTGGTATTGGACCTCTCCCGGATGGGGCGGTGCCTGGTCACAGTATCCTCTTGGCGGTGCCTGGCTTTGCAAGCACCTTGTTGAATACTATAATTTCACCGGTGACAGACAGCTTCTTGAAAGCTTTTACGACGTTATCAGAGATAACTGTCTTTTCAATATCAGCATACTGTTTGAGGATGAAAACGGCTATCTTATGACAAGCCCCGCAACCTCACCCGAAAACGAATTCTGCGATGACGACGGAAACAAGGGCTGGGTATGCAGAGGAACTGCAATGGATATTGAAATGCTTTACGAGAATTTTACGGATATGATTGATATCTGCAATATTCTCGGAAGGGATGCAGAGCTCCGCGATAGGCTTGAGGGACTTGTGAAAAAGCTTCTGCCTCTTAAAATCGGTAAGGCAGGTCAGCTTTGCGAATGGGAAGGGGACTGGGATCTCAATGCTCCCGAGCCTCATCACAGACACGTATCACACCTTTACGGTCTTCACCCCGGCACAATGATTTCACCGGAAAAGACTCCCACGCTTGCAGATGCCTGCAGAAAGACTCTTGAGCTTCGCGGTGACGACGGCACAGGCTGGAGCCTTGCATGGAAGATAAATTTCTTTGCCCGTCTTCTTGACGGTGACCACGCTGAAAAGCTGATTTACAGACTGTTAAGACCCGTAAGGGACGGCTTAGTTACCCGTTACAGCGGAGGCGGCGGAGTTTATCCCAATCTCTTTGATGCTCATCCTCCCTTCCAGATAGACGGAAACTTCGGTGCGGCGGCAGGTATATGCGAAATGCTTCTGCAGAGCCACGTAAAGCTCGGAAACGGTGAATTCCTTATTGACGTTCTTCCTGCTCTTCCCTCAGACTGGACTGACGGTAAAGCAAAGGGCTTGCTTGCAAGAGGAAATACCGAGGTTGATATCGAATGGAGCAATAACGCTGTAAAGGAAATTGCCCTTACAAATAACGTGGGGACTGCAATTGCTCTCAAGGGCAGATACGTCTTAAAAAATGCCGATGCTGAGATAAAGTATGCAGACGGTGTTACATATATCAATGCCGAAAAAGGCAAAAAATACGAACTTATCCCTGAAAGGAATACATTATGAAAGACTTCAGAATTGAAACAAAATGTGTGCAGGGCGGTTACACTCCCGGAAACGGTGAGCCCAGACAGATTCCGATAATTCAGAGCACAACCTTCAAATACAATACAAGTGAGGATATGGGTAAGCTTTTTGACCTTGAAGCAAGCGGATATTTCTATTCCCGTCTTCAGAATCCCACCTGCGATATGGTTGCCGCAAAAATCTGTGAAATGGAGGGCGGCGCTGCTGCAATGCTCCTTTCCTCAGGTCAGGCAGCAAGCTTCTATTCAACCTTCAATATCTGCGAAAACGGCGGACATATGGTTGTATCATCCGCAATTTACGGCGGTACCTTCAATCTTTTCTCTGTTACAATGAAGAAAATGGGCATTTCCTGCACCTTCGTTGACCCCGATTGCTCCGATGAAGAGCTTGAGGCTGCATTCCGTCCCGAAACAAAGCTTGTTTTCGGTGAAACCATTGCAAATCCTGCGCTTAAGGTGCTTGATATCGAAAGATTTGCCGATGCCGCACACAGACACGGTGTTCCGCTTATTATTGACAATACCTTTGCAACTCCCGTTCATTGCAGACCTATTGAATGGGGCGCTGATATCGTTATTCACTCCACAACGAAATATATGGACGGACACGGCTCTGCTGTAGGCGGCTGTATCGTTGATTCGGGTAAGTTTGACTGGACGAAGTATGCAGATAAGTATCCCGGCCTCTGCACACCTGATGCCAGCTATCACGGTATCACTTATACAGAGAAATTCGGTCTTGCAGGCGCCTATATCACCAAGGCAACTGCACAGCTTATGAGAGACTTCGGCTCAACTCCCGCTCCTCAGAGCGCATTTATCCTCAATCTCGGACTTGAGAGCCTTCACGTAAGAATGAAGCGTCACTTCGAAAACGCTCTTGCCGTTGCAAAATATCTTGAAGGAAACGACAAGGTAGCATGGGTCAATTTCTCTGGTCTTGAGGGAGATAAGTATTATTCTCTCGCTCAGAAGTATCTTCCCGACGGCTCCTGCGGTGTTATCAGCTTCGGTGTGAAGGGCGGAAGAGCAGCTGCAGAGAAGTTTATGAAATCACTGAAGCTCATAGCTATTGAAACTCACGTTGCAGATGCCCGTTCCTGCTGCCTTCACCCTGCAAATGCAACACACCGCCAGATGACTGAGGAGGAGCTTGCAGCAGCAGGTATTCCCGCTGACCTTGTACGTCTTTCCTGCGGTCTTGAAAACAGCCTGGATCTTATTGCTGATATTGAACAGGCTCTCAATAACGTTGATTAAGGAGAAATTTTAATGCCCATTAAGATTCCTAATGAGCTTCCTGCAGTAAAAACTCTCACAGACGAAAACATTTTCGTCATGACTGAAACGAGAGCTATTTCTCAGGATATACGACCCCTTAAAATTCTTGTTCTCAATCTTATGCCCAAGAAAATTGCCACGGAAACACAGCTTTCCCGTATTCTCGGTAATACACCCCTGCAGATTGAAATTGAGCTTATAATGACTGCAAGTCACGTTCCCACTCATATTTCTGCAGAGCATCTTCTTGCATTCTATAAGACCTTTGAGGACGTAAAGGACAGATATTTCGACGGTATGATTATCACCGGTGCTCCCGTTGAACAGCTTCCCTTTGAGGAGGTTGACTACTGGCAGGAGCTTTGCGAGATTATGGAGTGGTCAAAGACTCATGTGCACAGCACCTTCCATATCTGCTGGGGTGCGCAGGCAGGTCTTTATTACCACTACGGTATAAAAAAATATGATCTTCCCGAGAAGATGTTCGGTGTTTTCCCCCATAAGGTTGATTATAAGCGTTCAATCCTTTTCAGAGGCTTCGACGATAAATTCTGGGTGCCTCACTCAAGACATACAAGTGTAAGAAGAGAGGATATTGAAAATGTTCCTCAGCTTAAAATTCTTGCATTCTCCGACGAGGCGGGAGTTTACTGTGTAAGCACCGAAAAGGGTAAGCAGGTCTTTGTTATGGGACATTCCGAATATGATCCCGTAACCCTTAAGGAAGAGTATATGAGAGACGTCAACAAGGGTCTTGATATCAAGGTTCCCGTGAACTATTTCCCCGATGACAATCCCGAAAACGAGCCCATCGTCCGCTGGAGAGCTCACGCTAATCTTCTTTACTGCAACTGGCTCAACTATTTCGTTTACCAGACAACGCCTTATGATATCAATGCAATTCCCGAGGAAGACTAATCTTAAAGAATTGTTAATACTTTTCTGTTGATTGAAGGATGAAAAGCGTGTATAATGTCGTATGTACAATATACACGCTTTTTTGAGGTTTATATGAAAAAATTACTGTTATTGATTGTTGCTGTCTCAATAATTCTGTCGGGCTGTGCATTTATTTTTCCCTCAGAGCCCGTTACCGAATACGAGTCTCCCTATGCTACGGATATAAACGGGGATTTTGTTCCTGTTCACGATGACGTTGATGAGAGTGCGCTTGATCCTATGCTTTTTTACAAGGATGAAAACGGCAGAATGCACTACTCCGATACAACGCGTGCATATCTTACGGGAATTGACGTTTCCGTTTTCCAGGGCAATATCAACTGGGAAGAGGTAAAAGCAGACGGTATTGATTTTGTTATTCTCAGAATCGGCTACAGAGGCTACGGCTCCAAGGGTATAATGGGGATTGACGATAAGTTTTACGAAAACTATGACGGTGCCGTGAGTGCAGGACTTAAGGTCGGAGCATATTTCTATTCTCAGGCAACCAATGCCGCGGAGGCGAGGGAAGAGGCTCAGTATGTTCTTGCCGCTCTCGGTGACAGGGAGCTTCAGATGCCCGTTGTGTACGACTGGGAATACGTTGATAATGCCGAGGCAAGAACTGCCAATATGACAAGTGAGCAGATTACTGAATGTGCCGTGAATTTCTGCAATGAGATTGAGCTCTCGGGCAGAGACGTTATGATTTATTTCAACCGCGAAATCGGGTATTTCGAATATGATCTTGCAAGCATCAATGGCTATGATTTCTGGCTTGCGGAATACTGTGATTATCCCACCTTCATCTATAAATTCAATATGTGGCAGTATACGGATTCGGGTACAGTGAAGGGTATAAATTCAACGGTCGATATGAACATCTGGTTCCCGTCGGAGAGTGCCGCTGACGAAAACGTGACACAGTACGGATAATTTATATCAGGACATAAAATGCAGATGAAATATCTGTGATAATATTTCAGAACAGAGGAGTCGTAAAACTTTTGTTTTTGCGGCTTCTTTTTTTTATATCCCGTACACAAATTATTCAAATAAGTATTGCAATTACATTTACATTTGTTATAATTATAACAAATGCATTAATTTGCAAAAGAAAGGATGAGTTTTGTGGCTGATTACAAAATCGAACTTACTCCCGAACAGCTCGCCATACTTAACGGCGAAAAGGGAGAAACAATGGCAAAAATTATGAAGACACTGGTTATGTACGGTGAAACCTTCGGTGCTACCAAGCTGGTTCCTGTTACAGGTAAAAAGGGACATCTTGTTACAAGCTTCGGTATCAAGGTTATGAAGCCCGTATATGAGCTTATGGAAAAGCTTATCGCTGACGGTGTTGTTGCAGGACAGCAGTTCTCTGTTGACCCCAGACCCGTTGATAAGAACGTTCCTGCAAGCTTCCTTGAAAACCTTATTTTCAAGAAGTTTATGTATTCCGCTCAGGAAATGTATGACGGTCAGCTTCAGAAGATGGGTCTTGTAAGTGAATCCGCTTACACCTGCACCTGCTATCTTGATGAAGTAGGCAACACTCCCAATAAGGGTGATATTCTTTCATGGGCAGAGTCCAGTGCTGTTGTTTATGCAAACTCAGTTCTCGGCGCACGCTGCAACAGAAACTCCGGTATCATTGACCTTTTCGGCTCAATCGTAGGCTACGTTCCTTATTTCGGACTTCTTACAGATGAAGGCAGAAAGGCTACCTGGATTATTGAAGTAAAGACTGATAAGATTCCCGAGGCTCAGGTTCTCGGTTCTGCTATCGGTATGAAGGTTATGGAAGACGTTCCTTACGTAAAGGGTCTTACAAAGTGGATCGGCAACGAGCTTAACGATGATGCTAAGGCATATCTTAAGGATTTCGGTGCTGCTACAGCTTCAAACGGTGCAGTAGGTCTTTATCATATTGACGGTCTTACTCCCGAAGCAGTTGAAATGGGTGAAAGCCTTATCGCTGAAAATGCTCAGGTTTACGTCATCGACGATGCTGAGCTTGACAGAGTAAAGAAGAATTATCGCGTTATCTGGAAGGATCCCGATGCAACTCCCAAGCTTTGCTTCATCGGTTGTCCTCATCTTACTTACTCTCAGCTTATTGACTGGACAGAAAAGGTTGAAGCAGGTCTTAAGGCTGCAGGAAACAGCAAGGTTGTTATTCCTACGGTATTCACTGCTGCTCCCGCTGTTGTTGAAAAGTTCAAGAAGACTGCTTACGCTGCAAGACTTGAGAAAACAGGTGTTATTCTCAGCTACATCTGTCCTCTTATGTACATGAACAATCCTCTCTGCGGTAAGAAGCCCGTTATCACAAACTCAAACAAGCTCAGAACTTACACAACATCCAAGTATTATACAAACGCTGAAATTCTCGACTGCATCACAAAGGGGGTTAAATAATTATGAAAACATTCAAAGGCCGTGTAGTTGTTCCCGGTAGCTGCGAGGCAGAGGCTCTCGTAACAAAGAACGGATTCAACACTCTTGCAAGCTTCCAGAAGAGCCTTCAGTTCGGTGATAAGACTGCAAAGTGCGGTGACCAGAACAATCCTGATCTTTTCGGAAAGCCTATGATGGGTACAGCCCTTTGTCTTCCTCAGACAATCGGCTCAACAACGGGCGGTATGGTTCTTTACTGTGCAACCGCTATGAACAGAAGCCCCGCTTGTCTTCTTTTCTCAAAGCCCATTGACTCTCTTGCTGCTGCAGGCGCAATTCTTTCCGATATCTGGACAGATAATTCTCTTCCCACAATCGACTGCCTCGGTGACGAGTTCCTTGATGCAGTAAAGACAGGTGACAAAATTAAGGTTGAGGAGGACGGTACTGTTACCATTCTTTGATAACAATACCAAAGCATTATGTCAAAGCTTACAGAAAATTACGAGGGCATTTATTCCTTAATGCTCACTCCCTATAACGATGATCTTACCATTAATTACAAGGCTTACGAGGAATATGCAGACTGGCAGGTAGAGCAGGGTGTTGAACACCTTTTCTGTGTATGCGGAAGCTCCGAAATGGTAAATCTTACTCTTGAAGAAAGAGTAAAGCTTGCTGAGCTTACAGTAAAGCACAAGGGCAACACAACAGTTGTTGCTACAGCAAACGTTGAACCCTCATGGTTCGCTCAGGTAGAAGAGGTTAAAAGAATCTCCGCAACGGGTGTTGACGGTATCGTGTTTACAACAAAGGGCTTCGGTAAGGATCCCGACAGACTTGTAAGCTATATCGGTGAGCTCAAATCCTATACAGACCTTCCCGTATTCTGCTATGAATTCCCCGGCTTCCAGCCTCACCTTATTTCAGGTGAAACCTACGGAAGACTTGTTAATGAATGCGGTATTTACGGTATTAAGGACTGCACATGTCTTATTGAGGGCGGCATCAAGGATAAGATTGAAAATAAGGGTAATTCCTGCCTTATTCAGGCAAATATGCCCTTCCTTTTCGATGCTTATAAGCTCGGTGCAAGAGGCGTTATGGCAACTCCCACCTCCTGCGGCGGTGCATTCTTCCAGCGCTTCCACGAGGCATTCGTAAGCGGTGATATGGCACTTGCAGAGAAGAGATATAACGAAATCACTCTTCTTGACAATGCTATTGATAACGGCTTCAACTGCTCTGCGAAGTACCTTGTTCAGCTTCAGGGTGTTGAAGGCATGAAGGCAATCAACAGAGGCGGTCAGCAGCTTTCTGCAGGACGTCTCAGAAGCATCCGCTCCTTCCACGCTTGGGCTGTTGCAGAAGGTCTTGTGAAATAAGCTTACTTAAAATCAAAGACAGAGAAGAACGCTTTGTTCCTCTCTGTCATTTTTTTATTTCAAATATTCTCATCATTCAATAATTCATCGCAGGTTTTGTTGAAAAACTCCGCAAATGTAATCAGCTCAATGTCGGTAACGAATCTTTTTCCGCATTCTATTCTCTGAATAGCATTCTTATCAACATCCAAGCCGTTTAATTGTAATTTATCTGCAAGCTGTCGCTGTGATAAACCTGCTTTCTTTCTGAAACGTGCAATGTTGTTTCCGCACAAATTATTTAATCCGTCTTTTGATTTATTGATGAACATAAAAATCTCCTTAAATTGACATCTTGTACTTGTCAATAAGGAAATTATATGTTATAATGTATCTGAAAATGACATTTACAAAATGTCAAATTGCGCTAATATGTGCAATGGAAACAGTTGTTGTACGTATAATCGTAAAATAAAAACGAAAGAGGTTAAATTATGGAATTATTTGTTGAATCAATGGCGTTGACTGCGGCTATAAGTTTACTCAATATTCTCACTGTGGTATTCGGTTTGCTGTTTATGCATTATTCCGCAAAGCACAGAAATCAGCAGCTTTCCTTAGGTTGGTATATATGCGGAATTATTTTCGGCTTATGGACTGTTCTTGTCTTTCTTATTAAACGTAAGGATTTCCCCGGAGATAAGGTCAAGGTCTGCGAGCAGTGCGGTGTGAGATTCCCTGCAAATTTCCAGGTTTGCTCAAACTGTGTTATTGATTTACCCGAGTACAACAGCGAAATAAAAAACAAACAGAAGAAATTAACCCGTATTTTCGGTGTAGCTTTAATTGTTACATATATACTGAGTTTTATCTGTGTCGGCTTTTACATCGGTAGCGTTGTTGACACCATTCTGAATTCACAGGAGCAGTATAGAATAGATGTTGACGGTGTATTCTACGACAAAAAAGGCAATAGCTACGAAAATGAAGGTGACGTTCCGCTTTACGGAGAAGACGGTAAGGTTTACTCCCTTATAATTGAAGCTTCCGAAATTGATCCTTTGTCCGAGGAATATTTCTATGTAAGTGAAGACGGCGAAAAGTATTTTGAGCTTGATTGCTACATCACGGAAGAGGGATGGTTTTACTGTGACAAGGCAGGTCTTCTTGAGCTTTATTCTCCTGATACAAGCACAATGACTCAGGAAGAGCTTGATGAATATTATAATGATTACGTTGCTTCTTATGATGAAGGGTACAGATATTATAATTATCCGTATGTTGATGCGGAAGGAAATATATACTTTTGTGCTTATGAGGCTTCCTGGAATGAAAAAGGTGAGCTTATAACCGCGGAGAATGATATTTCGGCAGTTAAATAATGAAATTACAGCAAAAAAATAACAGAGAGCACTGTGCTCTCTGTTATTTTTATCTTAGTTAAGACTTAGTTCGTTTCGTCAACAATTGTGGGTTCAGTCTCTATTTCTTCACCCTTGATGCCTGCTACAAGATTCTTGATAGTCTTGATGATGTAGAGAATGAACTGATAAAGCTTATCTACGTATTCCATTATAATTTCCTCCTGAAATTTTATTGAACTTATTTCTTGTCGTTTTCTGCTCTGATAGAAGCTACAAGATCTTTGATTGTCTGGATGAAGCCTTTAATGAAATCGATGAGTGTGTTAATGATATCCATGATGGTGCCTCCTTCATAATATTTCACATTAATATTAGCATACATGATTTGCAAATTCAATTGTTTTTTCAAAAATTCTCAGATTATTAATAAATTTGCATAAATTCAAACAATTACCAGTCGTATTTTCTGAGCTTGCCCTCACAGAGCAGTTCGGGAAAATTCCACTGCCTTAATACTTCATATGCACCGATAGCTGCCGCGTTTGAAAGATTAAGGCTTCGTGCATCAGATATCATGGGAATTCTTACGGTTGTTTCAGGATTGTTATGCAGCAAATCCTCGGGAAGCCCTGCAGTTTCCTTGCCGAAAACTATGTAGGTTTTTTCGGGGTAGGTAACCTCCGTATGATTGTGCTTTGCCTTTGTTGAGTAATAGAAAAACGTACCGTCCGGATTCTTGTTGAAAAAGTCCTCCGTTGATGAATAATAGGTTATATCAAGAAGATACCAGTAATCAAGTCCTGCACGCTTGAGCTTTTTGTCATCAACCTTGAAGCCCATAGGCTCAACAAGATGAAGTCTTGCGCCGGTTGCTGCACAGGTTCTTGCTATATTTCCCGTATTCTGAGGAATTTCGGGTTCAATGAGTACAATGTTAAGTTCATACATGAGAATATTCTGCCTTTTGTTTTTTTTGATATTTTAACATATAAATTCATAAAAGTAAAATAATTATTTCAATTTTGCTCATACTATCTGCGGAGGTGAAGTAAAATGAATACTTCTAAAAATGATATGATGAAATATATCGGTGCTGCCGCAGCTGTCGGTGGGACAATGCTTCTCAGCTCAGGACTTATGTCCAACAAGAAGGCTCTCAGAAAAAAGGTAAAAAAGACAGCAAACAAGGCTCTTGATGCAATGGACGGCATTCTCAGCAGTGTGCAGAGTATGGTAAAATAAGCGGGAAAAATGCGGAAGTATCGGAAAAATTCGATTTTCCGCAATATTTTGTTGTTTAATTGTTTTATTGATGTTATTATATATTTGGTGATATGTAAGTGAAAAGAAAGATTATTTCCGTGCTGATGATTTTATCTCTTGTTTTCCTTATGTCCTGCAGGGACGAGGGGATAACGGAAACAGAAAATCAGACTGCAACTCAAAACGAAATTACAACGGAAGAGACAACCTCTGAGGAGAGAACCACCATTCCTCCGGCTCAGGGACTTGAAAACGAGGTGTCAACTGAAGAAAGCATTCAGGGGAGTGCAGTGCCTTCATCAGGATGCTTTTACGGTGAAAATACGGGTACCGGAAAAACCGTGACCGGTCTTGAGCCTCTTGAAAAAAGGGAGTTTGTCCTGAAAAATGCGGATAAGCTTTATTCAATGTCAACAAGCCTCAGAGAGCACAGCTACGGTGTAGCAGCAGATGAAAAGCCCCATAATATCAGTGTTACCAATCAGCAGTTCTTTGATGAAAGGGGCTTTGATGCAGTTTGTCTTGATACAAAATCCGAAGAAAAGGTGTTGTATCTTACCTTTGACTGCGGATATGAAAACGGATATACTGCAAAAATTCTTGACGTGCTGAAGGAAAAGGGTGTTACCGCGGCTTTTTTCTGCACGCTCCCTCAGGTAAGAGATAATAAAGAGCTTATTGCAAGAATGATAAACGAGGGACATATTGTTGGAAATCACAGTGTCACTCATCCCGATTTTTCTACGCTTTCAACTGAAGAAATAATTGAAGAGGTCAGGGGCTTTGACGACTATATGCGTGAAAGCTTCGGATATTCTTCTCTTTATTTCCGTTATCCTCAGGGAAAGTATTCAGAAAAGTCAACGGCAGTACTCAATGACCTCGGCTTCAGGTGTGTGTTCTGGTCGTTGGCATATGCTGACTGGGACGTTGATAATCAGAAGGGCGCACAGTATGCCTGCGATACCGTGCTTTCAAGGCTTCATCCCGGTGCTGTTATACTGCTTCATTCGGTTTCCTCTGACAATGCAGGTGCACTTTCTGATATAATTGATTCGGCAGTTTCAAAAGGATATGAATTCAGGTCTCTTGAAGACCTTGATTGAAGCTTATTATAGTCGGGCAGATATTCTGTCCGATTATTTTTTTACTATTTACTTAATCGGTTATCTGTGTTAAAATTAAATATATTTTTGATAAAGGTGATAAAATGAGATTAGAAGAAATAGACAGAAACGGAACGCTGCAGGGCTACGTTCTTGTTAAGGCCTGTGATAAGAAATCGGCTAAAAACGGCTCGACATACCTTGATCTTATTATTTCTGACGGTGAAAGCGACGTTGTTGCGAAAATCTGGGATTACAAGGGCGCTGCAGAGGAACAGCCTGCTGTCGGTACGCTTATACTTGTAAGAGGCTCTCTCAGTCTTTACAATAATCAGCCTCAGTTCAAGATTGACAGATACCGCGCACTTAATGAAAAAGACGTTGTTGATATAAGGGATTTTGTGCCAGCCGCTCCCGATAAGGGTACGGAAATGTTTAAGGAGATTGAAAAGATAACGGAAGGCTTCAGCGATGAGGAGCTTAAAAAGCTGACCAATGCCGTACTTGCTGAGTTTAAGGAAAGAATTCTTGTTCTTCCCGCCGCATTCAAGCTTCATCACGCTGTTATAAGCGGTCTTCTTATGCACACGCTTACACTTTGCCGTCTTGCTCAGGCTGTAGCGGTAATTTATCCTTCAATTGATATCGACCTGCTTCTTACGGGTGCAATTCTTCACGATATTGCAAAGAGTGAGGAATTTTCCCTTGCTCCCACGGGACTTGTTGACGGCTACACCGCAAGAGGAACGCTTATCGGACATCTTGTGTCGGGTGCTATGATTGTTTCGGAAACAGGCAAGAAGCTTGGTATAAGTGAGGATACGCTTATGCTTGTTGAGCATATGCTTATTTCCCACCACGGAAATCCCGAGTACGGTGCCGCAGTAAGACCTCTTTTCCTGGAAGCTGAGGTTTTATCTGCAATAGATACCTTTGATGCGAATATTTTTGAAATTGCCGATGCCCTCAGGAGCGTTGAGGTCGGAGGATTCACTAACCGTATGTGGGCGCTTGAAGACAGAAAATTCTACAATCACGGAAGACGTAAGATTGTGACGGATGTCTGCATTGTTCCTAAAAATGACAATCCCGAAAAAGAAGACTGATAAGGAAAAAGAAGACTGATAAGGAGAATATATATGGAAAACTGGACCGAAATTAAAATCAACGTGCCTGTTGAAAGAGTAGATGAGGCAGGCTCAATAGCTTCAATGACCGTGCCTTACGGTATTTATATTGAGGATTACAGCAATCTTGAGGAAGAGGCAATGGAAATTGCCAAAATTGACCTTATTGACGAAGAGCTTCTTGCTAAGGACAGAAATATCGGTATCGTACATATTTATATTTCTCCCGAAGAGAATCCTCAGGAGGCGGTATCCTTCATAAAGGAGCGTCTTGAAGCTGAAAAAATCGAATATACAATTGAGCTTGCAAACTGTGCAAGGGAAGATTGGGAGAATAACTGGAAGCAGTATTTCAAGCCTATTAACGTGGGCAATAAGCTTATAATCAGACCTATATGGGTTGATGAATATGATGCAGGTGACAGAAAGGTGCTGAATCTTGAGCCCGGTATCGCATTCGGTACGGGTACCCACGAAACCACAAGACTCTGTCTTGAAGCACTTGAAAATTATATAACTCCCGAAACAAATATGCTTGACGTGGGCTGCGGAAGCGGTATCCTCAGTGTTGCTGGTATGCTTCTCGGCGCAAAGGACGTAATCGGTGTTGATATTGATAAGCTTGCGGTAAAGGTTGCAATTGAAAACGGAAAGCTCAACGGCTTTGAATATCCCGCATACAATATGATTGTAGGAAATCTTATTGACAGAGTTTCGGGTAAATACAGCGTTGTTACAGCAAATATTGTAGCTGATGCTATCATAATGCTTACTCCCGACGTCAAGAAATTCCTCAGCGACGATGCCGTTTATATCGTATCGGGTATAATTGATATCCGTGAGGATGAGGTGCTCGCTTGTCTTGCAGAAAACGGCTTCACAATCATAAACCGCCGCAGTGAAAACGGCTGGGTATGCCTTGAGTGTAAATTATAATTGAATAAAAAGCTTTCAGCCGTAATTTTTATTGCGGCTGAATTTTTATGCCCTTATGCGACAAAAAAATCAGGCTTCACGGTATATAATCTATGTTGATTTATGTGGGGGCGGTTTTGTGCAGACAGTTATTTATGCCGATTTGCTTGTAATTCTTAATATCGTGGTAACGCTGATAATAATTATAATTACCTCGGATTTACTGAAAATTCAGTCTGAAAAAACAAGGTATATTGCAGGCTCACTTGCAGGCGGCTTCTTTTCGCTTATAATTCTTGCTCCGTCCATGAATATGCTTTTCTCCGTTGCGATAAGAATTGTTATTTCATTGATAATAGTTCTTCTGTCTTTCAGAGTACATAATCTGAAATTATATTTCAGATGCTTTTTTATGTTCAACGGTGTAAGTCTGCTGCTTGGCGGAATTATGCTTGCGGCAGGTATTCTTATAAACAATGATTCGGTCGTTGCAAATAACGGCTTTGTATACGTAGATTTTAGTATTTCTGCTGTTATTCTGATTATCTGTGCTTCCTTTTTTCTGATAAAAATCATAAATAAGAACGTTTTTATGAAGAACAGAAGGGACCTTGTTTTTGACACGGAAATTCATTATGAAGGAAGAAAAATTTCACTGAAGGCTTTTTTTGATACGGGAAATTCTCTTACGGATATTTTTACGGGAAGACCTGTGATTATTGTGTCATCGGAAGAAATAAGGTCTTTACTTGAGCCGTCGTTTTATGCTGAAATTACCGGCTTTTTTAATGAAGCTGAAAACGGAAGCTTCAGCGGTAAAATAAGGCTTCTTCCCGTAAGAACTCTCGGAAGCAGCAGTTTTATCCCGGCTTTCTCTGCAGAAAAAGCCGTTGTTTCGGGGAATGATACAATAAAAATTGTCGAAAAGCCTACAATCGGTGTTACAAACAGCACCTTTGAAGGAAAAGCTTATTCTGCATTGATAAATGAATCGGTTACAGGGCAGGTGATATAACTTGAATTTTTACAGAAAGCTTATAAAGCTTAAAAAGAAAATTGAAAGAATCGGAAATGCAAAAAGAGATGATAAATCGGATAATCTTTTATTTATCAACAGCTCACAGGTTTTGCCCGAGCCGCTGACAAAGGAAGAGGAGGAGTATTACTTTTCTCTTAAGGAAAAGGGGAGTGAGGAAGCAAATAATAAGCTGATAGTACATAACCTCAGACTTGTTGTGTATATTGCAAAGAAATTTGAAAAATCGGGAGTTCTTATTGACGATCTGATTTCTATCGGAACAATAGGACTTATAAAAGCGGTCAGAACCTTTTGTCCCACAAAAAACATCAAGCTTGCAACCTATGCCAGCAGATGCATCGAAAATGAGGTTCTGATGTATTTAAGAAAAATAGGGCACAGAAAAAATGAAATTTCAATTGATGAACCCTTGAATATTGACTGGGACGGAAACGAGCTGCTTCTCAGTGATATTCTTTCGACGGATGAGGATACTGTGAGCCTTGAAATAGAAAACGACGACGTTGTAAGAGTGCTTATGGAGGCTGTTGACAGCCTGCCTGAAAGAGAAAGAAGGATTATATATCTGCGCTTCGGACTCGGCTCCGAAAAGGAGTATACACAAAAGGAGGTTGCAGATATGCTGGGAATATCCCAGAGCTATATTTCAAGAATTGAAAAGAAAATTCTCGGTGAATTGAAGGCCGAAATGGAAAAACAGCATATTTACGGTTAAAATCCACGCTTTTATAACGGTATCCCTGGCAGGATGCCGTTATTTTAATAAATATTAATAATATTTCTCTTGTAAAAAGTTTAACTCTTTGCTATAATATCGTCAAAATGGATAAATATGATGTATTTTTCCGTCTATTTCGCAGGAAGTGATTTTATGTTTTATATGTTTCTTGCCGACGGCTTTGAAGAAACAGAAGCACTTGTAACACTTGATATGCTCAGACGTGCAGATATTGACGTCAAAACAGTGGGTATCGGTACTCAGGTTATTTGCGGAACTCACGGCATAAAGGTTTTTGCAGATATTTGTGAAGGTGAGGTAAACACAGAAATCTGTGACGGTGTTATTCTTCCCGGCGGTATGCCCGGAACGGAGAATCTTTTCGCCTCGGAAGCCGTGAATAAGGTAACCGATTATTGCTTCGGAAACAAAAAGCTTATCTGTGCAATATGTGCGGCTCCGGTTATCCCCGGAAGAAAGGGTTTGCTGTCAGGTCATAAGGCAGTATGCTTCCCGGGCTTTGAAGAGGAGCTTTCCGGTGCCACAGTGTGTGATGCACCCTGCGTAAAGAGTGACAATATACTAACCGCTAAGGGTGCCGGCTGTGTTTTTGAGTTTTCTTATGAAATTATTTCCGCAGTCAGAGGACAGGAAAAAGCGGAAGAGATTATTTCAATAATTCAGCACAAAGGCTTATGATATTTTTCCAGGAGGTTTAATATATGGGTGACAACGTAAATAAGAATAAAGATTCCTATGATGAGCTTCTCAAGAGCTTTTACTCAAATACAAACGAAGAAAAGCCCAAGGATGAAGTGAAAAACAGAGGCGAGATTTATTTTTCCGCCAACACGGGAAACCGCAGAGCTTCTTCATCGGGACAGAGTGTACAGCGCCCTGCTCAGCAGCCTGCAAAGCAGCCTGTAAAGCGTAATGCCGCTCCTTCAGGCAGACCTGCAAGCACACAGAGCAAGCCTGCGGCAAAGCGTCCTCCTCAGAAGAAAAAAAAGAAGAAGAGCTCAAATCTTCAGAATTCAATCCTTGCAGCAATAATCGTTGTTATCGTTTTCGTTTCTGCATTTATAATCAGAATCCCCATAATGGGCTGTATAAACGACGTTCTTGCAATTGACGTTTCTGATACCGATTTCAGAGTTGTCCTTGACAGAGATATGGATGCTTATGAGGTAATTGACGAGCTCGGCAAAAAGGATCTTATAAACAATCCTATGTTCTGTAAGCTTTTTGCTAAAATTATGAAGCTTGATACAAGAACTGATGCTTCGGGCAACAGAAAGCAGATTGTTTTCCCTGCAGGAACTTATTTCCTGAATTCCTCCATGGGTGTTGAGGGAATGCTTCTTGAAATCCGTTCAAACGGTGTTGTTTCAAACACTGTAAAGGTTACATTCCCCGAGGGCTTCAATATTGAGCAGATTGCCGAAAAGCTTGATGACAGCGGTGTTTGCTCTGCAGAATCATTCTATAAGGCAATGGAAAGTGAAGAGCTTTTTGAGGATTTTGAATTCCTTTCATCCATAACGGATAAGGAGCTGAGATACAGAGTTCTTGAAGGATATCTTTATCCCGATACCTATGAATTCTATATCGGTGAATCTCCCGTAAGTGTTATTGAGCGTTTCCTCAAGAACTTCGAAAACAAGTGGAGTGACGCTTATGCTTCAAAGGCAAAGGCATTAGGATACACAATTGACGAGATTATTACAATTGCATCAATTCTTGAAAAGGAAGCCTTTGATGCAGAGCAGATGCCCGTTATTGCTTCTGTTCTTTATAACAGACTTGATTCCTCTTCCTTCCCCTTTATCAACTGTGACTCAACCGCAAAGTACATTGAAAACTTCAAGGATTCACTTGAAGCTCAGGGCAAGTATTCCGAATATATGAAGGTGTATGACACGTATCAGAAAACGGGTCTTCCCATCGGTGCAATATGCTGTCCCGGTGCGGATGCAATTTATGCCGCTCTTCATCCCTCGGATACAAATTACTACTATTTCCTTCACGATGCGGAAGGCAAGATTTATCTCGCACGTACCGCTGACGAGCATCAGGGAAATATGCAGTACCTCGGCTAAGCTTTTATAAAAAAAGAATTTGTGTAACTGAACTGCATCGGCAGTGTAATATTGAAAGAAATTAAATGAAAGGGTTGTAACTATGAAAGTATTTATGATCGGCGGTACAGGTCTTCTCGGCTGTGAAGCAGCAAGAATTTTTATCGAAAGAGGACATCAGGTAAAGAGTGTTGCTCTTCCTCCTCTTCCCGAGGGAGCTCCCATTCCTGAAGAAATGGAGCTTGAATTCTGTAACATCTATGAAAAGAGCGATGATGAAATCAAGGCTATGATGGAAGGCTATGATTGCTTCGTTTTCGCAGCAGGTATCGACGAAAGAGTTGAATTCCCCGCACCCGTATATGATGCATACTACAAGTATAATATTGCTCCTCTTGAGAGAATTCTTCCTCTTTGCAAAGAGGTTGGTATGAAGAACTCCGTTATCCTCGGTTCTTACTTCTCCTATGCTGCAAAGCAGTATCCCGAAATGAAGCTTACCGAAAAGCATCCTTACATCAGAAGCCGTATTGATCAGGAAAACGTTGCTTTCTCCTTTGCTGATGAAAGCTTTGATGTTGCTGTTCTTGAGCTTCCTTACATTTTCGGCACACAGCCCGGCAGAAAGCCCGTATGGGTTATCCTTATTGAGCAGATCAAGATGATGGATAAGCTTCCCTGCACAATGTATCCCGGCGGTGGTACAGCTATGCTTACTGTTCGTCAGGTCGGTGAAGTAATCGTCGGTGCTGCTGAAAAGTCAAAGGGTGCAAAGGCATGGCCCATCAGCATGTACAATATGGATTGGAAGAAGTTCCTTAAAATTGTTTATGCTGCCCGCGGAATGGGTAATAACAGAAAGATTATCTCCATTCCTCCCTGGATGATGAGAATGGGTCTCGGCGGTGTAAAGAAGGAATACGCTGAAAAGGGTATTGAAAGCGGTATTGACGTTGACGGTCTTGCAGATATTATGGATATCAACCTTTTCATCGACAGAAAGTACAGCGTTGAGCTCGGTGCTACCGAAGATGATATTGAATCTGCAATTACAGATTCAATCAAGGTAAGCCAGGCTGTTTACGACGGTACGGCTAAGCTTCTTGAAATGAAGGGCGAATAATCCTGTTTGACATTACTGTAAAATAATAATATAATTATTGCGGTGATTGATTTCACCGCAATTTTTCTTTGGAGTTTATATATGAAAGATAAGGTTTTTCCCTGCACCGTAGCAAAAAAATGCGGCGGCTGTGAGCTTACAAATATGACGTATGAGGAGCAACTGGGCTTCAAGCAGGCAAAGGTTATAAAGCTTCTCGGCAGATTCAGCCGTGTTGACAGAATTATAGGAATGAAGGATCCCTTCCACTACAGAAACAAGGTGCAGGCAGCCTTCGGCAGAACAAGAAGCGGTATGATAATTTCAGGCGTTTATCAGTCAAGCACCCACAATATCGTAAAGGTGGATTCCTGCCTTATTGAGGATAGAAAGGCTGATGAAATTATCGTTACTATACGTGAAATGCTCAGGTCATTTCACCTCACCGTGTTTGATGACAGAACGGGAAAGGGCTTTTTAAGACACGTGCTTGTAAAAAGGGCTTTCGGCACGGGTGAAATTATGGTTGTGCTTGTAACGGGAACACCCATATTCAAATCAAAAAATGATTTCTGCAGGACCTTAAGAAAAGCACATCCCGAAATCACAACAATCGTACAGAACGTGAACAACAGCTTTACAAGCCTTGTGCTTGGTGAAAAAGAGTTTGTTTTATACGGTGACGGCTATATTACCGATGAGCTTTTGGGCTATAAATTCCGCATTTCGCCCAAGTCCTTTTATCAGATAAATTACGAGGGAACAAAGCTTCTCTATTCAAAGGCGATGCAGTTTGCTGATATTTCAAAGGAAGATAGAGTGATTGATGCGTATTCGGGTGTCGGCACAATAGGAATTATAGCTTCGCAGTATGCAAAAGAGGTTATAAGTGTAGAGCTTAACCGTGATGCGGTGAAGGATGCGAAAATAAACGCCGCAATCAATAACGTTGAAAATATAAGATTTTTCTGCGCCGATGCAACAGAATTCTTACTTGCCGCGGCAGAGGAAAATGAAAAAATTGACGTTGTTTTAATGGATCCTCCGAGAGCGGGAAGCACGGTGGAATTTATGAAAAGCGTGTGTACCTTAGCTCCCGAAAAGGTCGTGTATATTTCCTGCAACCCCGAAACCCTCGCAAGGGATCTTGTGTATTTTACGAAAAACGGCTATAAGGTCAGGAAAATTCAGCCCGTAGATATGTTCCCCCACACAAATCACGTGGAGACGGTTGTTCAGTTGGTTAGAAAAAATCCCGACACACATATCGACTTTGAAATCAGCCTTGATGAGTTTGATTTGACTGCTTCAGAGGCAAAAGCGACTTATCAAGAGATAAAGGATTATGTGCTTGATAAGTTTGGGTTGAAAGTGTCTTCACTCTATATTTCACAAGTAAAAACCAAATGCGGTATCATTGAACGTGAAAACTACAATAAAGGTGAAGGCAAAAGCAGAGTACCCCAATGTCCTCCCGAAAAGGAGAAAGCTATAATCAATGCACTCAAGCATTTCAAAATGATATAATCCGCATATTCGACAAAAATCAATCCTCTTTGTAAAATGGTATTACCAAATTACAAGGAGGATTTTTATGCAGTCATTTAATGAAACGACACTATCGGATATTCAAAAGGAATATTTTGAAGCAATGTCTGAAGGGCAAAGAGAATTGATTCGTAAAGGAGCACCCGTTGCATTTGTTTCTCTTGAAACAGGTGAAAAGATTTGCTCATTTAATACGGAGAATTACCAACCACCGGAAGGTGCTCTTGAAATGCTCGCCAGAGTAATTCTGCCTGATATTATCAAGTATTACGAAAATAAATAGGCTGATTCTGCGGAGTGATAGTATTTCGGAAGCCGCTACCAAAATTAAATCCGTACATTCGACTAACCTCCCGTTATAAGGTAAAATGTAATTACCAAGTAACAGGAGGTTTTTGTTATGGAAAGAAAGACTAAAATTAAGTTTACGGATTTTGAGTGCAACTTACTTATCAATGGCATGAATGAGTTTCGCAATATGCTCTTGGCTGAAAATTTGCCCACCGAGGATGTTGATGAGCTATTGCTGAAAATTATTGATAAGAGTGAGCATTGAAAGTGGTGATATTATGGCTAATATCATTGAAGAATTTTATTATGGAAACATTGAGCCACAAGAAGTTAATTCAGAATTAACATCGAAGCTCAAAAAGAAATTGAGCAAGCTCGCAGAGAAAGAAGAACAGCTCACCGCAAGACTGAACGGTGAAGATAAGGAACTGTTTCAAAACTATGTAAGTTCATATATTGAATTTTCAACAACAAGTAATGCTGATAGCTTTATATCAGGCTTCAGGCTTGGTGCAAGATTTACATACGACACTTTTATTGCAAATCAGAAAGGATAAAAAATTATGGCAAACATTACATACAGACAAGTCGCAGATTATATGATCCCCAATCTCACCCTACCACCCGAAGAAACAGCCATCCGCCTCGGTAAATGGGGTATGTTACATAAAGATTATCTTCTTAAATACAAGAAAGTATTATTTACGACACTACTTACCCAAGGTAAATTATATCGACACTGCGCAGAAATCGATAAATATGCAAAGGAAATGTTTGATATGCTTATTGAACAGATGAAAACTGCAGAAGGTATAACCGAACAGTTTAAAGAAGAAAATCAAATGGAGTGGGTATGCCGGATGCAGAATATTGAGGCAGGGGTAAGAGAGATTGTATTGAATGAACTAATCTATAAATAATTTTATACTATATAATGCAGCACAGATTACAGAAACAGTAAACTGTGCTGCATTTATTATAACCAAATTAAACCTGAATTTTTATAATGTTATTAACTAATAAAACAACTGAAAAGAAGATACTAATTTCCTTTAGCTATTGCAAACGGAGTGCAATTTATAGTATAATACATAATGTATAATTATAGATTTTTGTGTCATTATTTATAAAATGCAGGGAGATAGATTTATGAACTTAAAAGATTTGTCCTCAGACGGTAAAATTGCATATTTGATTGTTCCTATTCTTAAAGTGCTTCAGGCTGCAGGCGGTCAGTTGGAACGTTCTGAAATCAAAGAAAGAATAGCTGATATGGATGACCAAATTGCTGAATATGCTGAGCAGGAAAAGAAATCCAAGAAAACAGGCAACACATATAAAGAGTTCAATTTCAAATTCAACTTTGCTATCAAGGATTTATATTTTAACGGTTTGCTGACATATACAGACACATCCCCTGTTACCTTGACTGAGAAAGGACTTTATCTTGATGTTGATTCTCTCGATGTGCAGAAGGATATTATTGAAACATCAAAGGCTCATTGGGAAGAATTAAGCAAAAACAACAAGAAAAATAAAACAGTTGATGTTACTGACAGTGAAGAAGAAACTCAGGCTGAAGAAAAAATCAAAGATGAGTTCAAGGAAACTCTTCTTGCTGCTATTTCAAAGATGTCGCCCAAGAAGTTTGAAGCTTTCTCAAGAGCACTGTTAAATAAAATGGGTGTTGAATTTACTGAGAAAGGTGTTCAAATCAGTAATGACGGCGGTATTGACGGATATGGCTATCATATTGATGCAAATGATTTCAGAACAACACGAGTTGTTATACAGTGCAAGAGATACAATGTAGTACCCGTCAGAGAGCCTGAAATAAATCAGTTCTTAGGAGCTATGAATAAATATCAGGCTGATTATGGTGTGTTCATCACAAACGGCAGATTTACAAACTCAGCACGAGTTGCAGCAAGAGAGGGTTCGCCCATAACACTTATTGACGGTAATGAGTTGGTGAGACTTGTTAAAAGATATGAACTTTATATTACACCAGTAAAAACATATGTGCTGGATGAATTTTATAACACTGAAGAATAAGGTAAGGAGCAGAAAAAATGGCTTACGAATCCAAATCATTTAAAGAGCATCACTTAACCCGTCTCCCTGTATTAGAAAAGCTTCTTTCATTGGGATGGGAAAGAGAACAGATTATTTGCCCTTCACCTCATTCTGATGATACGGAATGGCATGTTCCAAAAACGCCTTCTGAGGCAACTAATCGAGAATCAAAAAGAAGTTTCAAAGGATATCCTGTGGATATTGCCTTATTTGATGACGTTGAGTTTGTAAACGACTACGAACACATCGTGGCAATTATCGAATGTAAGGAACCTAACAAGAATGAGGGTATTAGCCAACTGAAGATTTACTTAGGGCTTGAACCTCATGCACGGCTTGGAATTTGGACAAACGGAACCGAATTTGTCCGTGTTTATAAACTTCCTTCTGCGGGGAGTTTCAAGGTCGTGGAGGGCTTAGGATTACCGAAGCCTACAGAGAATTTCATTTTAGCCGGTGATAAAAGAATCACATATTCTGATTTGCAAGTTCCTTCCACAAGAGAGTTGAAAAATGCATTTTCCTCTTTGCTTGGTGTAATTACTTCCCGTGATACTCGCTCTACCCGTCGAGAAGATCAGCTAAATCAAATGTCTAATATTCTACTGATTAAGTTGGAATCTGATCATGATGGCCAATGGGATAAAGATGAATCGCTACTGTTTCAATTAAGTGATTCTCCTGCTCAAACACACAAATCTATCAATGATGCGTTTGCAAATTATAAAAGCAAGCATCCGGCACTGTTTGCTCTTGACGAGCCTGATAGTATTTTACTTGATTCGGATACTATACAGGAAATTGTTTTAAGGCTGCAGGGAATGAATATTGGAGAAATGGCACCTACAGCTTTGTCGATGGCATTCCAAGTTTTTCGGGATGCAACACTCAAACTTGGAGATGGACAATACTACACGCCGCTCCGCGTTATAGAGGCAGGAACTGAATTGATGTGTATAACGCACAAGGATGTAGTTATTGACCCAGCTTGCGGTACAGGCGGATTTTTGTCAGCTGCTTTAATGAAGATTATTTCTACAGGCATTAATGAAAAGGCTTCGACGCAATGGGCCCATTACAACTTGTTTGGTGTTGATCGTGATAAAACTAACATTAAGTTAACTCGAGCTTTAATGGTTGGTATGGGTGACGGATCGACGAATGCCCACCACGGCGATTCTCTCAGAGAGAGTAAATGGAAGGGTGATACAAAGGGCATTCAATCCGTATTAGGAGAAGGAAGATATACTGCTGTTTTGACAAACCCACCGTTCGGAAAAGATCTTGTTATTAATGCTGCTGACGCTAAAAGCTCACAGCTCGAAATTTGTAAACATACTAAGGGTGGTCTAAAGTCAGATACTTATGCGCCGACAACAGAGTTGGGTATAGCATTTGTTGAACGAGCATGGAAAATTCTTCAAAATGGCGGACGATTAGGTATTGTTCTCCCTGAAACATATTTTTTCTCAAAGTCTTATCGATGGTTTAGAGAATGGATGGATACGCACTTTATTCTCCGTGGAGCACTTAACGTTCCAATGGAAGCTTTTCAGGGATTTTGCCGTGCAAAAACCAACTTTTACATTTTTGAGAAGATTGGACAAGGAAGAAAAGCCGATACGCCAACATGGTTTAGAGACGGATATGTCTGGGTTTCTAATGCACCCACAATTGGCTTAAACAAGGACGGATTAGATTTGTTTGTTGTTGATGAGAATGGTAGCCGAACAGATGTCATCGATAACAAAGCAATTATTGATGTAGAAGCCTTGATGAGAGGCGAAAGTACATTTACGTCTGGCTATATCAAAGCCGAAGCAATGGCAAAATCATACGTCGCAGTTCCCACCTTTTCCGGAAACAAATCAGAATCTGTTCTGGAAGAAAAAGTCAAGAAAAAGCTACCGGGATTTAGGATGCGTTCTCTTGGAGATTTGATTGATGATGGAATAATTTCTGTTCGAGGAGGACATGGAAGTCCCTCTGCAGATATAAGAATAGGCGATATACCCTATATCAAAGTTGTTGATCTCCGAGCTGGAAGAGTTAATCCCAATAGCACTAATATGGTTCCAGAGCCTGTTGCAAAACAATTTTGGAACGGCGAGGAAAGTGGAATTTCAGCATGGGAGATTGCCACCCCGTCACGAGCATCAAAGAACATTGGCGAACCTTGCATGATATTACCTGGGCAAGAAAGAATGGTTTTGACAAAAGAAATTTTACTATTCTCGGTCTCGCCAGATGCACCGATTGATCCTTTCTATCTGTTTTGGGCAATGAGACTACGAGATGTTCAGAGTCAATGGCAACGCGTAATTTTTATGCAGACCAATCGAGAAGATTTGGGAGATAGGTATCGATTAATTGAAATTCCATTTACCGACGACAAGACTGCTGCCGAAGAAGTGTCCAAATGTTATAGAGATTATTTTATCGGTTTGGATGAATTACAAAAGAAATTTGATAGTATGAATAATGATTTATAATTCTATCTCAAGTAAAATGAGAGGAGGTGCTACATACATTTGAAAGTGTTGTTTTGGAACACTCATAAGAATGCAGATATTAATTCAACGATCTGTGAACTTATTACTGAAAATAATGCTTCCATTTTTGTTTTAGCTGAATATGTTGCAAATGTAGATGATTTGTTGAGCTCTTTACTGCTACAGTATGGAATAAAAATGCAGAAGTATGATAGTTGCTGTGAGCGTATTATTATAATCGGAACTATCTGCAATGTCGAAATGAGGTTTGATTGCGATCACTCAACTATACAAATTATTAACGGAAAAGATATATTGTGTTGCACTCATTTAAATAGCAAAATTTATTCCGACCACGAAGCCCAAAGAGAAATACTGATTCAGCAGTTAATGCGTGAAATATGTGCCGTTGAAAAAGACTTAGAATCAGAAAACACAATTATAGTTGGCGATTTTAATATTAACCCGTACGATTCAAGTTGTATTGATGCTCGGTATTTTCATAGTTTACCAATATATGCAGAAACTATACGAAGGACAAGAAAAGTCGCTGGTAATGAATATGCAATGTTTTATAATCCTATGTGGCGTTTTCTCGGCGATACAGAGCAACCATATGGTACATATTATCATAATAACAGCGGTTCAATAAATACATACTGGAATCTTTACGATCAAGTTATTATCAGACCAGCATTAAGAGAAAGATTTATAGATGATAGCTTAAAAATAATAACCGAAACATCATCAAAATATTTATTGGATTCAAACGGACATCCAGATATAACAATTAGCGACCATTTGCCAATTGTTTTTGAAATTAAGGAGGATTATTCTTATGGAGAAGAAACTTAATATTAGCGATAGATTAGATTTTAACGACATTGATTTAACGGCACCGGAAAAGGTTATTGCTGAAATATTATCACAGTTATCTGAAGAAACAAAAGGAATCATATGTGGTAATGTTACTGCTTATAGCGGGCATGTTTTTTCATATACAAAACATGGTTTTTCTTCTATAACTGCTGCGTTAGGTGCTGGTACTGTTGATAGAGAAATAGATATTCAGGATGATTTGGGGAAAATCGGACAAGATACACACAAATTTGAATGTTTTCTTTACACTCCCGAGTACGATAAATATAAGTATAGAGTATTTTTTGTAAAATATGATACATCTAATTATCCTGTAAATATTATTCTTGAAGAAAGCGTTGCGAGAAGCATTTCAACAGGAAGTTCTGGATATGTTCTATCTTGTGCTACTCGAGAAGAACTCGAAGAATTAGTATATAAGATCTTCAATTCTAAGAAACTGATTTCTGTTATGCAAGAACTAATTAGAATTAATCAGTCCAAGAAGGCATCGAAAAATGCTACTACAAATGACGAAGTAGAAGAAACTGAGTAATCAGACTTTCGTTTAAACAAAATACCCCGATATTGCTCACATAATGTGAAAGCAATATCGGGGTATTTTTTATGTAGATTTTAAGAATTATTTCTTTGGTTTTCTGTTCGGAAAACACTCTTCCATCCACTCCGTAAACTCTTCAGGTGTAATATTGCCATTGGTACATTCATCACGCTTTGTCATAGCCTGATATTTCCACTTTTTGAAGTCTGCCTCTTTAATCTGTCTGACCTTTACCCTTGCCGAATAACGCTTGTAATATTTGCTGTAAATAGCGGTAGCTTTATCATCAGCGTGCTTTGTTTTGTAGTTTTCGGCAGCGGCAATTTCCTGACAGCTACGGCTTTCACCCTCTGCTACTCTATCACAGTAACGGGTATCATATTTGCCTTTCATTATGAAATACTTTCCACAGCGCTTGCATTTGCGGAAGTGAACATTCTGTTCAAGCATTTTTGTGAATTCGAGTTCAAGAATATCTGCAACAGACCGAAAAGAATACTTTATACTCATAAAAGACGGATATGCAAGACAGGATTTAAGTGTACCGACAGAGATATTATATTTTTCTGCGAATTGCTTTTCTGCTTCGGTTGGTTCTCCACTTTTAGCTTTGATTCGTTCTAATATTTCAGTAATAGGCATTCCATAAGGCATTTCCTTGCCTCCCATACTGCTAGATATAGACAGCTCTTCTGTTCTGTCAAAACTAAATGGTAAATCATGTATTGTTCTGTACAATCTTAATCTTTCGCTCGGATAAAGAGAACCAAGTATATCAGGATAAAAATCTTCGTCATAGCAGAACTCTATCATTTCTTTGTATTCATCCTGCAACCATAAAAGGTAACTTAAATACCACTTTAATTTTTTAATCTTGTCATAGCTTCTGTCAGTAAAATTCGGTGGACAAATAGCGGAGTATAACGAAGCAAAAGCAATATCCTTTATCTCGTAAAATGTCATTTCATAAGAATAGAAATTTTCAACATATATCTGATTTTCATTATATATTTTATGTGGCTCTTCAGCTTTTTTCGGCTGAGGAGTTTTTTCTTTGTTAAGCTCTTTGCCGAACTCAACAAGCATTTTTTCAAGCTGTGCTGATTCATAAGCCTTTTTGAAAGGGGTCATAAAATCTGCATAAATGAAATCCAATATACCTTCACCGTATTTGAGGGTTATGTA
This sequence comes from Acutalibacteraceae bacterium, assembly GCA_045651625.1. Taxonomy (GTDB): domain Bacteria; phylum Bacillota; class Clostridia; order Oscillospirales; family Acutalibacteraceae; genus RUG806. The sequence goes on along the minus strand of JAZRST010000078.1, from coordinate 840 downwards.
AGAACCGCTAAAAACATTAATAAGCGGATTTTCTATAACACCAGTATCGTCGCAAAGAACACCTGCATCTGAACCTAAGCGAAAATCATATCTGCACTTCATTTTGTCATAATCAGCTTGGGTTTCCTCTAGTTCAGCCTTTTGTTCTTCAGGTGAAGCTTCGTATTTTTTATATTCCTTACCTGTTCGTTCTGCCTCTTCTTTCTCATAATCCTCAATAGAAAACTCCATTGACGGATATTCATTTCTGTCATCAACCCTTATTCCGACAGTTTTCGATTCATAATCAAAATGCACATAATTTGCAAAGTAATCCAATAAAACATCATTTCTGTTAGAACGGCGAAACAAGTATTTGTCGTATTCAGTTCGCTGATATTCAGAATAATCTTTTTTCATAATGCACCTTTTATTTTGGATAATGTAGATTTTTAACATTTTGGAGAATTTATATCACTCCAATGAACATTATACAAAAACATTGCTTTATTGTCAATGGCTCTCTATAATGAATTTTAGGAGGTGCAAAAAGCAAAATAAATATATTTATCGGTGCATAAATTTTCCTTTCCGAGATGTTTTTAGCCTCTTAATGGAATTACCCTGCCAACAAAATCAAAGCTGTTACAGACGAAAAAATCATCAAAAATCAATCTGAAAATACACATTAAAGGAGGGATGTATTTGGAAGAAATAAAGCGTGGTCGTGGCAGGCCAAGACTTGATGTGCCGAATAGCAGACGTAGTCGCAGACACGATGTCAACACAATGTATATAAACAAAGCTGCTCAGTTAATATCGGAAGCGGCTACCGAAATCACCGATGGAAAACTGCTTTGG
>JAZRST010000077.1:0-3802 GCA_045651625.1 Acutalibacteraceae bacterium | reverse complement strand
AGCTTACCTTGTTGAGGAATACAGAGATTAAGCAAAAACAGAGCTTTTGCAGTGATATTTTTTGCTTCGCAAAAAGTGATATTGCTTCGCAGTGATATTGATGCTTCGCATCAGTGATATATTTCCCTTCGGGAAATGCTTCGGGACCTGCGGTCGGCATTTTAACAGAGCGAAGCGGAGCAAGGCGAAAGGCGTCCGTTGCTTTTGCGAAGCAAAAATATAACTCACCGAAGGTGAATATAACTGCCCGTAAGGGCAATATAACTCATTCCGTAAGGAATGAATATAACATCATAATTTCCGCGGGAAATTATGATATGAGAGGAGCGGTAATAATGGGTTATAAATCCGACCGTACTGCCGAGGACATCAAAAGAGAAATTACGGCTCTGGTCCGTGAACTTAAGGATCCCAGAGTGACGGATGCCATGCTCACCGTTGTAAGAGTTGAGGTTGCACACGACCTCTCCTTCGCAAAGGTGTATATCAGCGCGCTGGGCGGTATCGCTCAGGCTGAAACTGCCTGCAGGGCTCTTAACGGCAATGCAAAGGGCTATATAAAAAAGGAATTGGGCGTAAGACTTACCATCAGAAAGACTCCCGATATCCGCTTTATTCCCGATGATTCCATTGAAAAAAGCATGGAGCTTTTCAGAAAGCTTAATTCTGTAAAAGGAAAAAGTGAAGAATGACACTTACTCATAAGGATGCCTTCGGGCTTTTAGAGAAATCTGATAATATTCTTGTACTCACTCACCGCAACCCTGACGGGGATGCGGTGGGCAGTGCGTTTGCCCTGTGGAGCGTGCTTCACGAAATGGGAAAGCGTGTCCGTGTGGAGCTTGACACCGTTTCCTCCTCCCTTTCAATGGTTGTGAACGAGGAGGCCTTCGGGGATTTTGAGCCTGATTTTGTGGTGACCGTTGACGTTGCCGACAAAAAGCTTCTTCCCGAGGAGCAGCTGGGGAAATACGGTGACAGAGTACAGCTTGCAGTTGACCACCATGCGGCTAACAAGCCCTTTTCTCAGGCTCTTCTGCTTGATTCGGGAGCTGCTGCTGCCAGCGAGGTTATTTACGATATGCTTGAGGCGGTGAATTTCCCCGTTTCTGCGGCTACGGCAACTGCCTTGTATCTCGGAATTTCCACTGATACGGGCTGCTTCCGTTATCCCAACTGCACGGCTCACACCCTTTATGCGGCTTCCCGTCTTGTGGAGTGCGGTGCCCCCAACGGTGAGATAAACCGTATTGTTTTTGAGACCAGAACAAGGGCATACGTGCAGTTTGAGACCCTTGCAATGAACTCTATGAAAACCTATTTTGACGGGAAATGCGCCCTTATAGTAATCACTCAGGAGATGTTCAGGAAAACGGGCACGACCGAGGCGGACGTCCACGGCATTGCGGCTCTCCCCAGACAAATTGAGGGTGTTCTTGCAGGTATTGTTATAAGAGAAAAGAGGGACGGAGGCTACAAGGCATCCGTACGTACAAACGAGCCTCTGAGTGCATCGGAAATCTGCGAGACCTTCGGCGGAGGCGGACACCGTCTTGCCGCAGGCTGTGACCTTACGGGCACACAGCAGCAGGCTGTCAATGCAATTTTAGGGGCAGTCAGTGAGGCATTGAAGGAGATATGAACGGATTTGTTGTGCTTGATAAGTCCGACGGAATGACGTCCTTCAGGGCTTCGGCAATTTTAAGACGTATATATAATGAAAAAAAGACGGGGCATACGGGCACGCTTGACCCTATGGCGACGGGGGTTCTTCCCGTGGCGCTTGGCAAGGCCACCCGTTTTATAGATTTTCTTCCCGAAAGCGACAAGGCATATACCGCACGCTTCAGGCTCGGTGTTATAACCGATACCCTTGATATTACGGGTAACGTTCTTGAAACAAGGGAGGTAAAGGTGAAAAAGGAGGACGTTGAGGCGCTTCTCCCGGAATTTACGGGTGAAATTATGCAGCTGCCCCCCATGTACTCCGCAATTTCCGTCGGCGGTGTAAGGCTTTACGAGCTTGCCCGTAAGGGAATTGAAATTGAAAGAGAGCAGAGAAAAATCACAATATATTCCCTGACACTCAGGGATTCTCAGTTTGAGGCTGAATATGAAATTGACGTGAGCTGCTCAAAGGGAACCTACATAAGAACGCTGATTGCCGACATCGGTGAAAGGCTTGGCTGCGGTGCGGTGATGACCGCTCTCAGACGTACTCTTTCCAACGGCTTTTCAATAGCTCAGGCAGTGACCGAGGAGGAGCTTCAGGAGCTTGGCGAAAGGGCTGTTATGGGCATTGATGCTCCCTTTATGGGCTTCCCTGAGGTTACCGTTTCCGAAAAGCAGGCAAGACGCTTTTCTAACGGCGGTGAGCTTTCAGCAGACAGGCTTCACAGAGAAATTATACCCTCACTTTACAGGGTTTACGGCCCCGACGGTGCCTTTTTAGGTCTCGGGGAGGTAAAGGAAGACGACAAAACAACGCTTTGGGCGAAAAGGGTAATAGGAAATGACAGATAATTCGGTGAAAACTGAATATGCAGTAGCATTGGGCTATTTTGACGGGCTTCACAGAGCGCACGATACGGTGCTCGGTGCTGCCCTTGAGGCTTCCCGTAAAACGGGGCTTCAGCCTGCCGTGCTGCTCTTTGACAAGCATCCCCGGACCGTTATTACGGGGGATGCGGTACCCTCGTTGCTTCAGAAAAAAAGAAGGGACGAAATGCTCCTTGCCCGTGGCTTTAAGCTTCTTTTCGTGTCCTTTGAAAGAATTAAGGATATGAGCCCCGAACAGTTTTTTAAGGACGTGCTTCTCGGTGAATTCCGTGCAGGTGCCCTTGCCTGCGGATATAACTACAATTTCGGCAAAAGGGCTTCGGGTAATACTGAGATTTTAAGAGAGCTTTGTGAGAAAAACGGGGTTTCCCTTACGGTCTGCCCCGAATTTACTCTTAACGGCAGCACCGTCAGCTCAACGGAAATCCGTAAGGCTCTTGAAAACGGCGAAATTGAAGCGGCAAACGAAATGCTCGGCTTCTCCTTCGGCTTCACGGCTGAGGTTTTCACGGGCGACAGACGAGGCCGTCTTCTCGGTGCGCCCACAATAAATCAGTACATCCCCGAGGAGCTTATCGTGCCGAAATTCGGCGTTTACTCCTCAAGGGTATATTTTGACGGGCAGGAATATGTCGGTGTCACCAACATCGGCGCACGCCCCACCTTCGGAGAGGGCTCAGTCAGAAGCGAAACCTACATAGTAGGCTTCAGCGGTGACCTTTACGGCAGGGAAGTGGAAATAGAGCTGAAGGGCTTCATCCGCGGAGAAAAGAAATTCCCCGACGCCGACACCTTAAAGGCTCAGATTGAAGAGGACGTGGAATCGGCAAAGAAGTATTTTGCGTGACGAAGCAGAACGAATTCGGATTTCGGATTTCGGCGGCGAATGAGTGTGCCGCTGTCGGTATGCAGAAAATAAAACTACAAAAAAATGACCCGTGGGGATATATTTCTATAACCCACGGGTTTTTGCTTTTTTTTAATTTATGAATGTTTTTTAGTTAGGAGTGAATAGTGAAAAGGTAAAAAGTAAAAATCCTGACAGCATTTGCCATCAGGATTTTTGGTGACCCGGACGAGAATCGAACTCGTGTTACCGCCGTGAAAGGGCGGTGTCTTGACCGCTTGACCACCGGGCCTTATTGGTAGCGGGAGTAGGATTTGAACCAACGACACTTCGGGTATGAACCGAATGCTCTAGCCAACTGAGCTATCCCGCCATTTACATTTCCCGCCGACTTAT
>JAZRST010000076.1:0-11358 GCA_045651625.1 Acutalibacteraceae bacterium | reverse complement strand
CCGGAGAAGTCAACTCGCTTACCGAGAAGATTCTGACGGAAACGGCCCTGCTTACCCTTGAGCATATCGGAAAGGGACTTGAGAGGTCTGTTGTTGGGGCCTGTAACGGGTCTGCCTCTTCTGCCGTTGTCGATAAGAGCGTCAACTGCTTCCTGAAGCATTCTCTTTTCATTCTTTACGATGGATTCGGGAGAGCCGAGCTTAAGAAGAGTCTTAAGTCTTTCGTTTCTGTTGATAACACGTCTGTAAAGATCATTAAGGTCACTTGTTGCGAATCTGCCGCCGCCAAGCTGAACCATGGGACGGAGATCCGGGGGAATTACGGGGATAACGTCAAGAATCATCCACTCGGGACGGTTACCTGACTGACGGAAGGCTTCAACGACCTCAAGACGCTTGAGAACGCGGAGCTTCTGCTGACCGTCAAGATCCTTGAGCTCCTCCTTGAGCTCCTCGGCAAGCTTCTCAACGTCGATTTCGGAGAGAAGAATCTTGATAGCCTCTGCACCCATCATTGCCTCGAATTCACCTGTAACGTCACGGGTAAGACATTCCTGATATGTGTTTTCATCAATGATGTCACCCTTGCTGAGGTTACAGTCACCGGGACGTAAAACTATATAATTGTCGAAATAGATAACTCTTTCAAGCTGACGGGGTGCAATGCCGAGCATAAGACCGATTCTTGAAGGGATACCCTTGAAGTACCAGATATGTGATACGGGGCAGGCAAGCTCAATACGACCCATTCTTTCACGACGGACCTTTGACTTTGTAACCTTAACACCGCAACGGTCGCAGACAGTACCCTTGTAGTGCTGTCTCTTATACTTACCGCAGTGACATTCCCAGTCCTTGACAGGTCCGAAGATAACCTCGCAGAAAAGACCGTCCTTTTCGGGCTTGAGAGTTCTGTAGTTTATTGTTTCAGCCTTCTTTACCTCACCGAAAGACCATGAACGGATCTTATCGGGTGAAGCAAGGCCGATCTGAATTGATTCAAAATTTAATTTATTGTAATTGTCTTCTGTATATTTCTTAACAGTTACTGCACTTTCGCTCATCTGACAACTGCTCCTTTATATATTAATCGGGAATCCTGCTGCTGCGGCATCAGTCAATGTCATTGTCTGCACCGCTTACGATATTGAAGCCGTTTCTTTCGTACTCGTCTTCAGCATCTTCCGAGCTGAAGCCCATAAGCTCTGCAGCATCGAAAATGTCGTCGTCATCGAGTTCTTCGTCATCAGCGAAATCATCGCCGCCGAAGTCATCAGCAACAACCTCATCGGGTACGGGAGGAAGGTCTGCGGCAGGAGCTTCATCATCGCAGTAATCCTGCTGGAGGTCGATTTCAACACCGTCTTCATCAAATACGGTGATATCGAGAGCAAGAGACTGTAATTCTCTTACAAGAACCTTGAAGCTTTCGGGGATACCGGGACGGGGTACTGCCTCGCCCTTGACGATTGCTTCATAAGCCTTAACTCGGCCTACGATATCGTCAGACTTGATTGTAAGAATTTCCTGAAGAGTATATGCTGCACCGTATGCTTCAAGTGCCCAGACTTCCATTTCACCGAAACGCTGTCCGCCGAACTGAGCCTTACCGCCCAGAGGCTGCTGTGTAACGAGAGCATAGGGACCTGTTGAACGTGCGTGAATCTTATCATCAACGAGGTGATGCAGCTTGAGGTAGTACATAACGCCGACTGTTACGGGGTTATCGAACTTCTGACCGGTTCTTCCGTCATAAAGCACGGACTTACCGTCTTCTCTGAGACCTGCAAGCTTGAGGCATTCCTGAATGTCACTTTCGTGAGCGCCGTCGAATACGGGAGTCATAATCTTCCATCCGACCTCGCGGCTTGCACGGCCGAGATGAACCTCAAGAACCTGACCGATATTCATTCGGGAGGGAACGCCGAGGGGGTTAAGAACGATATCAAGAGGAGTACCGTCCTCAAGGAAGGGCATATCTTCCTGGGGAAGAATTCTTGAAACAACACCCTTGTTACCGTGACGACCTGCCATCTTGTCACCGACAGAGAGCTTTCTCTTCTGTGCAACGTAGCAGCGTACGATCTTGTTTACGCCGGGGTTGAGCTCGCTTGAGTTAGCTCTTGTATAAACCTCAACGTTAACAACGATACCGTAAGCACCGTGGGGAAGCTTGAGGGAGGTATCCTTGCATTCGCCAGACTTTTCACCGAAGATAGCACGGAGAAGTCTGTGCTCGGCATTGAGCTCTGTTTCACCCTTGGGAGTGATTTTACCAACAAGAATGTCACCTGCGCGGACCTCAGCACCTACGCGGATAATACCCTGCTCGTCAAGATCCTTGAGAGCATCCTCGGAAACGTTGGGAATATCTCTTGTGATCTGTTCCGGTCCGAGCTTTGTTTCACGGGCTTCGATTTCATACTTTTCAATGTGGATTGATGTATATACGTCGTCGCGGACGATTTTTTCATTGATAAGAACGGCGTCTTCGTAGTTGTAGCCTTCCCAGGTCATAAAGCCTACGAGGGCATTCTTACCGAGGGAGATTTCACCGTCGCTTGTTGCGGGACCGTCAGCAATGACGTTACCCTTTTCAATTCTTTCACCTACGCTTACGATGGGTCTCTGGTTGATGCATGTACCCTGGTTGGAGCGCATGAACTTGATGAGAGAGTAAACGTCAACGTCGCCTTCATCGGTTGTGATTTCAACTGAATCAGCGCTTACCTTTGTAACGGTACCTGTACGCTCTGCAAGCACGCATACGCCTGAGTCACATGCGGACTTGTATTCCATACCTGTGCCGACGATGGGAGATTCTGTCTTGAGAAGCGGAACTGCCTGACGCTGCATGTTAGCACCCATCAGAGCACGGTTTGCGTCGTCGTTCTCAAGGAAGGGAATCATAGCGGTAGCTACGGAAACAACCATCTTGGGAGAGATATCCATGTAGTCAACCTCAGAAGCGTCAACCTCAAGGAACTCGTCTCTGTAACGTACGATGACCTTCTTGTTTGCAAAGAAGCCGTCCTCTGTAAGAGGCTCGTTAGCCTGAGCAACCTTGAAGCTGTCTTCTACGTCAGCTGTCATATAAAGAACCTCGTCAAGAACCTTGCCGGTTGCCTTGTCAACACGGCGGAAGGGAGCCTCGATGAAGCCGTACTTGTTGATTCTTGCGAATGTAGCAAGTGAGGAGATAAGACCGATGTTGGGACCTTCGGGAGATTCGATGGGACACATACGGCCGTAGTGTGTATAGTGAACGTCGCGGACCTCGAAGCCTGCACGGTCTCTTGAAAGACCGCCGGGACCCAGAGCTGAAAGACGACGCTTATGTGTAAGCTCTGCAAGGGGATTAACCTGGTCCATGAACTGTGAAAGGGGTGATGAACCGAAGAATTCCTTGATAACGGAGGTTACGGACTTGATATTGATAAGAGATGCAATTGTTGCAGGCTCTTTTCTGAGTGACATCTTTTCACGTACTACTCTTTCAAGTCTTGAGAAGCCGATTCTGAACTGATTCTGGAGAAGCTCACCGACTGAACGGATACGACGGTTTCCGAGATGGTCAATGTCATCTGTGAAGCCGACGCCGCTTGCAAGACAGTTGAGGTAGTTGATTGAGGAGAAGATATCGTCAACGGTGATGTGCTTGGGAATAAGCTCATCGCAACGGTCGGAAAGCTCTTTTGCAAGCTCTTCCTTATCCTCGATTTCCTTGTCAAGGATGTCCTTAAGTACGCTGAAGCAGACCTTTTCGTTGATGCCGAGCTCATCAAGCTCGTCAACTGTGAACTGGGGGAAGAATTCGTAGGGCTCGCACATGCCGTTGGTGATAACCTTTACGGGCTCACCGCCGTCTGCATATACCTCACAGATGCTTACGCCTGCCTGCTCCATCTGACGTGCGATTTCCTTTGTTACAACAGTGTCAGCCTCGAAAACCTCACCGAAGGCACCTGTTACGGTGTTTACGAGCACACGGTCAACGATTCTGTCGGAAAGAGCAAGCTTCTTGTTGTACTTGTATCTGCCGACTCTTGAAAGGTCGTAACGTCTGTCGTCGAAGAAAAGACCCTCGAGGTGTGACTTTGCGGAGTCAATCGTGGGGGGCTCACCGGGACGGAGCTTCTTATAAACCTCAATAAGAGCTTCAGCGGAATTCTTTGTGGTATCCTTTGCAAGAGTAGCCATAATTCTTGCATCCTCACCGAAGAATTCAATAATGTCGGAATTGGAATCAAGACCGAGAGCTCTGATAAAGGTTGTGATGGGGAGCTTTCTGTTCTTGTCGATTCTTACGCTGAAAACATCGTTTGCATCTGTTTCATATTCAAGCCATGCACCGCGGTTGGGGATGATGGTTGAGTTAATATCGAAGGTATTTTTGCTTGCCTTGTCAAAATATATACCGGGGGAACGGACAAGCTGAGAAATGATAACACGCTCTGCACCGTTGATAACGAAGGTACCGCTGTCTGTCATCTTGGGAAGGTCGCCCATATAAATCTCGTCTTCGATAAATTCCTCTTCTTCACCGTTTGCAGCCTTCTTGGAAAGACGAACCTTTACCTTAAGGCTGTCTGCATACGTTGCATCTCTTTCCTTGCAGTCCTTTACGGTGTAGTTGCGTTCGGGGTTATGGGGGTCCTTGGGTTCAAGATGGGCATCGATGAATTCAAGCACAAGGTCACTTGAAAACTCTGTTATACCTCCGATATCATTGAACACTTCCTTAAGACCGACATCGAGAAACCACTTGTATGAGTTCTTCTGTACCTCGATCAGATTAGGCATCTCCATTACCTCATTGATCTTTGCGAAGCTCATTCTGGTGTTTTTGCCGAGATTCACAGGTTTCACATTAGGCATTCAATCCAACTCCGTTCTTTGTTACTTATTTTCGGAGAATGTGAGTCCGATGTATTACCCGCATAATATAATATTAAATAGGGCTTACAAAAGGATATTCACATCCATAATAATGCATTTTAGTATATTACAGCAAACCTTACCCGTTGTCAATACTAAAATTTAATTTTTTGTATATTTTATTAATAATTGCTTTAAAAAGAAAATATACGGCGCTTTCCGTACCCCTTTTTCTGCATTTTCCTCACTCCCCCGTCATATATCTTTAGTGATACAAATTTCAGGGAGGAATCACAGGTGAACACCTTTTCCGAAGAACGAGCCGTGGAGCTCGGTGAATATATCGTAAAAAACAAGGTCACCGTACGTGCGGCAGCAGAAATTTTCGGTGTTTCAAAATCAACGGTGCATACGGACGTCACAGACAGGCTGAAGGAGCTTGACCCGCACCTTTATCTGAGGGTTCGCGAGGTGCTTGACGTAAACAAGGCACAGCGCCACATCAGGGGCGGTCTTGCCACAAAGGAGAAATATCTGAAGATTCACAATCCGGAGCCCTCAATGAAATAATTGACACGGCAGAAAAAACGGAGTATAATTAGTGAATCACACTACCGGAGGAAAACTATGCTTTTCGGAAAGAAAAAAGACAAGAAAAAGAAAAAGGTCCCCACCGAGCGCTTTCTGTCCCTCAAGGCAAACGACGTGCAGGTGGATGCAATAAATTTCTCTCTCACAAAAGATAAGGAGGGCAATCCCCGTCTTGAGGTAAGAACAAGGGACGTCTGCGAGGCACTGCACTACAGCCATATTGATTTCGAGCTTAAAACCTCCGTCAAGCTGCTGAAGGTGGGAGCCGCCTTCAAGGAGGCAATAAGTGAGAAAAATTTCAAGGTTTACGTCTTTGACGTGGATGATTTCAGTCAGTTTTATATCTGATGCACAATAAAACGCCCGTCCTCTATGGGATTTTGCAAAAACTTATTGTGCAATTCTCACAAACTTTTCAAACAAAATATATAAACAATACCCGAGAGAAGCAATTTCCCTCGGGTATTTTTATTTATCTGTAATTATTTACTATATTATAATACTTTATCATTATTCACGCTCAAATGCGCCGGTGTAAAGCTTATAATAGGTTCCGCCCTGAGCAATCAGGTCGTCGTGGTCGCCTCTTTCAATGATTCTGCCGTGGTCAAGCACCATAATAGCATCGGAGTTTCTTACAGTGGAAAGACGGTGTGCAATAACGAAAACCGTTCTGCCCTTCATAAGAGCATCCATACCTCTCTGCACGAGCTGCTCGGTTCTTGTATCGATTGAGGAGGTAGCCTCGTCAAGAATCATAACGGGCGGGTCTGCAACTGCGGCACGGGCAATTGAGAGAAGCTGACGCTGTCCCTGAGAAAGGTTTGCACCGTTACCCGTAAGCTCAGTGTTGTAGCCGTCGGGAAGTCTTGTGATGAAGTCGTGAGCATTTGCAAGCTTTGCCGCATTGATGCACTCCTCATCCGTCGCATCAAGTCTGCCGTAGCGGATATTATCAATAACGGAGCCCGTGAAAAGGTTTGTGTCCTGCAGAACAATACCGAGGCTTCGTCTTAAATCAGCCTTTTTGATCTTGTTTATATTGATGCCGTCGTATCTTATCTTACCGTCCGCAATGTCGTAGAAGCGGTTAATAAGATTTGTGATTGTGGTCTTACCTGCACCCGTAGCACCTACGAAGGCAACCTTCTGACCGGGCTTCGCATAAAGAGAAACGTCGTGAAGCACGGGCTTACCCTCTTCATACTCAAAGTCAACGCTGTCAAGCACAACGTCACCCTTAAGCTCAGTGTAAGTGATTGTACCGTCTGCAGAGTGGGGATGCTTCCAAGCCCAGTGGCCCGTGTGCTCCTCACATTCGGTGATTACGCCGTTTTCAATCCTTGCATTCACAAGGGTTACGTAGCCGTCGTCAACCTCTGTTTCAGTGTCAATAATGGAGAAGATTCTGCCGGCCCCCGCAAGAGCCATAGCAATTGAGTTTATCTGCTGTGAAGCCTGATTCACGCTTCCCGTAAACTGCTTTGTCATACCGAGATATGAAGCCACAACGGAAATTGCAAGAGGTGCGGCAAGGCTTCCTGCAGTAAAGATGTTTTCAATGGAAATATTGGGGATTTTGCCGTCCGACACAATAAGCACACCGCCTACGAATGCCGTCACAACGTAAAGGATATTACCGATATTGTTCATTATGGGACCGAAAACATTACCGAAGGTGTTTGCCTTTTCAACGTTCTTGAAAAGCTCCTCGTTTACCTTGTCGAAATCTTCCTTTGATGCCTCTTCGTGACAGAACACCTTGATAACCTTCTGTCCGTTCATCATTTCCTCAGCGAAGCCTTCCATTTTGCCCACAGCCTTCTGCTGCATCATAAAGTACTTTGCGGAGTTTCCGCCGACAAATTTCGTTACCTTGAACATTGCGATAACACCGATGATAACAACAACCATAAGTGATACGCTGAAATAAATCATAACGCCCACAAGCACAATAAGTGTGAGAAGAGCTGAAATGATACTGGGAATACCCTGAGAAATAAGCTGACGCAGTGTATCAATATCGTTTGTGTAATAGCTCATTATATCGCCGTGGTTTGTTGCATCAAAGAATTTTACGGGAAGATTCTGCATCTTCTCGAACATTCTCTTTCTCATTTTATCAAGAAAGCCCTGAGTTGCAATAGCTACAAGCTGCTGTTGTAAAGTTGAAGACGCAAGTCCCAGAACAAAAAGCACAGCCATAACACCGAGTGAAGAAATTACCTCAGGGGTAACTGCAGCCCATGCCGTGCTGATACCCGATGTACTTGCAATATCAAGTCCTCTTATGATGATATCTGTAATATTTTCAATATAAACTGCAGGCATAACGCCGACAATTGCAGAAATCACGAGACAAACAGCCGCAATGCTTATATGCACGGGATAATCATGTATGAAGAGCTTAAGCACTCTTAAAAGGAGCTTAGGGTCAATATTTCTTCCGGGAGGGCCGCCGGGGCCGCCCTTGCCGGGAGGGCCCATAGGTGCGCCCTTTGAGGGCTTTTTACGCATTTTATTCATCGTCAGCACCTGCCTTACACTGAATTTCATAAGCTTCCCTGTAAATTGCATTATTCACAAGCAGCTCGTCATGGGTACCCATACCGTCAATTCTTCCGTTATCCAGAACAATTATCTTATCTGCCTCCTGCACGGAAGAAATTCTCTGGGCAATAATAATTTTTGTAGTACCGGGAATCTCTTCACGGAATGCCTTTCTTATAAGAGCATCCGTTCTTGTATCAACTGCCGAGGTAGAGTCGTCAAGAATAAGAATCTTCGGCTTTTTAAGAAGGGCACGGGCAATACAAAGACGCTGCTTCTGACCGCCCGAAACGTTGGCACCGCCCTGCTCAATAAATGTATCGTACTTATCGGGGAAGCTTTCAACGAATTCCTTCGCCTGAGCCAGCGCACAGATTCTTTCAATTTCTTCATCTGTTGCATCGGGATCACCCCAGCGGAGATTTTCCTTTATTGTACCTGAGAAAAGCACGTTTTTCTGTAAAACGACGGAAACCTCATCACGAAGAGCCTTGATATTATAATCTCTTACATCAACACCGCCGACTCTGACAGCACCCTCGGAAACATCATACAGACGGGAAATAAGCTGAATGAGTGTTGTTTTTGATGAGCCTGTTGAACCGATAATACCTACAGTTTCACCCGACTTTATATGAAGGTTTATTCCTTCAAGGGCAAACTTTTCTGCAGAAGCGGAATATTTGAAGCTTACATTATCAAAATCAATGCTGCCGTCAGCAACCTCTGTCAATGCATTTTCCTTTTCGCGGATGTCAGGTGTTTCCGAAAGCACCTCAACAATTCTCTTTGTTGATGCTACAGCCATTGTAATCATAACAAAAATCATTGAGAACATCATAAGCGACATAAGAACCTGCATTGAGTATGTAAGCATACTTGAAAGAGAGCCTACGTCAAGATATGCTCCGCCCGTCGAAACAATAAGCTTTGAAGCAAAGAAGGAAATAAGAATCATTGAGGTATACATCGCAAACTGCATAAGAGGTCCGTTGAGAACAACGATTCTTTCAACGTGTGTAAAGTCGTTTCTTATATCCTCACTTGCCGCTGCAAACTTTTTCTTTTCGTAGTCTTCTCTTACAAAGCTCTTTACAACACGCATTCCCTTGATGTTTTCCTGTACGGAATTGTTGAGCTTGTCATACTTTTTGAATACTGCCTTAAAAAGAGGAAGCGCCTTTGTACCGATAAGAAGAAGACCTATTGCAAGAGCAGGGGCAATAAACAGGAATACAAGGCTTAGCTTTTTGCCGACAACAGCCGCCATAACCGTAGCAAAAATAAGCATAAGAGGAGCACGTACGGCAATTCTTATTATCATCATAAATGCCATCTGCACATTGTTTATATCTGTTGTAAGTCTTGTTACGAGAGATGATGTGCTGAAACGGTCAATATTGGAAAACGAGAAAGACTGAATCTTATAAAAAATGTCGTGACGGAGATTCTTTGCAAAGCCTGCCGATGCCGTAGCCGCGGTCTTTCCCGCAACAGCACCGAAGGCAAGAGACAAAAATGCCATCAGAACAAGACTGACACCGTATTTTATAATATCAGCCATCTCGCAGCCCGCTTTGATTGAGTTGATAAGCTGAGCCGTAATCATGGGAATAATACATTCGCAGACAACCTCACCTATCATAAACACAGGGGTGAGTATGGTATGCTTTTTATACTCCCTTATACAGCCTGTTAATTTTTTTATCATTTTCTTTCCTCCCTGAAATTGCTGAATTTTATGCCTATATTTTCAAGCAGACGGACAACAAATCCGTGAAGAAGCAGTTTTTCCTCATCGGAAAAGCCCTTCACAAGCTGTTGCTCGTACAGATCTATATGCTTTTTCATTTCATCCTCACAGCACCGTGCCTTTTCTGTTATAAGGATGTTTCTGTAGCGTCTGTCATTTTCATCGGCATGGCAGTTTATAAAGCCCTTGGCTTCAAGCCTTGAGATTATTCCCGACACGGTAGCATGGGAAAGCTCAAACTGATTTTCAATATCCCTGTGACAGATATTTTCGCCCTGATGCATTGCAACGTAATGAAGCACAAACAGCTGAGAAGGTGTAAGACCTAAGCTTTCAGCTTTCTCGGAATGAAGCTGTTCAAACTCCTTGTTGAGCAATCTTATAAGCGGACCCATATGTAATTTTTCAGGCAAAATTATTCTCCTCTCCCGAAATATGTCGCACGCTACATATTATCACAAAAAACGTTTTTACACAATAGCAAAATCAAGCTTTTTTGTGTAAAAACAGATTTTATTTTCAGTATTTGCCGCCGTACGGAGTATCATCCTTATATTCGATAAACACTCTTACATTAAATTTAAGACCGCACTTGGGACATTTTGTTATATGCTTACCCTTTATTCTCTTCAGTCTCAGCTTGGAAGAACACTTAGGGCATTTTTTATAAATATAATTTCTGTCCTTTGCACTCTTGATTTTATCATCAAAAATAGGCATAACCCTTGCCCTGAGTCTCAGATATTTCTCATTTTCAAGGGTTCTCTTATATGTGTTTTTAGAAAGAATCCTGAAAAAAGCGAAAATATAGAAAAACGTATTAAGAAACGAGCAGATATAATAAGGGATAAACGTGGGCAGAAAACGCAGAAAGAAGCAGAGTATTCCGAAGACCAGTCCTGCCCCCATAAGAAAGCCGCCAAGCTGGTCAAAGCCGTATCTGCCGTACATAAAACGAATTAATTTTTCTCTGAAGCCGTTCATAATTTTTCCTTTCTTTACCGATATACCGAGCATACCGCGTATACCTTAAACCTGTCTTTAATTTTACCATATTCTTCACTTAATATGCAATATGCAAAAAAGCCTTGCATTTTTTGTTTTTTTCAGTATAATTATGTTGTTAAAATAATAACGGAGGTTGAAAATAATGTTAGTATCAGCAAAAGAAATGCTTAACAAAGCAAAAGCAGGCAAATACGCAGTAGGCCAGTTCAACATCAACAATCTTGAATGGACAAAGGCAGTTCTCCTTACAGCACAGGAATGCAACTCCCCTGTTATCCTCGGTGTTTCCGAAGGTGCAGCAAAGTATATGTGCGGCTTCAACACAATCGTAGGTATGGTTAACGGTATGCTTGAAACTCTTAACATCACAGTACCCGTTGCTCTTCACCTTGACCACGGCTCATTCGACGGTGCATATGCAGCTATGAACGCAGGCTTCTCTTCAGTTATGTTCGACGGCTCTCACTATGCAATCGACGAAAACATCGCTAAGACAAAGCAGATCATCGCAGACGCAGAAGCAAAGGGTATTTCCGTTGAAGCTGAAGTAGGTGCTATCGGCGGTGAGGAAGACGGCG
>JAZRST010000075.1:0-19169 GCA_045651625.1 Acutalibacteraceae bacterium | reverse complement strand
ATTTTTTGGTGGGAACAACAGGGCTCGAACCTGTGACCCCCTGCTTGTAAGGCAGGTGCTCTCCCAGCTGAGCTATACTCCCGTATAATTGGTCGGAGTGAAGAGACTCGAACTCCCGACATCCTGCTCCCAAAGCAGGCGCGCTACCAACTGCGCTACACCCCGAAGCAGAGATTTTGTTTGCTGTCTCTCGACCGCTCGATAAATATACCACAAAAAGTTATCTTTGTCAAGAAAAACTGCAGGTTTTTTCAGAAAATTTCTTCAGAGGATTTTTTTGCAATTCTACTGCAGTTACAACTTGTAATATTTGTATGCAATATATGAAATTTTCGGGGTGATATTATTACAATTCAGTCATATTTTATAAAATTATTGCATTTTACCGTGGTAAAGTGTAAAATTAAAGCACAGAAAGCTTCTTAAAGAAGGGCGGTGCGGACAATGAAGCACACAAAACTTAAAATTTTATCACTGCTTTGTGCGGTTTCCCTTTCGGTTACGGGACTTGCATTTTCCGCAGAAGCGCTTCTTTCGGGTGACGTAAACGGTGACGGCAGTATTACGGCAGAGGATGCCCGTGAGATTCTCCGTTTCAGCGTGGGCGTTGACCCTATGACCGAGGAAATGAAAATTCTTGCGGATATTGACGGTGACGGCACGGTGGGCGCCGAGGATGCCCGTCTTGCACTCCGCACGGCAATCGGCCTTGCACAAGGTCCTGCAGGAAAAATGAGAAGCAGTAATATCGTGGGCTACACCGAAAAGGGCTATGCCATTGAGGTGGTTGACGGCAAAACCTACGTTGACGGCATACTCATCGCCAACAAGACCTATTCCCTGCCCGAGAGCTATAATCCGGGAGGTCTTCTTCCCGAATGTGAAGAGGCATTCGCCCTTATGAAGAAGGATGCGGCAAGGCTGGGTCTTAACATCTATATAAGCTCGGGCTTTCGCTCATACGCTTCACAGAAAAGCATATATAACCGCTACGTAAGCCGTGACGGCAAGGCACTTGCAGACACCTATTCCGCCCGTCCCGGCCACTCAGAGCATCAGACGGGGCTTTCAATTGACCTCAACACCATAACCCAAAGCTTCGGCAGGACGAAGGAGGGAAAATGGGTAGCCGCAAACTGTCATAAATACGGCTTCATCATCCGTTATCCCGAGGGCAAGTCGCACATCACGGGCTACTGCTTTGAGCCGTGGCACTTAAGATACGTGGGAGTTGACACGGCAACTGCAATTGCACAGTCGGGACTGTGCCTTGAGGAATATTACGGTATAACCTCTCAATATAAATAAATATGCATCACTTACGGGCGTTGTGTTTCGGCACAACGCCTATTGCAGTATATCGGAAAATGTGATATACTGTTTTCCTAAAACGTTTTAAGGCGGTACATATGAACTACGAAATTTATAAAGAAATGGGAATAAGCGAGGCTGTGCTTTCCTATTCCGAAAAAATTCTTTCGGAGCTCAGCGAGCGTTTTTCAAGGATTGATGAAATTGCGGAATACAACCAGGCAAAGGTCCTGAAGGCTATGCAGGCCAACCGTGTCAGCGCACAGTGCTTTGCAGGTACTACGGGCTACGGCCACGACGATATGGGAAGAGATACCCTTGAAAAGGTATATGCCGACGTTTTCCACACCGAGGCGGCTTTAGTGCGTCCTCACATAACCTGCGGAACACACGCTCTTGCAATTGCGCTTTCCGCAAATCTTCTCCCGGGTGACGAGCTTCTCTCCCCCGTGGGCAAGCCCTACGACACTCTTGAAGAGGTTATCGGCATCAGGGAATCCTCCTGCTCACTGAAGGAATACGGTGTTTCCTACAGACAGGTTGATCTGCTTCCCGACGGCACCTTCGACTATGAAAATATCAGAAAAGCCATAAACGAAAAGACAAAGCTTATTACCATTCAGCGTTCAAAGGGCTATCAGATGCGCCCCTCCTTCTCCGTAAAGCAGATCGGTGAATTAATCGCCTTCTGCAAGGAAATCAAGCCCGACGTCACCGTTATGGTTGATAACTGCTACGGTGAATTCGTTGAGGAGACCGAGCCCTCGGACGTAGGCGCAGATATGATTGTGGGCTCACTTATCAAAAATCCCGGCGGCGGTCTTGCTCCCATAGGCGGTTATATTGCAGGCACGAAAAAGTGCATTGACCGTTGTCATTACAGACTTTCCGCTCCCGGAATCGGTCAGGACGTAGGTGCAAGCCTTTCATTGCTTACTAACTTCTATCAGGGATTTTTCCTTTCTCCCACGGTTGTTTCGGGTGCTCTCAAGGGTGCGATTTTTGCCGCAAACGTGTATGAAAACCTCGGCTTTAAGTGCGTTCCCGATTCTAAGGAGAGCCGTCACGATATTATCCAGTCCGTGCTTTTAGGCTCAAGGGAAAGAATGCTTGCCTTCGCTGAGGGCATACAGAAGGCTGCTCCCGTAGACAGCTACGTAACCCCCATTCCCTATCCCATTCCCGGCTACAACTGTGACGTTGTTATGGCTGCAGGCGCATTCGTTCAGGGCTCCTCAATCGAGCTTTCGGCAGACGGCCCCGTAAACGAGCCCTATGCAATATATTTCCAGGGCGGACTTACCTGGTACCACGCGAAGTTCGGCATTATGATGTCCCTTCAGAGAATGTACGAGCAGGGACTTGTGGAGTTGAATTCGGAATTCTGAATTTGAAGGAACAAAATTAATACTTATGCGATTCGGGCGGGTTTTTCCCGCCCGTTATTTTAAATACGAATCAGCACAGAACATCCCGAAAGGCACGGATGCCGATTTTATATCGTAGGGGAGATGTCTCCCCAGCAATGTAAAGTCAAAATTCATCAGAATAAGGCAAAGGCACAGAGCCGTTCCGGCTCCGTGCCCGTTTTTTATGCTTTTGTGAAGACATAATAATTGGTGTCGTAGCCACCGAAGCGGTAATCACCGCTTTTCCATTCGATTATGAGATAATCTGTGCCGTCAATATTTCTTATTTCATATTCGCAGGCAGACCAGTTCCATTTTCTGAGAAGATATTTCTTTGTCCACGTGACTGTATCTTCACCCTCAAAAACCGCATCCTCATAGACGCATCTTGCTCCACCCCCGGGGAAGAATTCAAGCTCCTTGAAATAGAGGTCTTCTATGGGCTCACGTTCTGTGGAAAAAT
Organism: Acutalibacteraceae bacterium; assembly: GCA_045651625.1. Lineage (GTDB taxonomy): Bacteria > Bacillota > Clostridia > Oscillospirales > Acutalibacteraceae > RUG806. The sequence continues at coordinate 15,986 of JAZRST010000075.1, read as the reverse complement.
CAGCTTTGTCCCACTGATACCCTAAAAATGAATGAGATATCCAACGTCCGACAACCCTTTCGTCATTTACAAAGGGCTTGTTTATATCGTCCTTTCTTGCAAGCTCTTCGGAGGTATATCTTCTGCTGTCAGCCTTTTTAAGCACGAGGCATGAAGGCTTTCCGCCTTTCGTATATTCGTACTCCTTGAGATTGACGAACATATAAAGTTCCTCACCGATTGTCTCAGTCTCATATTCGTTATTATAAGGGGTATTGAGATAACCCTTTGTCCAGCTGAAAGCCCAGTATCTTTCACCGTCGGGCAGAAAATACAGATATTTCTGTTCTTCGCCGTAGAAATTTTTAACAGGAAAAAGATTGTCGTAAAAGTCCTCTCTTACCGCATATATACCTATAATTTCCCATTTACCCACAACCTTTTCATCATTAATGAAGGGTAAATTTTCTTCGGGCGGATCAATTTCCTTATCCAGCTTTATGACCTCACAGCTTATTTCTCCGTCTTCTCTTTTATACTGAGAAACACGCTGATAATCAGCAGATTTCAGCTGTGCTTCGGCTATGGAACAGATTTCAAAGGTGTCACTGTCAGGGGAAACCTGTATAATTGCCCTGCCGTCCTCAAAAATTATATTGAGCTTTGTCATCATAAGTCTTGCCTCCTTCAGATTTTTAATTGCATTAAGGAAATAAGCCTCTTTCTTTCCGAAAATCAATGTAATTTCATCTGTTGTTTTTTCAGATGAAATCAACTCTCTTATTTCCTGCAGGGTAAAGCCTGCATTTTTAAGGGCGGTGATGCGGTGGAAAATGAGAATCTGCTCGGAAGAATAGTGTCTGTAGCCCGAAAAAGCATCCGTGTATTCGGGCACAAGCAGTTTTTCCTTGTCGTAGTGTCTGAGCACGGAAATTCTTGTTCCGCACATTTTCGCAAATTCGCCTATTTTCATCGCATTATCTCCCTGAAAAAAATCATAAGGTACCTTACGATGTCAGTATAAACCTTACCTTAGGGTGAGAGTCAACAGGGAATTTCAATTTTTGAGAAATTTTTATTCTACGGCTAAAAATCCCTATAGTCTGAGTCTGTAGGGGACGACAACCTTGGCGTCCCGCTATCGGCAAAATAAATTTTCTGTGTTTTGCCCTGTGGCATATAACAAAGTGCATTTTAGAAAATTCTATACATAATAAAACTATCTGCTTTAGAGAATGTACGAGCAGGGACTTGTGGAGTTGAATTAAAATCTTATCCCCCGTCCCGATTTATCGGAGCAGGGGAATTTTTATGAAGAAAGTTCGGAGGTCGGAAGTCGGAGGGTTGTAACATTTCAGATTAATTTACTGCCACGAACTATTTCCCGTTTGACGGAAAATGTTCATATTTTGTGCAGGTGCACCGTTTCTTCGCAAAGAAACGGTGCAGATGTGCGGAATATGGGCATTTAACGGAAACTGATGTTGTAAACCTTTCGTGTCGGATAAAACTAACTTAACAAGGTCTGCACACAGTTCATTCACGGCACGGAAAGATGCGCAGAAATTGCCGTATTTGTGTTTTTTATCGCTGGCAAGCTGTACAATGGTACTGCGAAGCGATAAAAAACAAGCACCTTATAATTTGCGGTGTGGATTATACGTTAATTCTTTTATCCGTCTTTTTCCGCGGCACATTCCCCTAATATTATTCCGTGCGTCAAAGACGGGGATTTGTGCGCGTCTTTCCCAAGTCGTCCGTTGCGGGGTTGTCGATGAGTTCACCGCTTGCGGTAAATCTTGAGCCGTGGCAGGGGCAGTCCCAGGAATGCTCCGCCTTGTTATATTTAAGCGCACACCCGAGATGCGGACAACGGGGCACCGTGGGTGTAAGAATACCCGTCACGGAATGGAAAATGTTAGCAAGGAGCTGTGGATGAAGCACCGAGCGGTCAGGAGTGAACACCTCTGCATAAGGATTCTCCTTCCCCGTCAGCATATCGGAAAGTATTTCCGCCGCGACAGCAGAGGACGTCATTCCCCACTTGTTAAAGCCCGTTGCAACAAAGAGGTTTTCCGAAAAATCCGAATTTTTCCCGATATAAGGAATCCCGTCAAGGCTCATACAGTCCTGAGTGGCAAAGCGGTAGGAAATTTTCGCTTCGGGGAATTTTTCACGGCAGAAATCCTCTAAAACGTTATATGAGCCGCCCTTTTTGCCCGTTCTGTGATCGCCTCCGCCTATAAGAAGATAATCCTTATAATTTCTGAAAGAAAAGCCGTCCTCCCCGTCCTCAAGATACATTCCGTTTATGTCGGGAGCCTTTTTCACCCCGAGAACGTAGGAGCGGTGCTGATATAATTTAAGAGAATATCCCCCGTGCTTATTAATTACGGGGAAATGAGTTGCAACAATTATATTTTCTGCCCTGACACTGCCACGAAGACAGCGGACAAGCCCCGGCAAAAATTCAATAACCTTGGAATTTTCATAAATTTTAAGCCCCCGGGCAACACCAAACAGAAATTTCAGGGGATGAAACTGAGCCTGAGAGCCGATTTTCACCGCACCTGCACACTCTACCGGCAAGGGGATACTGTCAAAAAACTCTGCCGTGACACCGAGCCTGTCGTAGGCTCTTATTTCCTTTTCGATTTTTCTGCGGTCGGTTTCGGAATAAATGTAAGCGTCCTTTTCCTCAAAATCGCAGGGAAAAGCTTCCGACATTTTACGTATTTTTTCAAGTGCACGCCTGTTTGAAGCAAGGTATTTATAAGCCTTTTCCGTGCCGAGGCTCTTCAGGAGCTTATCGTATATAAGCCCGTGCTGAAATGTAATTTTAGCGGTTGTGTTTTTGGTAATGCCCGAGCCTATACTTTTAGCTTCAAGAAGCACACAGTCAACACCCCTGTCTGTCAGCTCCCGAAGCGTCAGGACACCTGCAAGACCTCCGCCCACAATCACAACATCTGTTTTTATATCCTCCGTTAATTCGGGGAAGCCCCCGTTTTTTGCAGTCGCACTCCATATTGAATTCAAGCAAATCACCTCAGGAGGTATTATGTGCAGAAAAGGTAAATTTTTTCATAATAAAAGGCATAAAACCGTTTTTGCGGTCTTATGCCTTGTTTTCATTTTATATTGAATCTTTCACAATATCCGAGGACAATGCTTCTGAAATGCTCATACTTAAAATTATTCTTCACGTCGCTGACATCTATGTACATTCCCGACATAATATTTCCGATTACGGCTTCGGCTAAAAATGCTTCAAAGACGTAATCATCGGAAAATGCCGGCTCAATGTCCGTATTCATTTCCGTATTTATGCCCTTTATTGCACTACGGTAAATTAAATTGTCTTTACCTAAGTATTCACCCGATTTTTTAAGACACTCGAGACCTTTTCTCATATCGGACACGGTAATTCTGCCCCGATACTCAACCTGCCTTTCACCGCCGAGAAGTATATTATCTATGCTCGTTTCCAATACTCTTGCAAGCAGGGGAAGCACCCCGGTATCGGGAAGGGTCTCCCCTCTTTCCCATTTACTGACAGCCTGAAAGGAAACACCCACTCTGTCTCCGAGCTCTGACTGTGTAAGCTTCTTGGCTTTTCTTAAAAGTGCTATCTGTGAGGCAACTTTATTTATATCCATAATATCAACTCCTTACGGTGATATTATATCAAAGAAAAAGCTCAGAGAAAATAACCTGTTATTTGATTTTCCGGCAGTCTTTTTCAACCGAAAAGCCGTTTTTATTTCTTTTACGGCACGAAAACTGCCCTGCAACAAATTGTAGCGTACTTTTTTACTGCTTTTTTCGTGACTGAGAGGAAAATTAATGCTAATATAAAGTTGACAAGCAAAACAAAACACGCTTGTCGGAAGGATGATACAAGTGAAAATATCAAAAACCATCAAACGCCTCAGAGCGGAAAGCGGTCTTACTCAGGAGCAGCTCGCAGAGAAACTTTTTATTTCCCGTCAGTCCGTTTCAAGCTGGGAAAATGACAGAACACAGCCTGACCTTGAGATGCTCGGTAAGCTTTCGGAGATTTTCGGGGCTTCCGTTGAGGAGCTGGTTTACGGCAAAAAGCGGAACGTTACCCTTGAAACGGAAAAGCCCAATCACAACAATACCCTTATAATTGTTTTTTCAATTCTCGGCTCACTTCTTGCAGGCTCGGGTCTTGTGCTTATATTTGTAACCTTCTGGCAGAAAATGCCTGTGCTTTTTAAGGCTGTCCTTTCCCTTCTGCCGCTTATTGCAGGACAGACGGCAGGCATATTCGTGCTTTTCAAGAAAAAGGATAAGATCCCCTGGTGTGAGGGTGCAGGTGTTTTATGGTGCGCAGGCATTGCCGCCACACTCACTATGATATATAACGTATTCAATATGCCCTTTTCCTGGGATTCTCTTCTTATTGTACAAAGCATACTGCTTCTTCCCGTTATTCTTCTGCTGAAATGCGTATCCCCTCTTATTGTTTGCTACGGCACGGCAATCGGCTGGTTTTTTACCGATCACTCAGTAAGTGTTTATCTGAGGCTTGCTGTGACGGTAATCATTATTATCATCGGCTGCTTCTTTACGGCGCACAGGGTAAAGGCGGAAAAGAAGAGTATAAGAAGCCTTTGTGCACATTGGCTGAGTATTCTCGGGGCAACAGCATTTCTTATAATCCTTTCCCTTTCGCTGTCGGGTGAATTTATTTTAGCAATAAGCTGCACGGGGGCTATGGGACTTTGCCTTCTTATACTGTCCTTCAAGGAGCCGGATATTACTATGCCCTACAGAATCCCGGGACTTCTTCTTACTTCACTTATGCTTTTCTTGAGCGGTGCTTATTATTACGGCAATATTCACCTCCGAGCGGAAAACCTTGTGTTTACGGCAGTCTGCCTTATAGCGGTTATCGCAGCCTTTGCTTACGGCTTTATTTCAAAAAGCCTGCCCAAGGATAAAATCCTCAGGGCATATCTGGGAATCAGTTTTCTTTCACTTCTTGTTTTTTCCGTTTCACTGTACTTTTTACCGGGCAGAACCAAGGGCTACAGCGACGAGATTTTTATAACAAGCATGAAATTTGCGGCACTTGCAGGAAATATTCTTCTTATGATTTCGGGCGGACGGGAAAAGAAGCTTCTGCCCATAAACACGGGCTTTATTTCAGTGTCGGCACTTACCTTCCTTATTGTTGCGCAGTCAGGCTTTTCAATGATTATAAACGGCTTACTTCTTCTTGCTTCGGGCGCCGTGCTTCTTTTAATCAACTACCGCCTTGCAAGAAAGCCCAAAAAAGCACCCGTTACTGAAATTCCTCAGGAGGTGCAAAAGGATGAATAGGAAATTAAAGATTTTTCTTGCCTTTACCCTTGCAGTGCAGCTGCTTGTTCCGTCTTTTCTTGGAGCTTATCATTATTCTCTCTACAGTACCGCAAAAAACCTCGAAACGGAATATCGGTTTGAAATTTCGTACATGAGCTTTGACGACCATTATGTATATGAGGACTCCTTTTCCGAAATTGCTGAAGAAAGTCTGAGCTTTGATGTGGCCGAGGCGTGGCGGTTAAGCTCAGACAGAATGACACTCATGGTTTCACCTCAGAATAACGTGATATCGCTTAAAAAGCTCGGGGACGGTGAAAAAACGGATCTGTGGATTTCCCGCCGCACCTACTATCAGAACAGCACCCTTGAAGCCGACAGCTTCAGCTTTGTGAATCCCGAGAAAAAGGGTGCAATAAAGATGGCTTTAAGAACCGAATACTCCCACTACAAGCAGGAGAACGAGGAATATGAGCGTGCATATCTCACGGCAAAGATTTACAAGGGACTGTTCCTTCCCACGGCTATATATTTCAGGGGTGAAAAAATTATAGATATAAACCTGTAACCGAAAAGACACAGAACCCGTAAAAAGGCTCTGTGTCTGTTTTTATGCTTTAGTGTAGCACTTGTAGTAGTGGGCAATATTCAGATCCTCGTCCATATCAAGTCCGTGGGAGCCGCAGTCACCGTCTATTTCGTGACAGCCGTGGTCCATAGCAAATCCTACAAGGGTGTTGTGATTTTTCCAGCACTCCCTTATGAGTGCATCAAAGGTGCCGTAGGCTCTTGTATTTGCCCGAAGCTCCGAAAGTGCCTCAGGGCTTTCGGGACCGAATTTATGCATTGTGGAATCGAAGTTGCCGTTATACACTGCAATAAAATCGTGCTTATCCTCTTTTATAAGCTCGCAGGCCTTGGCATTTACCTCCTCCTCCGAGTCGTAGAAGAAATAATCCATATTTCTTTCAAGGTAAATTTTAGACATACTGTCTCCGTCAGTGCAGACGATTGCCGCCCTCTTACCTGCACGGATAAGTGCATCAAAGATGGTATCAATGGTAATTACGGGCTTTGTGTAGGAGCGGATTCCGTGAATTTCAGGCTGAGCGCCCGTGTACATCGTGCCGAAGCAGACGGGAGTAACAGAGGGCATAACGGTGCAAAGGGGAAGCCGAAGCTGAGCTCTTTCCGTAACCTCTCTTAAAAACCAGAGGTATTTTTCATCCACCCACTGAGCAATAGCATCGGGGTTATACATAAAAATTCTGTCTGCCTTCTCACCCGAAAGAGCCTTTTCGACGTATTCGCAAAGGTCTTTATTTGCATCGGCAGCCTTTTCGGGTGCTTCAATGCCCATTGCATAGCATAAAGCAGCGCAAAGGGTATCCAAAGAATTCTGATTTTTCATATTCCGTTCTCCGTTTCAGTCAATTCGCGTGTTTCTGCAGGGCTTTCACCCAACAGGAATACTGCCTGAAAAAATTATAGCACACACTTATGTTTTTTCACAAGAATTTTTCGGAAAAATGAAAGATATTATTTCCGTGAAAGCTCTGCAAGCATTTTTTCAATAAAGCCGTCCTTTTCCCTGTTTTCAAAAAGAAGCTCTATGATTTTTACCGCATTTTCACGGTAAAGGGGATTATTTTCCGTTTCACTGAGAGTCGTCATATGACGGGCAATGCACCAGGCAAGAGGCGTCAGGGCTTCGAGGGAGTTTTCTCTCTTCTCCTCACCCGAAAGGAAATACGACAGTGCATTTTCCCTTGCCTTATAGAGATTCGGGAGATTCTTCGCCTGCTCGAGAGCCTTTTTGTGCTCACCTAGTTTTTCGTAGGCAAAACAGATATTATAGAGTGTTGCCCCTCTGACCTCGCAATCGGGACAAAAATTAATAATCTGCTCCTGCACGGCAACAGATTCTCTTAAATATCTCTCCCTCTCCGCATCAGTTCCCCCGATTTTTTCAAGCGAGGTTGCCAGCTGCACAAGAAAAAGGGGATCATTGGGAAAGCTCTTAAGGGCAGTCTTCATAAGCTCCTCGTTCTCCTTATGCCGACCTTCACGGTTATTCTCCGCCCACTCCTTATTTATGCGGTCGTATTTTTCCTTATTTTCAGCCTCGGTACAGCCGAGAAGCGCATCAACACTAAGCCCCAGGTATGAAGAGAGTGACGGGAGCAGCTCTATATCGGGATAGCCCTCTCCCCGCTCCCACTTGCTGACAGACTGAAAGGAAACTCCGAGATGCCCTGCAATTTCCTCCTGAGTAAGCCCTCTTTCAAGACGGATTCTTTTAATATTGCTTCCGAGTGTCAGGTTCATTGTAAGTCCTCCCTTATTTTCTGATATCATTATATAAAAACATGCACTGCCGTTCAATAACCTGATAACAGATAGCTTTCAACAAACGGTGGAAAGCATGAAAAAGCGCACCTGATAAAACAGATGCGCGAAAATTTTTGATTTTATTCTACGGGTACCTGATATGTGACTCCCTCGAACTGCATTGTGACGTCCTCACGGGTGAAGCCCTCGAGGGCGTATCTGTCAGAATAGTAGTTGAATTTTTCGATGGTGAAGGTGGTGTCGGGCTTGCAGGTAATAATAGTACAGCCTCTCTGAGAGCCTTCCTTGTCAATACCCGAATATGCGAAATAATCTATGCTGTAGCCGTAGCTGAACTGAATTCCCTTGTAGGAGAAGGTGATGCTGTTATAGTGGTCGTGACCGTTGAACATAGCCTTTGTGGAGTCAAGCTCGAGCATTTTTTCGAACATTTTGTCCTCACCGAGACCGCAGTAAATTCTTCTGCCGCCCTCACCTAAAATACCGTCGATGAAGCTGAAGTCCTCGCTATCAGTAAAGTCTGCCTCCTCGAAGCCGTACCAGGCATCAGCCATTTCAGGAAGAGGAATGTGGAAGAAGGCAAGAGTTTTCACGTTGCCGTAGGTTTCCCAAAGACCGCCGTTTTCGTCACCCTGTAAAGCCTTTATGACCTCGGCATTTTCAGCGTTCATACGACGGATTTCAGCCTCGTACCAATCGACCTGATTGTCGTGGATGTTGTCGTAATTGCCGAGAATGCTTGTGATGATATCATTCTTCACGTAAGCCTGAGAGTCAATCATAACAAGACCCTGAGTGATGATTCCGTCGGAATTCTTTATTTCAATAACGTGGTTGCCGAAGCCGTCAACGTCCTCGGGACCTGACAGGAAAAGGCAGTGGGTATATTCTTCGTTTTCATAAAATCTGCCCATATTCTCACGGCTGAAATAAGAATAAGGCTCTGCATCGTGGTTACCGAAGGTCACTGTCCAGTATACTCCGAGGCTTTCCATAAGCTTTGCAAATGCCTTTGCACCGCTGTGGTTATTGAAGGTGCCTGCCATATAGGGCACGGGGAAGGCAATGTCGCCCGTTGCAATAACAAGGTCGGGCTTTTCCGCAGTAACCATTGTTGCTACGGCATTAAGTGCCTTTTCGTCAACACCCTTGGACATAAAGCCGCCGCCGATATGTATGTCAGTAAGGTGCATTACCCTGAATTCACGGTCTGTTACAAAATATTTTTCACCGTTTTCCTCTGTGACAAGCTCTACGGAGTCGTCGTACTCAACGGGAGCATAGGCTTCACCCTTCTTTACGAGATTTTCAACAGCAAGTACATTAAGCCCTGCTACCGCAACTGCAATAATCACAATAACACCGAGAAGGGATAAAATAACCTTTTTAGCCTTTTTTCCTTTCTTACATGCCATAACATTCACTCCTTTTGCTTTTTCGGAGATAATATACCATATTTTTATGAATTTTTCTACCCCGAAATTTATCCTCCGTCTGCTTTTATGCATCTGCAGAGAAGAAGACCCTTTAAAAGCAACAGCAAAAATGCGGTGACGACGGCATAAGGCACCCTGCCGAGGGCTAAAACAAGCACCGTGCAGATACCGAGAATGAGAGAGAAGACCGAAATTATTCTGCTCCCTCTGTGAAAATCAAGTCCCGAAAAAATCACACCAAGCAGCCCTGAAATAAAAAGCAGAACGTAAAGAACAAGGTAAACTGCCCTTATGCCCTCATCAAAATGAAAAATGCTTACCGCATATACTGTGTCCCCTGCGGCACTGGGGTAAAGAGGAAGAAAAATCAGCAGAATGCTGAGCATATCCGCAAATCCCCACAGAAAGCTGCAAAGCCTTCTTATATCCGCTCTTTTCTCCTTTTCGGCAAGAGAAAGAAGCTTTTCACCCGATAAAAGCTCATCAATTGAAACACAAAAGAGCTCCGAAATATCCTTTAAGGATTCTATATTCGGACAGCCTCTGCCCGATTCCCACTTGGAAACGGCCGTTCGGGAGACGTACAGCATCTGCGCCAGCTCCTCCTGGGTAAGTCCCTTATCTTTTCTGAGCTGTTGAAGCTTTTCATTGAATTCCATATATTTTCCTCATACTTTTCTGCTGTCTGCCCACAGCACGAGGGCCTTGTAAAGGCTGAAAAGTCCTGCCGAAAAAAGCACTGCACCCGCAATATCACTGAGCCAATGCACCCCTGAAAGCAGTCTTCCCGTTACCATAAAGACAGAAAACAGCACTGTGATAACAAAAATTAATTTTTTGAGTCCTGCACACTCAAGCCTTCTTCCCGTCAGAAAAACGAGAGTCGGCATCACACACAGAACAAGAAGCGTTGTTGATGACGGGTAGGATATCTCCGCAATGCCGTTTATAAGCACGGGTCTGTAATTTACGGGTATCATTTCGAATGCGAAATAGCATATTATCACAACAATATAATATGCTCCCGAAATCAGAATATCCCCGTCTACCCTCAGAAGGCTCCTTCTTTTAATCAGCTGTAAAAGTCCCGTCACACCAAAGGCCATACAGACGAAAAGCGGAACAAGCCCGAGCCAGTCCGTTACGGTATAAAGGGTCATATCAGTTCCCGTAAGAGCGTGAAAGCCCGTATTTATTCCTGCAAAGCCGATGTCCGTGCCGTTTACCCCCAGAGGCCTTACGTCAATCACCCCGAGAAGCACCGTAAGCACCGAGAAGGCAAGAATACACCCTGCCCCACGGATTGAATTTTTTCTGATTTCATTTTTCATTTTGTCAGTGTCCTTTCTTTGTCAGATTTCCTTCTGAACACTAACAAAAAAATCAATGAAGATAAAGCCTTTTAATTAAAAAAACCGTGATACTTTTCGTGTCACGGCAAAATTTTTCTTTAATGGTCAAGAAAGGCTCTGATTTTCTCCCCGTCTCTGTAGCCGAGGTGATAGAGCTTGTTGATTCCGTCCTTGTCTCTTGTGACGGTCTTTATTCCGAAGCATTCCTCGGGGTAAAGAATAAGGGCGGTGCCCTGCCTTTCAAGCTCTGTGATTTCCTTTATAAGCCTGTTGTAGCAGACGTCCGAGGAAAGCATAAGCTCTCCGATTTCGGGATATTTTTTAAGAAGAAGCTTCACGGGAAGCTCGGGCACTGCCGTTTTCTTATAATCAAGGGGCAGTGTCAGGCAGATTATCAGCTTTTCACAGCCGTCCGCAAGAGCCTTTTTGTAGGGAATGGGGTCGGAAAGACCGCCGTCGAAATACTCCTTACCCCTGAAGGTAACGGGTCTTCGGGAGGCTACGGGCAGACAGCAGCTTGCCTTAAGAAGGGTATAATCGTCGGCTGCCATATCGGTTTTTGAAAAATATTCCGCCTTACCCGTCACGGCATCCGTCACAACCGCCACAAACTGCTTGGGAGATTTTACAGCAGAGGGAAAATCCAACGGATCCTTACCCGTGCTGTTGGTAAGCTCCGAATAGATATAATCAAGGTCAACGAGCATACCCTTTTTCAGGTAATTTCCCACACTTAAATACTCCTTTTCAAAGGAATACTCATCGTAAAATCTTTTAAGTCTGCCCCTTTGCCCTGCAACGTAGGTTATAAGGTTGGCACTGCCTGCGGAAACACCGAGACAGTAGTCAATATCAATTGAGTTATCAAGAAGATAATCGTAAATTCCGGCAGTATAAGCACCTCTCATTCCGCCGCCTGCATCAATTATTCCTATCATTATTTCACCTTACTGTTTTTTTGGGGCTCAGAGCTGTGAATTGACCTGCACCCAAACGTATTTCCCTCAATAAGAAGCTCCGTGCAGTTGTTGGCATCAGGCCTCTTGCTCACTTCTGAAAAATATTATAACATATATTTCATCATAAAATAAATAGAGAATGTAAATAATTTTAACTTGCCCTGTCAATTGTCGTCAATTTCACTGTCAACCTAATCATTGACAATTCTTCACAGCTTGGCTATACTTATTTATAGGTTGGTCTTATTTCGTGCTTTACATTAAAACGACTGCCACAGGAGGATATTATGCTTATATTTATACAGAGAGTTATCGGATTTTTCACTGCTATTATAATGATTGTCGCGAATTTTCTCGGAATAAGCCTTAACTTCAGCGACAGAAAGGCGGATGCTTTCAGAGTCACAACCTACATAAGAGGCGATGCCGTTATGTACTGGGGCGGTGAACTCTACGAGGAGGATTTCGATATTGTTACCGATGCCATAATTTTTGAGTGTGCCTCCTTCAACAACAAGGGTGAAATCGAATACGACGAGGAGAAAATGAATACTGTCCTTAATAAGGTCCGCGACGCAATCGGCGACAGAGACGTTCACCTTACGCTCAATCTTATCGGCCCCCGGGGGGAATCCGATTCAGATGTGTACGAGGATCAGATGGAGGCTCAGAGTGATGAGCACAACAAAGCTTTTAAAAGCGGAGTGCTTGAGGATAATATCCTTACCGTGCTTGAAAAATTCGATTTTGACGGTGTTCATTTTGACTATGAATATCCCCTTTCACTCAAGGCGTGGCACTACTACAACAAGTTCCTTGTTTCACTTGATAAAAAACTCGGCGATGCTTATACCCTCGGAGTTGCAGGCAATTCCTGGAATATAAAGTTCACAAATGCCGCAATTGAAGCAATTGACACCTTCGAGCTTATGTCCTACGACTATATTGACGGACAAGGCAGACATGCAACGTACGAGGATACGCTTAAGCTGCTTCGTCAGCTGGGGCTTAAGGGTATGCCGCTTTACAAGGTCAACGTGGGAATTCCTTTTTATTCAAGACCTACCGATATGTCAGCATATTGGTACGGCTACAACGGTTGCTATGAAAATATGACCGAGGACGGCTGGTATCACTGCGATGAAACCGGCAAGGATTTCTGGTTCAACACACCTGACGTTGTCAAACAAAAAACAGATTATTGCATACAGGGCGGCTTCGGCGGTGTGATGATATGGCATTATAACTGTGACCTTCCCTCAAGCCACGAGGACTCCCTTCTCAGAGCAATAGGAGAAACAGTAAAAATTTATTATTAATACGTGCAAAGGGAATATAAAAAAGCGAATACCGCATAAAAAGTATAACGAAAAGGGGTTCTGCAGGAAATTTATCCTGAAGAACCCCATAAATTATATATAATCGCGCAAGGCATATACCGACAAAGGCTCTGTATTTACTCTCTTTTGGGAAGCACTACTTACTTATTTTGTGTATATCTGCATTGATATATAGTTCGGCAAATTGAATTTTGCTTATTTTCTGCAATAGACTTCTATTGCTTCACTGATAAACACCGCAGTACCATCAGCGTGCTTGTCGATATTAGTCTTAAAGCGCTCATCGGCAACATACATCTTGCCGAGACCTGCTAAAATCTCGTTTGTACAGAGATAGTAATTTTCGGTAATATGGTTCTGTAGCATTTTCACAAGGCTCTGTGCTTCGACGGAATCAGGCTCTTCACCCTTTTTTATGCATACTGCAAACTCTGCAAGAATATCATTCATTCCTTCTGCAAGACTATTCCACTTCTCTTTGGAATAATTCTTTGTCTTTTCTGTGTGCTCTTTATAGGCATCTGTTGTGCTCCATTTTTCTTTAACTTCAGCCTTATGCTTTTCATATTCGCTGTTATCAAAAGCTCTCATAACATTTTCTCCCTTCACGGCTTCGTCTATGGCAGAAATCAATTTTTCTAACCTCTCTTTTTTGAGTATGAGCAGATGCTTTTGCTCTTTCAATGCCTTGTTATTATCATAATTCGGGGTTGACAAAATCTCTGCAATACTTTTTAAGGAAAAATCAAGCTCACGGTAGAAGAGAATCTCTTGCATACGAAGAAGAGACTTTTCATCATAATAACGATAGCCTGTATATGCCTCAACATAGGCAGGCTTCAGCAATCCTATTTCATCGTAGTAATGTAGTGTGCGCACACTTACACCGGTAATCTCGGCAAAATTTTTAATCAGCATTCTCAATTTTATCACCTCACCAAACAAAGCATACACTATGACGGAGCGTGAGAGTCAATACTTATAAAAAATATTTATTGGTATTCGATAATTTCTTATTTGTCGGAATAATTATACCAAATCACAAAATCATAAAACAATAAATTAAGCCATTATTATGCTAAACTATTAATTTAATTAGTAGTATAACACTTCCTCTCTTGCCAACATACCCATTATCGTCCGCAGGACACAGGGCACGGAGAGCCGGATAACAGCCGCAACGGGCGGTTAACTCAAGGTGGCATAGGTGAGAGGACTGTGGCAGGTGACAAAAGAAAAAAATGCAGACACTCGAATGAGTATCTGCATTTTTTGGACCCCCACCCCTATATTGAACATCCATACAAAACTATTATTTTGTAAAATTCAGGAGATAATTCCCTGTTTTTTATCAAGCATCATCTCGCCAAATGGAATTTGTTTTATTGCACTTTAAATTACGAATACTACTATTATATCTTTAGGATTGAAGCTATAACCCGTTCACAATTTAATTTCAGGTAATCAGGCAATCTATTCGCTATTTTTTTAGCTTCGTCTTGCTTTCCTTCAATTGCGCACAAAATAGCCATTACATAATTCCTTTGCGGGTTTTCTGCCGGATTAAGTTTATATGACTTTTCCAGAAATTCACGTGATTTCTCATATTGCTGACAAGACAAATATACGGTGCCCATATCATAACAGATTTGAGCCATATTTTCCGTTTTGACGGTATCGCTTTCATTTTCGGAATACAGCGCAAGAGCTTTACCATAATAAATTAGTGCTTTTTTGTTTTCTGATTTTCTCTGCGCGAATTTAGCAGTGCGATAATACGGATGTAGGCCTATCAGAAACTTATAATCAGCGTCATATTCCGACATATTTTCATAGTATTTATTCATTTCTTTTTCATTTTCAAGGCACTCATAGCAAAATCCGATAAAATATGAAAGAGCAAAGCAATCAGAATCATTCAAGGAAAATTCTTCAAGCATAAGAAGTTTCTCCAATCCGCCGTTAAAGTCACGCTGCGATATCCTTATCAAAGCTGCTGTAAGATGAATCTGAGCCTCCGGCGACTCTTCAAAAGCCGATGTGAAAATTTTTCCAAATGCTTTTTCGTGTGTTTCACGCCACATTTTATAATTATCGTTATCTAAGGCATATTCCAGCAACAGATAACCAAATTCATTTATATCCATATAATTCACCTCAAAAACATTGTATCAGCTGGCAAAAAAAATGTCAATGTCATACACTTATGTGCTGAGGCACCCCCCAATTTATGACAGCAACATTCAGAATCATTGTCGCTATGCATATCCAGAAAACTCCCTTGCCTCTAAAGGGACGGGACTATGACAAACAAAAACAAAAAACCATCCGATACGGATGGTTTAATATAATCGTCCGAAGCACGGCACCGACAAAAGCTCTGCTTTTGCCTGTATTGCGAGCAATACTTATTTATTTAATTCAACATTTATCATTCTCCTGATGAACTCGGACCTGTGACCGATCAGAAACATTGTCGCCTTGCTTCCCTTGAAGCGGTCGTAAGGCTCTGTGTTTCTTCCTCTTCTCGGCTTGCTTCATCTCGCACTGCGAGCGCAAGCCTGCGAAGCAGATAACAGCCGCATACGTGGTGTTAACTCAAGGTGGCACGAGTTCGAAGTGCAAATTTAGACATAAAAAAATGCAGACACTCGAATGAGTATCTGCTAATATAATCTCGTACGAAGATATTAGTAAATAAAATTTGTGCGTTAGCACCACACCACAAGCTCTGCTTGTGCCTGTATTGCCTGCAATACTTATCTGTAAAACTAATTCAACCTACATTTATGCTCATAACACCGAACCTGTGACCGATCAGAAATATAAGAACCTGCCTACGGCAGAACCTTGTTATTCGCTACGCTCATAATGTGTCGCTCACTTCGCTTGAGCGCTCGTGATACTACTTATTTCTTCCCATTTCACCCTCCCTGCATCCGCCACTGGCGGCGGTCGGGCTCAATGCAGTTAACAGCCGCATACGGGCGGTTCACGCCCGATGTCACACGGTGAGGGAGCTGTGAGAGGTGCCAGGAAAAAAATAAAGGATACTCGAAAGAGTATCCTTTATTTCTGGCGCCTCAAACAGGACTCGAACCTGTGACACCGCGGTTAACAGCCGCGTGCTCTACCGACTGAGCTATTAAGGCAAATCACCGGGGTATTCCCCAATGAAAAAAATGTCGGCGACGACCTATCTTCCCAAGCAGCTACCCGCTAAGTATTTTCGGC
>JAZRST010000074.1:0-22038 GCA_045651625.1 Acutalibacteraceae bacterium | reverse complement strand
AAAGTATGTAGCAGAGGTTTACAGTGCAACAAATCCCGAGGCTTCTTCCGCTGACCTTCTTGCAGCTCTTAAGGGCAATGCAGAAGAAGGCAAGACCGGCTACGATGCATGGTACACAGGTCTTAAGAACCTTCTTAAAGGAATCGAAGCTGACCTTCCCAAAGGCACAGCTGAAAAGATCCTTGCGGAAAATGATGAAGCAATGAAGGCTCGTATGGACGCTGCTTATGAGGAGCTCCACGCAAGAGTTCTTGCTCAGATTGAGCATGCACTTGTATGCTACGAAGCTGTTCTGGCGGTTAACAGTTCAGATATTACTGTTTCTACCGTTGGTCTTTACGGAAAGTATTATTACGCTTACGACAGCGTTGACAAAGATTCCTATACCTTCCTCAAGGATGAGGCTGCAAACTACGATATTCCTGGTGAAACAGTAGAAAAGTACAACAGACTTGTTGCAGATCTCGGTAAGGCTAAGTGGGATGCATTTGTTGCAACAGGCGGTTTCAGCTCCTTCCAGCAGACTATCATAGATTATGTAGATCGTCCTGTTCTTGAAAATGACCTTTTCAAGAATCAGCCTTATGATGTAACCGGTACAAAAGTAGGGCAGATTATCAATTCTCTTGACTCTCTTATTACATCTGACGAAGTAGGTGCTCTTCTCGGCAGTCTTCTTGCAGAAGAGGGTGAAGCAACAGAAGACTTTGATATCGGCACAATGCTCGAAGATCTTGTTGTTGATATGCTTTTCACAGACGAATTCATCAACACTGTTGTTCAGATGCTCTATCCTGAAATTCTCAAGGCTCTGCTTAATGTCTGGGAAAAGGATCTCCCCAACCTTATGAAAGGTTTGGGTAGTGTTGATGTCACTATTAATAAAGACCTGGCTACTCTTGTCAATGACATGGGTCTTGCACTTTATCCCAAGCAGCTTGCCGCTTCGCTGAGAAAAATTGATGCTACAAGATATGCCGACAACATCACTAAACTCGATAGCATAGCAAATACTGCTTATAAGGCTACTCCGATTGACGAGAACAATGACGGCACGATTGATGATGTAGAATTTGAATATACTCCTTGGGACAAAGAGGGCATTGCTATCCTTAATGAAGACGGAACCCTCAACCTTACATGGGGTGTTAATGACTATAAGGCAACAGGCGCATCAACAGAAGATGTTAAGGCCTTCTTCTATGCAAGATTTGATGACGCATTTTCAACTCTTGCACCTCTCTTCTATGCACTTATCGGTAATGTAACATGGAGTGGGTCGTCTAGTAATGCTGTCACAGCAAAAGTCATTATTAGCGCAAATGCGGACCTTGAGTTAACAGCAGCCGGTAATGCCGGTTATGCTAATATGCTGGTGCCCATTTACGAGGCTCTCGGCGCTGTGGTTGCAGGTACAGCAGGTGCTACATTCACATACAAGGCTCCTTCAACAATAACCGGTTATAACGGAAAAGCAGACTCTGTGGGTCTTATGCTTGAAGCAATTCTTGAGCCCGTATTCGGCTTACTCGCTGAATTAGGTAACGCACCTCTTTCCACTGTTATAAATATGCTTCCCAACCTCTGCTATGCACTTTCACTTCAGATGCTCAATCCTCTTCTTAATCAGATTAAGGCAAGCATCACAGTTGGTCTGGATGGCGGAACGCTCTTAAATACTGTTGCTAAAAGCTGTGCCGATTATGATCTTGCTAACCTTTACACTTTAAATCTGGCAATTGGCGACATTCTGGGTGACATTAACAGCCTTATTGACCTCAGAGGCGGTATAGGCTCACTTATTTCAATGCTCGGTATTGACCTTCCTGCTCTTGACGATGCAAAGATCGCTCAGATGGGTAAGCTTGTTCAGAAGTCAACTCAGAGATCTGCTTATATTTACACAGGTCTTGAAGGCACAGGTAAGGCTTACTTCATTGAAGCTGACAAGGGCGGCATGCTGTACTACCTTCTTCAGTACATCTTCAGCATCGTTGAAGATGAAGAGCAGTTCGCAGGTCTTCTCGGTATGCTCATGACCAAGGACGTTCCCGTTCTTGACAGCGCAGGCAACCCCACTTATGATGCAGAAGGCAATGCTGTAGTAGCAAAGGTTCCCGACGAAGAAAAGATTGCTGAAACAATAGCATCTATTGAAGAAGCAGGTCTCTTCAAGTACGGCACAGACTATGCAATTGCAGCTATCGTTGAACTCTTTGCTCCCGAAACTTATACAGTTACTGAGCCCCAGTGGGCAGAATCTCAGTACGATTACGGCTCCATCCCCGGTGCTGCTAACGCAGCAACTCTTATGTACCTTGACTACTCCAACGACTGGACAAAGGAAAAGGCTACATATTTAGTTGATAATATTGATGCTATTCTTGCAACTGTTCTTGAAATGACAGGTATGGAAGAAACCGATATCAACGCTCTTATCGGCGGTATGATCAACGGTCTCTTCACAAATGATACTCTTACAGGTCTCATTTCCGCTATTGCAGGTCTCGGTACTATGCTCAACGTTGGTCCCGAGCTTGAGGGCATTCTTGATTCCGTAATCGGCGATCTCGGTGCTGACCTCACTCTCATCTCTGATGCATTCGGATATCTCTTCGTAACAGAAGAGGATATGGCTGCTGAAGATTTCGTAGCTCCTCTTATCCCCGGTGCAGAAGGCTACAGAAATGCTACTGCAATCACAGGTGAAAAGAATGAAGACGGTACTTACACATGGTACTATGGCGGCGAAAAGTTCGAAGACGGCAACAGAGATATGTTCATTAACATCCTCGTTGACACTCTCGGCGGACTTACTCCCGTTCTTATGAAGCTCTTCAAGGGTGAAGAATTCAAGGTGCTTGACGCTATTGAAATCAAAACCTATAACGGTTATGCAAACTCCATCGGTCTCCTCTTCGAGGCTCTCGGAATTGACGCTATCTCTCAGGATGAGTTCAATGCTCTTTCCCCCACAGATGCTCTTGCATACGTCATCAACACACTCTTCGGCAAGCTCGACGCTATTCTTGACGGCAGTGCTGTAAAGAATATTCTCGGTCTTCTTCCCAATCTTATTTACTTCATCGAAAGCAACGGTCTCTCAGCGGTTCTTCAGAACCTTCTTCTTCCCATCCTTGCTCTCCTTGATACAGTAAGACCCATCTTTGATCTCAATGTAAACGGCATTCTTTCCACAATCGTTTCCGAGCTCATAAGCTTCGGCAACCTTGATGCAATCAATATTATGGACGTCCTCCTCGGTAAGACTGTTGTTCACGAGGAAGAGGAATATCAGTGGATTCCTGTTGACATCAAGCATCTTACACTCCAGGATATCTTACCCATCGTTGATAAGGCTCTCGGCACAAACCTTATGGGCAGTGAGCTCGGCGTTTACGGACTTCCCGGCCTTTGCTCCGGTGTTGTTGAGTACGCTTCTGTTATCGACAGCGGTAAGGGCTACAAGGCAACTGTTGATGCAGCTGACACTCTTACAATCCTTGTAACAGCTGTTATCGAAGCTCTTGATACTGAGGTTGAAGGAACAGACGGACTTACAAATGCAGACGTTATCTTCGCTATGATCGGCGACGAAGCAATTGCAGAAACAGTAACTCTTGTTCTTGATATCTTTGAAGGCTTCGAGTTCGAATATGAGACTCCCAACTGGTTCTGCCTTGCAGAAGGTCAGGATGTCACAACCTTCCAGCCCGTTCCCTCAATCACATATCTCCAGTATGCAAATGACTGGACAGAGGATTCAGCAGCAGCTGTATATAAAGCTCTTGATGAAATCCTTGAAATGGTTCTTCCCATGGCTCTCGAAAAGAGCGGTGCAGAAAACCTTGCTGTACTCGTTGAAGGTCTTCTTGTTGACAACGTTTACAACGACGAAATCTTCAACACAATTATTGAAACAATCGTTAACCTCCTTGCAGGTATCAATGAAACTCTCGTTGAGCTTCTCGACACAGTTCTTGATATCAACATTTCCGATTGGTTCTCCTTCTGTGAGTATGATGCAGAAGCAGAAAAGTACGTATGCACCAAGGAATGGGGCGTAACTGACAGAGCATCCTTCAAGGCAGCTCTTGAAGAGGTTCTTGTTCCTGTTGATCAGCTTCTTGCATTCGTATTCTTCGGTGACGGCCTTGAGTTCTTCACAGGCTCTGAAAAGGACGAAAACGGCAACTACACATACAACAATATCATCAATATTGACGGTATTGAAGGCTACGATTATGCAATCGTTCCCATCTTTGAAGCACTCGGTCTTACACTTCCCACAGCTGAGAAACTTGGCTATAAGACAAGCGCAGCAGTAAGTGCAATTCTTGATCAGCTCTTCAACCTTGTTGACTCTCTTGCAAATGCAGAGTCCACAGTTAAGGTTGTATTCGAGCTTCTTCCCAACCTCATTTACTTCATCAATGCAGACGGTATCAAGGTAAGTGTAAACAACCTTCTTAACGCTGCTGACAAGGTAATTGAAGCAGTAGCTCCCATCGCAGGTCTTGAAGAGACAACAGTCAAGGGTCTCATCGGCGACATCAATCTTGGCGATAAGGCAACTCTTGATATCACAGACCTTTCAATGGATACTCTTCTCGGTATCGCAGGCGCATACGACGTGAAGCTTTCCGACGATATGCTCGCTATCCTCAAGGAGCTCTATGTTGGTCAGTTCACATCTTATGATTCTGCAAACGGCCTTACAGCTTACAGACTTGATGTTGAAGGCTATGAAAAGGACGTTCTTACAGTTGTTCTTTCAATCGCACTTGATCTCTTCAACGAAAACGAGGCTCTCTTCGCAGGTCTTATCGGTGAAGACAATTACGGCGCAGTTAAGGCTCTCCTTAACGGTGTTGAAGCAACTATCAGCGAAATCGACTGGGGTTATATGTATGACGGCGAAACAGTTGCTGACAGACTTGCAGCTCTTGATGCAGCAGACGACTTTGCTCCCGTAACAGAATTCCAGTATCTCAAGTATGCAACTGACTGGTCACCTGAGGTTGCAGACAGCGTATATTCAGTTCTTGCTGAAATCCTTGATCTTGTTCTTCCCTCACTTCTCGGTGACAAAGATCTCAAGACTCTTGTAACAAACCTTCTTGACGGTTCTCTTTACACAGATGCAAACCTTGAAGCTATCGTAAATCTCATCGCAAATGCTCTTGCAGGCTTCGATGCAGCTCTTTATGAGGCAGTAGGCGCTCTTGTAGCTCCCGAAATCGGCGCTTGGTTCAAAATGTGTGAAGCAGATGCTGAAGGCAAGTATGTATGCACTAAGGACTTTGGTGTTGACGAAGCTGCAGACAAGAAGACAGCATTCGTAGCAGGTCTTAAGGAAGTTCTTGCTCCCGCAGAAGACCTTCTCGCATGGCTCTTCCTCGGCAGAGACTTCACATTCCTTCACGGCACAACCAAGGAAGATCTTATCACCATCAAGGGCAGCAACGGTTATGAGCTTGGTCTTGTTCCGATTCTCGAGGCTCTCGGCTGTGAGGTTCAGCCCGCAGCAGAAACAGCCGGTGAAACTGTTGAAATTATTATCGACAGCGTTCTCGGTCTCCTCGAAAACCTTACAAACAGCCAGGATACAGTTAAGTTCGCACTTAACCTTGTTCCCAACCTTCTCTACTTCATCAATGCAGACGGTCTCAAGGTCAGCGTAAACAACCTTGTTGCTCCCGTTGATGCATTAATCTCAACACTCAGCGGCTTTATCGGTAAGGACAGCCTTGCAGCTCTTCTTACAGGTGTAATCGGCATTGATATTGCAAACCTCAACACAGATGCAGTTCTCGGTCTCCTTGTAGACAAAACAGGCTTCGTTATGAACGACGGAATGATTCAGGCTATCAAGGACATCTACGCAGTAGGTGCAGCTGAGAAGTTCACATCTCTTAACGGTAAGACAGCTTACAAGCTTGCTCCCGATATGGGTGATACTCTTACAGTTATCCTTTCCTTCGCACTCGATGCATTCAACCTTAATGAAGAACTCTTCGCAGGTCTTCTCGGTGCAGATAAGTATAAGGCAGTTTACAACCTTATCCGCGGTGCTAAGGAACAGTTCGTATATGCAGAACCCAACTGGGCTTACATGTATGAAGGTGGTATTGATGAGCTTATTGCTAACAACGGCAAGATGCCTAACTACCCCGAAAACACAACAGCTGCTAACTATCTCCTTTACAAGAACAACTGGAATAAGGATACAGCTAAGTATGTAAACGACGTTATTGATGCAGTTATCGACGGCATTATGGGTGAGACATCTCTCGGCCAGATGCTTGATAACGCAATCACAAACGGCTTCTATAAGGACGATATCCTTAATTCACTTCTTGAATTGGTTGTAGGTCTTATTGTTGACTACGCTTCAATTGTTGAAGGTGCAGGCGCACTCATCGGCGCAGAAAGCATCACAAAGTGGTTCGACTACTGCACAGTTGATGCAAATGGCAACGTAGTAGTTACTCATGACTTCGGTGTTGATGAGGCAGCAACAAATGACGAAAAGAGAGAAATCTTCGTAAATGCATTCGTAGACGTTCTTGAACCCGCTTACGAGCTCCTTGCATGGCTCCTCTTCGATCAGGATCTTACATTCTTCAACGGCACAACAAATGAAGTTCTCATCACCCTTACCGGTGGCAGAGGCTACGAAGAAGCACTCGTACCTCTCTTCGAGGCAGTAGGCGCTAAGATGCCCGGACTTGAAGACAAGATGTATGAAAACGGCGAAACAGCAATGAAGCCCGCTTCAGCTTACGTAACAGCAGACGGTGTTGATATGGAAGCATTCGTATTCGATATCTTCTCCGCTCTTACAGGCTGGCTTTCACAGATTTGCGGTGACCTCGCAAATCAGGGTGAGTACGGCGTTATCGGTGCAATGCTCGACCTTCTTCCCAACATTATCTACAACATCAATGCCGGCACAGTTAAGGCAGTGGTTCAGAACCTTCTCCTTCCCGTAGAAGAAGTTCTCAGTCACCTTGAGGTATTCGGTCTTACAGTTGACTTCAGCACACTTCTTGAAGTTGGCGGCAAGGCTATCGATATCAAGAACCTTGACTGGTATGCAGTATTTGATATTGTTGAAGCTCTCAGACTCTACTGGCCTGACAACATTCAGGACTTCCTTGCAACACTTTACCTTGGTGAAGCTGTTGAATTCACATCCGCAAACGGCAAGACAGCATACTATGTAACATACAATGCTGACGATGCAGGTAACGAAGCAGATTACCTCGTTTACGGCCGTGAGGATATGATCACTCACGTTATCTCCTTCGTAATTGACGCTGTTCTTGATACAAGAAATGCAGACAGACTTTACGGCTGGCTCGGCAACTACTACACAGTAATCTACAAGTACCTTGCAAAGGATCTTGTAACTGCTGAAATGAAGGATATGAACTGGCAGCTTGTTGATGAATATGCTGACACAGGCGATATCATTTCTCCCGTAACTCTCGGTGCTACAATCAACGGCAACGAAGGCTTCTACGGTGAGCTTTACACAAGAGAAATGGCAGAGTACATCGAAAAGTGGCTTCCCTCCTTCGTTGATACAATGATCGTTCTTCTTGGTGTACAGGGCTCTGACGGTGTAAACTATGAGGGTCTCAGCGATCTTATCACTGACCTTGTAGGCACATCACTCTACACAACAGATAACCTCAATGCAGTTCTCGGTCTCATTCAGGGACTTATCCCCACTCTCAAGGATGCTCTTCCCGAAGGTATCTTTGAAGTAATCGTAAACGTTCTCAGAGAAGCTCTTGAAGTTGACCTCACATACTGGAACGAATATCAGGTAGCAGAAATCGCAGAAGGTGACAGAGAAGCATTTGTTGATGAGCTCACAAAGATGTTCGCACCTCTCTATCCCATCCTCAGATGGCTCCTTACAGGTGAAGATCTCATTGCTCTCTTCTATACACATGAAGGCGAAGATGCTATTGTAGTTGAAGGTGCTCAGGGTTATGCTTACGGTCTCATTCCTCTTCTTGAGGCATTTGATTACGAAGGCGAAATCCTTACTCCCGATGAGTTCGCAGCTCTCAAAGATGCTCCCTCAATGCTTGAAGCTATTCTCAATCCCGTTCTTGACGTGGTTGACAAGATTCTTGCTGATCCTGTAAACGAGCTCTTCAACGTTCTTCCCGGACTTCTCTACTTCATTAACTCCGACGGTCTTGATGTTGTTATCACTAACACAGCAAACGCTGTATTCTCAGTTATTGAAAACATTGAGCCCGCAGTCGGTGAGATTGACCTCTATGCAATTATTGAAAACGAGACAGGCGTAAATATTGACAAGATCAACATTGAAAGCCTTCTTGAGCTTCTTATTGCAGGTCTTGAAGATGAATACGGCGTTGAGCTTACAGAGCTTGCAATTGATGCTCTCAGTGAGCTTACAGTAGGTACACTTAAGTCCTTCCCCTCCAAGTCAAAGCTTTATGAGACAGGATATACTGTTGAATATGCAACAGGCGCAGACAGAGTTGACATGGTAACACTTGTTCTCAGAACAGTTCTTACCTTCGTAACAATTCCTGAAAACGTTGCAGCTATCGAAGCAATTCTTGCAGAAAACCTTGATGGTGACGGCTACAAGTTCGCTTGCTCACTTCTCGAAAACTTCTCCTACATGGCAGCAAGTGAAGGCGGCATGGATGAAATCATGTACACCGTATACCAGATCTTCTATGCAGCAAACGTTGCAGCACACAGCACAGAGGATTGGCTCGGCGAATTCAACGGTGACTACTCATTCCTTAACCAGCTCTTCAAGACAAGCAACCTTGATTTCCTCAAGCAGATCGAGATTTCTCTCGGTGATCTTCTCAACAACTACACCGGTGACATCATCGACGATGACGAAATCGTTCCCAACGGATTTATCGCATTCTTCCAGAAGATTGCAGACTTCTTCAAGAAGATCGGCGACTTCTTCAAGAACCTCTTCAAATAAGGTTCAGCGGAACGAAAATCCGTAACTAAATGAAAAATCCCCTTGCACCGAAAGGTGCAGGGGGTATTTTTTGTGCTAAAAAGAAAAGCGGCACGTCCTTTTCGGGGCGTGCCGTAAAATATCAGTTGATTTTTGTTGTTTCCTCAACAATTGTATCAGCATATACTGTTGTGCTGACTAAAGCATTGTTTTCAGGAGGTGCAGAGTCTGTTTCGGGATTATAGCCGGGAGAAATCATCTCGGGTGCATCGGGGTTGTAGCCGGGAGTTGTTTCTCCTTTTCCCGGAATTGCACCGTCCGGTCTTTCATATGCGGTTACCGTTTCCTTGAAGGGGACGTTCTCAGAAATATAACTTGCAAAGTTTTCAGCCTTTTCTTTGCCGATAAAGAAGCATTTCTGTGTGCTCATAATATTAGTTACGATATATCCGTCCTTTGATACACCTAAAGAAATATTCTTATATCCTAAAAGCGGAATGTCAACGCTTACGCTTATTAGCATTTCATCAAATCTGTCATACTCAATGTTTTTGACGACAGTATCATCAAGAAGCATATTCCACACTATGCTGTCATCAAAATCGGCAAAAACAACGTTTACATGCTCATTTTTGTCATAGTCAGTGTAATTCTTGTATGCTTTTCCGAAGGATACTGCATTTTTCATATCAATGGCATCAATGAAATCTCCAAGTGTTTCGGGAGTATACCACACATTTACATATACATAATATTTATCCTCATCACCGATTTTTACAGCTATGGCACAGTCGGTACTGATATTTTTTACGGAGAAAACCTTTGCATTTATTGTATAGGTCTTGTCCTCGTAAATATCATATCCTGACATATCGGCGTCAGTAATAAAGCTGCCGATATTATCAGCAGAAATTTCTGTGCGCTGAGAGGTATAGGGCTTTTCTCCGAGAATCAGCTCGGGATATTTGTCGGATGTGCTTCGGTTATCCCATTGGGGCATAATTGCCATTTCGGCTTCCGTGGCAATTTCAATTGCAGGTGTTGTTGCAATTTCCGGAGAGGGAGCAATTTCCTGAGTATTCTT
This sequence comes from Acutalibacteraceae bacterium, assembly GCA_045651625.1. Classification (GTDB taxonomy): domain Bacteria; phylum Bacillota; class Clostridia; order Oscillospirales; family Acutalibacteraceae; genus RUG806. The sequence continues at coordinate 11,974 of JAZRST010000074.1, read as the reverse complement.
TCCGCCGCCCGATTCGTTACTTGTTGTTTCGGATGATACCGGTGGGGGAGTGACGAAATCACTCTGACTTATAAATACACCTGCAAGCACTGCAACTGTAAGGCAGGCGGCAATTCCCGCATAACGGAAAATATAATTCGGTTTTTTCTTTATTGCTGCCGCTTCTTCAATAAAACGGTCATCTGTAAGGGATATAATTTCGGATAATATTTCCTTTTTCATATTAATTCCTCCTTCTGAAGATGGGCTTTCAGCTTTTCTCTGATTCTTGAAAGGCGGACTGTCACATAATGGGGACTTGTATCTGAAAGCGCAGCAATGTGCTTTGGGCTGTCACCGTAAAAATACCGTCGCACAAAGAGAATTCTGTCCTTTTCGGGGAGATTTCCGAGGAATACGTTTACTTCTGCGGCAATATTCTTTGCTATGAGCTCCTGCTCTGCCGAAACGTCCGCAAAAAGCACGTTTTCGAGCTCTTCAAGGGCTACGTCATAAAAGCTGTTTCTTTTTACAGAAACGTTTTTACGGTACCTTTTTAAGGAGATGTTGCGCACTATCTTAAAAAGGTAAGAGCTCAGAGGTGAAGGGCTTTCAGGGGGAATTTTATTCCACAGTACAAGGTAAGCATCGTTTACACATTCCTCGGCGTCCTCTTTGTTTTTCAGGATATTCTCGGCAATGCGAAGGGAAAGCTTTCCGTATTTTCGGGAGACTGCCGAAATTGCCTTTTCAGAGCGCTCGTTGAATAAGGCAATTATTTTTGAATCATCCATATATGCCACCGTCCTTTCACCTGTTAACTACCTTATTCTAAACGGATATCTCACAAAATTCATCAATTTGAAAAAAGTTTGTTGATTTTTTACAAAAGTGTTGACAAACTCTTGTTAAAGGAATACAATGAGTTGGTTTTTAATTCAGGCTATGGAGGTTTTTCTTTTATGGAAACGATTCTCGCTTTGTCCGTTGCACTTTTTGCAGGACTTATGCTTTCCCGTGTAGCTAAAAAAGTACAGCTCCCTGCAGTAACGGCTTACCTTGTTGCAGGTATTCTTATAGGACCCTATCTTCTCGGCTCTCTCGGTGTGAAGGGTCTCGGCTTCGTCAGTATGGAGGATATTGATTCTTTCGGTATTATTTCCGACGTTGCTCTCGGCTTTATTGCATTTTCAATCGGTAACGAGTTCAGGATGTCACAGCTTAAGCAGATCGGTAAGCAGGCTACCGTAATAGGTATTCTGCAGGCCGTTGCCGCAACGCTTGTGGTTGATGCGGCCTTGATCGGTGTGCATTTCATTATTCCCGAAAAGTTCCCGCTTCCCTCAGCAATTATTCTCGGTGCCGTTGCATCCGCGACTGCTCCTGCCGCAACCCTTATGGTTGTCCGTCAGTACAAGGCAAAGGGTCCCGTTACAAGCATCCTTCTTCCCGTTGTTGCTCTTGACGACGCTGTAGGTCTTGTTCTTTTTGCAATTTCCTTCGGTGTTGCAAAGGCACTTCACCTCGGCAATGCAGATATTGTATCGGTTATTGTTGAGCCCATTCTTGAGGTTGTGCTTTCAATCGGTCTCGGTGCCGCAATGGGCTTCCTTTTCACCTTCTGCGAAAAATTCTTCCATTCACGCTCAAAGAGACTTGCAATGTCAGTTACCTTTGTGCTTCTGACAGTTGCTCTTTCAATGCTTGAATTCCACGTTGGCGGAATCCATATCGCATTCTCATCACTTCTTGCTTGTATGATGCTCGGCACAGTATTCTGCAACATTTGTGACTTCTCCGAGGAGCTTATGGACAGACTTGACCGCTGGACGGCACCCCTTTACATCCTTTTCTTCGTAATCTCGGGTGCAGAGCTTGAGCTCTCTGTGTTCAAGGATTATATGATTGTTCTTATCGGTGTTGTCTACATCGTTACCCGTTGTATCGGCAAATACTTCGGCTCAGGCTTCAGCGCAAAGATGACAAAGTGTGACCCCAATATCATAAAGTATCTCGGCATCACTCTTTTCCCCCAGGCAGGCGTTGCCCTCGGCATGGCTATCAAGGCAGAAAGCCTCGGTGAGCCCGGTGCCATCGTTGCAAATATCACTCTCTTCTCAGTTCTTATCTATGAGCTTGTTGGTCCCTTCCTTACAAAGCTTGCCCTTCAGAAGGCAGGAGAAATCACTCCCGAAGGCAAGACCAGCGCAAGAGATATGGCACAGAAATCAGCACAGTAAAATAACTTTTTACGGAAATCAGGCACAAAACTATGAAAGCGTAGTTTTGTGCTTTTTCGTTAATATGAATTATAAGACTCTGCAGAAGAACGCGGCGGCAATATAGGTGGTTATGTCGGCGGCAAGGGCGGCAGGAATCGTGTGCCTTGTTTTTGTTATTCCAACACTGCCGTAATAGACTGCCACTGCATAAAAGGTGGTTTCACTTGCGCCCGCAATAACGCTTGCGGTTCTTCCGACGTAGGAATCGGGCGAAAACTCACGGAAAATTTCTTCAAGCACGGAAAGACTGCCGCTTCCCGACAAGGGAGAAATAATACAAAGGGGCAGTACCTCTCCGGGGATTCCGAAAAGCTCGCAGACGGGGGAGAGAAGCCTTCCCGTAATTTCAAGCACTCCCGAGGAGGAAAGCATTGATACCGTCAGGCAAAGAGCGGTGAGTGCAGGGAGAATTTCCGCAGTTCCCGAAAGAGCCTTTTTTGCGCCTTTAAGAAAAATTTCAAATACGGGGAGTTTATTGATAATACCGTACAGCATAACTGAAAACACGGTGAAGGGCAGAATAAGATTCTGAAAAGTTTCCATAAGAACACCTTAATCGGCACGTATTTTGTTGACTTGCAAAAAAGAATATATTATAATATTTATTTACTAAAGAAATTATTTATTCCTATAAGAAAGGGGGAGTATTCATGGATAAGTCACAGTTTTTAGGCGACAGCCATGTTTTTTCCCATTTAACAGATAAATTTATTGAGAACAATCAGATCCCCAAGGGTGACTACAGCCGTTTCCCCGTAAAGATGGGGCTTCGTAATACCGACGGTACGGGTGTTATGGCAGGTCTTACAAAGATCTGTAACGTTGAAGGCTACTATATTGACGACGGTGAGCGCGTACCCAAGGAGGGACGTCTGAGATACAGAGGTATTGACCTTTTTGATTTCGTAGGCGGCTGTAAGGCGGATGACCGCTTCGGCTTTGAGGAGCTCGTATTCCTTCTTATTTTCGGCTCACTTCCCTCAAAGGAGGAGCTTGAGGGCTTCAGTAGTCTTATTTCGGCAAACCGTGAGCTTCCCTTCGATTTCGTTGAGGACGTTATTATGAGAGCTCCCTCGCCCAACATTATGAATAAGATGGCATCCTCCGTTACTGCTCTTTACGCTTATGACGATAATCCCGACGATATTGCAGTTGACAACGTTCTTCGTCAGTCAATTCAGCTTATCTCTCAGCTTCCTGCGATTATGTCCTATGCTTATCAGGTAAAGAGAAGATTTTTCTACAAGAAGAGCATGTACCTTCATCAGGTAAAGCCCGAGCAGAAGACTGCTGAGGTAGTGCTCCGCTCAATCCGTTCCGACAAGACCTTTACGGAAAAGGAGGCAAAGCTTCTTGACCTTTGCCTTATGATTCACGCTGACCACGGCGGCGGTAACAACTCTACCTTCACCACACGCTGTATTTCTTCAACGGGTACTGACACCTATTCTGCAATCGGTGCAGGTATCGGCTCACTCAAGGGCTTCCGTCACGGCGGTGCGAATATCAAGGTAACCGAAATGGTTGACGATATTTTTGCAAACGTAAAGGACACTGCCGACGAGGATGAGGTAAGAGCATATCTCAGAAGAATCGTAAGAAAAGAAGTAAACGACAATTCAGGTCTCATTTACGGTATGGGACACGCAATTTACACCCTTTCCGACCCCCGTGCTGTGCTTCTCAAGCAGAATGCAAAGGAGCTTGCAGAGGAAAACGGACTTCTCAGGGAATGGCAGCTTCTTGACACAATCGAAAGAATTGCTCCTGCCGTATTCTGTGAGGAAAAGGGCATTTCAAAGCAGATTTGTGCCAACGTTGACCTTTATTCGGGTCTTGTTTACAGAACTCTCGGAATTCCCGAGGATCTTTATACTCCTATGTTTGCAGTAGCCCGTGTTGCAGGCTGGTGTGCTCACCGTCTTGAAGAGGTTGCAACCTGCTCCAAGATTATGCGTCCTGCTTATAAGAGCATTTCCAAGTCCAGTGAATATATCTGCCTCGGTGAAAGATAAAAGGAAAGGGGAAAATGATAAAAATGAAAAGAAGCGCACTTTTATCTCTTAAAACCGTAAAGACTGCTTCTGCGGTGCTTTTCGGTCTGCTTCTTGTGTTAAGAATCTATCAGACCTTTATGCTGACAGACGGTGAGACGGGCTTTTTCACAAAGAGCAACGTAACCGTGCCTCTTATGTTCATTCTGTCCGCAGGTGCTGCGGCGGTTATCTGCATACTCTGCTACCTTATAAAGGATTTCCCTGCAGGGGACGTTAAAAAGCGTACCTCTCCCTTTTATGCAGCGGCAGGACTTGTTTTCGCCTTTACTCTTCTTTATGAGGGACTTAAGGACGTAAAGCTTATGCTGTCTGCAGGCGCAGGCCTTGCTGCCGCAAAGGAAGCCGTCGGCGGAAACATAGGGCTTATCGGTACCGTATTTGCTGTTCTCGGTGCCGTGGCTGTTCTTCTTTCCGTGTTTTCATATCTTAAGACGGGTACACTTACGGGCAAGCTTAAAATTCCTATGCTTTTCCCCGTTTTATGGGCATTTGCCGAAACTCTCGGCTTCTTTGCCGTAACAGTAAGCTATATCAAAATTTCTCAGCTTTTCCTTGCTATATACTCTGCCGCATTCCTGATGCTTTTCCTTTTTGAAAATGCAAGAGTCACAACGGGCATCGGCAGAAAATCCGCCTTATGGTTTTATTATGCAACGGCTGCAATTGCCGCAGGCTTCTGCTTCGCAACGGGAATACCCTCTCTTCTTGCAACAATTTTCAAGCCCGAGCTTGTAGTGGAATACTGTCCCTTTGAGCTTTACACTCTCGGAGGCGGACTTTATGCACTTGCCTCTCTTTTTGTAAGAGCCGAGGAAACGGCTGAAATAACAGACACTGTAACGGAGACTGAATAAAGTGGATTTTTCATTGTTTTTTCAGAACTGTCTTATTGCGGCACAGCAGGTTATAATTCTTTATATAATCGTTGCCGTAGGCTTTATCTGCGATAAAAAGAAGATTTTTACGGAGAAAACCGCAAGAGCCGCAAACGACCTTCTCTTTTATATAATCACACCCTGTGTTATTATCAATTCCTTCCTGACAACGGAGTTTTCTCCCGAGACCTCAAAGGGCTTTCTGCTTGCGGCGCTGGGCGGTGCCGTGACACATATTCTCGGTATCGTTATTGCCGAGCCTTTTTTCAGAAAGAAGGATAACAAGAATAACGCCGTTTTCAAGTTTGCCTGTGTTTACGGAAATATGGGCTATATGGCACTTCCCCTTGCAGAGGCGGTGCTTGGCAGTGAGGGTGTATTCTACTGCTCTGCAGGCGTTATCGTTTTCCAGATTTTCACGTTTACCCACGGAATATGGCAGATGAACAGAGGTAATGCGGAAACGGAGAAATTCAGCCCCAAAAAGCTGTTCTTCAACCCCGGTGTAATTGCCGTATGTATCGGTCTTCCTTTCTTCCTTCTTAAAATAAAACTCCCCGAAATCATAATGTCACCCGTGTCCTTCATAGGCTCTATGAATACCCCTCTTGCAATGCTGATGCTGGGTACTTATATGTCGAATGCGGGACTCAAGACGATTTTCAAGAACAAGGAGCAGTATCTTGTTGCGGTAATCAAAATTATTGCCGTGCCCGCAGTATTCTATATCATAATGAAAACAACGGGCGTTCTTACGGGTGCGCTTTTCACCGCCTGTATGATTCAGGCTTCGGCTCCCAGTGCAAACAACACCGTAATGTTTGCCGCAAAATACGGCAGAGATACGGGCGTGGCATCTAAAACCGTTGCCTTTGTAAGCTTTGCTTCAATTCTTACAATGCCCGTAATGATAGCTCTTACTCAGGTGTAAAAAATGGACAGATTTTTTATGGGACTGCCTTACGGCTTCAGCTCCTTTGAGAGTGTCAGGGCTTCACTGATTCCCTGCAGGGCAAAAAGCCGTATTCCCGAAAATGCCGAAACCGTAATATCAGTGCTTTTTCCCTATTATCTCGGTGAAGAGGCTTACGTCGGCTCCAACGTTTCAAGGTATGCCGTAAGCGAGGATTATCATAATATTACGGGAAAAATAATAAATGAAATAAGAGATAAGCTGAAAGAAGCCTTTCCCGATAACGTCTTTGAGGCATTCGTTGACAATTCCCCTCTTCCCGAGGTGCGCTGTGCAGTAAATGCAGGCCTCGGCGTAATGGGAATAAACAACCTTTTCATAAGCCCCGTTTACGGGTCATGGGTGTTTCTCGGGGAAATTGTAACGGATAAAAAATTCCCCTTTTCCGAAAGGAAGCCGTCCTTGTGCGTCGGCTGTATGGAATGTATGTCCGCCTGCCCCGTCGGTGCAATCACGGGAAAGGAAATAATAAAAGAAAAATGTCTCTCTTTTCTTTCCCAGAAAAAGGGAGAGCTTGACGAGGAAACAAAAGCCCTTATTGAAAAAACGGGCTGTGCCTGGGGCTGTGATATCTGTCAGAAGGTATGCCCCTATAATAAAAATGCTGAAATCACCCCTATAAAGGAGTTTATCGGCACTGCCGTGCCTTTTGTCACAAAGGAAACGGAAATTGAAAACAGAGCCTTTTCCTGGAGAGGAAGGGCTGTTATAGACCGTAATCTTGACGTGTTGAAATAAAGTGTGCAAAGGAGAACCGTTATGAAGCTTGTAATTGCAATTGTAAACAAGGATGATTCCGGAAAGCTTACCGCAAATCTCAACAATGCCGGCTTTATGTCCACAAAGCTTTCCACTACGGGCAGCTTTCTCAAGGCTGGTAACGTAACCTTTCTTATCGGTGTTGAGGATGATAAGGTTGACGACTGTCTCGACGTTATGAGGGACTGCTGTTCAAAGCGCACGCAGATGGTAAGCACGGGTGCGGGAAGCCACATGGATCAGTTCTTCACCTCTCTCCCCGTGGAAATCACCGTGGGCGGTGCTACGGTTTTTGTTGTTGATATTGATAAATTTGTCAAGATGTGAAAATGATGCTTTTTACGGATAAAGAAATACCAGAAAATACAATAAAGGCGGTGAATTCCGCCGTAAGGCTCGGCCGTCTTCCCTGCAGTATACTGCTGACGGGGGGAAGCAGTGCGCTCCGTGAGAAATGTGCGCTTGAGCTGGCATCTGCCGCCCTCTGTACGGAAACGGATAATACCAATCACGAGCCCTGTATGAAGTGCAGTGCCTGCCTTCGTGTCAGAGCAGGTCTTCATCCCGACGTTTTCAGGATTGTGCCCGAGGACGGAAAAAAGCTTCTTTCCGTAAAGACCGTCCGCGAAAACTGCCTTGCAAGGCTTTCTTCATCTCCCACGGAGGGGCTTAACAAGGTGTTTATATTCCCCGACTGCGATGAAATGCAGGCTGTGGTGCAGAATGCACTGCTCAAATCCGTTGAGGAGCCTCCCGAGGATACGATGTTCATCTTCTGCTGTGACGGCAGGGAAGGGCTTCTTACAACGGTTATCTCCCGTCTTACGGAATATCCTTTGGGTGATACCCTTTCTTCAAAAAGCAGGAAGAACGATGAAAAGGTGAACGAAACTGCCGAAAAAATCGCCTTTGCTCTCTGTGATGAGGATGAATTCGGAGTTATGCTCACCTGCGCTCCGATGAATAAAAACAGAAAAATGATGGCGTCCGTTGCTGAAAGGCTTATTCTTATAATAAGGGATGCCATGGCGGAGGGAAGCGGTGCACCCCTGCTTTCGGGCAGTGATATGGCGGCATATTCGCTTTCAAGAAGCTATAAAATATCTTCACTATTGCAAATTAAGGAAGTTTTGGATAAAATAATAGAAGAGGCCGGTCGCAATGCGAATGAAAATCTTCTCATTTCAAGATTTTCTGCGGAAACGGCAAGAATAATGAAGGAACGAAAATAACAGAAAGGGCAAGAAATTTCTTGCATTACTAATATGGCTGAAATAATTGGCGTCAGATTCAGAAATACAAAAAAGGTTTACTATTTTGACCCTGCAGGCAAAAAGGTGGAAGAGGGACAGCACGTTATCGTAGAAACCGTCCGCGGTGTTGAATGCGGTGAATGTGCGGTTGCCAACAAGGAGGTCAGCGAGGATATTCTCGTAAAGCCCCTTAAGAGCATCATAAGGGTTGCAAATGCAGACGACCTCTCCAATATGGAAAAGAATCTCCGTAAGGAGGAAAAGGCATTTGCTATCTGCGAGGAAAAAATAAAGCAGTTCGGGCTTGATATGCATCTTCTCGACGTTGAATATACCTTTGACGGATCCAAGGTGCTGTTCTTCTATACGGCACCCGAAAGAGTTGACTTCAGAGAGCTTGTCAAGTGCCTTGCATCCGTATTCAAGGTAAGAATTGAGCTTCGTCAGATAGGCGTCCGTGACGAGGCAAAGCTTCTCGGGGGCTTAGGTATCTGCGGAAGAGGCTTCTGCTGTAAGGAATTCTTACACGATTTCCAGCCTGTTTCCATTAAAATGGCTAAGGAGCAGGGACTTTCCCTCAATCCCGTAAAAATCAGCGGTACCTGCGGAAGACTTATGTGCTGTCTCAAGTACGAGCAGTCATCCTACGAATATCTTCTTAAAATCACTCCCAAAATCGGTGCTCTCGTTGAGACCGTTGACGGCAAGGGTGAGGTTGTTGACAATAACCTTCTTACGGGTATGCTCAAGGTCCGTCTTGACAGAAATCCCGATGCCGCACCCGGCAAATACAACCGCAAGGACGTAAAGATATTAAGGGATGCGCAGATAAAACTCAACCGTGAGGAAATTGCAGCTCTTAAAGATATTGAATAAGTATAAAAATTTTTAAAAACATATTGAAATTTTCTTTTAATGTGCTACAATTAAGAAAAACTCAGAAGGAGGAAAAAACAATGTCATACAAAATTACAGACGCTTGTATCGCTTGCGGTGCTTGTGCAGCTGAATGCCCCGTTGAGGCTATCTCCGAAGGCGATATCTATGTAATCGATGAGGATGCTTGCATCGAATGCGGTGCTTGTGCAGACGCTTGCCCCGTTGAGGCTCCCGTACAGGAATAATAAAAAAATAAATGTTCAACGTCCCGTCTTATGACGGGACGTTGTTTTTTATGCTGTTTATTAAAAATCGAAAACGTTTGAGTAATTTGTTCTTGGGTCGGAGGGCTCGTATTCGCCTATTCTGATGCTGACGGATTTCGTTTCTCCCGATGAATAATAGGTGACGTTGCTCTTGTCTCCTGCGCTTTTTTCAGAAAGATATTCCGCCATATCCTCTGCGGAGGTGATATTCTTGTTTCCGAGCTTTGTGATAACGTCACCCGAGCGGAGACCTGCTTCGTATAAGGGGGATTCCTTGTCGAGGGCAACGATATAACAGCCCGTGGGCAGGGAATATCTGTTTGCCATAGAGGAGGTTACCGTCTGCACGGTGATTCCGAGTAAGGGCTTGCCCTTGACGTAGCCGTAAACTATAATGTCCGTTATCATAGCCTTTACGTCGTCTATGGGAATGCAGAAGCCCAGTCCCTCAATTTTATCTGAGGCATATTTTGCACTTGCAATGCCCACAACCTCACCGCTTGTATTGTAAACGGGACCGCCTGAGTTGCCGTTGTTTATGGCGGCATTGGTCTGGAACATATTTATTGTACGTCCGCTTTCCACCGTAACAAGACGGCTTAAATGGCTGACGATTCCGTCAGTGTAGGTGTATGAAAGCTCACCGAGAGCATTTCCGATGACCATAATATCGTCACCCACATTGAGCTTTGCGGAATCACCTAATTTTGCAGGTATAGTAGCAGCCTTGATTTTTATTACCGCGAAGTCGTTTGAGGCCTCACTGCCCACAAGCTCTGCCTTATATTCCTTTCCGTTATAGTCGGTGACTGTAAGCTCCTCGGCATTTTCTACGACGTGATAATTTGTGACTATATAACCGTTGTCGGAAACACAGAAGCCCGTGCCTGCCATTTTTGCGGGACGGTAGTAGGAGCCGAGGATGGATGAATAATACTGCTTCCACGAGGAGGTTATCGTCACGATGCTGTTTACCGCCTCGGAGTAGATGTCTCCCTTTGAAAGGGTATCGGACGGTGAGACAGTCGGCACGTAGACGGTTACTGCTTCGGGAGGCTTCGTTACGGCTTCTGCCGTAGTCTCCTCTTGTGCCGCAGTGCTTTCCGTTTCGGCTTCAACGGTGGTTGTAAGCTCTTGTGCGGTGGTTTCTTCAATGATGAATTCCTGCGCCGTGGTCTCCTCGGGAATGCTGTAAAGTAGGTTGAACATAAAAAATGCTCCGCCGGCACCCGACGCCGCACTCACAAGCACACATATAACAAGAATAATTGCAAATGCCCCGAAGGGAAATCTTTGTCTGCCGTGTTTTCTTCCCACACTCTCTTCCCCCTTTCAGACAAAGTAAGACAAATCAGATAAGCTTATACATTGTTGATGCGCTTTCCTTGGTTGCATATTCCGTAACGGTCACAACCTCAGCCTTTATGTGGTTTGCGCCCATCTGGATGTCGATAACGTCACCCACCTTGATTTCGTATGAAGCGCGTGCCGTCTTTCCGTTTACCTCAACGTGCTTTGCATCGCACAGCTCGTTTGCAACGGTTCTTCTTTTTACAAGACGGGAAACCTTAAGGTATTTGTCAAGTCTCATATTTTTCTCCTTATTGCTACGGCACCGTCCCCGGAGGAAGGTGCCGTTTTCGTTGTCAGTTTAAGAAGCCCTGAATGATAATCTCTTCAGCCTCTTCGGGAGTCATACCGAAGGTCATCAGCTTCAGAAGCTGTTCGTTGTTGATTCTGCCTATTGCGGCCTCGTGGATGATTGCGGCCTCTGCGTGGTTTGCCGCAATTTCGGGGATAGAGCGGATGCCCGCATTATCCATAATGATTGAGTCGCACTGCACGTGTGCCGAGCAGGGGGCATTTCCCACAGCCTTGGGGTAGAAAATCTGCTTTGATTCATCCTTTGCTACGGAACGGGAGATAATCTGTGCGGAAGCACCCTCACCGTTGAGCTCAATGGTCATATCCGAATCGGCAAGCTGTCTGCCGTGAGTCATAAGGCGCTCAGTTACGATGAATTTTGCATTTTTGCCGAGCTGTGCTACGGTGTTTCTCTTAGTGGAGTCAACACCCTTTATCTGTACCGATTCCATTTCGCATACGGAGTTTTCATCCATATAAACGGCTGTTTCGGGATTGAGTATCTTTTCACCCGTGCCCTCACCCTCACCGTAGTGCTTTTCAATGTACACGACGCGTGCATTCTTGCCGATGAAGAAGCGGTGAATACCCTCGTGACGGCTTTCGTTACAGCCTGAGTTGTGAATACCGCAGCCTGCAATTATTGTGACGTCTGCATTCTCACCGATATAGAAGTCGTTATATACCTTGTCGGAAACGCCCTCCTCGGTAATGATTACGGGGATGTATATTTTTTCTCCCTTTGTGTCGGGAAGAACGGTGATATCAATGCCGGGCTTGTCCGTTTTATTGGTAATCTGCACCTTTTCGTTGGTGCTTCTTTCTATACCCTGACCGTTTTTTCTTATGTTGTAGGTAGCACCCACGGGGATTGAAGAAAAATCGGAAATTCTGTCAAGTAAGTTCTTATCCGTGATATTAAGCATTGCCGTCACCTCTCAATGAGCATTTGCTGTCAAATTCTCCCAGAAGTGTGGGGAGAATTTCCTCCTTTGTGCCGAATGAAC
>JAZRST010000073.1:0-16440 GCA_045651625.1 Acutalibacteraceae bacterium | reverse complement strand
ACCTCTCAATGAGCATTTGCTGTCAAATTCTCCCAGAAGTGTGGGGAGAATTTCCTCCTTTGTGCCGAATGAACGGATTTTGCCGTCAGCGATAACGAGAATATCGTCTGCAAGCTGCATAATTCTCTCCTGATGGGAGATTATCATAACGCTTTCGTTTCTTTCAGCTGCAATATCTCTGAAGGACTGAACAAGCATTGAAAAGCTCCAGAGGTCAATACCTGCCTCGGGCTCGTCGTATATTGCAAGACCTAAATCTCTCGCCATAAGTGTTGCGATTTCGATTCTCTTTACCTCGCCGCCCGAAAGGGACGTATCCACCTCTCGGTTGAGATAGTCCATTGAGCAAAGACCTACTCTCGTAAGGTAAGAGCAGCACTCGTTTTCGGGTAAATCGCTTCCGTGTGCAAGGGATAAAAGCTTTCTTACGGTAAGTCCCTTGAAGCGGGGAGGCTGCTGGAAGGCATAGCCGATGCCGAGCTTTGCTCTCTCTGTTATGGAAAGATTCGTTATGTCTGTGCCGTTATATAAAATCTGTCCCTTGGTGGGCTTTTCTATACCCATTATAAGACGGGCAAGCGTGGACTTGCCGCCTCCGTTGGGACCTGTGATTACGAGGAATTTTCCGTCTTCAAGAGTAAAGGAAACGTCCTCGATTATTTCAAGGCTGCCGCCGCCGTTTTCATTTTCAACGGTGAAGCCTATGTTTCTGACTTCTAACATCTGTTGCTCCTAAAAATAAAATCTGTAAACGAGAGCTCCTGCAATGACAAGGTGAAGGACAATCATCACAGGCAGTCCTCGCATAAATTTTTTGTGCCGTGTTTTGTGACGAATTATTTTCATCGTGATAAATTCCGCCAGTGCTCCGCCCATAAAGCCCATAATGAGAAGCACCTTTTCGGGGATTCTCATACGTGGCAGATGCTTTGCCGAAAATTTATCGTACACGGTAATTATTGCCGTTATTACGGAAATTACAATGAAATATTCAGCCATTACAGCTCAACCTTTACTATGCACTCGCCCTTGCCTGCATATACGGACAGAACGTTGTCCTTATACTTCCAGCCCTTTGTGGAATAAACCTTCTTGGGCTCGGAGGGGAGATAAATGAGGGTGGGTGCCTTTACGGTGCTTGAGCCCGTGTAGGTAAGGGTGAATTCCTTATTCCTTCTGTCGTAGGAATAGCCCTTGATTTCACCTGCAACCGCAATGGGAAGGGGACGGCAGATAACGTTCATAATCTCACTGTTTTCAAAGCCGCCGAAATAATGCCAGTAGGTGTGGCTCCACATGTTCTTGTCAAACTTCTCAATAAGGTGCTCAAGTGCGGGATATTCGTCACTTCCGGGGACCATACCGCCCCATTCACCTACAAGCACGGGAACGTCCATTCTCTCCTGAGTTCTCTTGTGCTCATTAAAAATGAAGTCGATTCTGTAGGGGCTTGCATTGTTCGTAAGGGGAGTGTCAACGGTTATGTCGTAGCCGTGGGGAGAGAAGATGTGATTTTCCTCTCTTGTGCCGTCCTTATATACGATTCTCGGAACTGAGCAGGGAATACCGAGGTTTGAGAAATAGCAGTTTTCCGAGAAGATGATGCCGGTCTTGTCAACCTTTCTGATAGCCTCTGCTGCGGCTACGAGGAAGGGATAGTATCTCTTGGTATCAAACTCGTACATCATATCCTTGGTCTTGCCGATAATGCCCCTGTAAACCTTATGGTCGTCGGCAACGGAAAGCATTTTCATAACTTCCTTGGAAAGAGCATCCTTCACGAGCTTCTTTCTGTCAACGCGCTTGTTGAAAAGAATTGTTTCAACGCCGTTCTTTACGAGGGTGCGGAACATCTTACCGCCGGGAGTGCCGGGGAAGGGCTCGTTGAAAACGTCGTAGCCGATAATGCAGTCGAATTCCTTGAGGTAATCAACGGTAAAGGTAAGCATATCGCAGAAGCTGTCGCGCATGCCCTTGCCGTTTACGTCCTTGTTTTCCCAGAATGCATCGAAGGACTGATGGATATCCTTGTGGAAGAAATAGCCCTCTGCCCAGATGAATAAGGGATCCTGACGCTTTTTTGTGTAGATACAGGCCCATTCGGGAGCACCGTCACCGGGGGCTGAGCAGTATGCACTGAAAAGGTCCTGATGCCAGTCAACGTAAACGTACATTCCGTGCTTGTCGCAGAGCTTCAGAATCTCCTTGTAGCCGTCAAGATATTCAGTGTTGTACTTGCCGGGCTCGGGCTCGATGCCTGCCCACGTAAGACCGAGTCTTATGATATTCATGCCCTTATCTCTGAGAGCCTTGATTACGTCCTCGTTAAGGTCGGTTTTGTATCTTATAACTCCGTCCTCGTCCTTTTCTACGCCCTTGTAAACAAAGTTGATGCCGTTGAAAATACGTTCTCTTCCGTTGTCGTCAATAAGTCTTTTGCCTGCTACTGATATAGTGTTCATAGTAAGCACCTCTTAAATAAAATAATACACAATAATTTTAACATTATTCGGGAGCATTGTCAATCAACAAAAAAGAAAGAACGGGAGCGCTTCCCGTTCTTTTCTTCGTCTTCCGATTACGTTTTGCTTAAAATGCCGAAACTGTCATAGCTATGACTACCGAAGCGGTGAAAACACCTGAAATTACGGCAGCTGAAACTATTTCCCATCTGTTCGAGCGTATGAAGCGCTTCATAAATTTATCTCCGTTCTGCACAAATAAGTGCATCAATAATTGTGTGTAATTACAAAAACCTAAGGGATAATACTCCAAAAAAAGCCGTTTGTCTATAGTAAAATTATTACAAATAGTTACAAAATCCGGGGATTTTCTGAAAACTCGGAAAGTCCCATAATTTCTCTTTCGGGATGCCAACTTTTTTGTATAAAATGACAAAAGCGGCACACAATATGTATGACCGAAAATTGAAAGGAGTACAAAATAATGGATTTTACTGAAAAAGAAAGAACCCTTCTTGAGGAGCTTAAAAGCCACGAAAGGCTGTGCATCGAAAAGTACAAAAGGCACTCGGAATGTGCCCACGACGAGCAGCTTAAGAGCCTTTTCAATGACCTTAAAGAAGCGGAAACGAGCCACCTTAACTCCCTTGAGCAGATCGGAATGGGAACAGTCTCTCCCATCAGCTGCGAGGAGAAGCCTCTGCCCGCCTTTGCCTCAAAATATAAGGCGATGCTCTGTCCCGAAAAAACCTCCGATATGTATTTATGTACCGATGTACTGTCCGGGGAAAAGCACGTCTCCCATCTATATGATACGTGTGTCTTCGAATTCCGTGACAAGAACGTCAGAGACTTCCTGAATCATATACAGAAGGAAGAGCAGACCCACGGAAAAATGATATACGACTATATGTCTGCAAACGGAATGTACTAAGGGGAAAGATGTGCACAAATCACCGTCTTTAACGCACAAAACAGTAAAGGGGAAAGAGCCACGCTCCGGAAGGGTTCTTTCCCTATTTTTTTGCCACGCCATAGGTTTTTCAGTGCTTGTTTTTCGGCGGTTCGGAATACCCTCGTATGCCTTGCCACCGCCGAAAAACATAAATACGGCAATTTCTGCCCACTTTCCCGTGCCTTTAAGGGCAGGCAGCAGACTTAATTCAAGTTAGTTTTATCCGACACTTATCTTTTACAACATCTCTTTCCGTTAAATGCCCATATTTCACCCGTCTGCATCCGCTTATCTGAGGATAATCGGCGCATACGGGCAAAATCTGAACATTTTCCGTCAGAAGGAAAATATGCTTATTCGTCACACCGTATTCTTGTCCCTCGGGGAGATGAGTTCGGTGTTTTTTTTGTGATTTTTACTAAATATTCCTTCTTTATTTTTATATGTAAGATTAATATAATAATTGAAATTTCGGATTTTGTGTGGTAGAATCGAAAATGTATAAGTATAATTCTATCTTAGCACCCCGATTCTTCAGAAAACGGGGGCAGGAAAAGGAGAGAAATCTATGAAAAAACACAGAATGACAACGAAGGCTCTTTCAGTGCTTCTTACCGTTATTATGTTGTTCACAACAATTTCGGTAGGACTCATTGTGCCCGACGCTGACCTCACTGCATCCGCAGCAACGGTTACAGTTAAGAGCTGGGATGAATTGAGAACGCAGATTACTGCTGCGAACTCAGCGTCAGAAAAAACAGTTATCAAATTAGGACAGACGATTTCCTATACGGGCGGCACGGTTTCCGCATTGCCCACAATTACAGGTGATGTTGTGCTTGACCTTAACGGTAATCATATTCTTGTTACATACGAGCTTTCCGGCGGCTACAGCAGTGACCAGACGGGCTGTCAGATTCCCTCTGAAAACATAACAACTCACAGCAGCACGGAGCTGCTGCCCTCATCACTTATTAATGTCGGCTCCGAGGGTGCTCTGCAGATTGTTAATACCGGTCTTGACAATAACTGTTCTATTCAGCTTATTGCAAAGGTGTATGACAGCAACAAGAACAACTCCTGTACTCACTATGCTTCTGCTGGTGCCGTTTCTTCGGCAGGTACACTTATTATCGGTGACCCTGCAAACACTGCTCACAGCACTGTTACAATTTATACTCATGCCGAAGTTGCTCATCATAGCAGCACGGGCGGTGATAAAAAGCACGGTGTTGCAAAGGCAATGGCTGTTACTGTTAACGGTGCTGATGCTGTTTTTAAGATGTACGGCGGTATAATTAAAGCAACAGGCTTTGTAAGGTCAAGAAAGGGTAATGCAACCCTCAGAGCTTACGCTCTTAATATTCAGAGTGCTTACAGTGCAGAAATTTACGGTGGTACAATAAGTATTCCTTCTTATTCCGGTGAAAACGGTTTAAGAAATCCCTGTGATAATGCTCTTGAAAGCGTAAACGCACAGATGGCTGCAATCCGTTGTAATACGAACAATTTGTTTATTTTCAATGTGACTAGTGAGGTTGAAGTTTTTACCGGCGGTGACACAAGTTCAAAAGCTCAGCTTACTGCAAGTAACGTTTACAGCACAACTAACAATGCCGCAACTGTTTACGGCGGTGATTTCTCATATCACGGCAAATCCAACGACAGTGACCAGTCAACTGCTCCCATATATGCATACACCTTCCACGGAGATTACAATATTGCAATTGATGGCAGTCTTTCAAAAAAGTATGGTTCAAATAAAGACAGCGGAAGCACAAGTGACGGTCTTAATGATTTTCTTAATGGTTCGAATAAAGAATGCAGTGGCAGCTTCCAGACACAGACCATCTTTATACATGACGGCGGATCTGCATTCAACGGTGTTGATATATTCAGTTATCCTACTTTCAGGGATTATAAGGAAGCTGTCGAAAATGCAGATGAGACTTTTGATGCTTACGGTGTTTCTGTTTCTGGCTCTCCCACAGCATCTCACCACGATACGTTGAGCTACACATGCACTTCCACGAATTATAAGAGAAACGCATATACCCAGACGGGTTGGGTCGGAAAAACACTTCCCGGCACTGAAGCTATTCACAAGAATACCTCAGATGCAGGTGTTGCTGCAAACGGTGGTTCACTTTTCCTTGAGCCCACATGGACTCCCACTCTTTACAATATAACCTACGACTTTGCTGACAACACTGCATATCCTGTTACAAACAAGGATGTATTCACGGCAGACGGCAGCCGTTACAAGACATACAGAATTGACACGACTGACGAAATTATTGCTCCCGTGCGTCCCGGTTGGCGTTTTGACGGATGGATTGTTGATGCAACAGTCCGTGAAGCAACCGATGACAGCTTCAGCTGGGTTGATGGCGGAAAGCAGGGCGGTTGGAATACTGTAACAAACACAGCTATAAATATGAGCGTAAACGGTCAGTACGGTGATATTCACCTTACCGCAACCTGGCAGCCCGTTACATATACCATCGGCATTGATACCGATGCGGATATATACAATACTGTTGATAAAAACTCCTCCTATGCAAACGGTACAATCAACAGTGCACAGACAATTCCCAACTGGCTTGAAAAGGATTACTACACCTTTGACGGCTACTATTTAGTCAAGGAATTCGATGCTGATTCCAACTGGAATTTTAACGAAAAGATTATTGTTGCCACATCCTCTGCTTCTGCAGACAGATACAGTGCAGCACAGATAAGTGCACAGTTTGCAGGCAGATACGGTAACATCACAAAGCTTGTTGCTCAGTTTACTCCCGTAGAATATACTATCACTTTCGACATTGACGACGATGAGAACCGTGTGGACACACCCTCTTCAAATCCCGATGATTACTCATACAATGTTGAAACTGTAAGAGCTCTTCCTCTTCTTACACCTCTCGGACAGCGTTTCAACGGCTGGCGAGTTGTTTCTTCAGACGGTAACTGGGTTGTCGGCAGAACATATCCGTCAATCCCTGCAGGAATGCACGGTAACGTAAAGTTCATTGCTGACTACTCCGATAAGGAATATGAAATTGAAATCGTTCTCGGTGAAAACGAATTCTTCGATATAAGCGCCCTCGGCTACGGCTATACCTTCAAGGAAGGCGGCGAAATTTCCGGTGTTGCTGTGAAGAACGGTTGGGACTTTGACGGTTGGGAAATCATTTCAAGCTGGAGTGAGTTTGAAGACGATATACCCGACTGGGGCGTAGGTGATATTTACTACTACGATGCAGACACAGGTCTTACCAACTTCGACGGCGGTAAGGTCGGTAACGTAAGGGTTAAGCCTCACTTTGTGAAGCACGAATATGAAATCACCTTCAATGCAAACAGCGGTGCGGCTGTTTCCACAGAAAAGTATAAAATTGACGAAACAAAGGTTATTCCCTCAACAACAAGAAACGGTTGGACCTTCGGCGGCTGGAGAGTTACGGAAACCGTAGGCTCATGGAAGAAGGGTGACATCTTCCAGGCCGGCTCAACTGTTCTTACAGGTATGTGGGGCAGCGTAACACTTGAAGCAGTATGGACAGAAGCCCCCTATACCGTAACACTTGACCTTAACGGTGGTGACGGCGTTTCAAACAAGGTTCTTTCATACATAACAACAGCTTCAACCTATCTCAGAGAGATTCCCGTAAAGACAGGCTACACCTTCAAGGGCTGGGAGCTTACAGTATTTGCAGGTAACTGGGACGAGTACAAGGCCAAGCTGGCAGCCAGCGGTGCTCTTGTAACAGATGCTCTTCCTGCAGGCTATTACGGTAACGTAACACTTAAGGCTGTATGGGAGGTAACCTCCTACAGCATGCAGTTCGTAAGATATCCCGAATTCAATAAGCCTTACACATATGAGCATACCATTGTTCTTCCTGAGGCTTCCGCTCCCGGACAGAGCTTCGAGGGCTGGCAGCTCAGCGACAACGCAGGTAACTGGACTTCCGCGCTCTATAAGGCAGGCAGTACCTTCACAAATAAGTACGGCAACGTAACCTTCACGCCCCTCTTCAATGCAAAGACCTATACAATCAACTTTGTTGATTCCGACGGCGTTACTGCTATCGGCTCAAGCGTATACTACAAGTTTACTGACAGCTTCAAGCTCAGCGCACATTCCAAGCCCGGCTATACCTTTACCGGTTGGGAGGTAAGTGCAATTGCCAACGCTGCAGACTGCGGCGGCTGGACAGTCGGTGACAGATTTACAGCAGGCGATATGGATGCCGGCAGATTCTACGGTAACATAACACTTAAGGCTGTATATGAGATAAATGAATATAATATTACATTTATTACTGACGGCGGCGAGCCCATTGCAGATATTCTCTATACAACAGAAGCAACAGACGTTCTTCCCAAGCCCGTAAAGACCGGTTATGACTTCGCAGGCTGGAAGGTTGCAGCTGCAGGCGGCAACTGGACACTTAACAGTACTGTTGTTGACGGTACGGCTCTTAAAGGCAAGTACGGTGACGTAACACTTACGGCACAGTGGTCTGCTCATAATTACATCATTACATGGAACGTTGACGGAAAGACCACCACAACACAGGTTGCATACGGTGAAATTCCCTCCTTCGGCGGTATACCCTCAAAGGCTCAGGATCAGCAGTATACCTATGAATTCATAGGCTGGACTCCTGCAATTGAGCCTGTTACCGGTGACGTAACCTACACAGCTCAGTTCAAGAGCAATCTCAGAGTTTATTCCGTAACCTGGAAATATCTTACAAGTGATGCAGCCGGTACAACTGAAACAGTTGTTACTGAAACCTACAAGTACGGTGAGCATCCTGTATTTGCAGGCGGTAACCCCTCAATGGAATCAGTAAATGAAGATATCCTGTACCGTTTTGCAGGTTGGACAGATGCTGACGGCAAGCAGCTTTCCGACAGCACGGTTGTAACGGGTAACGCTGTTTACACAGCCTCCTTTACAGAGGTTAACAAGAACACTGCAGCAAAGATTACATGGAATGTTGACGGCGTATTATACGAAACCTATTGGGTAGCAAACAACAACGAAATGCCCACATATCCCGGTACAAATAAGCTTGCAGACAGTGACGGCTACAGCCGCGAAATCATCGGCTGGACTCCTAAAGTTGAGGTTGTAACCGGTCCTATGACCTACAGCGCAATCATCAACAACATAATCAAGAATTATCAGGCAAGCTTTGACCTCAAGGGCGGTAAGTATTCAGGTCAGACGCTTGTAACCTACAACAGAGACGTAATGGTGCTCAATATGCCTCAGCCCGAAAAGGCAGGCTATACCTTCATGGGCTGGAAGGTCACAAAGACCGAAAGCACAATGTGGACTCTCAATGAAACCTACACTGAAGCATCCTATAAAGGACACTGGGGTGAGGTAAGCTTCGAGGCTGTATGGAAGGCAACAGAGTACACTCTTACCGTAAAGAATGACGGCACAGAAACAAAGACAGCTTATACAATTGAAAGCAACAGCATAATTGCTCCTCTTTCCAAGGAGGGCTATGACCTTACAGGCTGGCTTGTTCTTACAGCAGATAAGGACAGCAACTGGATGATGGGCGATACCGTTGCTACCGATAAGTCACTTCTCGGTATGTACGGTAACGTTACAATTGAGCCCGTATGGTCAGCAAAGACCTATAACCTCAACTGGGTAAGCGGCGACGTAACACAGACGGTTGAAGTAAGATACGGTGAATACATCGTTACCTATGCTCCCGTTACAAAGGCAGGCTACACTGCAAAGTGGAAGGAAGAAATTCCCGCAACAATGCCCGCTCACGACGTTACAATCAATGCAGAATACACACCCATTCAGTACTTCCTCAGATTCAACTCCAACGGCGGCAGTGAGGTTGAAAGCTTCTACTACGACATCACCTCCGACAAGCTCCTTGATATCCCCACAAGAGAAGGCGCAACCTTCAAGGGATGGAAGGTTTCAGCAGGCGGCGGCAGCTGGATCAAGGACAGCGTATATGACGGCGGTATGGCTCTTGAAGGCACCTACGGTAATGCAACCCTTACAGCTGTATGGGAGCTTGAGGTATTCACAATCACCTGGATTGCAGGCGACGTAACAAGAACAACAAAGTGGTATCACGGCGCTCAGCCCGCATACGACGGTACTCCCTACAAGTCATCCGACTTCAACAATTCTTATGAATTCACAGGCAAGTGGCTTACCGTAAACGGTGAAGAAATCACAGAAATTCCCGTTGTTACCGGTAATGCAACTTATGAAGCAGTATTCAGAGCTGTTGAAAGAACTTATACTGTTAAGTGGGACGTTGACGGCAGAATTTATGAGCAGACATACACCTACGGTCAGTCTGTTGAGTGTCCCTTCTCTGCATCCAATCCTCCCGTAAGACCCTCCACAAACGAGTATGAATTCACCTTCCTCGGCTGGTCTCCCGAAATCACAATCGTAACAGGCGACGTTACTTATACTGCAATATTTGACGTATATACAAAGATTCAGGGTCTCAGAGTTGACCGTACTGCAATCTTCCTTGACATCAATGACAGCGCAAACGTTACCGCAATTATTTCTCCCTCAACTGCTACAAGCAAGGACGTTGAATGGGTATCTCTTAACCAGAACATTGCAACAGTCAATGAAAACGGTAAGATTGTCGGCGTAAGCGCAGGTGAAACACTTGTACGTGTTCAGTCAAAGGACGGCAAGTTCAAGGCATTCTGTCTTGTAAGCGTTGCTCCCGTTACTACAGATTACATCGTAGTTTCCGCAGCAGGCGTTTCAACAACAAGACTTCCCGGCGAAGCAATTCAGCTTTATGCAACGGTAATGCCCGAAAATGCATCCAACAAGATTGTAAAGTGGAAGACAAGCGATCCTTCAGTTGCAACAGTTGATGCAAACGGTCTTGTGGTATTCGGCTCAACCACAGGTACTGCAGTTATCACTGCAACCTCCGACGGTTATGCAACGGGTTCAATCACCGTTACCTGCACAACCAACGATTCTCTTATAAAGGACGACGTTAAGACCTACGTTGTAATGTTCAGTCAGTCCTCTTCAACCTACATCATTGCAGGACAGACCTACGAAAGCATCAATATCATCTGTAAGGAAGGCGACACTATTGAATTCCTTCTCACAGAGCCCCATTTCGTAACTCTTAATGCAACACAGTTTGAAAGAGATACAGACGGTGTTTACAGAATCAAGAACATCAAGGAAAACTACACTGTAATCGCTTCCGAGCGTCCTGACCTCGGCTTCGAGCCCGAGCCTGAAGAGCCCGAGGATAACGGAACAGTCAAGCTTTCATTCTTTGATAAGCTCAAGAACTTCTTCAGAAGCATCGTAGAATTCTTCAGAGGACTTTTCGGCGGTTAATATCCCCGGCTAAAATTAAATCGGTTATCCGGAAACGGATATCCGATTTTTTTGTGTATGAAAAAATATAAAGCGTCAGCGGAATAAGACCCGGAAGCCTCTTCCGAAACATTTTCCGCAGGAAAATATATCACCGCCCGAAGGGCAATATCACTGTCGCGAAGGGACAATATCACTCATTCCGCAGGAATGAACATCACTGAACATAATCTGATTCTGTCAGATTATGTTCTTATATGCCATTTCCATGGTCTTTGTAAGGGCAACTGCATCATCAATGCCGAAAAGGGGCTCGCCCTCACCGTTTATTGCATCGCAGAAGGAGTTGATTGCAGATTTACTGCCTCTGCCGAGATCGGGATATATCCAGCCCTCGCCGTTGTTGTAGCAGAGCTTGTCAAATACACCGCCTGCAAGGATTGTGCCCTTTGTGCCTGCAATTTCAAGCTCGAAGGGATTTCTGCCCGTTACGAAGCCCGTCTCGCTGACACCGATAGCGCCGTTTTCATAGCTGAATACGGTTACGCAGTTGTCTTCAACGGATTCACATATACAGTTTGTGAAAACGCTTGTGCACTTTACGGGAGTACCCATAAGCCAGTTGAGAAGATACATGCCGTGTGCACCGAGATCCATCATAGCACCGCCGCAGGTGGGAACGGGATCAAGGAATGAGGGAGGAAGCCAGCCGCGGCTTACACCGTCGTGTGCATTTCTCATTCTCATATATGTTACCTGGCCGATAAGCTCCTTTTCGAGAGCTTCCTTTACCCACAAGAAATCGGAGCGTGTTCTCCAGGGGAATGAAATACAGAACTTTATGCCTGCCTCTTCAACTGCCTTTTTAACCTCAAGAGCGTCGCAGTAAGCGGCGGTGAGAACCTTTTCAGTAAAAATATGCTTGCCTGCCTTTGCCGCGGAAATCAGCACTTCCTTGTGGATATTTGTTGCGGCACATACCTGAACAGCATCAAAATCCCAGGAATAGAATTCGTTGAGGTCGGTTGTGTATCTGCAGCCCAGCTCCTCGCCCTTAAGCTTTGCGGTTTCTGCATCGGGATCCCATAATGCTGCAATTTCAACGTCACCGCGGGATAAAAATTCTCTTACATAGCCGCCGAAATGTACGTGCCATGTGCCTGCAAGTCCGAGTTTGATCATAGCAATTCTCCTTTTATTCATCAGTGCCGAGCATCAGATCAGCGGTTTCACTGCTGATAGCCTCAACACCTTTTAATTTTTTGACAATAATGGAATTTCTCTTCTGTGCATCGTCAATGCTGACTGATGCCTCGTCGATTTTTTTCTTTGCCTTTTCAAGGGCAATGCCGAATTTATCATACTGCATTTTTGCAGCCGCAAGCAAATCCATAACCTCGCCTGCTTTTCTGTTGAGAGCCACCGTGCGGAAGCCCAGCGCAAGAGAGGAAAGAAGCGCAGTGATTGTTGAGGGGCCTGCCACCATAACGTTGAAATCGTTGTGAAGGCGGTCTGCAATGTTTTCCTTGGAGGAAATTACTTCCGCATAAAGAGAATCCGTTGCAAGGTACATTACTGCAAAGGGAGTTGTAAAGGGTGTATTTATGTACTTTGAGATTTCCTTTGCTTCCGATATAACCTTTGCTTCAAGTGCCTTTTTTGCAAGCTTTACGCCGTCCGTATCACCGATATCAGCCGCATCGCAGAGTCTTAAATAATCCTCCATAGGGAATTTTGAGTCTA
The DNA here is from genome assembly GCA_045651625.1 of Acutalibacteraceae bacterium. Taxonomy (GTDB): domain Bacteria; phylum Bacillota; class Clostridia; order Oscillospirales; family Acutalibacteraceae; genus RUG806. Next base: position 3,905 of record JAZRST010000073.1, on the reverse strand, counting down.
TGGGAAGATAGGTCATTCTGTCCGAATCCGTATCGGGAATCATAACCGCAAATTCAACCACCTCACGGCTTGCATCGGAGCGGTAATTCTTTACGTACATGCCGGGGATTATTCTGTCAAGAATTCCCTCAAGCTGGCATTCTGCCCAGTTACCTCTGATTTTTACGTTTGAGAAAACTCTGTTGAGGGATGTGATTCCCGAGGAAAGCTCCTTCATTTCACCAAGTGACTTATATACGTTTGAGAGCTGCTCTGAAACGGACTTGAAGGAGGTATCAAGTCGAGAGGAGAGAGTTTCGGTCAGCTTTTCGTCAACGGTAAGTCTCATCTGCTCAAGCTTCTGCTCGTTTGACTGCTGAAGCCTTGAAACAGCCTCCGTAACAGCCTGGGTCTGCTGTCTTCCCGTGGTATCAAGCTTTTCTCTCATATCCGAAAGGGCGCGTACGGTATTCAGCTGTCCGTCTGCAGTTTTTTCGGAAAGCACGTCCATTTTGTTTCCTACGTTTTCGAGCGAGGAGGAAAGAAGTGTGCGCATTGCGTTGTCGGAATTTACGTTTTCGCTTCTTAAGGATGCGAAATTTTCCTGAGTAAGAGCGCGTAGGTTATCTATTTTTTCATCGGTTACGGCAGAGCTTTGTTTTTTTGCAGAAAAAAGCTTTACTGCAATTATTATGAGAAGCACAATCGTAAGTGACAGAAGAATTAAAATTACGGTATCCATAGTAGCCTCCTTTTTTGAAACTATTCTATCATAATGTAATAAAAAAGAAAAGATAAATAATATAAAAAATCTTTTTAAAAGATATAGAAAAAGAAAACGGAATCTGTTAAAATAGAGGCAGTGTGCAAAGAAAGGAGACGGGATATGAAAAGAATAATATCATTTTTATTGTGCCTTGTTATGATGACGGGGCTTCTTGCCTCCTGCGGCTCCTCGGATCCCGTGGTGCTTTTCTTTGCTGTGGAGGAGTCGGCAGGCTCCTTTGACCCGCAGATTGTGTCCGATGCCACGGCTTCAATCGTCGTAAGAAACTGCTTTGAGGGACTTCTGCGCCGTGACGAAAACGGTGAGGTTATAAACGGTGTGGCAGAAAGCTGGTCAGTTTCAAAGGACGGGCTGAAATATACCTTTAAGCTGAGGGAGGATGCCCTGTGGCACCTTACTTCAAATGCGAAGGAGCAGCTTGGAGACAAGCTTCCCGATGATTTTGACCTTTCCGTTACCGCCTACGACTTTCAGTTTGCATTGAGAAGAGCGGTTGACCCTGCAACGGGTGCTCATCTTTCATATATGTTATATAATATAGAAAACGCCCCCGAAATTCTTGAGGGCAGAAGTGCTCCCGAGGAGCTTGGCGTCAGGGTAATTGATAAATATACCCTTGAAATCACCCTTTCTCAGCCTCAGAGCAATTTCCCCGAGGTGCTGACAGAGCCCGTATGTATGCCCTGCAACGAGACCTTTTTCAAGGGCTGCTCAGGCAGATACGGCACGCTTATTGCATTTTCTCTTTCAAACGGACCCTTCTATCTTTCGAGATTTGACGAAAGCTCCTACAGAATAAACAAAGCCTCCGATTACTGCGGTGAAGCTGTTGCCGTGCCCGATTACGTGTGGCTTTACGTTGTTGACAGTGAAGAAAGGCTTCTTGAGGTTCTTGAAACCGATGATTATTCGGGCGGTCTTATAAAGGCTGAAGCCTACGAAAAGCTGAAGGTCAGCAAAAAAATGACGGTTACGGAAACTGCAAGCATCGTAAAGGGCTTTATAATGAATCTTTCCGACCCCGTAATGGGTGAGGAAAATATCAGAAAAGCACTTCTTTCGGCAACGGATACGGCTGCTGTTGCAAAGAATATGGGTGAAGAGCAGGCAAAGGGAATTATACCTCCCGTTGTTGAAAAAACGGCTGTGGATCATCCCGTAGCCTACAGCGAGGAAAAGGCTGCTGTTTACCTTGAAAACGGTCTCGGTAAGCTTGAAGCTTCAACAATTGATATTTCCGTTCTCTGCGAAAAGGAGGACGAGGATACCGTAAGACGCGTTATGCAGGAATGGCAGAGAATTTTAGGAATCAGAGTGAATTTCAGTGTCAGAACTGCTGAAAAGGATAAGCTTGAGCAGGCGGTAAAATCGGGAAATTATCAGGTTGCGCTTTATAATTTCAGATGTGAAACCGATGAAGCCTATGAATATTTCGGAAGCTTCACTGCAGGCTCACCCCTTAATGTCACAAAGTTTGACGGCTTCGGTATGGAGGAGCTTATTGCAAAGCTCTATTCTACCGACGAAAAGGGCTTCCTTTCCGTTTATTCCTCAATTGAAAGCAAGCTTTATTCAGCCTCGCTTATTATTCCCGTATGCAATGAAAATACCTATTTCGTATGCACAAAAGACGTCCGCGACGTTATATATTTCTCAGGAAATGACAAGCTGTATTTCCACAATGCAACAAATGTAAAATAAGAAAAGGTGAGTTGTATGTCAGTTTTCAGACCTTTCAGTGCAGTAAGACCGAAAAAAGAATATGCCTCCGAGGTAGCGGCGCTTCCCTACGACGTTATGAATTCTGAGGAGGCAAGAAAAAAGGTAGAGGGCAAGCCCTATTCCTTTATTCACGTTGATAAGGCAGAGGTTGACCTGCCCGAGGATACCTATCTTTACAGTGACGAGGTATACAGCAAGGCGGCGGAAAATCTTGAGAAGCTCGTGACTGACGGCATCTGCTTTGCCGAGGTTTCTCCCTGCTTCTACGTTTACAGGCAGATTATGGGAGAGGTATGTCAGACGGGTCTTGTCGGCTGTGCTTCTGCCGACGATTATATAAACGACGTTATTAAAAAGCACGAATTCACCCGTGCCGACAAGGAAGAGGACCGTATCCGTCACGTGGACACCTGTGATGCAAACACGGGCCCCATTTTCCTTGCATATAAGGGAAACGGCAGTATTGACGGCATAATTGAAAAATACAAGGCTCTTGAGCCCGAATATGACTTTATCTCCGAGGGAGACGTAAGAAATACCGTATGGGTCATCAGTGATGAAAATGACTGTAAGGCTCTTGAAAACGCCTTTTCCGAGGTTTCAAATCTCTATATCGCAGACGGACACCACAGAGCTGCTTCCGCTGTAAGGGTTGCCCTCAAAAGACGAGAGGAGAATCCCGGCTACACCGGTGAGGAGGAGTTCAATTTCTTCCTCAGCGTGGCTTTTAAGGCAGACGAGCTTAAAATCATGGACTACAACCGCGTCATAAAGGACAAGAACGGTCTTACGTCAGAGGAGCTTCTCGGCAGGCTTTCCGATATTTTCACCGTTGAAGAAAAAGCGGAAATTGTCCGTCCCGATTTTCGTCACAGCTTCGGCTTCTACTGTGACAAAAAGTGGTATAAGCTGACTCTTAAAGAGGGCTTGTGCGATGAAAACGACCCCCTTGACAGCCTTGATGTTTCCGTTTTACAGAAATATGTTATTTCGGGTATTTTCGGAATAGACGACCCCAGAACCGATAAGAGAATCGATTTCGTAGGCGGTATAAGAGGTCTTAAGGAGCTTGAAAGGCGCTGTAATGAGGATATGGAGGTTGCATTCTCAATGTATCCCACGTCCCTTTCCGAGCTTATGGCAATTGCCGACAGCGGCAGGGTAATGCCCCCCAAATCCACCTGGTTTGAGCCCAAGCTTTTAAGCGGACTTTTCATTCATAAGCTTAAATAACAACCAAATAAAAAAAAGTTTAAAAAACACTTGCATTTTCAGATAATATCTGTTATTATGTACGATGCTGATTAAGATATTGGGGGTTACCCCGGAAAATAAAAGGGAGGTGCGCTCCATGGCAAAATGTGATTTTTGCGGTAAGGACGTTAAATTCGGTATTCAGGTTTCTCACTCTCACAGA
>JAZRST010000072.1:0-2479 GCA_045651625.1 Acutalibacteraceae bacterium | reverse complement strand
CTCCTGCTACCGCTATGAAAAGCCTCAGGCAGGCAGACTCAGAGAATTCCATCAGTTCGGCGTTGAAAGCCTCGGTACGGGCTCACCTGCCGCTGATGCTGAAATCATCGCACTTGCACAGCAGGTTTTCGATTTCTTCGGTCTTACGGATATAAGCCTTGAAATCAACTCAATCGGCTGTCCCGAATGCAGAAAACATTACCACGAGGCACTGCTCCAATATTTCAACGGAAGGAAGGCTGACCTTTGCGAGACCTGCCTTTCCCGTCTTGAAAGAAATCCGATGAGAATACTTGACTGCAAGTCACCCGTATGCTCATCCGTTGCGGCAGATGCTCCCGTTGTTATAGATTTCCTCTGTGAGGAATGTGAAGAGCACTTCGGCAAGGTTAAGTCCTACCTTGATGCTATGGATATTCCCTACACCGTGAATCCCCACATCGTAAGAGGACTTGACTACTACACCAAGACCGTATTCGAATTCGTTTCAGGCTCAATCGGCGCTCAGGGCACCGTATGCGGCGGCGGACGCTACGACGGACTTATTTCCGAGCTTGGCGGCAATCCCCTTCCTGCCTGCGGCTTCGGTATGGGACTTGAAAGACTTTCAATGCTTCTCAACGCACAGAACAAGGAGCTTCCCTCAGATCCCCGTCCTTATCTTTACATTGCTCCTGCATCTCCCGAGCAGGGCCCCCTTGCAATGAAGCTTGCAAACGATTTAAGATACGAGGGCATTTCCGCTCTTACTGACCTTGGTGAGCGCTCACTCAAGGCACAGATGAAGTACGCAAACAAGAAAAACGCTATGTATACGGCTGTTCTCGGTGAGGAGGAAGCCAATAAGGGCACCGTTAACGTAAAGAATATGGATAACGGCAGCGTAACAGAGCTTCCCATTGAGGACTTTGCAGATAATTTCCTGAGACTTTCAATGAATGACGCTTTTGCCGAAATCGGTGCGGAATTCCCTCAGGCAGAATAAAAGGAGTAAACAAATGGAATTTGTAACCGGAATGACAAGAACCGACTACTGCGGAAATTTCAGAATCAGCGACGTCGGTAAGGAAATAACAGTTTTCGGCTGGGTTCAGAGAAGCAGAAACCTGGGCAGTCTTATATTCATTGACCTTCGTGACAGAACGGGTCTTATTCAGCTGAGCTTCGACGAAACAAGCGACAAGGCAGTTTTTGAAAAGGCTTCCTCAGTCAAGAGCGAATACGTTCTTGCCGCAAAGGGTATCGTAAAGGAGCGTTCTGCAAAGACTGACAAGATTGCAACGGGTGATATCGAGGTATATGTCACTGAGCTTCGCATTCTTTCAAAGAGTGAAACTCCTCCCTTTGAAATCGTTGAAAATTCACAGACGGGCGAAACCACAAGACTCAAGTACAGATATCTTGACCTTCGCCGTCCCGACCTTCAGAAGAACATTATGCTCAGAAACAAGGTCGCAAAAATCACAAGAGACTATTTCTACGACAACGGCTTCGTTGAAATTGAAACTCCCATTCTTATGAAGTCCACTCCCGAGGGAGCACGTGACTTCCTTGTTCCCTCCCGTCTTCACAACGGTGAGTTCTATGCACTTCCCCAGTCACCTCAGCTTTACAAGCAGCTTTCAATGGTTGCAGGCTTTGACAGATATATGCAGATTGCACGCTGCTTCCGTGATGAACACCTCCGTGCAGACCGTCAGCCCGAATTCACACAGATTGACCTTGAAATGTCCTTCGTTGATGTTGACGACGTGCTCGGTATGATTGAAGGCTATATCGCCAAGCTCTTCAAGGAAGCAATTGACGTTGAAATTCCTATGCCCCTTCCCAGACTCAAATATCTTGATGCTATGGAAAGATACGGCTCGGACAAGCCCGACACACGCTTCGGTATGGAGCTTTTCGACCTCTCAGACATCGTAAAGGAATGCGGCTTCTCAGTATTTGAGGGCACTGTAGCTTCAGGCGGCACTGTAAGAGGTATCACCGCAAAGAATGCTGTTTCCGTTTACACAAGAAAGGAAATTGACAAGCTTACCGAATTTGCTAAGGGCATCGGCGCAAAGGGTATGGCATGGATCAGATACTCCGACGACGGAATTGCTTCATCCTTCGGCAAGTTCATCTCCGAAGAAAAGATGCAGGAAATCCTCGCAAAGGCAGGCGCCGAAAAGGGCGACGTTGTATTCATCATCGGTGACAGAAAGAGCCTTGCGCTTTCAGTTCTCGGCTCAATGAGAAACGAGGTTGCAAAGAAGCTTGACATCATTCCCGATGGCTACAACTTCCTCTGGATTGTTGAATTCCCCTTCTTCGACTGGGATGAAGAAACACAGTCCTGGGTTGCTATGCACCATCCCTTCACCTCTCCCATGGATGAATGCATCCCCTATCTTGACACCGACAAGGGCGCAGTAAGAGCTAAGGCTTACGACCTTGTTCTCAACGGCATCGAGCTTTCCTCAGGCTCAATCCGTAT
>JAZRST010000071.1:0-48374 GCA_045651625.1 Acutalibacteraceae bacterium | reverse complement strand
CAACTCTCGGCTGGCCTGATGAAACTCCTGAACTCAAGCATTATTTCCCCACAAATACACTTGTTACGGGTTATGACATCATCTTCTTCTGGGTTGCAAGAATGATTTTCTCATCTTGTGAGCAGATGGGTAAGGCTCCCTTTGGTACTGTTCTTATTCACGGCCTTGTGCGTGATGCTCAGGGAAGAAAGATGTCAAAATCTCTCGGTAACGGTATTGATCCTCTTGAAATTATTGATAAATACGGTGCAGATGCTCTGAGATTTACCCTTGCAACAGGTAACTCTCCCGGAAATGATATGCGTTTCTCCGATGAAAAGGTTGAAGCATCAAGAAACTTTGCAAATAAGCTCTGGAATGCTGCAAGATTTGTGCTTATGAATCTTGAAGGCGATGAGCCTGCTCCTTACCTCCCTGAAAAGCTTGCTCTTGAGGATAAGTGGGTGCTTACAAAGTTCAACACCGTTGTAAAGGAAGTTACCGATAACCTTGAAAAGTATGAGCTTGGTATTGCCGTACAGAAGCTTTATGATTTTATCTGGGACATTCTTTGCGACTGGTATATTGAAATCTGTAAAATCCGTCTTTCCTCCGATGACGTTGAGCTCAAGAAGAATGCAAGAGCAGTTCTCGTTTACGTAATGAGCAACACTCTCAAGCTTCTTCATCCCTTTATGCCCTTCATCACTGAGGAAATCTGGCAGACACTTCCTCACGACGGCGAATCCATTATGGTTTCACCCTGGCCCGTGTATGACGAAAATTATGTTTTCCCTGAGGCCGAGGAGGATATGGAAAGCATTATGACAGCAGTAAGAGCTGTAAGAAACCGTCGTGCAGAAATGAACGTACCCCCCTCAAAGAAGGCAAGACTTGACATTGTTACAAAGGACGTTGAGCTTTTTGCTGACAGTGCAAAATACTTCCAGAGACTGGCATCTGCTTCAGGCCTTGCAGTATCCGACAACGAGAGCGTATTCCAGCTTGACGGTAGCGTAAGCGTTGTTACCGACGTTGCAACAATTTATCTTCCTATGGCAGAGCTTGTTGATTTTGAGGCTGAAAGAAAGCGTCTCAGCAAGGAGCTTGAAGAGGTTGAAAAGAAGCTTGCTCAGATTAACGGTAAGCTCAATAATCAGGGCTTCCTTGCAAAGGCTCCCGCAAACGTTATTGAGGAGCAGAAGGTAAATCAGGCAAAGCTTAACGAAAAGGCAGAGCTTCTCAAGGCAAGCATTGCAAAACTCGGTTAAAAGGTGACAGAATATGACACTTGGTGAAGCGGTAAATTATTATCACTCACTTGAAAAATTCGGGATTATGCCGGGGCTTGAAAGAATATCTCTTCTTTCGGAAAGACTCGGCTCTCCCCATAAAAAGCTTAAATTCATACACGTCGCAGGTACTAACGGAAAGGGAAGTACCTGCACGGCTTTAGCTTCGGTGCTTCATAACGCGGGCTATAAAACGGGACTTTATACGTCCCCCTACGTTATAGATTTCCGTGAGCGTATTCAGCTCGGAATGGAAATGATTGCTCCCGAAGAGCTGATAAAATGTACCGAAAGGGTAAAAAGCGCAATTGAAGAGCTTTCTGCAGAAGGCGTGAAAATCACTGAGTTTGAAGCGGTAACCGCGGCGGCATTTCTTTTTTATGCCGAAAATGGATGTGATTTCGTTGTGCTTGAAACGGGGCTCGGTGGCAGGTTTGATGCAACGAATATTATAGATGCCCCTCTTTGCAGTATCATCACCTCCGTGTCCTTTGACCACGTTGGAGTGCTTGGTGACAGTCTTAGTAAAATTGCGTATGAAAAGTGCGGAATCATCAAGAAAAGCTGCGCTGTTATTACCGGTGCGGAACAGCCCGATGAGGTGCTGAAGGTTATAAAAAAGACTGCTGAAGAGCAGAATTCTGAAGTTATTTTAAGAAGCTCCGGAGAGCTTTTTGAGGTTATTTCGGAGAGTATTACCGGCACTGTTGCAGGCAGTGCGGAGGGTGTTTTTGAGATTCCGTTTTCAGGCAGACATCAGCTCTGCAATATGGCACTCGTTACGGGTGCTGTGGAAGAGCTCAGAAGAACGGGTATTGAAATCAGCAGTGATGCTGTAAGACGGGGAATCGAGAGTGCCCGTATTCCTGCAAGAACTGAGGTTATGTCAAAAAAGCCTCTTGTGATTCTTGACGGCTCTCATAACGACGGGTCAACGGCTGCCCTCGGATATCTTGTAAAAAAGCATCTTTCAGGGAAGAGAATCATAGCCGTAATGGGTATGATGGCTGATAAGGACGTTAAAAAATCTCTCGGCAATTTGGTGCCTTATTTCAGTAAGGTTATTGCCGTTGAGCCTTCAAATCCCAGAAGCATGAAATGCGAAGAGCTTTCAGCTGTTATAAGCGGATTCGGCGTGGAATGTGCCTGCTGTAAGGATCCCGTAAGGGGAGTTGAAGAAGCATTTTCCGCCATTGACGGATTCGACGTGCTTATTGTATGCGGTTCTCTGTATCTTGCAGGGGACGTTCGTAAAAAAATGACAGAAATCTGCAGTGAAAATACTGCAGTACAATAAAGGAGGTACCTTTATGCCTATGAAGGTGGAAGCCGCCATTGTAACACAGAAGAGACCCTCGGCGGAGTATAATACTGACAGTGTAAACGTAAACGGTAAGGTTATGCCACGTGAGGTTATCCGTAACGGATATAAGGGCTCAGGTGTGTTAAGCGGCAGTGTATATTTTGCTCTTACTTCATCTGACGTTGAAGGCTTTGCCGATGCATCGGTTACTGCTTTTAATGAAAGAGCGGAGCTTTTCTCCCGTTCAAGAGAGCCTATGAGCGTATTCAGCGGATTTTTTGAGGATTGCCGCGGTGCACTTCTCAATATGAACCGTTCTGCAGATGAGCTTGTTGGCGCAGGCTTTTATGCAAGCGGAAGAAGGGCCGTTATTGCCAATAACGGACAGACAAAGGTATATTTACAGCGTCTCGGTGTTACCTCTCCCGTAACAGCGGATAAGGTGACCGATACAACGGCTGATTTCTCGGGCGCCGTATTTTCCGACGTCTGTGAAGGGGATATCTTTATTCTCTTAAGCCCCGGTGCCGCTCAGGTGCTCGGAGATAAGGAAATTGAGGATATTCTCAGAATTTCCGACGGCTCCGTAAAGCGTGCTGTAAACTACATTCTCAAGGTAGCCCTTGCCGCAGAAGGTGACAAGGCTGTAAGCGCTATTGTTGTTAAGGTGCTTGAAACTGCTCCTGAGGAAGAAATAATTCCCGCATTTGTACCTGATTTTACAGAAAATGAAAAAGAAGAAGCTGCTTCAGCAGAAGAAAAAGCGGAAGCAGAAGCTGTGACGGATGCGGCTGATGCTGTTGAAGAGACAGCTTCGGAGGAGCCTTCAGAAGCACCCGAAGAGTCTATTGAAGAAGCTTCTGAGACTGAAGCTCAGGAAGAAGCAGAAGAAGCTATTGCTGATGCTGACGATATTTCAAGTGTTTTTGCAAAGAATGCTCTTGAGATGTTTGAAAGCCCTGATATTATCAGTGATGCTGACGTAAAAAATGACGCAGAGCTTTATACTGAAGAAATTGAGGAAATAATTGAAGAAGAGCCTGAAGCTACGGAAGAAGCCGATACTGAAGAAAAAGGCGAGCCTAAGAAATCAAGAACTCCTCTTTTCATAATTCTCGGTATAATGTTTGCTGTTTCATTGGCTGTTATTGCAGCTCTTATTATTGTTCCTGCTTTCTCCGATAAGGGTGAGGAAACAACCGTAGAAGAAACCACCACAGAGGAAGAAACCACGGAAGAAGAAACCACGGAAGAAGAAACCACAGACGAAGAAATTACCGACGAGGAAACCTCTGAGGAAGAGACAACTGCTGAAGAAACCACCACAAGAAAGCCTGCAGAAGAAACTACGACAAGAAGACCTGTGACTGAAAATACCACAGCGGCTCCCGTTGTTGCTCCCGAGCAGACCACTGAGTCAGAAACTACAACAGAAGCTCCCGAAGCAACAACTGCAGAGGATACGACTGTACCTGCAGAGGAAACAACTGCCGCTCCCGATTCAGAGCCTTCAGAGGACGTAACTGAAGAGGCTTTAACGGAGGCTGCAACAGAGGCTTCCGAAGAAACAGAAGAGGTTCAGTAAATCTGTGCTTGCATTTATCGCAGAAGTGTGATAATATTTATTTGGAATTATAATTTATAAAGTGAGGTTACTGTATTATGGACGGACTTTCATTAGACGGCATCATGGGTATGATCAGAAGCTTTATGCCCACAATTTCTTATTTCATCAACTTTGCAACAAGAATGTTTGACATCTTCACAAACTATATGGGATTCGGTGTTTTCACTCCTGAAGAGGAAGCACCCGAGGCTGAAGGCGGAGCTGTTGAAGGCTGATTTGTAAATTAAAAATCAAAGTTTTATCGGGGGTATTTTCATACTCCCGATTTGCCTTTTAAATAAAAATAAATAATAAAAATAGTTGTATTTAATTATAATATATGCTATACTAAAATGAATTATAATGTAAAGCGGTGAAGGGATGATTATTCTCGGAATAGACCCCGGCTACGCCATAGTGGGCTTCGGAATAATTAAATACGAAAAAGGCAGATTGTCGGTGCTTGATTTCGGTGCAATAACAACTCCTGCAGGAATGGAATTTACCGAAAGACTGAAGTGTATTCACGAGGATCTCAGCTATCTTTTTGAAAAATACAAGCCCGATGCAATGGCGGTTGAAAAGCTGTTTTTCAACACAAATAAAAAGACTGCCGTTGACGTGGCGCAGGCAAGGGGAGTTATTCTTCTAACCGCAAAAATACACGGAGCCGAATGCTTTGAATACACACCCCTGCAGGTTAAGCAGAGTGTGGTAGGCTACGGCAGGGCAGAAAAGAAGCAGGTTCAGGAAATGACGAAGCAGCTTCTTGGACTTTCCGCAGTTCCCAAGCCCGACGATACTGCTGACGCGCTTGCAATGGCAATATGCCACGCTCATTGCAGTGGTTCAAACTATCTTCTGAGATAAGGAGAAGCTTATGTTTTACAGCCTTACTGGTAAAATTGTATACAGTGATATAACAAGAGTTGCTATTGAATGCAACGGAATTGCATTTGATGTCAGCACCTCGGTCAACACCTTAAGAAAGCTTGGCAATATCGGTGATACGGCTACGGTCTACACCTACCTTGTGGTCCGTGAGGACGGAGTTGAGCTTTTCGGCTTTTACGATAACGAGGAGCTTTCCTATTTCAGAATGCTCATATCCGTGTCGGGTGTCGGCCCCAAGGCGGCGGTTTCCATTCTTTCCGCGCTCACTCCAGAAATGCTGGCTCTGAGCATCACTGCAGGAGATGTAAAGAGCATCACGAAGGCGCAGGGTGTGGGCCCAAAAATCGCACAGAGAATTGTAATTGAATTAAAGGATAAGGTTTCAAAGCTTGTTCCTCAGAAAATAGGTGTTGAAAAGCTTTCTCCTGCAGAGGTTATTTCGGCAGGCGGAAACACCGATGAAGCAGTAAGTGCTCTTATGGCTCTCGGCTATACCAACAGCGAAGCAGTCCGTGCTCTTTCTTCTCTTGACGGTACTCTTTCCGTTGAGGAGCTTATAAAGCAGGGATTAAGAAATCTTTCAAGGAGATAAAAAAGTATGGCTATCAGCTCGTTTGATGACGATAACTTAAGACTCGCTTCTCCCGAATTCGGCATAGAAGAAGGAGATTATGAAATAAATTTAAGACCTAAGACGCTTTCTGAGTATATCGGACAGGATAAGGTCAAAGATAATCTTGACGTTTATATGCAGGCGGCACTCAGGAGAAACGAGGCACTCGATCACGTGCTTCTTTACGGCCCTCCCGGACTCGGAAAAACCACTCTTGCGGGAATCATTGCAAACACAATGGGCTCGCAGATAAGAATAACCTCGGGTCCTGCAATAGAAAAGCCGGGTGATCTTGCCGCTTTGCTTACTAATCTTAATGACGGCGACATATTATTTATAGACGAGATTCACAGGCTTTCAAGAAGCGTTGAAGAGGTTCTTTATCCTGCTATGGAGGATAAAGCCATTGATATTATAATAGGCAAGGGTCCTTCAGCAAGAAGCATCCGTATTGATTTACAGCAGTTCACTCTTGTTGCGGCAACCACAAGAGCAGGCAGTCTGTCAGCACCCTTAAGAGACCGCTTTGGTGTTGTGCTGAGACTTGAGCTTTATACTCCCGGGCAGCTCTCTGAAATCGTAACAAGATCTGCAAGAATACTGGGAATTGATATTGACCCCGATGCGGCAATTGAAATTGCTTCCCGTTCAAGAGGCACACCCCGAATCGCAAACAGATATCTCAAGCGTGTAAGAGACTTTGCGGAGGTCCTCGGTTCAGGTGCAATAACCCTTGCTGATGCACAGACCGCTCTTCATAAAATGGAAATTGACGAGCTTGGTCTTGATAATATCGACAGACTTATTCTTACGACTATGATACAGAATTACAACGGCGGTCCCGTAGGACTTGAAACTCTTTCAGCCGCAATCGGTGAAGAGGCTGTTACCATTGAAGACGTTTACGAGCCGTATCTTATGCAGGCAGGCTTCATAGCAAGAACACCCCGAGGAAGGGTTGTTACCAATGCCGCATATATACATCTCGGCTTGCCTGTCCCGTCAGATAACTGATGAAGGAGTTTTTTAATGGGCAGATTATTCGGTACGGACGGTATAAGAGGTATTGCCAATACTGAAATAGGCTGTGAGCTTGCTTTGAAAATCGGCAGGGCAGCAGCTACGGTTCTGACTGAAAACAAGGAAAATAAGAGGCTTAAGCTTCTTATCGGTACAGATACAAGAAAATCGGCAGATATGCTGACGGCGGCACTGGCTTCGGGTATATGCTCGGTGGGATGTGACGCAGTGCTTGCGGGAGTTGTTCCCACACCTGCCGTAGCGTTTCTTGTAAAGGAAAAATCTTATGATGCAGGTGTGATGATTTCTGCCTCACATAATCCTTGCGAATATAACGGTATCAAAATCTTCCGATCTGACGGATATAAGCTTCCCGATGAAGAAGAGGAGAGGATTGAAGCAATAATTCTTGACGAAATTGCTTCTCCTTCACTTAAAATCGGCGGTGACGTCGGCAGTATAACGTTTTTATCCGATGCGGTTGAGCGTTACGTTCAGCATATAAAGTCAACTGCAGATTTCAGGCTTGACGGCTTGAAAATTGCAATAGACTGTGCTAACGGTTCTGCTTCCGTTACTGCAGAAAAACTGTTTACGGAGCTTGGTGCTGAATGTACGGTAATCGGCAATGAGCCCGACGGAGTAAATATCAACGCTGACTGCGGATCAACCCAAATTGAGACATTAGGCGAGTTTGTAAAAGGAAAATGCTTTGATATAGGCTTTGCCTTTGACGGAGATGCCGACAGGCTTCTTGCAGTTGACTCTGACGGAAGGCTTGTAGACGGTGATAAAATAATTGCTGTGTGCTCAAAGCATCTGAAAAAGCAGGGCAGACTCAGGAACAATAAAGCTGTTGTAACTGTTATGAGTAACATCGGGCTTTTCAGATTTTTCGAAAAGAATAATATTGACTGTGTGAAAACTAAGGTGGGTGACCGCTACGTGCTGCAGAGAATGACAGAAGATGACTGCAGTATCGGCGGTGAGCAATCGGGCCACGTGATATTTTCCGATTTTGCCGCAACGGGAGACGGACAGCTGACGGCTGTACAGCTTCTGAACGTAATGAAAGAATCGGGTAAGACGATTAAAGAGCTTGCCGATGAAATAGAGATATTCCCTCAGGTGCTTCTGAACGTAAGGGTTTCCGCAATGGGAAAGCTCAGACTCAATGAGGATGAAGAAATCAGAATTGCAGTAGCTCAGGCTGAAAAAGAGCTCGGAAACGACGGAAGAGTGCTTGTACGTGCTTCGGGCACGGAGCCCCTTGTACGTGTTATGCTTGAAGGAAAAAATGAAGAACAGACAATGCGCCTTGCAAGGCTTATTGCAGGTGTTATTAAAGAAAGGCTGATTTGATGAGAGAGGCTAATAGCTGGAAGGATTACGAGCTTATAGATTGCTCTGACGGAGAAAGACTTGAAAGATGGGGAAAGTATATTCTCATAAGACCTGACCCTCAGGTAATATGGTCAACTCCCAAAACAAATAAACTGTGGTTCAATGCCGATGCAAGATATATCCGTTCAAATACCGGCGGCGGCAGATGGGAAGTATATAAAAAGCTTCCCGATGTATGGACTATAAATTTCGGTGAGCTTGTTTTCAATATAAAGCCTATGGGCTTCAAGCATACGGGTATTTTCCCTGAGCAGGCAGTAAACTGGGAAAAGACCGCTGAAATTATAAAGAAGGCAAACCGTCCCGTTAAGGTGCTCAATATGTTTGCTTATACGGGCGGTGCTACAGTAAGCGCACTTGCGGCAGGTGCTTCCGTTGCACACGTTGATGCATCAAAGGGAATGGTTTTATGGGCAAAGGAAAATGCCGCATCCTCCGACGTTGCTGACAGAAGCGTAAGATGGCTTGTGGATGACTGCAAGAAGTTTGCCGAAAGAGAAATCAGACGCGGCAATAAATACGACATCATCATAATGGATCCTCCCTCCTACGGAAGAGGTCCCGGGGGAGAGGTATGGAAGCTTGAAAACGAGGTTTTCGGACTTTGTGAGCTTTGTGCAGGGCTTCTCAGTGATGATGCACTTTTATATATGATAAACTCCTACACAACGGGTCTTTCACCCTCAGTTATGAGTTATATTCTTGGCTCTGTAGTGCCGAAGAAGTTGGGCGGTAAGGTCAGTGCTGATGAAATAGGTCTTCCTGTTTCCGAAAGCGGTCTTGTGCTTCCCTGCGGTGCTACTGCAGTATGGGAAAGAGATTAAACGGTTATGGACAATAAACATTTACTGGATTTTCAGAACGTTTTTTATACATACGATGAAGAGGAAAACGGTGTCTTTGCTGTAAAGGATATCAGCTTTACCGTGGATAAGGGCGAATACGTTGTTGTTCTCGGACACAACGGCTCAGGAAAATCCACTCTTGCAAAGCTTTCCAATTCAATATTTATTCCCACTAAGGGAAAGGTTTTCGTTGACGGTATGGATACCGCTGATGAAAAGAATGAATTTAAGATAAGAGAAAAAGTCGGTGTAGTATTTCAGAATCCCGATAATCAGATTGTAGCCTCCATTGTTGAAGAGGACGTGGCCTTCGGTCCCGAAAATTTAGGTATTCCTCCGAAAACGATCAGAGAGCGTGTTGATAACGCCCTTAAGGCAGTCGGAATGTATGATTACAGACTTCACGAAACACATCATCTTTCGGGCGGACAGAAGCAGAGAGTTGCAATTGCGGGAATGATAGCAATGCTTCCCGAATGCATTGTTTTTGATGAGCCTACGGCTATGCTTGACCCTCAGGGAAGACGTGAGGTTATCAGCACCGCAAGGAAGCTCAATTCCGAAGGAATGTCAATAGTTCTTATAACTCATTTTATGGAGGAGGCTGTTTACGCCGACAAGGTTATCGTTGTTGATAACGGCAGGATTCTTGCTGAGGGTACTCCCCGTGAGATTTTCGCACAGACGGAAATGCTCCTCTCCTGCGGTCTCGATGTTCCCGATACCGTTAAGCTTTCTCTTCTTCTCAAGGAAAAGGGCGTACCCCTTGAAGGACTTCCTCTTACCGAGGAAGAGCTTACTGAGGAATATCTCAGAATTTTGAATTTATAAGAGGTTTTTAATGGCTATACTTGAAGTTAAAAACGTTTCATACGGATATTTCCGCGGAACACCGTTTGAAATTACAGCGCTTGACGACGTCAGCTTCACAGTTGAAAAAGGTGAGCTTGTTGGCATTATCGGCCATACGGGCTCGGGCAAGAGTACCCTTATAAAAATGCTGAACTCACTTCTTAAGCCCGAAAAAGGACAGATTCTCCTTGACGGAAAGGATATAAACAAGGATAAAGCCTCAATCAAGGAGGCAAGAAGCAGAGTCGGACTTTGCTTCCAGTATCCCGAATATCAGCTTTTTGAAGAAACCTGCGCAAAGGATATTGCCTTCGGTCCTAAGAATATGGGACTTTCAAAGGCAGAGGTTGAAGAAAGGGTAATTGCTGCAGCCGAATTTGTAGGCTTCAGCAAGGAGCTTCTGAATAAATCTCCTTTTGATCTTTCGGGCGGTCAGAAAAGAAGATGTGCCATTGCAGGTGTTATGGCAATGTTCCCCGAGGTGCTGATTCTTGACGAGCCTACTGCAGGTCTTGACCCTAAGGGCAGAAACGAGCTTACCTCAATGCTTGAGAATTACCGTAAGGCTACGGGTGCTACCGTTATGATTGTTTCTCATTCAATGGATGATATGGCAAGAAATGCTGACAAAATCCTTGTAATGAACAAAGCCCGTCTTGCTATGAACGGAACAGTTAAGGAAATTTTCAGTCAGGCGGATAAGCTTATTGAAATGGGACTTTCTGTACCGCTGGCGACTTCACTTGTCAGCCGTATTCATTCCGTCCTTCCCGATGTCGCTACAGACGTATTCACAGTTGAAGCCGCTGCAGAGCTGCTTTCCTCATACTATGAAAGGAGGAAGGCACAATGATTAAGGATATTACCTTAGGACAGTATTTTCCCGGAAATTCCTTTATACATAAGCTTGACCCAAGAGCAAAGATTGTAATCACCCTTTGCTTTATCGTTGCTCTTTTCCTTTGTAAGAATTTCTTTTCTTTAGGACTTCTTTTCGTCAGTGCAATCGTTGCGATTGCTCTTTCAAGGATTTCCTTCAAGGTGATTCTTAAGGGGCTTAAAATGATTGTAGTTCTCGTTGTCTTTACGGGCATATTGCAGATTGTTTACAATCATGAGGGCACCGTTTTATGGAAGCCCTTTGAGCAGTTTGATTTTCAGATTACAACGGGCGGTGTGTTCAGCGCTGTCTTTATTATCGCAAGAATTATTGCGCTGATCCTTTTCAGCTCTCTTCTTACGTATACCACTTCACCTACCGCACTTTCCGATGCAATAGAAAGACTGCTTTCTCCGCTGAAGATTTTTAAGGTGAACGTAAATTCACTTTCTATGATGATGACAATTGCTCTCAGATTCATTCCTACTCTTATAGATGAAATTGATATCATAATGAGTGCGCAGAAGGCAAGGGGGGCAGATCTTGAAACGGGAACGCTTACACAGCGTGCAAAGGCTCTTGTGCCCGTTTTTATCCCTCTGATTGTCAGCTCCTTCAGACGTGCCTATGAGCTCGCATTTGCAATGGAATGCCGTTGCTATACGGGCGATAACAAGCGTACAAGAATGAAGGAAATGAAGCTCGGTGTAAGAGATTATATTGCATTTGTTATACTTGCACTGCTTGTTGCGGTTGTTGTTTACACAAGCTTTTTCGGTAGCTTCTCCTTCTTTCTTTTTCAGCAGGTGATATGATGAATTATCTTCTGACATTAAGATATAACGGCAGTCGTTATCACGGCTGGCAAAGGCAGGAAAATGCACTGACCGTTCAGGAGTGTGTTGAAGCTGCTGTTGAGAAGCTTTTTCTTGAAAAGGTAAGTGTTACTGGCTGCAGCCGCACGGATACGGGTGTTCACGCCAACTGCTTCAAGTGTAATTTCCGTGCAGATAAGGAAATTGCCCTTGAAAAGGTTGTTACGGGAATGAATTATTATCTCCCCGATGATATTGCAGTTACTGATGCTGAAGCCGTAAACGATGATTTTAATGCCCGTTTTGATGCAAAGGGCAAGGAATATATCTATAAAATTTATAACGGAAGAGTAAGAGATCCCTTTTCGCAGAATCTTGCTTATTTCCACAAATATCCCCTTGATGCAGAGCTTATGAACGAGCAGGCAAAGGACTTCATCGGTACCTTTGATTTTTCTGCCTTCTGTGCCGCAGGGGCAACCGTAAAAACAACTGTCCGCACCGTTTTTGATGCAGGTGTTGAAAGAGAGGGAGATACCGTGATTTTCAGAGTTACGGGTGACGGCTTCCTTTACAATATGGTGCGCATTATGGTGGGTACTCTTATTTATATCTCCGAAGGGAAAATAGAGAAAGGGGCAATTCCCCGTATAATAGAATCGGGCAACAGACTGCTTGCAGGAAAAACTGCCTCTCCTGAAGGACTTTATCTCAATAAGGTTTTCTACGGGGAGCTGTAAGCTCTCTGAATAAATCCGCATTGAAAATTAAGGATGTGATAACGTGAAGGAAAATGAAGATATAATTATCGAAAGAGAAAAGAGCAGCGGCAAAAGATTCACCTCTTCAACCGTAATCGGTCTGTGTGTTCTTCTTCTCATTGCTATTATGGTAATTGCGGCGGTGGTTTCGTCTGTATCAGGTGTATCTGTTGCAGATATCGGCAAGGACGACGATAACGGTGCTCTCGTTTATGATGTGCTTCCCGACAGCATTACCGGTATTGAGAGCTATTCTTCAGGTTTTGTAATGCTGACGGATACGGCTCTTGTTTATCTTGATTCAAACGGAAAGAATCTTTCTTCGAATTCTCATCAGTATTCTCAGCCCGTTATGGTCAAGGGCGGTTCGACCGTGCTTTTGTATGATAAGGGCGGTACCTCTTTCAGAATCGAAAAGAATTCCAAGATTTATAATACATATACGACAACAAACTCAATTACCGTTGCTACGGTTGACAAAAAAGGCAACTATGCCTACGTACTCAACGAGGACGGCGGCTTTCAGTCCCATCTTTACGTTTATTCATACAATGGCAAAAAGCTCTTTGAATGGGGAAGCTCTCAGGATTACTGCATAAGCACTGCTCTTTCCGATAACGGCAAGAATATTGCGGTTTCAATGCTCGGTGTCAGAAACGGTGAATACGTGTCCAAGGTGATTTTGTTTAACTTCAAGGATAGCGAAGCATTATATACCGCTGAATTTGCAGATTGTACCGTGTTCAGACTTGAGTTCCTTTCAGGTAAGAATGTAGCCGCTTTTACGGATAACGGAATTTACGTAATTGACAGAAAGGGCGAGGTTCAGAAAAGAGCAGAGTATGCTTCCACGGAAATTATGCATTCTGCAGTTACCGACAAGGGCTTATCTGCAATTGCTCTTGCCTCCCACGGTAACACAAAGGATTCACTTCTTAACGTGCTTGATAAGCGAATGAACAGCAGCTTTCTGATTGAATATAATTCAGAAATAATGAACGTCCGCACGTCAGACAAATTCACAGCCGTGCTTCTCGGTGACAGAATTGAGACCTATAATTCAAAGGGTGAGAAAACGGGCTGTATCGAGATTAACGAAAAGTGTATCGATGCCGCTTTTGCGGGACAGAAGCTTTTTGTTTTCACCGTTAGCGGAATTTACCGTTTTGACGTATACGGCGAATATGACCTGACTCTTCTTCGTGAAGAGGAAACAACGGGTGAGTTTGTGACGGAGGAAGCTGCTGAGGAAGCTGCGACAGAAGCAATAACTCATTCCGAACAGACAACTCCTGAAGAAATAACAACTCTTGCGGAAGAAACAACCGCGGTTGAAAATGAAGAAACGACAAACGTTGTTTCATACGGATGATAAGGAAGGTGAAGAGTTATAAATATCGTTGATCTTATTCTGTTTATTGTAGTTGCAATTGTTGCCATTGCCAGTGCAAGAAAAGGTTTTCTTATGGTACTGTTCAACATTGCATCTTATGTGATTTCGGGAATACTTGCTAAAATATTCTCTTCTCCTGTTGCTTCGTATGCTTATGAAAATTTCTTCGGTGAAATGGTGCTTGCAAAGCTTCGCGAGCTGATGCCTACGGGTAGTGTTGAAGGTGAAATCACAACTGTTATCACCAGCGCAATAGAAAGCCTTCCTGAATATATTCAGGTGCTCATATCTCATTTCTTCTCAGCAGAGGTCATTTCCTCAGGAACACCGGGGGAAGCAATGACAGTTGAAATGATAGAGCAGACTTATCTTGCTCCCGTGGTAACAAACGTACTTGCAATTGTTGCTATGGTGCTTCTGTTTCTGCTTCTTGTGTTTATTCTCAGAATTGTTTTCGCGGGTATAAACAAGGGACTTACAAAGAAGAAGCATAAGTTCATAAGAGGTACAAATACCTTGTTCGGTGCGGCTTTCGGAGCTGTAAAGGGAACTTTGATTATTTCTCTTATTGCCGCTGTTCTGAACATCGGTGCTCCCGTAATAAATAATGCAACTTTGAATGATTTTGTAAACGGTTCTGCCATCTGTAATATGGTAGCTGAAATATTAAAGTGAAAGAGGTAAATTAAAATGGCTAAAAAAACTGCATATCTTTTTGAAAATGTCTGGACAATACCGAACATAATATCTTTTATAAGAATACTTCTTATTCCCGTATTCGGTGTTCTTTTTTATAAGGGCGAGCTGCTCTGGGCTCTTCTTATTCTTGCTTTCTCAGGATTCACGGATTTTATTGACGGCAAGCTTGCAAGAAAGCTCAATCAGGTAAGTGAGCTTGGTAAGATGCTTGACCCCATTGCTGATAAGCTTACTCAGGCAACAATTGCTATCGTATATTTCTTCACCTTCAGAAATGCAGAGAATGAAACTCTTAATCTCTTCGCATGGGTATTCCTTCTTTTCATTCTCAAGGAGCTTGTTATGCTCGTAGGCGGTGCAATTATGATTGCTGTTGGTATCCGTCCCGGTGCCGCTGAAATTTACGGTAAAGCAGCAACTCTTGTTTTCTACGTTGTAATGGTAGCTCTTATGGCTTTCGGCCCTGAAATCGGTGCTTTCAGAGCAGAAGAGGGTGCAATCCTCCAGCTTTTCACTCTTCCCGATACTGTTATGATGGTGCTTGTTGTGATTTCACTTATTATGACAATTATCGCATTTTTAAGCTATATGCCCGGAGTTTACAGTCAGGTAAAGGAACGCTTCGGTAAGAGCTCAAAGTAATTATATCTCCTTAGGAAAGGAAAAAACTATGAATATGAAATTATGCTCAAGATGCAACAAGCGTCCTGCAGTGCTCTTTATCTCCAAGATAGAAGGGGAGAAGACTACTCAGGAGGGACTTTGCATCAAGTGTGCAATGGATATGAATATCGGACCCATTAAGGATATGATGTCGAAAATGGGCATTACCGACGAGGATCTTGACGCACTCAACGAACAGTTCAGCGATATGGAGGCTGACGGTGTTTTTGAAAACGGCGGTGCATCCACATTCCCCTTCCTTCAGGGACTTTTCGGCGGTTCACCCGCGGCTTCATCAAAGGATGACGACGTAGATCTTCCTGCTGAATTGGTTGAGGAAGAAAAGGCTGAAAAGGGTAAGGGCGGCAAAAAATCCAAGAGTAAGAAGGCAGAGCGTAAATTCCTCGGTCTTTACTGCACAGACCTTACAAAGAAGGCAAAGGAAGGTAAGATTGACCGTATAATCGGCAGAACCGATGAAATCGCACGTGTTACTCAGATTCTTTGCAGAAGAACAAAAAACAATCCCTGCCTTATCGGTGAGCCCGGTGTCGGCAAAACTGCAATTGCAGAGGGTCTTGCTCTTGCAATCAGTGAGGGAAGAGTTCCCGCAAAGCTCAGCCGAAAGGAAATCCATCTTCTTGACCTTACTGCTCTTGTGGCAGGTACACAGTTCAGAGGACAGTTCGAAAGCAGAATCAAGGGGCTTGTCGATGAAGTCAAGGCTCAGGGAAATATAATCCTTTTCATTGATGAGGTTCACAATCTTGTGGGCACAGGTGATGCGGAGGGCTCAATGAATGCCGCAAATATTCTTAAGCCTGCTCTTTCAAGAGGTGAAATTCAGGTTATCGGTGCTACCACCTTCAATGAATACAGAAAGCACATTGAAAAGGATGCCGCACTTGAAAGAAGATTCCAGCCCGTAAAGGTAGAGGAGCCTTCAATTGAAAATGCTTATGAAATGCTTAAGGGCATCAAGGAATATTACGAGAATTTCCACAGAGTAAGAATTTCCGATAATCTTCTTTATAAAGCAGTTACTCTTTCTGAAAGATACGTAAACGACCGTTTCCTGCCTGATAAGGCAATAGACCTTCTTGATGAAGCCTGCACCTGTGCAAATCTCAGAAACAAGGCAATCAGCGATTTTGAGGAAACAGAGATGAAGCTTTCCGAGCTTCGTGCTGAAGAAGCAGAGCTTATGGCTGAAACGGAAAACCCCGATTATGAAGCACTTGCACGTGTCCGTGCAGAGATTATGCAGAGCGAAAGCCGTGTTGAAGAGCTTCGCGTGAAGGCTGAAGATAACTTCGTTACGGAAGACGACCTTGCAAAGGTTATAAGCCTTTCAACCGGTATTCCCGTCAATAAGATTATTGATACTGATATGAAAAAGCTCTCGGGAATGGAGGATAATCTCAAAGCAAGAATTATCGGTCAGGACGAGGCTGTTGAGGCTGTTGCCTCCGCTATCAGAAGAAGCAGAGTAAGACTTTCCCCCGTAAAGCGTCCCGCATCCTTTATTTTCGTAGGACCTACGGGTGTCGGTAAAACTGAGCTTGTAAAGCAGCTTGCAAACGAGCTTTTTGATACGCCCGAAACGCTTATCCGTCTTGATATGTCCGAGTTTATGGAGAAGCACTCCGTATCCCGTCTTATCGGTTCTCCTCCCGGTTACGTTGGATATGATGAGGCAGGACAGCTTACTGAAAAGGTAAGAAGAAAGCCCTACAGCGTTGTTCTTTTTGATGAAATAGAAAAAGCACATCCCGACGTTATGAATATTCTTCTTCAGATTCTTGACGAAGGAAAGACAAACGATGCACAGGGAAGAACGGTCAGCTTTGAGAATGCGGTTATTATAATGACCTCCAATGCCGGAAGTGAAAACAGAGAAAATCTTCTCGGCTTCGGTAAGGACAAGGATACTGCAGTGAAGGATAAGGCAATGAAGGCCTTAAGACAGTTCCTTCGCCCCGAGTTCCTCGGAAGAGTTGATGAAATTATAGTTTTCAATCAGCTTACTAAGGAAGATTATGAAAAGATTTCAAAGCTTCTTATTGACGAATTCGTTCCTTCTCTCAGAGATAAGGGCATAAAGCTTATTGTTGATGAGGACGTGCCTTCTGTTGTTGCAAACGATGCAGACGGCGGTGTCAGAGGTGCCCGTGATATAAGACACACAATAAGAAAAGCCATTGAGGACCCCATTGCAAACATACTTGTTGCAAATTTCGACAGGGTTATTGATGAAATCCGTGTATCCGTGCACGAAGGAAAAATAGTTGTTTCACATAGCTAAATTTTTCAAAAAAAGTATTGACAATACGGAGTTTAGGTGATATACTTAACTCCGTTATGCGGGTGTAGTTCAGCGGTAGAATCCCAGCCTTCCAAGCTGGTCGTGTGGGTTCGACTCCCATCACCCGCTCCATGTAGACGACAAGCTCAGGCTTGTCGTTTTCTTTTGTGCAGTTTTTCGGGTTTGATAAGAAAACAGGGTGACGGTATGATTGATATTGGTAAATTTATTGAGGAATTTGATTCTTTGTTGAAGACGCAATTCGGAGAGCGTGTATGGTTTTTCGGACTTCAGGGAAGCTACGGAAGAGGAGAAGCAACAGATTCAAGTGACATTGATCTTGTTGTAATTCTTGATGAACTGAAGCCGTCTGATATTGAAGCCTATAATAATATGCTTGATGCATTGCCTTACAGAGAGCTCATTTGCGGTTTTCTTTCGGGTAAAAAGGAAATATTTAATTGGGAGCCTTCTGATCTTTTTCAGTTTTATTATGACACCAAGCCCATAAAGGGAAGTCTTGATGAATTGCTGCCGCTTCTTGACGGTTCAACGGTTGACAGAGCAATTAAGACAGGCGCATGTAATATATATCACGGCTGTGTACATAATATGCTTTATGAAAAAAGTGAGGAGATTCTAAAGGGGCTTTATAAGTCCGCGTCCTTTGTTGTGCAGGCGAGTGTTTTCAGAAGAACAGGTGCATACTTAAAGAATCGGGCTGAATTGCTGAGTGTAGCTGATGTGGACGAGCGTTATATCATTGAAACGTATTCTTCTGTCAAAAAAGGCGGAAAAATACAGTTCAAGGAAATGTCTGATTTCCTGTTTGTCTGGGCAGGAAAGCTTATTGAGGGGAGAATATGAATAAGCTTACATTTACTTTACTTAAAAGCACTGAAGATAAAGACCTTGAAATTATTAAAGAAAACTACTATAAACCTTCTGTTGAACGCTTTGTAAAAATCAATAAAGAAAAATTCTGGAGTTATGTAACAGAAACTGAAAATGTTTATTTTTATAAGGTTTATAATGAGGTTGAATTGGTAGGAACCGTTCAATGTGAAGTGTATGACGGAATTTTATATCTCGCAGTAGTTGTATTTCCCGAGTATCAGAATAATGGAATCGGCACTGATATTGTAAAATATATAAAAGACGGAAAAACGGGGCTTGAATTCAAAGAGATTCAGGTATCAATTGACGAGGAAAATACCGCTTCAATGACTCTCTTTCAAAAAGCAGGTTTCATACGAATAGGACAGGAAGACGAGCTTATTGCTTTTCAGTATATAATGTAATATTTTATTAAAATATTTATAAATATATATTGACAAATCGGATTCTTTCTATTATAATACCTTATGCACTCGGGAGCGATAGCTTCCACGGCAAAATGCGCTTCTAGCTCAGCTGGATAGAGCAACTGCCTTCTAAGCAGTAGGCCAGGGGTTCGAGTCCCTTGAAGCGCGCCATAAGAGAGATGACAAATAAGTCGTCTCTCTTTTTTTATTTAATCGATAAAACTATAGGGGGACTCGAACCCTGAGAGGGTTTTGCCGTTAAGAAAACAGTCCGGTGGACTGTTTTCAGGCAAAAGCGGCGCAGAAGCTATGCTTCAAGCCATGCGGAATATAATTCCGCCGTCCCTTGAAGCGCGCCACAGGAGTGATGACATTCAAGTCGTCTCTCTTTTTTGTTGCAATTTTTAGTTTTTCCGTTATAATTGATTTGGGTGATTTTTTTGAGAATTAAGGATAAAATAAAGCTTGATTACGAAGGGCTTTGTCAGCACGGTGCTATTACAATTGTTGCTTTCGGTGACAGTGTTACACACGGTGCTGTGGGCAACGGTGAAATTAATTATGAAACCGTTTACTGGAACAGACTCAGACAGAATGTTAATAAAGTCAGAAATTATATGCCTGTGAACGTTATTAATTCGGGAATAGGGGGAATTACCGCCAAGGACTCCCTCAGCAGAATGGAGAGAGATGTTTTTTCTCATCATCCCGACCTTGTTATTGTCTGCTTTGGTCTCAATGACGTAAACGGAACACTTGAAGATTATATTTCTTCTCTTGAGACGATATTTTCAGAGTGCAACAAAAGAGAGATTGAAACGGTGTTTCTCACTCCTAATATGCTCAATACTTACGTTGCGGATGACACATTAGAAGAGTTGAAAGGATACGCTGAAATTACCGCAAAAATGCAGAATTCCGGCAGGATGGATTCCTATATGGATTCTGCTGTAAAACTTGCAGAAAGTATGAATATCAAGGTCTGTGACTGCTACAGTAAATGGAAAAAATTAAGTGAGACAGAAGATATCACTATGCTTCTTGCGAACCGCATAAATCATCCCGTTAAGGAAATGCACGAGCTTTTTGCGGAGGAGATCTTTGAAGCAATTATAAAATAAATGTTTAACGGAGCACCGAAAATGATGCTCCGTTTTTTTTGTGTATTTTATTCTTTTGCGATTACTGCAGGTTGCGGAATGTTGTTATCGGGAATCTCAACATTTTCTTCTTCTGCAAGCGCTTCTGCACGGCGTTGCAGCTCTTCCATGATTTTAGCGTGTTTTTCATCTGTGTAGTCCCAGAAGAAAATATAGGGAAGACTCATGAGAAGATATCCTGCCATATCAAAAGCAAGTCCTATAAGCATGCATTTTACTCTGACATCGCTTATGAAAAGCACATCCCAGTCAGAAGTAAAGCCTACACGGTAGAACATCAGCGGAATAATAAGGCTTATGAGAGCTGAAATAGGTCCTGTGAACCATCCGACAACGCCCTGATATGCTTCAAAGCGTTCACCTGAAATATACATCTGATAGTCGCTGATTCTGATATCCATATCCTGAGAGGCAAGCTCAATGGCAGATTTGAGTGCATCACGAAGACAGATTCCGATAAAGAGAACAAGACCGCAGAGCATAGGGGAGTCTCCGAGGAACAGGAACGCGAGAATAAATACACCGCTTGAGGCAAACATTATAATCTGCTTGAAAACATACAGTGTTTTGAACTGGAAACGCTTTCTGATCCAGGGGGCAAGGAATGCACCGGGATTTCCTACGAATGCAATAGCATTTTCGGCAACTGCAAAGAAGAAGCCTGTTTCTCTCCAGGTGTAAATGAGCATTATCTGTCCTATGCCTATCATACCGTTTCCGAGAGAGTCAAGAAGGGCGGAAGCCTGCTTAATCCACAGGTATTTGTTCTTCATAATACCGTCTATGCAGTCCCAGAAGGAATAGTATTTTTTCTTTTCAAGGGGAGGGGCCGGGATTCTTTCTTGTATTTTTCCGAGTCCCGCATACATCATAATAACGCTTACGCCGAGTGCTATGGGGATAATGTACTGGAAGGTACCACGGTCTCTGATGCCGTTAACAAAGAACATTCCCGATACTGTCGGGATAACCATTGTCATAATGGAGCGGAGAATATGGCTGAGCTTTACAGGATAGCAGCGGATGAGCATTCTTTCGTGGCCGTTGGGGCTGATGTTGTCTGCGATCTGCTGAGGTGATCCGGTGAAGCCGAACATACCGAAAAGCTGGAAAAGAACATATAGCTTCCACACTCTGTCAATAAGAGGCTCTTCATAAAGAGGAAGCTCGCAAATGAGAACTACAAGTATAAGACATTGCACAATGTTGGAGTATGCAAATATTTTATATCTTCCGAGTTTAGGAATAAGCTTTTTCTTTATGATTATGCATCTGAATCCGCCCCATCCCGATACAAAGAGGTGAATACCGAAAATTTTGAATATGCTGTAGAGATTCAGTCCCTGCCACTTTGTGTTCATATAATACACAAATTCCTCGGGGAAGGGTATTATCTTTGTGAGGTCGGGAATAAGCATTATTAGTCCCAATGCCGCTACTGAGAGATAAAGGGCAAAATATTTTTTCTCAGTCTTTTTCGGCAGTATTCCGAGGTTTGCATCTATTCCCATATTAAGGATACTCCAAAGGTAGCCCGATACAAGGAAGAACGCATTTATGGCTGAGAAGGTGAGCATGGGAATTTCATAGTAATATGCAACAAGGTAGCAGCCGGTACCGAATGAAAGCATACCTAAAAGGTGCTGTGCTGAATAGTTACCGCCGACCGCAAGGAAAATGGAAACATATTCCTTGTACGGAACATATTTTCCCTCTGCAGGGGTATTCCAATGATTTCTGAATTCGGAAATTAAGCTTCCGGCTTTTTGTGAGAAAGAAGTTTTTTGTTCGTTAGTGTTCTTACTCATAATTTACCCCTCCTTTGCCGCTTCATTGTCTAAACGGATTTTTTCGGCTTTCGCATCTTCAAGTGTTTTTCCGTATACAGGATCAGTCGCAACATTGAAAAGAACCTTGCTTTCGTTCTTGGGAAGCCAGCTTTCGCCTGCCGTAAATGCATCTTCATTTTCAACACCCATATATATGGTTTTTATGCCGGAGCAGGAGAAAAATGCATAATCGTCAATAGATTTGATGGTTGAGGGAATGTAAAGCACGGGGCTGATGCTTGAACAATAGCTGAAAGCATCGGCTCCTATGGATTCAAGTCCTTCGGGAAGCCATACTGTCCACATTGCATAACAGTTGAAGAAAGTCATATCGCCGATTGTTTTGAGAGTCGAGGGAAGTGTAAGATGCACAAGGTCTGAGTTTTTGTAGAAGGCGAAGCTTCCGAGATTTTCTACACCCTCAGGGATAACATATGTATCTGCAGTATCTGCGATACCCTGTGATACCTTCCACTGTCCGTTCAGTATCGGATGCAGAACAAGCGTTTTCATATCCTTTGTGTAGAGAACACCGTCAACAGAGGTGTAGTAAGGATTCTCTTCATCAACAAAAACAGCCTTTAACTGTTTGCAGTAATAGAATGAGGACTGAGAAATGTGGCGGACATCCTTTCCTATGTGAATGAATTCCACGTATTCATCACTTACAACGGTAAAATCACCGACGGCAACAACGGGTCTTGACATGTCGGGATTTTCTCCCTTTTCATCTCTTACGAAGTCTACGTAAATCTCCTTTGTGTCAGAGTTGCCGTTGAAGCCGTAAAATTCCCATCCGCCGACCTCTTCAGCATCAGCAATATTTTCTTCTTCTCTGAATTCAAAGGTATCTCTCGCAATAGAGAAAAATGTGAAAGACAGCGAAAGTCCTATGAACACTACGAGGACCGTAATGAACAAAGCTTTTTTCCATGTTGGCAAAATAACCCCTCCCAAATTAATTTATTAAAATTATTATAACATATTAATATAAGGATATCTATGTGGAAAAAACAACAAAGTAAAACTGCGTATTTTGTGAAAAAAGAAAAAAGCAATGTATCTTATTTTACATTGCTTAAATTATAATACGGTTCTAATAAGAAAAAGGCAGGAGAATGCTCCTGCCGATTCTTGTTATTCTGACTGCTTCTTCTTTTCGATTGCTTCGCAAAGGGCAACAGGCTTGTTCTTATGATAGAACTGAGAGAGATATGCGGCACACTGCTCACCCGAAACGTCAAGTGAATCCATAAACCAATGAAGAAGAATGTTTCTGAATCCGCCGAGAGTGTAATAAAGGTGACAGAGGTATTCCGTTATATCTTCACCCGGGAAGAGATCTCTTATTTCATGTGAAACCTTGTCTTCTGCAAGGGAGATAATTCTCATAATAAGCTTTTCGCCGTGTGAAGAGGTGAGGAACAGTCTGTAGTAGCTCTTGTTTTTATCAAGGAACTGTATGCCGAAATTAATGGCTTCGGTAGGGTCAAGGATAATGTTATCCATTCCCATTTTATCAAATGCTTCATCAATCGCTTCCACAATGTTTGAAAGAATTGCGGAGTAAAGATCATATACGTCGAGGTAATGTGCATAAAAAGTACCGCGGGAGATGTTTGCTCTTTCAACGATATCCGTAACAGTGATTTTTGCCATATCCTTTTCGTTAAGGAGCTCGGCAAATGCCTGCTTTATGAGATGTCTTGAACGGGCGGCATTTTTATGTGAAGACTTTTTGCCGGTTGCCATTTTTTGCCCTCCTTATTTTTTCTTGGAGTACTTTGTCTTGTAAATGACACGCATAAGTGTGCATTCAAGGGGATTGATGTATTTGTCCTCTTTGCCGTATGCAGTTGCTGCAACGAAGGACTTACAGCCCTTTTCCGCAACAAGCTTTACTGCATTTGCTTCTTCTTCTGAGGAGCCTACACATATTGCACCGTTATGCTTTATCATAACCGCATCACGGTACTTCATTTTCTTTACTGCCTTCTTTGCAGATTTAAGACGGCTGTTGATGTCGTATTCCGCATTCTTCATTGAAATGCCGACAATCTGAGCGAAGTCGTCAAGGAAGGGCTTGATTGTGATGCCTGTTTTTGAAAGCTCAAGAGTAGCCTTTTCCTTTGAATGAACGATGGAGTTTACGTCGCTTCTCTTTTTGTAAATCTCTGCGTGAAGCTCAGCAAAAGCGGGAACCTCAGCTTCCTTATCAAGGGGCTTACCCGTCTTGAGGTCAATCATAACGGCATCGCCGCCCTCAACGGGAGTCATTTCAAATACGCCGTAAAGCTTTTCGGAGTTGTAAGCGGGGATTTCTTCCGTGCATGTATCCTGCTGAAGAGTTCCTGCGATGTATTCGCAAAGGGAGCCGAAGCATTCAATTGTTCTGCCCGTAAGCTCTCTGTATCTCTCAAGGAAAATTTCTTTACAGGCTACCTCAAGCTGATTTGCTACGTTGAATGCATCCTCAAGGTCTGTTCCCATACAAACGGCACCGTGGTGCTTCATAAGTACAGCCTTTGACTGAGAACGCTTTACAGCCTCGGTAACACCTTCTCTGAGAGTGCCGGTACCGGGAAGTCCGTAAGCCGCAAGGGGAACGTGTCTTCCTATAATTTCTGCACTTTCACCCTCAAGATGATTTATATCGTAGCCTGAAAGACCTGCAAGGGAAGCCATTGCCTGATGAGTGTGAATAACGAAATTAACGTTGCTTCTCAGCTTATAGCATGCGGCATGAACACCCTTTTCGGATGAGGGCTTTACGTCGCCCTCATAGGAAAGGTCTTCGATTTTTACAAGAACTATGTCATCGGGTGTAAGGCTCTGATAGTCTCTTCCGCTGGGAGTGATAACGAAAGCATTTTCGTCAATACGGCAGCTGACATTACCCCAGGTACGCTGAATAAGTCCTCTTTCGCAGAGAAGCTTACCTGCTCTGATAACGTCAAGTTTTGCTTGCATTAAATCCATAGTTTTTGTCTCCTCGGTGAGATTTAGGAAAATCAGTCTTCTTTGACTGTGATGTTTTCGAATACTCTGTCGAAACGGGCAAGTGCATCGTCAATGTCAGCCTCAGTGTATGCTGCACTTGTGTAGAGACGGCTGCCTGCAAGAGTTACAAGGCCTTCTGCCATGTAAGCTGCACCCATGTGGGTCATTTCCTTCTTTCTGATGTCAGTCTGCTTGAGAACAGAGGGGATAGTCCAGGGCTTGTTCCAGTTGATTGAGAACTGAAGAGTACCAACAGTTTCAAGATGGCAGATTGAACCCTGATTGATTGCTACGAAGGGAAGGTGACGTCTTTCCATGATTTCCTGAAGACCCTTGGTGATTCTGTCACCGAGCTCACCTGCTCTCTGACAAGCGTTTGTTCTGTCCATTTCTTCAAGAGTGAAGTAGCCTGCTGCGCAGGAAAGGGGATTTGCGGAAAGAGTACCGCCGCAGAATGCCTTCTTAACCTTAACTGCACCGTCAAGACCTGCACCGAGATACTTCATATATTCTCTCTTACCGCCGACACCGCCGGCACCGGGATATCCGCCGGCAATAACCTTACCGAAGATTGTGAGGTCGGGTGAGCAGCCGAAGTAGCCCTGAGCACCTGCCATACCTACACGGAAGCCGGTAACAACCTCATCGAATACGAGAAGAGCACCGTACTTGCGGCAGAGTCTTTCAACACCCTTACAGAAATCCTTATCAACGGGACGAGAGCCGCTTTCGGGACCGAGAGCCTCAAGATAAACAGCAGCTGTGCCGCCTCTTAAGAGGTTCTTTCTGAGAACTCTTTCAAGTGAATCAAGGTCACCGGGGAAGAACTCCTGAGTATCTCTCATAATTCTGCCGGGAACACCGTTAGCCTGAGTGGACTTTGTTCCGGGGATACGGATGCCGTAGCCGAGCTGATCTGCCCAGCCGTGGTATGCGCCGCCCATCTTTACGATGTTCTTGTTCTTTGTTGCAAGTCTTGCGATTCTTGCTGCGAGCATACAAGCTTCTGTACCGGACTGAAGCATACGGAACATATCAACTGTTTCTACGCAGTCGGAAATCTTCTTTGCAATCTTATATTCAAATTCGTGGAAAAGACCTGTTGAGGGACCGCAGGTGTTGAGAAGGTCAATAACCTGCTCGCGTACACATTCGGGATTTGAGCCGAGAACTGTGGGACCGCCTGCCTGAAGGAAGTCGTAGTATTCGTTGCCGTCAATATCGTAAAGCTTACAGCCTGAAGCTGCAGTAAATACGAGGGGGAAGGGATAGTTGAAGGCAAGGTTGTGCTGAACACCGCCGGGAATGATTTTCTTTGCTTCGTCAATCATTGACTTTGAGGTAGCACACTTCTTGTCAAAATATTCTGTTTCATATTTTGCAAGAGCTTCGGGGGAAATTGTGTAAACGGGCTTTTTGATGAGCTCATCAAGCTGCTTGTTAATGGCAGCTCCATCGGGGTACTGTGATATTGCGAAACGAGTATCCATATTTTCAGATCCTTTCTTTTTATATAAACATTTTAATAAATTTTAACATAAAAATTTTACAATTACAAGTACATTAACGGGGCAATGTGTACTATATTTCAGCGTGAGAGTATATTTTTGTGAGTAAGAGTGAACGTGTCTCCCTTTGTTTCGAGTACACCGTACTGACCTTTATATGCACATCCGGGATTGAAAAAGGTTATATTTGCCGATTCTTCCATAAATGGGACGTGGGTGTGTCCGAAAAATGCAATACGGCATTCATCCTGCATTGCCGCATAATAAAGCTTTGTAAGAGTATACTTTACGTCAAGAAGATGTCCGTGGCAGGCGAAGAATTTTATGTTGCCCATATAAGTTATCAGCTTTGGAGAAAAATTGTAAAAGGACGGGTCATTGTTGCCGTTAATCCGGTAAACGGGAATTCTGCCTGTAAAGGACGTAAGCCCCATAAGATCATCAGCCCCGTCACCGAGATGTATGATGCAGTCGGTGTTTCGCTCTGATGCAAATATTCTTTCAAGAATTCCCGAATTTCCGTGAGAATCTGAAACGATAACAGCTTTCATTAATAAATCCCTCTTTCGGAGCATATTTTTGTAGTAAAAAGTACAGTGGGGAGTGTTATTTTTGAATCATAACGATATTGATGCATTACTGCGTGCCGCAAAAAGCGGAAACAAGAAGCAGATGTCTGAGGTGGGTAATGCCGCGGCTGCAAATCTCAGTGATGAGCAGAAGAGGACGGTTGAAAGAGCAATGTCTGATCCCGAATATCTGAAGCAGCTTTTATCTTCGCAGAAGGCGCAGGAGATAATAAAGAAGCTTAAGGGAGAAGGTGTATGATGGACATTTCTTCTCTTTTGTCGTCATTATCTGCCGAAGACATAGAAAAGCTCAAGGTGACGGCTCAGCAGTTTTTCGGAGGGGATACGGTGAGTAATAATCCGGAGCCGAAACGGCAGGACGTCCCACAGGTTCCGGCAGGTA
This sequence comes from Acutalibacteraceae bacterium, assembly GCA_045651625.1. GTDB lineage: Bacteria > Bacillota > Clostridia > Oscillospirales > Acutalibacteraceae > RUG806. Next base: position 21,277 of record JAZRST010000071.1, on the reverse strand, counting down.
TCGATATGCCCTTTGACCCGAAGCTCATATCAGGTGTCGCAAGGTTCTCGCAGATGATGAATGAAAATGACGAAAAGAGCTCTTTTATTCTTGCTCTGAAGCCGCTTCTCAGCGACCCGAGGAAAAAGCGTGCCGATGATGCCGTTATGATGCTGAAATTTTTCAGAATTATCAGTCTTTTACAGGAGAACGGCAGATGAACGATTACACCTATCAGGATATGATGCGCATGCAGAGTGAGGCGAAGCAAAGGGTTCTTGAGATGCAGAAGCGTTCAAGAAATGCCGCTGAATGCTTCAACGGAATACAGAAAAACAGTGCTCCGAAAAAAGAGGAGCTGCAGGAGGAGCTTCCGCGTGTGCCGAAAAAAATCAGCTATCCTGCAGGTCTTCACGACGGCATGAGCAATAAGTCTGTGAGTAAATCCCGTGCGGGGCAGGGAATTGACATCAGAAATACGCTGAAATCCGTATTCGGCAATTTATCCGCAGACGATTATGAAAAAATGTTTATTCTTTCTCTGAGTCTTCTGCTGACAAAAGACGGTGCGGATGAGTCACTTATTATGGCACTTATGTATCTTCTTGCATGATGAACTCAGTATATTACAATCGTTGTATTTTTTCAATACGAAAGAACAGCTTCAGTCGGTTTGTAAATATTGAATAATTTCACTCGGATAAATTTGTCATATAAAATTACAGAAAACTGTCAGGGTTTAATAATTCTGTAACAGTTTCGCAACAATTGTTTGATATTATTGCAATATGAAAGTAATAATTGTGAAAGTGAGTGTATTCAGATGTTGGAAATTGTTCTCGGATTTTTTATGGATCTTATAGCCCTTTTTAAAAATCTCTTTGCCGCTTTTTCAGGCGGTAATGAAGGAACAGAGGAATAATTGTTTTCTGTCTGTAAGGCCGTCCGTATTTTCGGGCGGCCATTTTTTTATGTAAACTGAATAATTATAAGTTGACTTTGGCAAAGACTTTTGTTAAAATGTATTGTGAATAAATATAACGGGTTATAATACCCGTGGAAAACGGAGGAATGAGCTGTGACAGATGCAAGAACATTGGCATACATAAATATGTATGGTATCCTCGGAACTCTTGAAAATCTTTGCGAGCTTGATGAAAATGCACGTGCCCTTCTTACCAATAAGAAGCCTATATCCATTGGCTTTGAGGTTAAGGACGGTCCAGCGGCAACACTTTATTTCAAAAACGGTTACTGCCGTATGGAAGACGGATGCCGTGCCGATTGCGATATAAAGCTTCCTTTCTCATCCTGTGAGAAATTCAACGGTATGATTGACGGTACCGTAACCCCCATTCCCAGTAAGGGCTTTCACCATATCGGCTTCCTTCTTAAGTCCTTTACTGCACTTACTGACCTTCTTACAAAGTATATGCGTCCCGATCCCGAAGATCTCAAGGACGACCATTTCTTTGAAATCAGCACAACTCTTATGTTCTATACAATAGCAGTTTCACTTGCACAGATCGGCAATCAGGATGCTATCGGTAAGTTCAGTGCTGACCATATTGTGGATGGTGACGTGCTTATGGCAATCACCGGCGGTCCCAAGGCTACTCTCAGAGTAAAGGATCATCATATTGTCTGCATCAAGAAGGATATGGGTAACCCCAGAGCTCTTATGGAATTCAACGGCATAAGACTTGCACGTGACCTCTTTGACGGTAATGTTAATTCAATTGCCTGTATCGGTGAAGGAAAAATTTTCATGGGCGGTATGATTTCCATGATCGATAATGTGAACAGAATACTTGACAGAGTTGCACTCTATCTTGCATAAGGGAGGAAGAAAAATGGCAACTAAAATCAATAACTATACTAAAAGCCGTGAATGGTTCGACAGAGCCGTTAAGGTAGTACCCTCAGGTGTTTACGGACATCTCGGTCCTGCAGAAGGTAACTTTATGCCCGTAACCTCTTTCCCTCTTATGGGTGACAGAGCACAGGGCTCCTATTTCTGGGACGTTGACGGCAACAGATTCATTGACTATATGTGTGCATACGGTCCCAATGTTCTCGGCTACAACGATCCCGACGTTGATGCTGCCGCTATGGAACAGCTCAAGAAGGGTAACTGTATGACCTCTCCTTCATATAAGATGGTTGAGTTCGCAGAGCTTCTTGTTGATACCGTAGCATGTGCTGACTGGGCATTCTTTGCAAAGAACGGTAACGACGTAACAACTGCAGCTATCATGACTGCACGTGCAGCTACACACAGAAAGAAGATCGTTTTCGTAAACGGCTACTATCACGGTGTTTCACCCTGGACACAGAAGATTGACTATCCCGGTATTATCCCCGAGGACGTTGCAAACAACCTTTACATTGACTGGAATGATTTCGATCAGCTTCAGAAGGTATTTGACGACAACAAGGGCGAAATTGCCGCATTTATCTCCACACCCTATATGCACGGTAACTATCTTGATAACAGTCTTCCTGCTGACGGCTACTGGAAGAAGGTAAGAGAGCTCTGTACCGCTAACGGCACGGTTCTTATCGTTGACGACGTTCGTTGCGGCTTCAGACTTGACCTTGCAGGCTCTGACCATTTCTATGGCTTCGAGGCAGACCTTATCTGCTTCTGTAAGGCTCTTGCTAACGGTTATAACGTTTCTGCTCTCTGCGGTAAGGATTCGCTCAAGAATGCAGTAAGCTCACTCTCATATACCGGCTCATACTGGCTCAGTGCTATGCCCTTTGCCGCAGGTATTGCCTGTATCAACAAGATGAAGGAGCTTGATACTCCCAAGATGTTCCGCGAGCTCGGTCTCAAGCTTACTGACGGTCTTAAAGAGGTTGCTACTGCAAACGGCTTCAATATGGTTGTTTCCGGTGAGCCCTCACTCTTCTATCTCAGACTTGCTGACGACGATTCACTCTTTATTCATCAGGACTGGATTCAGGAGTGCGTGAAGAGAGGTATCTTCTTCGCAGGACATCACAACCACTTCATCAATGCTTCTCTTACAGAAGAGGATATCAAGTTTACTCTTGACGTTGCAGACGAGGCATTCAAGGCTATCAGAAATAAGTATTAATTTACAAAATCAGGATTTTATCCTTATATATCAACTTCGAGGAGGAAAAAACTATGCCTTTAACAAAACAAGAATGGCTTCAGCTTGAGAAAAAGGCCCACGAGCTCCGCAACCTTACCCTTGATACAACTTATTGGGCAGGCTCTGCGCACATCGGCGGCGGTCTCAGTGTTCTTGACATTATGACAGTTCTCTATCATAAGTATATGAACATTAAGGTTGAAGATCCCAATTGGGAAGACAGAGACAGATTTATACTTTCAAAGGGTCACGCAGGCGTTTCCTATGCCGCAACTCTTTGCGATTACGGCTTCAACGACGTTGAGCTTCTCAAGACCTTCAATCTTTCAGGCTCAAAGATGGGTATGCACCTTGACTCCAATAAGGTTGTTGGTGTTGACGCTTCCACAGGCTCACTCGGTCACGGTATGCCTATTGCTGTAGGTACTGCTCTCGCAGCCCGTCTTCTGGGTAAGGATTACAAGACCTTTGTAGTTCTCGGTGACGGTGAATGTGACGAAGGCTCAAACTGGGAGGCTGCTCTCAGTGCCGTTCACTACAAGACCACAAATATGATCAGCTTTGTTGACCGTAACAAGTGCATGATCGACGGCAGAACAGAGGATGTTATGAACCTTGAGCCCTTCTGTGCAAAGTGGGAGGCTTTCGGATTTATCGTTAAGGAAATTGACGGTAATAACATCAAGGAGCTTTGTGAGGCTATTGATTTTGCTTATGAAAACAAGACTGACAAGCCCGTTATGATTGTTGCTAATACTCTCAAGGGCTGCGGTATCGACTTCATTGAAGATGATTATCTCTGGCACTACGGCGCATTTGACGATGAAAAGTATGAGAGAGGTAAGAAGGCTCTCGAAGAATCATATAAGAAGAGAATAGCAAGAGTAGAAAAGGAGGCTGAATAAGATGGCAGGCGGAATGACATATACAGCTGTTGACTCAACATCTCTTTCAACTGCTGAAATTTACGGTAAGGCTCTCGTTGAGCTCGGACGTGCTCATCCTGAGGTTGTAGCTCTTACTGCTGACCTTGCAAAGTCCACTAAGATCGGTGAGTTCCAGAAGGAATTCCCTGACAGATTTTTTAACGTAGGTATTGCTGAGCAGAATCTTTTCGGTGTTTCTGCAGGTATGGCCAAGGCAGGTCTCGTACCCTTCCTTTCATGCTTCTCACAGTTTGCATCCTTAAGAGCTGCTGATCAGCTTTCAACAGACCTTTGCTATCAGAACGTTAACGCTAAGGTTATTGCAACACATTCAGGTACATCCTTCGGTCAGGCAGGTTCAACTCACCACGCTATCACTGACCTTGCAGTTACCCGTTCAATGCCCAACCTTACAGTTATCTGTCCTGCAGACGGCATCGAGACCTACAATGCAGTTATGGCTGCATACGAAACAGCCGGTCCCTTGTACATCAGAATCGACCGGGGCTTTGACCGTGTTCTTTATAAGGACAGTGATTACGGCTTTGAAATCGGTAAGGCTGTAACAGTTAACGAAGGTACTGACCTTACAATCATTGCATGCGGCTCCTGCGTATTCCAGGCCGTTCAGGCTGCTGACTTCCTTGAGAAGGCAGACGGACTCAAGATCAGAGTTCTTGACATGCACACAATCAAGCCCATTGACAAGGAAGCTATTGTCAAGGCTGTTATGGATACACGTCGTATCATCACTGTTGAAGACCACAACGTTCTCGGCGGTCTCGGCTCTGCTGTTGCTGAGGTTGTTGTTGAGTCCGGTAAGGGCTGTGCATTCAAGAAGCTCGGTGTACCCGATAAGTTTGCTCCCATCGGTCTTCACGAGGACATTATGTCTGAGCTCGGTATTGATGCTAACGGCATCATTGCCGCTGTACGTGAAGTAATGAAGGCTGACTTCGAGCTTGACGACGACTGGGACGACGAGGTTTAATTAAGAAAGGGTTGAATAAAATGGCATCTGAAGCTATTTATACTAATAAAATATTCCTTTGCGGTGCTCTTCCTCTTCTTAAGACAATTGTTGCCGATATCCCTTCCTTAAAGTCAAAGTTCAAGAAGGTTCACTGTGTATATCAGGTAAGCTGTCTTGATCCCGATGCTCCCGAAGGAAAGTGGGCAACTCACTTTGTTGTCAACGGTGACGAATGGCTTGTTCACGCTGATAAGGTTGCTCACAGAGTAGGTAAGCAGAAGTACGTTGAGCTTGAATTCAAGAGTGTTGACGCTATGAATGCCTTCTTCAAGGGCAAGATCGGTCCTGCAACGCTTCCCAAGATGAAGGGTGTAAACTTCATTTATGAGTTCGGCGTATTTATGATGGCTCTTCTTAAGATGGCTGACCTTTTAGGTCTTGAGGCACCTCCCGCAGATGAAGAAACAAAGAGACTTCTCGTTAAGTGCTATTTCTATCTTCTTTCCGTAGGTATTTCAACTCTTAACAAGCTCGGTCACGAAAAGATCCACGAATGGACTCTTAAGAGCCCCGACAGAGTTTATGCCTGGAAGGTAAACGGCGAGGACAGCGTTTCCGCTTATATCCGTATCAAGGCAGGTAAGTCCAAGGCCGGTAAGGGTGAATATAAGAGAGCTATGCCTTTCTTCACAATGCGCTTTAACTCTCTTGATTCCGCACTCGGTATTCTTATGTCCATTGACGATATGCTTGCATCCGTAAGAGAAGGTAAGCTTATTATGGACGGTGCTCCCGAATTCGGTGCACAGATAGGCGAATATATGCTTCTTGTAGGCGCACTCGCAAAATAATAATCTGATTTTTGCCGCCGATCGGCTATAAAAACGGTCGGCGGTATGTGATGTTTTATGAAGGAAATCAAAACTAACAAAAAAGGCTTCTGGCTGAAGCTTGATAATGCTGCAAAAATTTTCCCCGGACAGAATTCAAATACCTGGTCAAGCTCCTTCAGAATCTGTTATGAGATGAAGGAAAAGGTTGACCCCGAGCTTCTTCAGCAGGCTCTGATTGATATAATGCCGCGTTTTTCCTGCTATGATGTACGTATACGTCATGGCTTCTTTTGGTTTTATCTTGATAAAAATAATAATACCCCCGTTGTTCGTCCCGACATTAAGAACCCCCTTTACAGGGTAAAGTTCAACGAAAACAGAAGATTCCTCTTCAAGGTATTTTATCACGCTAACCGTATTTCTGTTGATATGTATCACGCTCTCAGTGACGGTCACGGCGGAACGGTTTTTCTGTCGACACTTGTGGCTCAGTATCTGCGTCTTAAGGGCTATGATATTCCGGTCGGCGGATTCGTGCTTGACATAAACGAAAGAAATTCTGAGGCTGAGCTTGAGGATTCTTTCGTAAAGAATGCCACTTCAAAGGCAAAATATAAAAGAGCAGACAAGTTCTGTTATCACGCTAAGGGTACGCGAATGCCCTGGCATACGGCAAACTACACTACGGGAATAATACCTTTTAAGGATCTGCACGCTCTTGCAAAGTCAAAGGGTGTTACAATTACTGAGTTTCTTTGTGCTGTTATGCTTGACGTTCTTTGCAAAAAGCAGGCGAGGGAAGAGAGAAAGCTAAAAGAGGTCTGCATTCAGGTACCGATTGATCTCAGAAAGACCTTCAATTCCGAAACTCTCAGAAACTTCAGCATCTGCTTAAGGGTCAAGGTTGACCCGAATAAGGGAGAATATTCCCTTGATGAGCTTCTGGAGCAGTCAAAATATCAGCTCAGGCTTCAGAGAAACAAAAAAGATCTTAATATGATGATAACCGCAAATATGGGACTTGAAAGAAACATGCTTGTACGAGCACTGCCCCTTGTTATTAAAAACTTAGGCGTAGGTGTTTCTTTTGCCATAACTGCCGAGCAGACCAATTCCTGTCTGCTTACCAATCTCGGTGCAGTTACGGTTCCCGAGGAAATGCATGAAAATATAGAAAAGCTTATCCTTATACCGCCTCCCGGTAAGGTAAATGCGGCACGTATCGGTATTGCAACAATCAATGATAATGTATGTGTCACATTTGCAAATTCATACGTTGAAAGCGACGTTGAGCGGGATTTCTTTACGTATCTCGTAAAAATGGGCATTCACGTAAAAATCGAAAGTAACAGAGAATAAGAGGGGAGTTTTATCGTGTCTTATTGTGTCAACTGCGGAGTAGAGCTTGATAAAAGTGCAAAAAAATGCGCTCTTTGTTCAACTCCCGTAATAAATCCCAATGAAATAGCAGAGGAAGCTGTTGCTGAAAAGCCCTTTGCCGAAAATCTTCAGCTCCCTAAAAGCATCAAAAAGGAATTTGTGGCATTTGTTATTTCCGTAATAATGCTGATTCCCAATATTGTAATGATATTCCTTAACGTGTTCTTTATAAGACAGGGCTTCTGGTCAATTTACGTCGGAGCATCAAGCCTTCTTTTATGGGTGCTTTTCGTATTTCCGTTTTTTACAAAGAAAAGCCATCCCTTCCTTATGTGGGCCTTTGATACTGTTGCAGTGGGCGGATTTTTCTTCACGGTTTACGCTCTTCACGGAGTTTCTCCCGTGGTGGTTAAAAGCACGCTTTGTATCATTGCACTTATTTCCGTTTCAGTATTGCTTCTTATTATCTGGAGCAGATCAAGAAAGCATCACTGGACTGCAAACTTAATTGTATTTCTTTTGGAAACCACTGCTGTTTCATTCCTTGCAGGGCTTCTGACAGCATATTTTTCTGGAAATTATAATTTCCTTATTGTTGGCATCGTCATTTCGGTATGCACCCTTGTTATGACTGCATTTTTCATATACTGTAACAGAAGTAAGCACATAAGAAACTGGCTTAATAAGGCTTTTTATTTGTAAAAACGAAAAATATTTACATTTTTGTATACAATATTTTACAGTTTGCTATTGATTATCAGTCTTTTGTCGTATATTATATAATAAGTCAATTTTTTAGGAGGACGTATGATGAACAGCGTTAAAAAAGCATTGGCAGTAATACTCACTCTTGCTGCCGTACTTTCTTTCAGCGGATGCTTAAAATATACAAGCAATATTCTTGAGGTTACAACAAGACCCAATGCAGGTAATAATAATGAGGTAAATACAACCATTATTTACGTTACCGACCCCAACGCAACCACAAGACCTGCGGAGGTTCAGACAACTCTGCCTATCTTCAATGAAATCACAACAGCTCCCGTTCAGCAGGAGATAACAACTGCTCCCGTTCAGCAGGAGGTTACAACTCAGCCTGCAGTCAAGGATCCCTCAACCTGGACCACTGCTGAAATTCTTAAATTCACAACTGATGCCGTTACAAAGACCAAGGCATACACAAATAATGTTACTGTTAATCACGAGGAAGATTTTGACGTTCGTGTTACAAAGGCTCCCGGCGGTCAGCTTATTATGAATGCTGCTGACGGAATTATTGCAAGTGTTGCAAAGCCCTCTCAGGAGGTTCTTACCTTCACTAACGGCAGAACAACCAATGCTGAGGGTGAAAACGTTCCTCTTCTTCTTCCCAAGCGCGGTGCCTTCACTCTTACAACCGACGGTATTGCAAATGCTTATGCCAAGAAGAGCGGTAACGACACAATCGTTCACATTCAGCTTGTGAATGAGGTTGGTACTCTTACTGATCATCCCAAGCACAATGCAGCAAGTGTAGGCTTCCTTGATGCATCTGACGTTGATCTCGGTACTATTACTCTTAACTATCTTAATATTACATACACCGGTTCAACTATGGATTTTGTTATCAATTCCGACGGTTACGTTGTATCTGTAGCTTATAAGATCCCGATTCACATTGCTGTTGAAGCAAAGCTTTTCGGTATGACTGCTGCCGGTGAATGCGAAGGCTCACAGAGCGAAACATGGAAAATTAACTGGTAAACTTAAAGCTCCCGATTCTGTCGGGAGTTTTTTTCTTGATTCTCTTTTTGATTTCTGTTAAAATGGATACGGTGATAATTATGCTTAAAATCGAAAATCTTACTAAAAAATACGGTGACAAAAAGGCTGTTGATAATCTTACTCTTCATATTGAAAAGGGCGAGATATACGGCTTTATCGGTCATAACGGAGCAGGAAAGACCACAACGATTAAATCCTGCTGCGGAATTCAGGGCTTTGATGAGGGTGAAATATACATTAACGGAATTTCTGTCAAGGAAAATCCCGTTGAATGTAAAAAGATTCTTGCTTACATTCCCGATAATCCCGATTTGTATAATTTTATGACGGGAATTCAGTTTCTGAATTTTGTTGCCGATATTTTCGGAGTCGGTGCCGATGAAAGACAGTTGAAAATTAAAAAATATGCGGAGCTTTTCGGACTTGCTGACGACCTTCCTCAGCAGATTAAATCATATTCTCACGGAATGAAGCAGAAGCTTGCAGTAATTTCGGCACTTATACACGATCCGCAGCTCATTATTATGGACGAGCCCTTTGTGGGGCTTGACCCGAAGGCGGCGCATATTCTTAAAGGTATAATGCGGGATATCTGTAATGAAGGCGGTGCAATTTTCTTTTCAACTCACGTGCTTGAGGTTGCAGAAAAGCTCTGTGATAAGGTTGCTATTATCAAGGACGGAAAGCTTGTTCTCAGCGGAAAAACCGAAGAGGTAAGGGGAGAGGCTTCATTAGAAGAAATCTTCCTCGAGTTGGGTGAAGACGATGCTTAAGGCTTTGCTGAAAAAACAATTGCTTGAGTTTTTCTCGGGCTTTTCATTGAAAGGAAAAGACGGAAAAGGCAAAGGTGCAGGCTCAAGAACGGGCGCAGTTGTTCTGATTCTTATAACGGTACTTATGTTTGCAGGAATGTTTTTCTCCTTCAGTTTTATGATGATGCCGGTTATTCAGAGCGGAAACGGAGCCTTATACGTTTCTGTTTTCGGCATTCTTTCTGTTCTTATGGGGCTTATGGGAAGTGTTTTTCTTACGTATAATACCCTTTATGAGGCAAAGGACAATGATATGCTGCTTGCTATGCCTGTGCTTCCGTCTATGATTCTGTTTGCACGAATGGCAGGTCTTTATATCACAACCCTCGGCTTTCAGATGCTTGTTCTGGTACCGTCTGCCGTAGTGTATTTTATGACTGCAGGCTTCAGCTTGCCGGGTGCTGCTTTGTATTTACTGAGCTTGCTGATTTTGCCCTTCTTCTCACTTTCCGTAGCGTTGATTTTAGGCTTCGTAATTGCAATATTTTCTTCTAAAATAAGAAACAAAGGGCTTATTTCCGTTGCTTTTTCACTTGTGTTTTTCGGCGTTTATTATTTTTCAATGCTGAAAATCAGTGATATAATCAATATTCTTATATATCAGTCCGATGAAGTGACTGAGTTTGTAAAACGTTGGCTTTATCCCTTTTATCTTTTCGGTAAGGGCATAAACGGTCATTTTCTTTCGTTTGCTGCATTTTTATTAATTGTCACTGTTGTTTTCGGCGTGATTTATTTTATATTGTCACGGACGTTCTTTAAGCTTGCGACAGTTAACAAGGGGCAGAAAAAGGTAAAATATAAGGCAAAAAAGACAAAGCAGGTATCGGCAAAGCTTGCTTGCTTCAAAAAAGAGCTTTTATTCTTCAAAAACACCCCCGTTTACATTCTCAACTGCTCCTTCGGCTCACTTATGACACTTGTTGTTGCAATAGTTTTTGCCGTGAAAAAGGAAGCACTTCTGCCTATGATGTCTCAAAGCGGTTTTCCCGTGTTCAGTCTTCCTCTTATTGTAGAAATCGTTTTGTGCCTTGTAGCATCAAGCAATAACCTTTCTTCTGTATCGGTTTCTCTTGAGGGGCAGAATATTTATCTGCTGCATTCGCTTCCCTGCAGTATAAAGGACGTGTTTTTCGGCAAAATAATGCTTCATACGGTGATTACGGGAGCTCCTCTTGTTATCGGAAATATAATCATTGCCGTAAGCCTCGGGGCAGATATAATCACATCAGTGCTTTCAGTGATATTCTCTGTTGTTTTTATTTTTGTGCTTGCTGAAACGGGGCTTATTATAAATCTTCTGTTTCCGAAAATGGAATGGACAAATGAAACTGTCCCCATAAAACAGAGCCTTTCCGGTCTGCTGGGTATATTCTCAGGCTTTGCATACGGAATTGTTACTATGCTCAGCGCGATTATAACCGCAGGATTTTTATCTATGCAGGTATTTCTGCTGATTGCGATAGCTTTGTTTGCTCTTATTGCAGTTTTGCTTTCTTTGTGGCTGAACGGGAATGGCATTAAAAAATTTACAGAACTGTAAGTTATAATTACTTTTTTTAATTGACTTATTAGTTGTGTTGTGCTATAATTTCTTCGATTTTGTGTTTCGGCAGAAATCAGGTGATTTTGTCGGAATAATTTACTGAAAGGAAATGTAAAAATGTTTTCTATTGCTGAGATGTTTGGTCATTTTGCTGAGTTCGATTGGCGAATGATAGTTATGTGGATTATAGGCGGAACACTTATTTTCCTCGCTATCAAAAAAGAGATGGAACCCACCCTTCTTCTTCCCATGGGCTTCGGTGCAATTATGGTAAACCTTCCCATTTCAGGTGCCGTTAATCAGTTTGTTGACGGATTACTTGCCTCGGAAGGACCCCTTAGCACCTTGTATGAAATGGGTATTTCAAACGAATTGTTCCCGCTTATTCTGTTTATCGGTATCGGTGCTATGATTGACTTCGGACCGATTCTTGCTAACCCGAAGCTTATGATTTTCGGTGCGGCAGCACAGTTCGGCATCTTCTTTACTCTTTGCCTTGCTTCAAGATTCTTCCCCGCAAATGACGCTGCATCTATAGCAATTATCGGTGCTGCTGACGGTCCTACGGCTATTGTTGTTGCTCAGAAGCTTCAGTCTCAGTACCTTGGCGCTATCATGGTTGCGGCATATTCATATATGGCCCTTGTTCCCATTATTCAGCCTCCCATTATCAAGGCTCTTACAACAAAGAAAGAGCGTATGATAAGAATGCCCTACAGACCCAAGTCTGTTTCCAAGACAACAAGAATCCTTTTGCCCATCATCATTACTGCTGTTGCAGGTCTTGTTGCTCCCTCATCTGTTGCTCTTATCGGCTTCCTTATGTTCGGTAACCTTATGAGAGAATGCGGAGTTCTTGATTCACTTTCAGAAACAGCACAGAAGGTTCTTGCAAACCTTATCACAATCTTCCTTGGTATCACAATTGCTTCTCAGATGCAGGCAGAGCAGTTCCTTAAGGCTGAAACACTTCTTATTATGGGTCTTGGTCTCTTTGCATTCGTATTTGATACAGCAGGCGGCGTTATCTTCGCAAAGGTTCTCAACCTCTTCCTCAAGTCAAAGATTAACCCCATGATCGGTGCTGCAGGTATTTCTGCATTCCCCATGGCAGGTCGTATAGTTCACAAGCTCGGTCTTCAGGAGGATCCTCAGAACCACCTTCTTATGCAGTCTATCGGTGTTAACGTTTCCGGTCAGATTGCATCTGTTATCGCCGGCGGTGTTATCCTTAACATCTTCCAGAATATGTAATAGGTGCATAAACAACAGAGCCCGATAATCTCGGGCTCTTCTGTTTTTTATGTGTAAAGAAAAAGCCGTCTTTTGCAGACGGCTCTTTTTTTCAGATGATTGTTATTTTCTTGATTACAACGGGGGTAACGGGTCTGTCACCGAAGCCTGTTCTTGTGCATGCGATTTCGTCAACTGCATCAATACCGCTTACTACCTTACCGAAGGCTGCATAGCTGCCGTCAAGATGGGGTGCATCCTCGTGCATAATGAAGAACTGTGATGATGCGGAGTTGGGATCCTGAGCACGGGCCATTGAAATAACGCCCTTTACGTGCTTGATGTCATTCTGAGGGAAGCCGTTATAGGCGAACTCACCGTAAATCTTTTCCTTTGCACCGCCCATACCGGTACCGTTGGGGTCGCCGCCCTGAATCATAAAGCCTCTGATGATTCTGTGGAAGGTAAGACCGTCATAGAAGCCTTCCTTTACAAGCTTTTCAAAGTTAGCAACAGTCTTGGGTGCCTTATCGGGATAAAGCTCGATGTCAATAAGAGCACCGTTGTCCATTTCGATTCTGATCATATTAATTCCTCCTGATAAATTTCTGCCTTAATTTTATCACAAACGCCGGAAATTTGCATTATAAAATCATACGAAAAGAATGAAACATTTTTATGAATTTTTGATATATGCAGATTTCATTTCATATATATTAAGAGAAAAACACAAAAGGGTGATTATTGTGGAAGAAAAGAAGGTAATGATACCCCATACTTTAGTTGTTGACGGAAGGAAGAATATTTCGGTCACGGGTGTTACCGAGGCTGATAATTTCAGTGATGAGGAGATTATTCTTTATACTTCTTACGGGCAGATAACAATAAAGGGGGAGAATCTGCAGATAAGCGTTCTTGATACCGGAAGCGGTGAGGTTACTGCATCAGGTAAGGTGAACTCCGTTTCATATTCAGAACGGAGCACAAAGCATCAGGGCTTCTTCAGTAAGGTGTTCAGATGATAACGGGCTTTGATCATCAGGTGCAGCTGTCGGTGCTTATAAAGGCCGTGGGAATGGGATATCTTCTTGGAATGTTTTTTTCTTTTCTTAATTTTACAAACATATCCTTCGGAAAAAGCACCGTATCGGTGTGTCTCAGAGACATTTTATTCTTTACCGTATCGGCTTTTACGTGCTTTTTGTTCTCTCTTAAATACTGCTCGGGTATGCTGCGGTTTTATGTTGCGGCAGGGGAATTGATGGGATTTATTATATGGCGTATCTTCCCGGGAGAGCTGATTTCAGGGCTATGGAAGAGCTTATTTGAAAGAATATGCGGTGTGACAAAAAAACTATTTAAATGTACAAAAAAATCTCAAAAAAATTGAAATTTTTTACAAAAAACACTTGATATCAGATAATTTGTATTATATAATTATCGTGTTATTAATGTTATTTTCTACTTTATATATATTTCAGGGAAAGACGGTGTTTTTTGTGACTAAGGCTTCAGGTCGTCGCAGTATTATTCTTGTGCTTTGTATCATTGTTGCATTCGTTGCATCCGTTATGATTTTTACCACAATTTCAATAGATTCAAATGAAAAGCAGAACAAGCTTGACGCTCTTAATTTACAGCTTGAGCAGTTAAAGCAGGAAAATCAGGAAATGGACTATCTCATCAATAATTCCGACGATGCAGAGCTTTATGAGCATCTTGCACGCGAAAGAGGATATGCTTATCCCGATGAGAAGGTTTATTATGATGTAACCCCCGGCAAGTAAGTAATTGACCGCTGAGCTTTCAGCGGTTTAATAAATCTCTGAATTCAGGAGGACCCTTTAATTTATGCAGTCACTGATTGGTGAAATTTATGAAGGTAAAGTCACAGGACTTACTTCATTCGGCGCATTTGTCAGAATGTCAAACGGCGAAAGCGGAATGGTTCATATTTCCGAGGTTGCCGCAACCTACGTTAAGGACATAACGGAATTTCTTTCGGAAGGTCAGGAGGTAAAGGTCAAGGTTCTTGCAATTAACGAGAACAACAAAATCAGCCTTTCAATCAAGCAGACCCTTCCTCAGCCCGAGAAAGCTCAGGAGGCTCCCAAGAGAGAACCCCGTCAGTCAAACAATTATCAGAGAAATAACTCTCAGAAAAGCTTCTCACAGCAGGCATCAAAGCCTCAGCAGCCTGCAGCAGCCCCGATGTCCTTCGAAGATATGATGGCAAAGTTCAAGCAGGAAAGTGATGAAAAGATTTCTGTCCTCAAGAAAAGCGGAGATTTCAAGACCGGTACACGCCGCGGCTATAATAAATAAATTTACATAATATAACCGCTGAAGACTGTTTCTTCGGCGGTTGTTGTTTAATATGGTGTGTGAAGAAGAAAGAGAGCTAATATGAGAGAAATAAACGTAAGTGAAATTACATCGGCAGTAAGGGATGCTGTAATAAAGGCAAATATCTGTCTGCCTGATGACCTTAAATGTCTTATAGCTGAATATAAAGCACGGGAGACTGTGGCGGTTGCAAGGGACGTTTTTTCTGATATGGAGAAAAATTACCGCATTGCTCAGGAAAAGCAGATTCCCGTCTGTCAGGACTGCGGTATGGCAGTAATTTTTGCAGAAATCGGTCAGGACGTGCATATCACGGGCGGAAGCTTTGAGGATGCTGTTAATCTCGGAGTGGGAATGGGCTACACCGAGGGCTTTCTCAGAAAGTCAGTAGTTGCTGACCCCTTACAGAGAATAAATACGGGGGATAATACTCCTGCAGTTATTCATACAAGAATTGTTACCGGTGATAAAATCAGACTTACTGTTGCTCCAAAGGGCTTCGGCAGTGAAAATATGAGCAGAATCAGGATGTTTAATCCCACGGTGACAAAGAAGGATATTATTGATTTTGTTGTGTCCGTTGTAAAGGATGCAGATGCAAAGCCTTGTCCGCCGCTTGTAATAGGCGTGGGAATCGGTGGTGATTTCGAATATTCTGCATATCTTTCCAAGAAGGCGCTCTGCAGAAGCACCGATATCAGAAATGAAAATCCCTTCTATGCCGATATGGAAGCGGAGATTACTGAAGCTGTGAATAAAACGGGCATCGGTCCGCAGGGCTTTTCGGGGGACTGTACGGCTCTTGCTTGTAATATTGAGGTGTATCCCACACATATTGCAGGGCTTCCCGTTGCAGTAAATATCGGCTGTCATGTAACAAGGCACGTAGCTTTTGTAATATAATGTCGCAAAGTTTATAAAATTTTCAGATAAAACTTAAAAAAAGTAGTAAAACTGTATAAAATTATCTTTACAAAGTACGATTTCTGTGATATAATTCAATTGAAACAGAGAGAAGGGCGGTGAGGAAGAAAGTCATATTTCTTCGGTATCCGTCCGTTTTTCTTTTTCAAATTCTATTCCAAAGGGGATGTAGTTATGAAAATTACAGTTATCGGCAGGAAATGTACTCCAAGAGATTCCTTCAAGGAGCACGCTGAAAAGAAGCTTCAGAAAATTGACCGCTTCTTCGGAGACGAGGCCTCGGCAAAAGTAACTGCAACCGTGGAGAAAACTTCGCAGACCGTGGAAATCACAGTAACTAACGACGGAATGATTTTCAGGGCACAGGCAAAGGCGGAAAATATGAACGAAGCACTTGATAATTGTGTAGACCTTCTTATCCGTCAGATTCGTAAGAACAAAACAAAGCTTGAAAAACGCCTGCGCTCAGGTGCTTTTGATGACTATCAGGGCTTTGAGGATGAAGAGCCTGAATTCCGGCTTGTCAGAACAAAATCCATTCCCATCAAGCCTCAGTCAGTTGACGAAGCAATTCTTCAGATGAATATGCTGGGACACAAATTCTACATGTTCCGCAATTCGGCTAACGATTCGGTAGCAGTTGTTTACAGACGTGAAGACGGAGGCTACGGTCTTATTGAGCCTGAAGAAGCAGAATAATTAAGTATATACTGCAGAAATTTAGCATAAACACTTGACAAATATGCAGTATTGATATAAAATACGTGAGACAGCAAAGGGGCTGCAGGATTTCTGCAGTCCCATTATATTTATTTTCAGGAAAAAGGGGTTCATTATGGCAAGAGTAAGCGAATATTTCGGCTCAAACGTATTTAATGACAACGTGATGAAGGAAAAGCTTCCTCACGAAACCTATAAGCTTCTTCAGCGCACAATAAAGCAGGGCAAGCATCTTGAGCTTGGTCTTGCAAACGTTGTTGCAAATGCTATGAAGGACTGGGCTATTGAAAAGGGTGCAACACACTATACTCATTGGTTCCAGCCTATGACGGGCATTACTGCAGAAAAGCACGATAGCTTTATTTCTCCCGTTGACGGAAATAAGGTTATTATGGAGTTTTCGGGTAAAGAGCTTATTCAGGGTGAGCCTGATGCTTCATCCTTCCCCTCAGGCGGTCTTCGTGCCACATTCGAGGCAAGAGGCTATACTGCCTGGGATGCAACCTCTTATGCATTTATAAAGGACGGCGTTCTTTGTATTCCCACTGCCTTCTGCTCATACGGCGGTCATGCTCTTGATGCAAAGACACCCCTTCTTCGTTCAATGGAAGCTATCAACCGTCAGGCAATGCGCGTTATCAAGCTTTTCGGTCACGATGACGTTTCAAGAATCAATGCCACGGTAGGTGCTGAGCAGGAATATTTCCTTATCGATAAGGATATGTTCGAAAAGAGAAAGGACCTTGTATTTACGGGAAGAACTCTTTTCGGTGCACGTCCTCCCAAGGGGCAGGAGCTTGACGATCACTATTTCGGCGCCATAAAGCCCCGTATCAAGGCTTTTATGACAGAGCTTGATGAAGAACTCTGGAAGCTTGGAATTCTTGCTAAAACAGAGCATAATGAAGCTGCTCCCGCACAGCACGAATTAGCTCCCGTTTTCTCAACAACAAATATTTCAGCAGACCATAATCAGCTTACAATGGAGCTTATGCAGAAAATTGCAAGAAGACACAATATGGTTTGTCTGCTTCACGAAAAGCCCTTTGCAGGTATAAACGGCAGCGGTAAGCACAACAACTGGTCAATTTCTACAGACACGGGTATCAATCTTCTTAATCCCGGTGATACTCCCGGTGAAAATGCGCAGTTCCTTCTTTTCCTTTGTGCTGTTATTAAGGCTGTTGACGATTATCAGGATCTTCTCAGAGTGTCAGTTGCTGCAGCAGGCAACGACCACAGACTCGGCGCTCTTGAAGCACCTCCTGCAGTTGTTTCAATGTTCCTCGGTAATGAGCTTACTGAAATTCTTGAGGCAATTGAAGAGGATAAGGCTCTTGATACCAAGGAAAAAGAGATTCTTCGTATCGGCGTACATACTCTTCCCAAGTTCCCCAAGGATACAACCGACAGAAACAGAACCTCTCCCTTTGCATTTACGGGTAATAAGTTCGAGTTCAGAATGCTGGGCTCATCAAATACAATTTCAAACTGCAACGTTGTTCTTAACACTGCTGTTGCTGAGGTTTTAAGACAGTTTGCTGACGTGCTTGAAAATGCCGATGATTTTGAATCAGCACTTCACAATCTCATTAAGACCACAATTTCAAATCACAAGAGAATCATCTTCAACGGCAACGGCTACGACGATGCCTGGATTTTTGAGGCTGAAAAGAGAGGTCTTCTTAATATGAAGACTACTCCCGATGCTCTTCCCAGCCTTGTTGCAGAAAAGAACATTACTCTTTTCACAACTCACAAGGTTTATTCAGTTGAGGAGCTTAAGGCTCGTTATGAGATTCTTTCTGAAAATTACTGCAAGATTATCAATATCGAGGCTCTTACAATGCTCGATATGGTAAATAAGGATATCTTACCCGCAGTAAGCGCATATATCCGTGAGCTTGCAGGAACTGCAATCACCAAGAAGAGCCTTGGCGTTGACATCCCCTGCGATTATGAAACAGAGCTTGTAAAGGACCTTTCAACACTTCAGTCTGCTGCTTTCTCAAAGAAGAAGGAGCTTGAAAATTATATGATTGAAGCACTTGAATGCTCTGACAACACAAGTCTTGCACTTTTCAGCAAGGATAAGCTTCTTTCTTCTATGACAGAGCTCAGAATTCTCGTTGACGAGCTTGAAACCAAGACTCACTCACAGTTCTGGCCCTATCCCTCTTACGGAGATATTCTTTTCAGCATTAAATAAATATTAAAAAGCAGACCTTATAAACGGTCTGCTTTTTTTGTTGCTAACGGAAAAATTTTGTGGTAAAATTAAATGAGAGGTGTTTTAAATGTCGGAAATTAATTTTCAGTATTTTAAGAAATCAGCAGATTTTGTGAAGGATATTATCAAGGACGAGCCTGAAATCGGTATTATTCTCGGCTCGGGACTTAAAAGTATAGCAGGGAGAATAGAAAACCCCATAGAGATTGATTATAAGGATATCCCGAATTTTCTTGTGTCCACCGTTGAATCTCACGAGGGAAGGCTGATATACGGAAGGCTTGGCGGGAAAAAGATAATCTGTATGTCGGGAAGATTTCATCATTATGAGGGCTATCCCTTTGAAATGCTCACTCTTCCCATAAGACTTTTCAGGCTTTTGGGTGTGCAGAAGACAATTGTCACCAATGCCGCAGGTGCAGTAAATACGGATTATAACGTAGGTGACATAATGATAATAAAGGATCACCTGAAGCTGACGGGCGCAAGCCCTCTGCAGGGTGATAATATAGATGAATTCGGTCCACGATTCTTTGATACCACCGATATGTACACTAAGGACTTACGTGAAATTGCCAAGGAATGTGCAGAAGGCTCGGAGCTTACCTTCCGTGAGGGTGTGTATATGTATTTCACGGGTCCGCAGTTTGAAACTCCCGCTGAAATCAGAGCGGCAAGGATTCTCGGTGCTGATGCCGTGGGTATGTCAACTGTTACGGAAGCGCTGACAGCCGCCCATTGCTCAATGCCCCTTCTCGGTCTTTCCGTTATGACCAATATGGCGGCAGGTGTGCTTGACAGAAAGCTTACGGATGAAGAGGTAGGGGAGACTGCCTCCAGTATCAGTAAGCCCTTCTGTGATTACGTAGAAAAACTTATAAGCAGGTTATGATTATGAAGACTTTATATAAAAACGCATCAATTCTTAATTTTGTTGAAGGAAAGCTTAACGTCATCAGAAACGGTTTTCTTTCAGTCTGTAACGATATAATTGAATACGTGGGAAGTGAAGAGCCCAAGTGTGACTTTGACTGTGTAAAGGATATGTCAGGCACAATAATTATGCCCGGTATCTATAACTGTCATACACATTCTCCTATGACGCTCTTAAGAGGTGTGGGAAGTGACCTACCTCTTGACAAGTGGCTTTTCCAGAAGGTATTTCCCGTTGAGGACAAGCTTACGGCAGAGGATATTGAAGCAGGATCATACCTTGCACTTATGGAAATGGTGTCCTCGGGCACGGTCAGCTTTTCGGATATGTATTTTGAGCCTGAAAGAACCTGCGAGGCTGTAGGCAAGGCAGGTCTCCGTGCAAATATCTCACGTCCCGTGCAGTGCTTCGACCCCAATGAAAATCCTGCGGATTCCTACAGAATAAAGCAGTCAATTGAGCTTTTTGATAATTATAATAAGGCTTTCGACGGACGAATTCTTGTGGATTTCTGTATTCACGCAGAATATACCTGCGACGAAAAGACGACACGCTATTACAGTGCTCTTTGTAATGAAAGAAAGGGAAATATGCATATTCATATTTCCGAAACTCTCAAGGAGCACAATGAATGTATCGGTAAATACAATATGACTCCTACAAAATGGTTTGAGTCTCTCGGTGCATTCGATTCCCGTGCCTTTGCGGCTCACTGTGTTTTCCTGACTGATGAGGATGCTGAAATTTTCAGAAAGCACAATATTTCCGTTGTGCACAATCCCACAAGCAATATGAAGCTCGGAAGCGGCTTTGCTCCCATTGAGGATTATGTTGCCAAGGGTATTAACGTTGCTCTCGGTACTGACGGAGCGGCAAGCAACAATAATCTTGATATGCTTGAGGAAATGCACATTGCATCCATTATACATAACGGCTATCACCGTGATGCTACGATAATGAGTGCGGAAAAGATTCTTAAAATGGCGACTGTCAACGGTGCAATGCTGCAGGGCCGAGAAGGCTGCGGTAATATTCTTCCCGGCTATAAAGCTGATTTTATTGCAATCGGAACCGATGCTCCCAATATGCTTCCTTGTCTTGATGAGGCGGCTCTCGTTGTATATTCTGCCGGCAGAAGCGACGTTGTGCTTACAGTTGTTGACGGTAAGATACTTTACGAGAAGGGTGAATTCAAGACCCTTGATAAGGAAAAGATTTATTATAACGTAAAAAAATCAGTAGAAAGACTTTATAATTAAGGTGATTGGAATGGAAAGAGCAGATAAAACACTGGCATTTATGCTTCAGTATGAAAATATAGCCTGGTATGAAGACGGTGCCGTTAAGATTCTGGACAGAAGAATTTACCCTTTAAGAACGGAATTTGTTACCTGTAAGAATCATCTTGAGGTAACTAAGGCTATAAAGGATATGGTAACTCAGAGTGCAGGCCCCTATACTGCCGCAGCGGCCGGTATGGCCCTTGCCGCATATGAATGTAAGGACAAGTCAGAAAAAGAACAGATTGAATTTTTAGAAAAGGCCGCATATA